>JAFEAF010000018.1 GCA_018266555.1 Bacteroidota bacterium | reverse complement strand
AGTTTCTACTTTGTTTACATTCTGGCCACCTGCCCCACCACTTCTTGCGGTTTCCATTTTCACATCGCTTTCTCTTAATTCAAAATCCACTTCTTCCGCCTCGGGCATCACCGCCACTGTAGCAGCAGAAGTATGCACCCGGCCTGAGCCTTCTGTTTCAGGAACCCGCTGTACCCGGTGAACCCCACTTTCAAATTTTAATATACCATACACATCATCACCCGCAACTTCAAGTTGCACTTCTTTATACCCGCCTACCGTTCCTTCACTTTCACTGAGGATTGCAGTTTTCCAGCCTTTTCTTTCGCAAAAACGTATGTACATCCGTAACAAGTCACCTGCAAACAAACTAGCTTCATCACCACCTGTTCCGGCACGGATTTCGAGAATGACATTTTTTTCATCCTGCGGATCTTTGGGAATCAGCAATTGACGGATTTGCGATTCAATTTTTTCTTTCCTGATTTCCAGATCAGGTGTCTCTGATTTTGCAAGTTCTCTCAACTCTTCATCATCTCCACGTAACGCTTCTTTGTAAAACTCCAGGTCCTCCAGTATTTTTTTGTATTCATTATATGCCAATACAATTTTTTCCAGGCTTCTGTATTCCTTGCTTGCCTCTGCAAATTTTTTATTATTGCTGACAATCTCCGGATTTGTAAGTGCTATACCGAGTTGTTCGAACTTTGCCTTTATAGCTTCTAATTTATCTATCATAAAAGTACTCAGGGCGGCAAAATTAGCAATTTGAATCCCAACACCCTAATGAAGCGTAAATAATCATGAATACTGAACTAATATTTCTTCATGCTCTCTAATTTTACAAAATGAGCTATCTGAAATTTAAAGCTGACCATCTTTTTGACGGGTATCGTTTATGGGATGACAAGCATGTTCTGATCACTGATGAAAATGGTATCATAGAAAATATTGCTCCAATAGATGATGCCGGTGATGGTATTCAATCGTATCATGGTATTCTTTCTCCCGGATTGATCAATTGTCATTGTCATTTGGAATTAAGCCATTTGAGAAATGTGATCCCACCACATACAGGGTTGATTGAATTTCTTTGTTCGGTGGTGACCAAAAGGGAAGCCTCCCCAAACCCCTCCGATGGAGAGGCTTATGAAGACCCCGCTATAACTAAGATGAATTCCATTGTAGCCGCGGAAAAAGAAATGTATGATAACGGCATTGTCGCTGTTGGAGATATTGGAAACACGGCTGATACGGCCGATGTAAAAAGTAAAAGCAATATTCGATGGCAAAACTTTGTTGAGGTATTGAGCTTTACTGATGAAAAAGCGGATGAGAATATTGAGCATTATAAAAAGGTGGCGCAGGTTTTTGAAAATCAAAATCTCCAAATTGGCGGCCGGGCAGGAAAAAACCAAAGCAGGAATCGTACCTCATTAGTTCCTCATGCGCCGTATTCCATCAGCCCTAAAACTTTTAGAAAAATTAATGAGATTACAAAAGGCCAGGTAATTTCCATTCACAACCAGGAAAACCCTGCGGAAGATGAACTATACAAAACAGGCGGAGGTGGCTACTTGAAATTGTTTAAAATTTTTGGAATGAATACATCTCCGTTTCCAGTCACAGGGAAAAGCAGTATCCGTTCCTACCTTCCTTATTTCAACAATAAGCAAACTATTTTTCTTGTTCACAACACATATATGCCGGAAGAAGATGTGATCTGGGCAAGCGAATATGCGAGAGCCTATGGATTGAGACTTGTTTATTGTGTATGCGTAAATGCAAACCTGTATATTGAAAATAAAGTACCTCCAATAGAAATGCTGCTGAAAAATAATTGCACTATCGTTTTAGGAACGGATAGCTACAGCAGCAACTGGCAATTAAGCATTGCCAAAGAAATGGAAGCGATTCAGAAAAATTTTCCAAAGCTTTTTCCTGAAACAATCCTGCAATGGGCTACTCTTAATGGCGCCAGTGCATTGCACTGGGATAATGAGTTTGGAAGTTTTGAAAAAGGGAAAAAGCCGGGAGTAATTTTGTTGAGCAGTGATTTCAGCGATTCAAAAAGATTAGTTTAATATTTCTCTCAGCACCGGCAATGTCTTTAATGTTCCAAAATCATGAAGATGCAAGGCGTAGTATCTTTCATAAGCATTTAAAAGATTACGGCGAAAATCATGATTCAATTTAATTGTCTCTAGTTCTTCCGGTTGCATTACTTTCAATAAAAGCGAAGAAACTTCAGCCTGTTTTCCTTCCAAAAAATGCAGATGCAGTGGCTGTTCGGATTCAAATCTTCCTTCCTGTAAATCTAAATATTGAATTTGTGTAGAATAATTATCTGTAATGCGAAAACCAAAAAACACAGGTAGGTGCAAGGCAAAAAACAATGGGAAATTTGCAGTAACCGTTTCTCCTGACTCATCAAGATGAATAAAAGCATCTTCTGCAAATTGAAATAACTCAGAATTATTTTCAGGTTGTTTCAGGCATTTGGTCAAAAGCTCAACCATAAATAGTACCACAGCATTTTTCCGTACATCTGAAAAAATATGCTGATAAATATGATGCCATTTGAATTCTTTAATGCGATTGAGATTTTTCAGTTCATTATGATACACCACAAGATCTAAAATGGCTGATGGCTGAAAGAGGTTGGCTTTGCCGCTTCCTTTCTTTGTTGTTGTGCGAACACCATTAACTAAATATGACTGTATCCCCAGAACCTCTGTAAATATGGCGACCACCAAACTGGTCTCACCATATTTCACCGACCGTAATACGATGCCCTTTGTTTTATGCAACTGCCCCGACACTTGGAAATCATTTACTGATAAAAATTATTTTGGCCGCTTTCTTTTCCGTTCTTCCATCATCGCTAACCAACACAAGATAAATGCCGCTGGAAATTTTTCTTCCTTTATAATCTCTGCCATCCCAAACTGCCTGACCGCCCAAAGCCCTTGTTTGATAGACAAGCCTTCCATCCAGTTCAGTAATTTTTACAATAGCATTATTCACCAGGCCACGAATTCCGATAGTACCTGAATAATCCGGCGGAACAGGATTCGGAAACACCAACACATTTGAATTAGTTTCTCCTCCCTCGGTAGCTGTACTTCTGAATGAACAAATGCCTTTAAACGTAGCAAAATATACTTCACCTGTTTTCCCGTCTATGGCAATTTTTTTTACATCATTACTCAGCAGCGGACTGTTGTCTTCAGTGAAATTGTAAATCACCTGTTCTCCATCTGAACTGATTAAAAAAACCCCATTCTTAGTTGCTACCCATTTCCTGTCAGCGCCATCTACTGCAATGCTACGCACTTCCTGCCCCTGGAATAAATATCCGGCGAAATTTCCCTGCTGCACCACAGGCCATACAGCATCACAAGCTGAAACACTGAATGCATCTTGCGGACATTGAATGACGCCAATACCATTATTCGTTCCCACCCAAATAAAACCATTTTTATCTTTTGCAATACAGAGTACATTATTAGAAGGCAAATTTCCGCTACCCACTCCTGAGTTGTATAATTTCCATCGGTCGTCATTGGTATTATCAATAGATGCGCCATGATCATAACAGATCAACCCATTGCCATTAGTTGGCGAAACAATCCATTTATAATTATTATCGTCAATAATAATCTGTGAGAGAGAATTTTGATTTAATAGAAATGGCGTTGAAAAACTTTTCCAGCTTCCGTCATTTTTCCTAACCACTAATGGTTGTGCTGCGCCAAAATTTGATATCCATAAATTTTTATCTGTGTCAAATGCAAGCCCGGCAATGCGATAACTTGTCGGATCACCAATGGCGGCGCTTATTGGAGAATTTTGTTTGAATATTTCGAATGACTGATCATTTTTAATATGCAATAATCCACCGCCGTAGGAACCGGCCCAGACTGTTTCATCACGTGGATCAATAGCAATCGCAATAAAATCAAGCATGGAATCAAGTTGTGGAAAATGAAACCGGTTAAAGTTTGTCCATTCATCTTCTTTAAAAATATAAATGCCATTTCCGTTGTACTGATAATTCCAGGCATCGTTCACTTCGCCGGCGGTTGCATAAAAAACATTATTGTAAACAGTCATCTCCCCGCTTGCCGTGCCTTCAGGCGAATTGGGCTTGTATTGTTCAAACGAAGAAGATCTGAAATGTGATAATCCGCCAAACTGATCTGCAATCCAGGGATCGTTTTGAAAAAGAATTGCTTTTCTGGGAAAAGAAATCACGGTGGGCTGCGCTAAAGTTCTGGCAACTGTTCCATCGGGATTCAAAACGGTTACTTTGCTGCTGCCATTTGGGAATCGTTGGCAGAGTAAAGTCTTATTTTCCGATACATTGCTGCTGACGATTGGCTCGCCATCGGCAAACAATAACGACCAATTGTTTCCATCCCATGAAAAAAGCGAATCATTTTGTTCGGCAATAATTTTTCCCTGCAGGTTCATTACATTTTTACAAGCACTTAGTGATAAACCACTGGCTCCGCTCATCAGTTGCCAATTGGTATAATGGGAAAGATCAGGTGCGTTAACCGGCGCCTTCTTCAGCCCTTCATTGGTAGCTGCATAAAAAAATGTTGCATCACTGGTAATGCCATTTACTTTTACCTGGTTTCCATTATTGCCAATAAGCCAGGAATCTTTTACTTCATATTTATCGCCATCAATGACGATAACACCAAGCCCTGTTGACAGATAGTAATTATTTCCCAACGTATAAATATTGTAAATGGTTTTATCTCCAATCACATTATCCCTTTTTATATCGGGAATGTTATAAATATCGTTATGGTAAATAATATCAATATTGCTGTTGCTGTAGGCGATGAAAAGCTTTTTATTGATGCCGTTATATTGTATAGCGCTAATACCTGTTTCGCTGAGGCCGGTCATGCGGCTCATTCGTTCAATTGAATTATCACGGGTATCCACAGTAAATAAACTATATGGAGTAGCGCAATAAATTGTTTGATCATCAGCCGTCACATCAATAGCGCTGTTGTAAGGCAAATGTTCTCTCCATTCGCCGATTGGCTGCAGTTGTGCTTCAGCATTTTTCAGAAAGGAAAAAAGTAATATAAAATACCAATATTTCACAGCTCAAATTTATCGTAATCAATCAAATGGACAGTTGCTTATTTTTTCCGTTTCTTTGCGATTCTGCATAGATAAAAATGGAGTAAATATGTGGCGTAACCTCGGACAGATCATACTTAAATACAGGATATTATTATTATTCATATTGGCGGTCGTTACAGCATTCCTGGCTTACAAAGGAAGCAAGGTGGAGCTGAGCAATGAATTAACTAAAGCTATTCCGGTAGATCATCCCAAATACAAGGCGTACCAGGAATTTAAAAAGAAATTTGGTGAAGATGGCAACCTGTTGGTGATAGGCATTCAGTCAAAAAACTTTTTTGAACAAAATCTGTTTAATGCTTATGCCACACTATACCGGAATCTGAAAAAAATAAATGGAGTTGAAGACGTCATTTCTGTGCCGTCCGCAGTAAACCTGGTAAAAGTTCCCGGTGAAGAAAAATTAAATGCTGAAATAGTTTTTCCCGAGAGCTCACTCACACAAACAGAAATTGACAGTTGTAAAAAAATCTTCCTGAGCCTTCCATTTTACAGGGGCCTGTTGTACAATCCTGACTCTAATGTTTGGATGATGGGAGTTCATATCAATAAAAATGTTTTAAACTCGGATAAACGAAATGGAGTTGTCGGCGGTATTGTCCGTTTTGCCAATGCCTTTGGCACATCCAATAATATTGACGTGCATCTGAGCGGCCTGCCCTTTATCCGTACAGAGCTTTCTACACGAATAGCAGATGAAATGCGTTTGTTCCTTATGGCGTCCGTAATCTTATCAGCAGTGATTCTGCTTTTATTTTTCCGATCCATTGGCTCCATGCTGCTTTCTTTATCTGTAATGATCTTCGGAGTGCTTTGGAGCCTGGGCACTATGGAATTGTTGGGTTATAAAATTACATTACTTACAGCGCTCATTCCTCCTCTGGTGGTTGTGATCGGGATTCCGAATTGTATTTATTTTCTGAATAAATATCACACGGCATATAACGATACCGGCGATAAAAAGAAAGCATTGATAAAAATGGTGGAACGGATGGGAGTCGTCACGCTCTTCTGCAATCTTTCCGCAGCTATTGGTTTCGCTGTATTTGCATTGACCAGAAGCCAGGTGCTGAAAGAATTTGGTGTGGTTGCTGGAATCAACATCATAGCTTTATTTTTTATTTCACTGATTTTAATTCCTTCTGTGCTTAGTTTTTTACCGAAACCAAAGACTCGGCATACAAAATACCTGGACAACCCGGGTTTGAACCGCTGGTTAGGCAGGCTGGAAAGATGGTCGCTGAACCATCGCAAACTTATTTATATCATCACTACCTGCATGGTTGCGGCTGGTGTTGCCGGAATGTTTCGGTTAAAGACAGAAGGATTTATTCTGGATGATATTCCAAAATCAGATAAACTTTATACCGATCTGAAATTTTTTGAAAAAAACTTTAAAGGAGTGATGCCTTTGGAAATTGTGGTGGATACGAAGAAAAAATATGGCATATCCCGCAACCTGAACAACCTGAATAAAATTGATTCGCTGTCGGACTTTATTGCTTCTATTCCGGGAATAGCGAGACCATTAAGTATTATTGAAGGATTAAAATTTGCAAAACAAGCTTTCTTTGATGGAGACAGCGCCCATTATTCCATGCCCACTGCGTTTGATCTGCCTGCCATGCAGCAATACCTGAATTTTCATGGAGATTCTTCAGAAACAAAAAATTCACTGGCAAAACTGGTTACCAGTTTTATGGACAGCAGTAAACAAGAAGCAAGAATCAGTGTAAATATGGCTGATGTCGGTACCAGGCGTTTACCTTTTATCCTCGATACCATACAAACAAAAGCTAATCAATTATTCGGTACAGATACATCAAAATACGAAGTGACGCTGACCGGCACCAGCGTTACTTTTCTTACCGGAAGTATTTACATCATCAACGGTTTAAAAGAAAGTATTTTCTGGGCATTTCTGTTTATTGCACTTTGCATGTTATACCTGTTTCGTTCTGTTCGAATTCTGGTTTGTTCTCTTATCCCCAATATTATTCCATTGGTAATTACAGCCGGGGTGATGGGTTGGGTGGGAGTCCGGTTAAAACCTTCCACTGTTTTAGTCTTTAGTGTAGCATTAGGCATTGCCATTGATGTGACGATCCGGTTTTTGGTAAACTACAAGCAGGAATTACCGCAACACAATTATAATATGAAACAAACGGTGATTGCTACCATACACAGCACAGGCATTAGTATTATTTATACTTCGTTTGTCCTGATAGCAGGGTTTATCATTTTTTGTTTCAGCGGATTTGGCGGCACTCAGGCTTTGGGCTGGCTTACGTCTTTAACACTGATCACGGCTACATTAACCAACCTGATATTGCTTCCTGCATTGCTGATAAGTATCGGAAGTTTTAAAAATAAAAGACGGGTCGCTTAAAAGCAGCAAATCACTTTAAATCATTGTCTTTTTTAAAATGAAGTTATATATTTAACGTTCGGTTCTATGATAACTATTGGCTTTGATCCCGACAAAACTATATGACAGGCATTAAAATAATCGTCAAAAATTCATTTAATCTGTTTTTTTGATATTATTGCTTGTAATATCTTTTTGTTATTCCGTATGCTATGAAATGATTTATATTTTTTTATCACTTAAAAACTAATGCACATGAGAAAATTGTTCTTTCTCCTGATGGGGATTGTGTTTTTTACAGGTTCGCTGTGGGCACAAAAGACTATCACAGGCAAGGTAACAGATGACAAGGGGAACCCCCTTGTCAACGCATCGGTACTAATCAAGGGTACAAACTCTGGTATCGCCACCAAATCCGATGGTACTTATTCCATCGTTGTTCCTTCTAATGCAAAAGCGTTAATTTTTTCTTCAGTGAATATGATCACTGTAGAAATGCAGATTGGAAATGAAACAGTATTGAATGCTACATTACATCCTGAAGACAAAACCTTGTCTGAAGTGGTGGTCGTAGGTTATGGTACTCAAAGAAAAAAAGAAGTTACCGGTAACATTGCATCTATCAAAGGAAGTGAACTGTCAGAAAAGCCGGTACAAAGTTTTGATCAGGCATTGGCAGGACGAGCACCGGGTGTGCAGATTACAATGCCTAACGGGGTTTTGAATAGCCCCCCTATTTTCAGAATCCGGGGTACTAACTCAATTTCCCAAAGCTCTTATCCCCTGATAGTTATAGATGGAGTTCCAACTTACGCTGGTGACTACAGTGGAACAAATGCCGGTGGTAACGCATTGGCTAGTATAAATGTAAATGACATTGAAAGCATTGATATTGCTAAAGATGCTGCAGCAACCGCAATCTATGGTAGTAGTGCTGCTAATGGAGTTGTATTTATTACCACCAAAAAAGGAAGACCGGGAAAAGCGAAGGTCAATTATGATGGTTGGGTTGGGTTCAACCAAGTAACCCGCTTACCTAAAGTTCTTAATGCTTCACAGTATCTTTCATTTAAAACATCAGCAATTGCAAATTATAATGCAGATGCAACTGCCCTGGGGCTGGCATCAACTACTGTAAGCTATAACAGTATTAATGGCCCTGATGGAAACCCTATAGATACAAAATGGAGTAACTATGTATACAGGCAAGGATTTTCTCATAGTCATTCAGTAAACATATCGGGTGGAAATGATGCCTCCACATATTATTTTTCTTCAGGGTATACTTCACAGCAAGGTATCATTAAACAAAACAATTTTCAGCGATTAAATGTGTTGTTTAATGGTGATACAAAAGTAAACGCTTACCTGAGCGTTGGAATCAAAGCAGCTTATTCAAATGAAAAAAATTTATCAGCAACTTCATCCGGTTCCTTAAGTGGAGAAGCATTTAATACAGCCGGTTTAGGTCGTTTAGCAATTGTTTTGCCCCCGATCATTTCCCCTTATAATAACGACGGCAGCTATAATATCAATGGATCTGCCATAGGAAGCTCGAATATCAAAGGCATTGCAAGTTTATCTTATTTTAATCCTGTTCCCGGACTGGATATGAATCGTTCAAATAGCGAAATGAACCATATTCAATCCAGTGCTTACATTCAATTAAAACCGGTAAAATGGGTCACTTTAAAAAGTCTGTATAGCATAGATTATTTATTTGTGGACAATGATTTGTTCTGGAACCCATTCACCGGCGATGGTTATAGTTACAACGGGTATTCTTCTGCATGGTCTACCAGGTATAAAACAATGCTTTGGGATAATACTGCACAATTTGATTATACGTTTGCTACAAAACATAACGTAACCGTATTGATTGGAAACGAGCAAAGGAGACGTACAACACTTAGCGCCGGTATTAACCGTCAGGGCTTATCCGACCTTGCTTACGATGTAATTCAGGCAGGATGGGTCAATAATAACCCTGCAGGGATGGGTTATGGTGAAAACTATATGCTATCCACTTTTGGACGGCTTGAATATAATTTCAACAGGAAATATTATGTGCAGGGCAATATTCGCCAGGATGAATATTCTGCACTTGGCCAGAAAAAAGGAGTATTCTGGGGAGCCAGCGCAGGATGGGATATAAACAAAGAAAATTTTTGGTCTGAAGCCGGTTTGAATAAGGTTTTCAGCAGCTTCAGGCTTAGAGGAAGCTACGGAAAGGTTGGAAATATTGCAGGAATTGGTGATTACACTCCATACTCAACATTTGGTTCTGGTTTGTATGGAGGCGCATCAACCCTGACTTTCTCTTCAGTAGGAAATCCCAATCTTAAATGGGAAACAAGTAAGAAAACTGATATCGGTTTTTCGTTTGGTTTATTCAAAGAAAGGCTTACAGGAACGTTTTCTTATTATAAAAACAATATTGATGGCCTGATTCTTTATGTGCCACAAGCTCCTTCTACAGGCTTACCAAGCAATCCACCTCAAAATGTTGGATCAATGTATAACAAAGGAGTAGAAATATCTTTAGATGCTATGGTTCTTAATAAAAAGGACTTTTCCTGGAATACCAGTTTTACTTTTAGTAGCAACAAAAACGAAGTAACTGCACTGGCTCCTGGTTTATCTGTAATTCAAACAGGAACTGCAGGCCTGGAAACAGTTAACCAAACAATGGTAGGGTACTCTTTAGGTTATTTGTGGGTTGTCCGTACAGGAGGTGTTGATCCTACTACAGGAAAAAGGATCTTTATCAATTCTGCAGGTACACCTGTTTATTTTGGCTATTTATCGAGAGCTTCTGCAGGTACTTATCAATATTCTACAACACCAGATGGAAAAACACAATATGTAAGTCCTAAAAGTGGTACTGCTATTAATGCTGCAAATGATGCTGTCATGTATGCCAATGCTATTCCAAAACAGATAGGTGGTTGGAATAATACAGTAACCTACAAACAATTTCAACTCGACTTCCAGTTTACTTACCAGTTAGGGTACTATATTTATTACGGCACCAATGCAGGTCTACATGATCAACGCTGGTGGAATAATGCGACCGATGTATTAACAGATGCTTGGTCTGCTAAAGGAGACATCAATAAAAAATATGCAAGGCCTGTATATAACGATAACGTATCTAACGGTTCGGCAATACCTCTTGATATTAATGTATTCAAAGGTGACTTTGTAAAACTGAAGTCACTTACTTTGAGTTATACTTTGCCCAAATCAATTGTTTCTAAAGCAAAACTCAGTAATCTTAGGATCTACCTCAGCGGGCAAAATCTGCTGATCATGACAAAATATCCCGGTCCCGATCCTGAAGTTTCTTCGAATGGAAACTCTACTTCCGGGCAAGGTGTTGACAGAAACACTGCTGGTAATGCAAGAACAGTTATTGCCGGTATCAATATCAGTTTCTAATTTTTTGAATAAAAAAAAGAGAATAATGAAAAAGATTTTAAAATATTTATTAATTGCAGGAACGGGAACAATATTTGTTTCTTCCTGCCACAAGGATCAATTATATCCTATCCCGCAAACCTCAGTTGCAGATGTCTCAGCTTTTAGTACTCTTTCCAGGATCCAATCACAGGTTCTCGCATTATATGGTGCATTAAAAAGTGGTGCATTTTACGGGGGAAGAGGAGTAATCTATGGAGATATAAAAGGAGATCAGTTTATCAATGAAACACAAAATCTTGTAACTGGGTCTGACGTTTGGTTTGGAAATCCAACAAACAGTGCTACAGCAATTACTGGACTTTGGGGCCAGGCTTATTATACTATCAATAGTTGTAATGTCTTCTTAGAGGGTATGGCATCCGGAGGGTCTGCTGTTGCAGGTGCAGCAGCCAATAATTATATAGCAGAAGCGAAACTGATAAGAGCAATATGCTATTATAATTTATTGGAATATTATGCAAGACCATTTGCAGATGGTAATGGAAGTAAGCCTGGTGTCCCTTTAAGGCTGACAGCAATAAAAGGTGCTGGCTTTTCAGACCTGGTTAGAAGTTCTGTTTCGGATGTTTACACACAGATTCTGAAAGATCTTAATGATGCCGAAGCAGGTTTACCGATGGACTATCCTTCAGGAGGCACACAGGCATATAACAGGACTACCCGTGCACATCGCAACACGGCTATTGCATTAAAAACCAGGGTGTATTTAACTATGCAGAACTACAGTTCTGTTATTACTGAAGCCAACAAAATTGTCAGTGCAACTGCACCTTTCACAGCTCCAACCGGTGTTCCTTTTGCTTTACAGGCAGATATTACAAAAGTGTTTATTTCCCCATACACCACAACTGAATCAATTTTATCCATGCCGATGACAACTACCGTAGGTGATTATCCGGGAGCACAAAACCAATTGGCTTATTACTTTTCGCCCCCCGCATCACAAGGCGGTGTTGGTAATGGTGAATTTTCATTGAATCCTAATGGCATAATTTCGGATGCGGGCTGGACAGCAAGTGACAAACGCCGGTTATTTATCAAACCAGGGGGTACTAAAAACTGGTTAGTGAAATATGCTGCTCCAAGCCCTTACACGGATTATGTGCCGGTAATTCGTTACGCTGAAGTACTGCTGAATTTAGCTGAAGCCCGTGTTCGATCAACTAACACAGTCGATGCACAAGCAGTAGCTTTATTGAATGCTGTTCGCAACAGATCTGATGCTTCCACAACTTTCTCAGTTGGAGATTTTGCTACTCCAACAGATCTGATAAATGCAATATTAAAGGAAAGAACAATTGAGTTCCTGGGAGAAGGAATTCGTAATATTGATCTGATGAGATTATTGCAGACTATTCCTGCCAAAGGAATTGCACCTTCAAAATCGCCATCAGATGCAGGTTACATTTGGCCAATTTCATTCAATGAGCTTTCATTAAATCATTTATGTACAGATAACTGATCATATCCTTTCTTTTAAAAAAACATCCCGATTCTATTTAAATCGGGATGTTTTTTTATTGACTTACTACCTAAAATCCTGGCAATCCGTTTATCAAACTCTGTGTAAGCTAATTCAATTTGCCTCAAATTTTGTTAAGCCAATATTCTGTTTCAAATCATTTAAGCACCTCCCTCAACTTCGCTTCCAGCGCATCACCACGCAAGCTTTCAGCTATCACTTTTCCCTGCGGGTCCAATAGTACATTAAATGGAATGCCTTCAATGTTATACAGCAGTACTACTTCACTATCCCAATATTTTAAATCGCTTACCTGAGTCCATGCCAGTTTATCATTTTTAATAGCTTCCAGCCATTTGTCTTTATCCCCGGGTTTGTCCAGTGAAACACCAAGAATAGTAAAATTTTTATCCTTGAATTGATTATATGCTTTTACCACATTGGGGTTTTCTCTACGACAAGGCCCGCACCAGCTTGCCCAAAAATCCACCAGCACATATTTTCCCTTGAGAGAACTTAACTTAACTTGTCTTCCATTTACATCAGGCATGGTGAAATCAGGAGCTTCTCTGCCAACCAATCCGGCACTACTTGCCATTTGGGCATCTAATGATTTTTTGATGCTCGCCAAACCCTGGTGCGATGGAAATTTTGCATACAGATCATTAATGATTTTGCTCACTTCATCATCGCCCAACGCTTCAATCTTGAATGCAGGATTATTGGCAGTAGTTTGATAATATCCCAATTCAAACATAGTGAGTGAAGGATTTTTTGATTCATTCATTTTTTGCAAGGAAAAATTTTTGATATCAGCAACAGCTTGTTTTTGTTTTTGAAGAAGCGGCTGAATAACACTGTCTGTTGCATGAGCTGATTGCAGGCTGTCTGCCAGGTGCCCATCTTCAAAGATGTTTTTTAATTTATCAGTAAACGTGTATATGAAATCTTTCAGCTGTTCACTGGCAGGTGATCCATTGACTTCATATTTTTCCATCAGGTGATTACTATCGCTTGTAAAAGATGCATTCAAAGTGATTTTTGGAACATCATTAATCACGGAAGTAAGCGGGAACATGTTCTGGTCTAACCGGAGATTATAAATTGTTTCCTCATTTACATTAGCTCTCACGGTATATTTTCCGTCTTTCCCGATCACTGCAGAATCAATTACCATCCGTTGCATAGTAGCCATCGGCACTTCTTCAAGATAAATCATTCGGGCATTACTATTGGTCAATGTTCCGGAAATTTCAAATTGTTTTTTGGATGTTTTGTTATTACACGCAGCAATCATCAGAACACCTGCGAATACAAGAGCCATACGAGTTGAAAAAGAATGTTTCATCATTATGATTTAAGTTTTTCTAAAATTAATTGGTTGGTTATTGTTGGGTCTGCTTGTCCTTTCGATCGCTTCATCACTTCGCCTACAAACAAAGCAAGCAACCCTTTTTTTCCTTTTTTGTATTCTGTTACTTTATCGGCAAATTTATTCAATACTTCGTCAACGATGGGATGAAGAAAAGCAGTGTCTGATTGTTGCAATAAATTTTGCTCTTCAGCAATTTGTAAAGGATTTTTCCCCGGTTCTTTTATCAGCAATGAAAATATCCGGGTAGAGGCAACTGAAAAACTCAGCTTCCCGGATTCAGTCAATTCGATTAAGTCAGCAATCTGTTTCGGTTGTAATGGAAAAGCATTAATTTCTCCTTTATTTTCATTCAGCCATGACTTTACCGGGCCCAGCATCCAGTTGGCTGCCGGCTTGAAATATACAGTGTGTTCAGCGATTGCTTCAAAATAATCAGCAAAGGGTTTTTCTTCGGTCAGTACTTCGGCATCATATTCAGAAAGCTGGAATTGAGATTTGTATTTTTCAATTCTTTCCCTCTGCAATGCCGGAATTTTCTTCCTGATCGTATCAATAAATGTATCGCTTAAATGAAACGGCGTCAAATCCGGCTCGGGAAAATACCGGTAATCATCCGCTTCTTCTTTATCTCTTATTGAAAAAGTGACTCCCTTGTCAGCATCGAAACTTCTTGTCTGCTGAAGGACGGTTTCTCCTTTTACAATGCAATCAATCAAACGTTGTTCTTCAAATTCAATAGCCCTTTTCACATTCCTGATCGAATTGAGGTTCTTCACTTCTACTTTAGTGCCTAGCTTTGTTTCTCCCTTTTTCCGCACTGAAATATTTGCATCACAACGCAGGCTACCTTCCTCCATGTTTCCATCGCAAACATCCAGGTAACGAACCAACTTTCTTAATTCTGTTAAAAACAAGAATGCTTCTTCACTGCTGCTGATGCAGGGTTCAGTCACTATTTCTATAAGGGGGGTGCCTGCCCGGTTATAATCTATGCAGGTATTATAAGGGTCTATATCATGTATGCTTTTACCGGCATCTTCTTCGAGGTGAATGCGATTCAACAAAACTGTTTTTATTCCGGATTCTGTTTTTATTTTTATAAGGCCTCCTTTGCAGATGGGAGTGCTGTGTTGAGAAACCTGGTATCCTTTAGGAAGATCAGGATAAAAATAATTTTTACGAACAAAATAATTTTCTTTTACAATCTCGCAATGACAGGCCAGCCCCATCCTGATGGCCAGTTCAATGGCTTTGCGATTCATACGGGGCAAAGTGCCCGGATGCGCCAATGTAATCGGGCTAACAGCAGTATTCGGTTCCATTCCAAACGCAATGCTGTCTCCACAAAACAATTTACTATTAGTAAGTAATTGGGCATGTACTTCCAGGCCAATCACTGTTTCATATCCCTTTTGATCCTGCTTCATTTTCAGAAGTGCAAAAGTAAATCTTTTAACGCTGCCGTTTTTTTTAAAAAAGAACCCCGAACAGTCAGGGACTATCCGGAGTTGCCATATACACGAATATATGAGGATTAGAGATCTGCTGTCTTTAGCTTGCGGGGAATTTTTACTTCTATGTTTTGTGTTTTCCCGCCACGATTGATTTTAAACATCAATGAATTTTTGTCTTTGCTTTCTTTAACAATCTTTGCTACCTGGTCTGCACTGTTCACCGCTTTACCATCAATCTCGGTGATCAGGTCATCCTCTTTGATACCTGCTTTTTGTGCATTGCCTTCGCCATCCACATCAATGACTTTCACTCCTTTTCCATCATCCGTATCCTGAACAGACAATCCTAATCTTGGACGACCATTCATTTCACCAAATACCTCATTCCAATTTCCTCCCCCCGCTCTCGGAACACCTTGTATCTTTGGCATTATTTCCGTCAGATTCATATCCGGCATTTTGAAATTATAATTGTATCCATTTGCAAGATCATACACGCCTGCTACCCCTTTCCATTCGGTGAGTTCAGTAGT
Organism: Bacteroidota bacterium; assembly: GCA_018266555.1. Classification (GTDB taxonomy): domain Bacteria; phylum Bacteroidota; class Bacteroidia; order Chitinophagales; family Chitinophagaceae; genus UTBCD1. The sequence continues at coordinate 66,108 of JAFEAF010000018.1, read as the reverse complement.
GACAGTTTGTTCTTTTTTATCCCTGAGAAATGTAACTTTCACTTTGTCACCGGGTTTATATTTGCCAATGGCTTCAGATAAACCATCCGGGTCTTCTATTTTCTGATCATCAATTTTTGTGATAATATCATCTTCTTTCAAACCTGCTTTTTCAGCAGCACTCCCTTTCGTTACATCTTGTATTTTCACTCCTTCATCTGCTTTTTCTGTAGTCACTCCCAGCATGGCTTTATTTACCGGGCTGCTCATTAAAGCCATCCCATCACCATCGTTCCAGCTAAAAACACGACCCTTATAATTTTTGATCGTATTGCGGCGTACAGTAACATCTCCGTCTTTTAGCTCGCTAAGAGGCTTTCCATTTACCGTAATATCATTCCCGTTGATCTCTACTGTGGTTTTTTGATTTTTATCTCCTTTGCGGGTAATAGTGATCACCTCAGTCTCATTTTTTTCCTTACTGTCTTTCTCTGACTTTTTCTTGTTATCCTGAGCCAGCAACGAAACCGGTGCCAGCAAGGCTACCCCGATAGCAAAAATTGAAAATTGTTTTAATACTTGTTTCATAATTTTAAATTTTATAATTGAAATACGTTTTTTTTCGTAGATCAAATATAAGTACAATTTCTGAAATACGAAATATTTCGGAAATGTTAAATAACGGGAAAGTTTTATTGGTAATTTCAGGGTATAGACGGGTTAAATATCTCATAGGTCTTAACAGGATGTCCATCTATTACTTCTTCCGTAATAAAATTCATTCCGCATTTTTTTAATACATGAAGAGATGCCTTGTTTTCAGGCATTGCTCTTCCGATAATTCGGTGCAGATTTAATTTATTAAATCCGTATTGGATACTGGCATAAGCCGCTTCGGTTGCATAACCTTTCCCCCAGTATTGCTTTTTAAAACGATAACCCAAATCAATTTCATCCCGTTGCGGAATGTACTTTAATCCGCACCATCCTATGAACTCCGACTGTGGTTTCAGGTATATAGCCCAGCGGCCATGATTATATAATACGTATTGCGGTAAAATGACCTGCTCCAAAATATCCCGTGCATGCCCGATGTCCTTTACCGGATCACAGGTATAGCGAATTACGTCAGGATCGAGATTGAGATCATAAATCAGGGGTGCATCTTCTAAAGTGAAAGTGCGAAACTGGAGACGTTCGGTTTCAAAGATGACATTCATGAATCTGCAATTGCTATAAAGAAATAAATTTATAAAAGCGCCTTCACTTTTTCGATAACCTGTTTCAGGTTTCCGGCATAAGAACCACCAGCAGTTGCAAAATTCATTTGCCCTCCTCCACCACCTTTAATAAGCGGAGCGATATGTTCTTTAATGATTTTACCAGCATCTAAATTTTTTGCAGCAACTACATTATCTGCAATGTTTATGGCAACATGCGGCTTACCATCAATATTGGCACATAAAATAACCACTGCATCTTTGATATGATTTTTTAAATCGAAACACAGTTTTTTCAAGCCGTCTGCTGATGAAACCTCAACAATATCCCCGATAAAATTAATTTGGTTGATCAACTCGCCTTTTTGGATCAGTTCATTACGGATTGAAACAAGCTGGCGTGCTTCCAGGTTTTCAATATGTTTTTTTAATATTAAATTTTCTTCTGAAAGTTTTTCAATTGACTTCACAATATCTTTCGGATTTTTTAATGAATCCTGAATGCCCCGAATTAAAGAGAATTGTGCATTTACATAATCTTCGGCCTTTTTGCCGCTCACAGCTTCCACTCTTCTTACTCCCGCTGCAACAGCTGTTTCATGAATGATTTTAAACAATCCTAATTCGCCGGTAGCACCAACATGGATGCCCCCGCATAATTCAATAGAATAGGTGGGATCCATGATCACTACACGAACTACATCACCATATTTTTCTCCGAACAATGCCATCGCACCCATCTTCATGGCTTCTTCTTTCGGCATTTCCCGGATCACCACCGGAATATTTTCACGAATCCTTTCATTGACTAATGCTTCCACTTTTGCAATTTCTTCATCCCTCATTTTTGCAAAATGAGAAAAATCAAACCGCAAATGTTCATCATTCACCAGCGATCCTTTTTGAGCCACATGAGTTCCCAATACTTTTCTTAATGCAGCGTGTAACAAGTGTGTGGCGGAATGATGCAGCATGATGTTTTTTCTTCTTGATGCATCTACTTTTGCAATCACAGCTACTGATACATCTTCGGGTAATGTTTCAGTATAATGAACTATAAGATTATTTTCTTTTTTTGTATCTGTAACTTTTACTGCTTCATTATTAATTATTAATTCACCCGTATCGCCTACTTGCCCGCCACTTTCTGCATAAAAAGGTGTGGCCTCCAAAACCAGTTGAAATGATTCTTTTCCTTTGGCCTTAATTTTCCTGTATTTTATTATTCTTGTTTCGATTTCCAACATTTCATAGCCCACAAATTCGTTCAAAGCAAAATCATCGAGTACCATCCAATCGCCGGCATCAATAGAAGTGGCAGCCCGGCTGCGGGATTTTTGTTTTTGCATTTCTGCATTGAATCCTTCTATATCAACAGTAAATCCTTTTTCTTTTGACATTAATTCGGTTAAATCAAGGGGGAATCCATAAGTGTCATACAATTCAAAAGCAAACTTTCCAACAATGACCTTTTGTTTATATAAAGGATAAAGTTCCGCCTGTTTATTTTCTTTAAACAAATGCCCTTCTGTGTATTGCCAAAATAAATTTTTGCCCGCAGCCAAAGTTTTAAAGAATGAATTTTCTTCTTCAAGAATTACTTTTTGAATAAAATCTTTTTGAGAATTAACCTCTGGAAATACTTCCTCAAATTGATTTGCCAATAATGGTACTATAGTGTGCATAAATGGTTTATGAAACCTTAGTTTATCATAACCATATCTAACTGCTCTCCGCAAAATTCTTCGAATTACATATCCAGCACCTGTGTTTGACGGCAATTGTCCGTCGGCTATTACAAATGTGATCGCTCTTATATGATCCGCTATAACCCGAAGAGCAATATCGCAATCTTCATATTGTCCGTATTTAGTAGCAGGTGAAATCTGATGAGCAACAAAATCTATAATATCACTGAAAATATCCGTATCGTAATTGGACTTTTTATTTTGCAATACTCTCACTAATCGTTCCAACCCCATTCCGGTATCTACATGTTTGGCAGGCAGTGGCTCCAGTGAACCATCTTTTAAACGATTAAACTGGATGAATACATTATTCCAAATCTCCACTACTTTCCCGGTTTCATCATTGTTAACCAAAGCATGTCCGTCATTGTTTGCAACAGGCCGTGAATCATAATGTATCTCCGTGCAGGGTCCACAGGGACCAGTGTCACCCATTTCCCAAAAATTATCTTTTTTGGTCCCCATCAATATCCGGTCTTGAGGTAACCATTTTTTCCATTCATTATATGCTTCTTCATCTTTAGGTAATCCTTCTTTTGCATCACCTTTAAAAACGGTAACATACAACCTGCTTTTATCAATCTTATAAACTTCTGTCAACAATTCCCAACTCCAGGCAATGGCTTCTTTTTTAAAATACCCACCGGCAGGCCGTGCAGGATCACCAAAACTCCAGTTGCCCAGCATTTCAAACATGGTATGATGATAAGTATCCACTCCAACCTCTTCCAAATCGTTATGCTTGCCACTGACACGTAAACACTTTTGTGTATCGGCCACTCTTTGATACGGTGGTTTTTTATTACCAAGAAAATAATCTTTGAATTGATTCATCCCCGCATTGGTGAACATAAGTGTTGGATCATTCTTCACTACTATGGGTGCTGAAGGAACGATCTCATGTCCTTTTGAATGGAAAAAATCCAAAAAACTTTTTCGTATTTCTGCGCTGGTCATATAGTAAATAATGAATGATGAGTGATGAATAACAGGCTCAATGAAGAACGGAATGCTACCGTATTATAGGGACAAGCAGCAACAGAGTCCGATAATAATAAAAATGCTGGTAACATAATTATATTTATTTGCTATTCCTATTTTATAAATATGGGTTGATTTTTGCTGTTGTTCAGTTTATATTTGTTACCCGCAGGCAATTTACGGGTATGCAAAAGTAACAGATTCAGGCGTGATTTAAGATGCTGTAAACGCTTAACGTCTTACATTTCATGAAGAAGATTAAGTATTATTATAACACCAATACACTCCGCTACGAAAAGCTGGAAACTCCATTGCGGGTAAAATTACTGCGTGTCTTTGGATTTATTGCTGCGGCATTTGTAACGGCCGCACTTATTTCATTTGTGGCATTTCGTTTTATTGGCTCGCCTCATGAAAAATTATTGCGCATCGAAAATGAGCGATTGGGCGATAAATATGAAGAATTGAGCGATAAGTTAAAATCTATGCAGGATCAGATGAAGGAACTGGAGAAAAGAGATAACAATGTATATCGTACCATCTTTGAAGCCAACCCGATTCCGGACAGTATTCGTGCAAAGGAACTTGAAAAACAATTAGAAACTGCATCAGTAGAAGGGATGGATGATAATACGCTTGTTTCCTCCATCGTATATACTATCAATAATCTTAGCAGCCGGATGATGGCAGAAAAAAAATCTTATAATGAGATTGATAACCTGGTAAAAAATAAAGAACAATTATTGGCACATACGCCGGCCATTCAGCCGGTAAGCAATAAAGATCTCAGCCGTATTGCATCGGGTTTTGGTTATCGCATTGATCCGATTTATAAAACGGTAAAGATGCATGAAGGCCTCGATTTTACAGCCCCTGCAGGTACTCCCATTTATGCTACTGCAGACGGAGTGGTGACTACAGCAGGCAATACGCAAAATGGTTTTGGTAATCATGTTGTGATCAATCATGGATATGGATATGAAACTTTGTATGGACACATGCTGCGGGTAAAAGTAAAAGTAGGCCAGCCGGTAAAAAGAGGGCAGGTGATTGGCTATGTAGGAAGCACGGGGAAATCAACCGGGCCGCATTGTCATTATGAAGTGCATAAGAACGGGCAACATCTGGACCCGGTTTATTTTTTCTATAATGACCTGACGCCGGAACAATTTGACCGGTTGTTGAAAAAAGTGGCTGCTTCCAACCAGAGTCTGGATTAATAACTTTTCCACATTGCTCCATTTTTCTCTTGCTCACCTTAAGACATCGCTATCTTTACAGGGAAATTATGGAAAGAACTTTAACCCAGATCACTCTTGATTTTACGCATCCTGAAAAAGAAACTGTTGTTGAATTACCGACGAAGGCGTCAGAAGAAAAAAGCAGTGCAGTGAAAAAAGAAAAAATTCAGAAAACAAATAGTCCTGCGCCTGTAAAGGAAACAAAACCTGTTTCTACAAGAGGCCGCCGCTCTCTGAAAAGCATGAATGAGATCACCGATCATATACTGGTTCCCGATGATGAAGTTCTCTTCAAAAAACAATATTATGCTATTGGCGAAGTGGCTGCTATGTTCCGGGTAAACCAATCACTCATCCGGTATTGGGAAACAGAATTTGATATTCTGAAACCTAAAAAAAATCGCAAAGGCGATCGCTTCTTTCGCCCCGTAGATGTTAAGAATCTTGTACTGATACACGACCTGCTGCGCCGCCGGAAATTCACCATTGAAGGCGCTAAAGAATACCTGAAGAAAAATAAAAATGCAGAAGAGAAGTTTGCCGTCATTCAATCTTTGGAAAACCTGAAATCTTTTCTACTTCAGCTGAAAACCGAACTCTAATTGTTTTAATATTAACGCAACATTTGGCGGTGACGGTTCTTCTATATTCATTCCTGTTTAACTTTGCATTCAATTTTAATAATGTGAATGAAAAAATTAATCCTGTTCATCGGTTTGTCCTTTATCGCCTGGGCTTCTGCATTTTCACAAAACCAATACGTGGTCTTTTCTGAAAGGCCGAATGAAAAAACATATAAAGGAATTATTTCCCGTGAAGTTTTGCTGAATGATACTTCATTTAAATGGTATGCTGAAAACCTGGAAAATTATACACCAAACAATTCTGCCGTGGAAGAATTGAAGAAAAACAAAGACTCTGTCGAATTGCTGGTATTCATAGGCACCTGGTGCGATGACTCTCATTTTATCATTCCAAAATTTTATGCGTTACTGGATGCAGCGGGATTTCCGCAGCATCGGGTAACGCTGATCGGTGTGGACCGGAATAAAAAAACATTCAGCCATCTTTGCGAAGCGCTGAATATTGTGGACGTTCCCACTATTATCGCTTATAAGAAAGGTAAAGAACTGGGCCGTGTAGTGGAGTATGGAACTTACGGACTGTTTGATAAGGAACTGGGTGAAATAATTCACAAGGCTACTGCTGCCCGATAACATAAACGTTAGAGCTGGCGCCCGCTATCTTTATTCCTAAAGATTCCATCAATTTCAAAACGGAAAGATTTATTTCTTCTTTAATGGAATTAAATTCATCCTGCGTAACCGGCGCCGTAAAATAATCGCCATTGACCATAAATGATTTCATCGTAATAGAATCAAGCAGCACAGTATAGCTTTCTGTTTTTTCATTTTTTAAAATAGCCTTGATGCCTTTGAGCAACTCCTGAAGTTTTTCAGAAGAAGTAGAAAGCTCTGCTTCAATACGCAATTCTCCTTTGCGTTGGGTACGTAATGATAAATTGTCCAGAACTGTGTCCACCATTTGCTTATTCGGAACGGTGACATAGGTTTTCTGATCCGTACGGATACGGGTGCTTCTCAATCCTATTTTTTCAATGGTGCCGGTAATATTCAGCACTTTTACCACATCTCCGGTACCAAAAGGTTTATCAAAGAAAATAATAAATGAAGCGATTAGATTTTCCAGGCTTTCTCTTAAGGCTAATGCAATGGCGGCACCAACCAGACTCAATCCTGCTAAAAAATTCCGGACATCCATACCAAATGAAAAGCTCATCACCATGAGGATGCCGATTATAACAATAATGACTTTAAGGAAATCTTTAAAAAAAACAATCAGTTGATTATCGGATTGGTCTTTTGTCTGATTGGCTCTTTTTTCCAAAATAACTGCAATAAAATCTATAACCCTCAACAAAAGCCAGATAAAGGATATGATGAGCACCAGGCTGCCGAGGCTTAAAAATACTTCATGCACCGTGAACTCATACACCTCTATATTTAATTGGTGCGGAAATTTCAGCCGGTGCAATGAAGCCAGTGAAACCAGGATGAGTAAGAAAAAACCCAGGGGCTGCACGACCAGGCCTATGAAAGATTTACGATCTACATTTTTCCATACTTTATTAATCAACCGGGATAACAAACCGGCGAGATACCTGGAGATAACCCGTTTCAGGAATAAAACAAAAAGAATAATACCTAAAACGATCAGGTAGTTTTTAACAGGGTTATCCAACCAGACCTGTTGCAAAAAATCATTCATGTAAATGAAAAAATTTGAGCCCTAAAAATATCAAATATGCAGCTACCGAAAAGTATAAATTTTCAATTCATCTCCTTTTAAGGAAAATAAACGATCCGTAGTAAAATTAAAAGACCGTACGCCCCGCAATTCTTCCGGCATTTTCCATTCATCCAGCCGAAAGCTACTGATCTCATAACGGTATAAGGTATCTGCTTTTGATCCAAAAATATATTTACCGGCTACTTTAAAATCCTTCCATCCGGTGATCAGGATTTTATTTTTCAACGTTCCAAAATAATCAAAAACAAAAACGGCCTGCGAAGAATCATAGAGATATACATATTTATCCTGGTCAAATATCTTTTGCGGATTGGGCGCTTCGCCAAACAATAAGCGAAAATCCGGTGTTTCTAATAATACTGTTCCATCATCATCAATTTTCTTTAGCTTATTTTCCACTTCATCGTACAGCCATATCTTATTGTCATAGGACTGACCGATGGCTTTAACCTGTAGAATATTTTGTTGCCGCAGGTCAATAATATTCCTGATGGCAAGAAACCGGTCAAGAATTACAATCGTGGAAAAATCTTTATAAAAAAGTAAAATCTTCAGGGGATTGGAAACATCAATCAAAGTAGCCTGTCCGAATTTTTTTACATCGTTGAACACGGCTACGGAATCTCCCTGCTCATTCAGTTTCTTAACCTGGTTGCGGCTATTTAGAATATAAATATTATCCAGATTGTCAACCGTGAAGGCAACTACATCGCCATTAATAATTTTGATGAGATGAAATAAAGAATCGTTCTGAGCTTGTGCAAAGCCAAAGCCCGAAAATAAAATGACCGTAATTATAAAAAAAAATTGTTTCATGTTTTCCGTATGATCTTTTCCTCATTACCGGTATATGATTTCAGCTCCATCTTTTCCCCGTCAAAAACTGCATAAGTGAAATAACGGATCCAATCGCCAAGATTGATATAACGGCTGTTTTCTTCCAGTTTAAAATCAATCGCAAGATGCCGGTGTCCGAATACAAAAAAGTCAAAATATTCTTTCTTCAATGTGTCATTACAAAACTGAATCAGCCATTCTTTTTCTTCACCAAGAAACGTATCTTCAGCAGATCCCGTATGTGCCCGGCTTCGCCTGCTCATATAATGAGCAATCCCTATTCCAAAAAATGGCGGTAATACCCCAAAGAGCCATTTGCAAACAGGATTTCGGAATATTTTTTTTAACCTTTTATACCCGTGATCGCCGGGTCCTAATCCATCACCATGCCCAATGTAAAATCTTTTTTCGTTTCGTTCCAGTTGTTGCGGCTCAAAATATACGGGGATATTCAATTCTGTCTGTAAATAATCTCTCATCCACATATCATGATTTCCTACAAAAAAATGAATTGGAATTCCTGAATCTGTCAGTTCAGCCAATTTTCCCAGCAAACGGGTATATCCTTTAGGAACAACTTTCCGGTATTCATACCAGAAATCAAACATATCACCTACCAGAAAAATTTCTGCAGTATTATTTTTTATTTCATCGAGGAATCGAACGATGAGCTTTTCTCTTTCAAGGCTGCCGACATGATCTGGCGCCCCGAGATGAAAATCGGAAATAAAATAAATTTTTTTATCGGGAGACGCTAGCACTCTTTATTATCTCTTATGTTGAAGATAACTGATCAAATCGCCGGAGGCAACCAGTGGCCGGCCGCTTATATCACCATTATACCAGTAAATCCAGGCATGTGTAATGGAATTATTCAAATAAACTTCAGTAAGCTCCCGGCGATAGAGTTGCATTTCATCCGGTTCTACGTTGACGCCTTCATAATCATCCAGCTGGCTGATAGCCCAATGAAATTCGTCGTGCCCTTTTGCAACAAACAATTCCCCGGTGATGAAAGTATTATCCTTCGATGGTACACCGGCCGGGTAACTGCCCATATCAAATAATTTACCTCTTACTTTGGCTTCACTTTTTAAAGTAAAATACCGGCTGATATATTCATACGCAGCACTTTTAAAACCGCTGCGTAATGTTCCATATACAAAAAGTTGATAAATACCCGGATCTGACATACTATAAAAATACTAAGGCAAAATGAATTACGCTTCTACCAGCATTAAATAAACTTCTTTTGGGCCATGCACACCTACCACCAGTGTTTTTTCAATGTCTGCTGTTCGACTGGGTCCTGTGGCAAATGTTATCAATGAAGGCAGTTGATTGCCATACTTATCTTTGATCAATTTTAGTGCATCTTTAATATCATACACCAACTGATTGACATATGCAATACAAATATGAACGGGCGCATATACACTGACCGTGCGGCCGCTGGGTTGGGCAGCACTCATAACAATACTTCCTGTTCTTGCCACTAAAGATTCGCAGCCGGTAATACTGGCATCACAATCCTTAAGCTGAACGTCTGAAAAATGATTAAATCCATTCAGCCCAAGAACCGTTTTTAGTTTTTCTTCCCGGCAATAAATTTTATTCCATTGGCGATGAAGGATCAGCTCATGCAATCGTGCTGCCAATTCCGAATGATTCAAACAATAAATAAACTTACCCTGCAGTTTGGTAAATTGATTGGCAAACTCCAGTTCCAGGTCCTGCTTAGCCGGCTGAAAAAAATTTTGTTTTGCATCGCTTTGCGGGAATGGAAGAGGCGTTGAATGAGTCAACGCCTTTCGGATTCTTTTTAAAATATTTTCTTTGGATGTTGAAATAGCCATGACACAAAATTAAACAGAAGGCGCCAGTCCGAAGCTTCCTGTTTGTTCATCCGTTTCTCTCTTTTCTTCCTTCTTTGCTTCAGCGGCAGGAGCATTTTCAGTCTTCGTTTCATGTACATTGGTTTCGCTGACCTCCAAAACTTTTCTTTCTTCAAAAGGCCGCTTACCAATCAGCGCTTCCACATCACTTTGAAATAAAACTTCTCTAAGCAATAATGCTTCCGCCAGTTTTTCCACCTGCTCTTTTTTATCAGTTAATAATTTTTTGGTTCTTTCATATGCACCATCTATCAATTTTCTTACTTCTTCATCAATCACTTTGGCCGTTTCATCGCTGTAAGGTTTTGTGAAGTTGTAATCGGATCCTTGTTGCGGATCGTAAAAGCTGATATTTCCTATTTTATCATTCATGCCATACACTGTCACCATCGCATAAGCGATCTTGGTGATCTGTTGTAAATCGTTTTGTGCACCGGTAGAAATTTTATGAAAGAATATTTCTTCGCTGGCTCTTCCTCCCAAAGTCATGCATATCTGATCCTCCAATTGATCAATATTATAAAGGTATTGTTCTTTCGGGGTGTATTGGGCATATCCCAATGCTGCAGTGCCTCTCGGTACAATCGTAACTTTCAATAACGGGTATGCATGTTCCAGGAACCAGCCACAGATTGCATGACCGGCTTCATGATAAGCAATGATCTTTTTTTCTTCGGGAGAAATGATCTTATTCTTTTTCTCCAATCCACCAATCACCCGATCTACTGCATCCTGGAAGTCTTCCATTTCCACCGCATCTTTTCCTTTACGTGCAGCAATCAATGCGGCTTCATTACATACGTTGGCAATATCTGCACCGGCAAAACCGGGAGTTTGTTCTGCCAGTTTATGTATATCGAGTGTCTTGGAAACTTTAATTGGTTTCAAATGCACTTTAAAAATAGCTTCCCGGCCTTTCAAATCAGGTTTATCAATAGTGATCTGCCTGTCGAATCGTCCCGGACGTAACAATGCAGTGTCTAATACGTCCGGCCTGTTGGTAGCAGCTAATACAATTATACCTGAATCGGTTCCGAAACCATCCATCTCCACGAGCAGTTGATTTAAGGTGCTTTCTCTTTCATCATTGCTCATCATTACATTTTTACCCCTGGCCCGTCCGATAGCATCTATTTCATCTATGAAAATTATACAGGGAGCTTTTTCCCTAGCTTGTTTGAAAAGATCCCGGACACGACTGGCACCTACACCCACAAACATTTCCACGAAATCACTTCCGCTCAAACTGAAAAATGGAACCTGGGCTTCTCCTGCCATTGCTTTTGCCAACAAAGTTTTTCCGGTTCCGGGAGGTCCAATCAGCAATGCACCTTTTGGTATTTTACCACCGAGGCTTGTATATTTTTTTGGATTTTTTAAAAAGTCAACGATTTCCATTACTTCCACTTTGGCTTCATCCAATCCGGCAACGTCGGCAAAAGTGATATTCACTTTGGTACCTTTATCAAACAAAGTGGCTTTTGATTTCCCAATATTAAAAATTCCGCCGGGGCCACCGCCACCTGAAGCACCACCACCCATCTTACGCATCAGCAATACCCAAAGACCAATGAATAGTAAAACCGGTAATATGAATTGCAATATTCCGCCTAACCAGTCTTTTTCATTGTCTACATCATAGGGAACTTCTTTTATTGTAGGAGTTGTTTTGTAAAAATCCGACATTTCTTTTCTGAAGTCTTCCCCCGAAATGATCTTAAAATACATTTGAGGGCCTTCCTCATCCACCTTGCCGGTGACATTGGCTTTTATTTCATTTTTATGGTTGGCGAGGCCGGTTTTATTCAAATATACTCTCACCACTTTCCTGTTATCCACAATTACATATTTGTCCACTTCGCCATTCTGAACCATTTGTTTGAAATCAATTGAATTGATTTTAGCCATATTGGATGAGAATGGACCAAACCAATATGAACCAATTAGTACTGCAAAAATGATTGCATAGATCCAGTAGATGCTGAATTTAGGCCCCTTTCTTGGAGATTGGCCCTGATTGTCTCCCGGTTGTGGACGGTTAAATTTCGGCAAACCACCTTTTTCATTTCTATTATATTGTTCCTGTGCCATGTTTTTTATTCTGAATTCCTGCTATTTAATGATTATTGTGAAAAAAAGTTCAAACTAAATTAATATTTAACTAATCGCTGTGCTTTTCTGCTTTGCTATCACTCCACATATCTTCCAGTTTATAGAAATTTCTTGTTTCTGGTGTCATGATGTGTAGCACTACATTTACATAATCAACCAACACCCATTTCATGGACTTGTATCCTTCCTGGTGGTATGGTTTTTCCCCGCATTTTTCCTCCACCTGTTTTTCCACATATTCTGACAGCGCCCTGATTTGTGGTTGATTGCTGGCTTCGCAAATAATAAAAAAATCAGCAACAGCTTCTTGTATATTTCGCAGGTCTAAGGAAATGATATTTTCTCCCTTTTTTGCCTGAACAGCGCTGATAATGGTTTTGATGATTTTTGAATTTCTTGTTAACCGGGCTGCACTTTTTCTCCCGTTCGTTTTCGGGATGCGGTTACTCAATATTGCCAATTGTTCCAAATATGAATATGTTTTTCGATTATTGCATTAGTTTTTGAAAGGGTCCAGGGAATAACATTTGACACAGCTGAATACCCAATCCATAAACTCATTTACTTTGTCAAAAATAACAATTAATTGCCACAACCTTCTTCAATCAATTCATTAGGAATACCATTCCTTGAACTGCAATCAGTTGACAGTACCAATAATTATGCCCGCAAGCTCATACATGAAGGTTTGGCATATCATGGAATGGCAATTTTTGCCCATGAACAGGTGGCGGGCAAGGGACAAAGGGGCAAAATTTGGATCACAGAAAAGGATGCAAATATTGTCCTGAGTATTGTGATCAATCCCCAACCAATTCAAATCACTGAACAATTTCATTTAATTGCTTGCGTTGCAGTCGCTATTCATGATTTTTTTTCCCGTTATGCAGGGGATGACACCCGTATCAAATGGCCAAATGATTTGTATTGGCAAGACAGAAAGGCAGGTGGAATCCTTATAGAAAATATGGTGCGAACAGGATATCCTGATATCGATCGCTGGCAGTGGGCAATTATCGGCACAGGTATCAACATTAATCAAACCAGCTTTTCTCCCGGATTAATAAACCCGGTATCACTCAACCAAATAACCGGGAAAAGTTTTGATCCGGTCGTATTGGCAAAAGAATTATGCAGGTTGCTGGATGAAAAATTTAAACAATTGATTGACGGTGGTTTTGGTAAAATCTTTTCAGAGTATCTCTCTGTTCTTTACAAAAGAAATGAAAATATAAAATTGAGAAAAGAAAATCGTGTTTTTGAAGCAACGCTTATCGGAATTACTCCAACAGGGAAACTCATTGCGAAACATTCGATAGAGGAAAAATTTGATTTTGGAGAGATTGAATGGATAATATAATTCCCCATCATCAATTCCTATTCATTAATGTTTCTCTCTCCACAAAACAAATGTCCTGGATATAGTAAAGCCCCAGCGAAATTGTCCTTTGCCCCATGATGTCACTGTCCTCGGGATAAACCGGTTTTCGAGAATTTCAGTAGCATTGGTGAAGTTCAGGTGAAACACATGTCCCGCAGTAGTGATTTCAAATCCCACTCCCAAAGGATCATAAAATTTAATAGATGGATGCACGGCTGAATTAGGGTTTTTATAAAAATCTTTTGCAGCCTGCGAATGGAATACATGGAAATAATCTACAATAAAGGCAATACTCCTGGTGAGAGGAATACGGGCTGCTCCACCTAATGCAAAGATGGATTTATCATCGCCGGGAATGATGCGGTTACGGTGTACAAAAGAAGGAATCAACTGCACACTTACTTTTCCAAACTTACGGGCAACAATTAACTGAATTGCCTGGCTGAGCCGGTCGGAAAATTTATTAAACGTTGTTTCAGCAGAATCGGTATAAGGCGCAACGAATGTTGAAGATGGCATAGAAGAAACCACCATATTGGCAAATAATGCTATGGATAATGGATGTGAAGGATCATCCTTTCTTTGTTCTGTAAATTTGTATTTGAATCCCAGTTCCCATAATTTTTGTACCCGGCTGAAGCCGGTTTGATAATTCTCAGCGCCACGAACACGGGATGTAATCATGTCCAGTCTTTTTCCCAACCCGGTCTGAAAACTTATTTTAATATCAGCAGCATTATCCAATCCAAAAAAATTCTTGATCCCACCGGCAGATCCTGCCACATCGTAAAAATTATGAATGACTCTGAACACCATTCTTCCTTTTCCCACTAATTCAGTTGTATTGGCATTGATCAGCCGTTCGGATTCAAAAATCTTCACAACCGGTTTTTGAATAGCCTGTTTGCTTTCCATTCCCTGCATCAAACTATTAAAGGTGCTGTCTTGAGCTAATGCCTGTATCGAAAAAAAAATGGAAAATAGAAAGAAACATTTTTGCATAGTCGTATTTTTTTACCAGGTAGAAAATCGTTGTTTTGCCTTTTAGGGTTGCTTTACTGCCTGTAAAATTAAACCTCTTATCCGAAAGTCTTTCGCAAGGATGTACACACATGGGTAAAAATTATTTCACAGTGGCCATGATTTCTTCAGCATGAACTTTACTTTTCGGCCTGGTGAAAATTTTCTGAATAATTCCCTTTTCGTCAATGATGAATGTGGTTCGTAATACACCCATGTATTCATGCCCGAATAATTTTTTATTATCCCAAACACCATATTTATCCATGATTTGATGTGAAGTGTCTGCTAGCAGTCTGAATGGAAGGCCATACTTTTTTTCAAACTTTTTGTGACTCCCTACATCATTGGGGCTTACACCAAGTATCTCAAATCTATTTTTCTTCAGCAGGCTGTAATGATCCCGCAGATTGCATGCCTCGATTGTACATGTCGGTGTACCGTCTTCCGGGTAAAAATAAAGTACCAGTTTTTTCCCTTTATAATTCGAAAGGGAAATTTTTTTTCCATCCTGATCCACGCCACTAAATAATGGCGCCTTTTCGCCTTCTTTTAAAGTTACCATAATATAATTATTTTGTTTTTGATGTTTTCCTTATTACAAGCTGCTTTGATGGAATTTTATTTTTATGAAATATTTTCTTCCCGGGCGGGGTTGTAAGAGGATTTCGTTTGAACCACCAGGTTTTAACAGTGGTATTCCCTACAAGATCTTCCGCCGTCACTTTCAGCAGGTGAACACCGTTTGGAACCTGTTCATCAAAGTCATAAACAAAAGGTCCGTTTTTGTCATTGGTAAAACGAATCCACCGGCCGTCAATTTCTCCCCGAAAATTTTTTACAGCGCCAAAATTATCTTTTGTTTCAACAACGATATTTTTTGATGAGCTGAGATCAATAGTATCGGCGGTTCCGATATCCTTTATTGTTGGAGGAATCGTATCCATAAAAGCCTGGAAGTTTCCGAATTGGCCAAATTTTGCAGCCAGCCAGTTATCTTCCCACTCAGCTTTGCGGACGCTGCTGCCCCTATTATCATTTCTCCGTATTACAATTTTACTTTTTAATGATCCGGGAATTTCTTTATCGGGTTTTATACGAACCAAAGCAGTTTCATGTAAGGGAATAGAAGCATCGCTGAATTGATGTGCAGCAGAAATTGCATTGGGGGAAGAGGTATTGTTTCGATAATAAAAAACCGGCACAGGATCATACAGGCTGTATTCAGGCAGTGATATTTCAAAATCGTTTTTCTGAAAAACATTTAGTTGATTGGGCGCAAATTCTTCCAATGTATCAGTAGGCATTTGTTTTTCCAGGCTATCCACATGTTGTATCATGAAGTTTAATTGCGATAAATGATTGAATGCATCTCTCACTTCAATATGCACCAAATGAAAGCCGGTATCCGTCAAATTAAAAACGCCATTGCCATTCATTTTTTTATATACCACGCCGTGATCTCCCGGCATCAATGACAGATGCTGCAGATAAACGCCACCTTTATACCGGTATTTATAATCTATCTGGGCATTTACATAAGCAGATTCATCATAACTAATACTGTCTAAAACAAAACCGATAGCCTGTTTATTATCAAAAAATATTTTTGCGGAATAAATTCCATCGGCGCCGCCGGATCTTTTCATTCTGTCAATGGCCTGTATGGCAAAGCTTATTTTTTTCAAACCCGTTTGGATAACTGAAGGCGAAGCCAGCACATATCCGCTATTGGCTCTTTTTTTCAGGGCAAACAATTCCGGGTATTGATCATATACACTGATGCGGCGGTCATAGAGAGCTAAACGAATTATTTCCGGCGAAACATCATCTTTAATCGGGAATCCGAATAAAAGAGGGTTCAGGCATTTTGATGTTTTGGTATCACGAATTTCGAAATGCAGATGCGGCCCCTGTGAATTTCCGGTATTACCACTGTATGCAATCAACTGGCTTTTAAAGACAGGAAACTGGTTTTTGGAAAAATTCAATTCAATTTCCCATGATTGTTTTTTGTACTGTTGCTCCGTCACATATTTTTCCAATGCAGGAAAAAAATCATTCAGATGTCCGTACACCGTAGTCATTCCATTGGGGTGATTGATATAAATGCTCCTTCCATATCCGAACGGTTCAATGCATATCCTGGCAATATATCCTGCGGCAGCAGCATACACCGGCAGGTTTACTTTTTTTTGAGTACGTAGATCAAGGCCGAGATGCCAGTGATCGGGCCGTAGCTCCCCCATATTAGCTGTAAGTTCCATCGGTATGCCTAATGGATTTCTGAAATAATATTTAGGATAATCTGGGTTTGATTGGGCGGAAAGTATGGAATGTGTAACTACAAGCAGGGTAGTGACTAAACAATTTCTCAGCATACGCAAAATTAACTCATCTGATAAAGCAATCTTTTGCGATATTTATTTTTTTGTACCTTTTAAAAATGTTTAAAATAATAAAACTTACCGGGCTGCTTTTTATCTGCTTCATTTTTTCTGCGTGCCCGTTTGAATCCCCCATGCCGCTGGATACATTTCCTACTGAAAAAGTGGATACCAGTTTGACAGGTTATTGGTACGGCATTGTAAAAGACGGCAGTGATTTTTTTGGAATAGAAGCACTGGACATTACCAAACAAACTGACTATACGTACAATATTACCCGTTATGGAAAAGTGATTAAAGGTGATATGATTATGCCAGACACTTCCCGGTTTACCGGTTACGCTTCACATATCGGAGATCAATTATATATGAATGTGGAAACAAATATTGTTGAGATTATTCCCAATGGGAAAAAGGAACCGGAAATAAAAACAACAAAAATTTTTTACCTCGCCGCATTAACATTAAAACATGATACACTCAGCGTTCAAACCATAACAGATGGTTTTGCAGGGCTGAATCCAAATTTTCACAGCGGGGAAGATATCCGGAAGACTATACTATCATTAAAAGAAAAAGGTGAAAACGTTTATGACGACGTTTATAAATTATCTTACAGGAAAACACAAAGGCCGCAACCACAGCATCTGAATAACTAATGGAAAAAAAATGGTTTTCGCTCCGGCAAAACCCTTGCATTCCCCTACCTTTGCATCCCGGTAATCATCGGGATTTTTTATTTCAAGATGCCCAAAGACAACTCGATCCATTCGGTCCTGATCATCGGTTCAGGCCCTATCATCATCGGGCAGGCCTGCGAATTTGACTATTCCGGTTCTCAGGCGGCCAGGAGCCTTCGGGAAGAAGGTATTAAAGTATTTCTTATTAACAGCAACCCGGCTACCATCATGACCGACCCCATGATGGCGGATAAAGTGTATTTGCTTCCGCTAAATGTTGAAAGTATTGAACAGATACTGGAAGAAAATTTAGCAAAGGGCAATCCGATTGACGCTGTGTTGCCCACAATGGGCGGACAAACGGCTTTGAATCTTTCTAAAGAAGCCAATGATCTTGGCATTTGGGAAAAATATAATGTGCGGTTGATCGGTGTAGATATAAAAGCAATTGATAAAGCAGAAGATCGGGAAAAATTTCGCCAATGGATGATTGATATGAAAATACCTGTGGCTCCTGCAAAAACAGCTAACTCATTTTTAGAAGGAAAAGAGTTTGCGCAGCAAATCGGATTCCCGTTAGTCATTCGCCCTTCATTTACTTTGGGTGGAACCGGTGGCGGTTTTGTGCATGATAAAAATGATTTGGATGAAGCATTGAACAGAGGTTTGCAGGCTTCACCCATTCATGAAGTGTTAGTAGAAAAAGCTGTGTTAGGTTGGAAAGAATTTGAATTAGAGTTATTGCGTGATGCAGCAAACAATGTCTGTATCATTTGTACGGTTGAGAATTTTGACCCGATGGGTGTACACACCGGTGATTCTATCACCGTAGCTCCGGCCATGACACTCAGCGATACTGCGATGCAACTGATGCGCAACACCGCTATTCGCATGATGCGTGACCTGGGAAATTTTTCAGGAGGATGTAATGTTCAGTTTGCATTAAACCCGGATACCGAAGAGATCATCGCCATTGAAATCAATCCGAGAGTAAGCCGCTCCTCTGCGCTGGCATCCAAGGCAACCGGTTATCCCATTGCTAAAATCGCAGCAAAACTTGCCATCGGTTATACATTGGATGAATTAGAAAATCAAATTACCAAAACAACTTCCGCTTACTTTGAACCGGCGTTGGATTATGTGATCGTAAAAATTCCAAGATGGAATTTTGATAAATTCAAAGGAGCGAATGATACGCTGGGCTTGCAAATGAAAAGTGTAGGCGAAGTAATGGCTATCGGCAGGAGCTTTACCGAAGCCATTCAAAAAGCATGTCAGAGCCTGGAGAATAATGCCGTTGGATTGGGGTATTATGGCAAGAGTATGTTGCATGCCGAAGAAATCCTGGAGCATATTAAAACCCCGAAATGGGATCGCATTTTCAGAATAAAAGATGCGCTGATGCTGGGTGTCAGTGTAAATACGATCGCAAAAGCCACCGGCATTGACCGTTGGTTTATTTATGAAATTCAGAAAATATGCAATTGCGAAAAAGAAATTGCAAAATATAAACTCAATACACTTCCTGTTGAATTATTGAAAGAAGCAAAATGGCTTGGCTTCAGCGATGAGCAGATCAGCCGCATTATGAATAACGGCAGCGAAGAAGAAGTGTATGTAAAAAGAAAAGCTGCGGGCATTCGCCGGGTATATAAAATGGTGGACACCTGCTCAGCAGAATTTGAAGCAAAGACCCCTTATTTCTATTCTTCTTTTGAAAGTTCTTCCGTCTCCGCCAAGGGAGAAGAACAACTAACTTCCAATGAATCGAAAGTTTCTGATAGGAAAAAAATAATTGTACTTGGTAGCGGACCAAATCGTATCGGTCAGGGAATTGAATTTGATTATTGCTGTGTGCATGGTTTGCTGGCAATTAAAGAATGTGGGTACGAAGCCATCATGGTGAATTGTAATCCGGAAACGGTCAGCACCGATTTCGATATGGCTGATAAATTATATTTCGAGCCGGTATATTGGGAGCATCTTTGGGAAATCGTAGAACATGAAAAGCCCGACGGCGTGATTGTTCAGTTAGGTGGACAAACGGCATTGAAATTATCAGAGCGATTACACAAAAAAGGAATTCCGATCATCGGCACTTCATTTGACAGTATGGATATTGCCGAAGACCGTGGACGTTTTTCCGATATGCTGAAAGAGTTGGGCATTCCTTATCCTGATTACGGAACGGCATATACTGTGGATGAAGCGATCACTGTTGCCAATAAAGTTGGTTATCCCGTATTGGTTCGTCCGAGTTATGTATTGGGCGGGCAACGGATGCGGATCGTTATCAATGATGATGAAGTGGAAAAAGCAGTCGTAAGTTTATTAAAACATATCCCCGGAAATAAAATTTTGATTGATCATTTTTTGGATCGTTGCCAGGAAGCAGAGATAGATGCCATTTTTGATGGAGATGATTTTCATGTGATGGGTGTGATGGAACATATTGAACCGGCAGGCATTCACAGCGGCGACAGCAATGCGGTACTTCCTGCTTTCAACCTGACGCCGTTGGTGGTTCAAACTATGGAAGAATATGCAGAAAAAATTGCAAGAGAACTCCAGATCAAAGGACTTATTAATATTCAGTTTGCCATCAAAGACGGAAAAGTATATGTGATCGAAGCAAATCCAAGAGCTTCCCGAACCACGCCGTTCATTGCCAAAGCATATCAAATTCCTTATCTCAACATTGCGACTAAGATCATGATGGGAGTGAACAGGCTCCGTGATTTTAAATTTGAGAAAAAGCTAAAAGGGTACGCTATTAAAGAACCGGTATTCAGTTTTGAAAAATTTCCCGGTGTCAATAAAGAATTAGGCCCCGAAATGAAATCCACCGGCGAAGCAATACGTTTTGTAAAAGACCTTCGTGATCCATATTTCCGTCAATTGTATAAGGATAGGAGTATGTATTTGAGTAAGTAGGAGAACCATGATTTTTGTGATTGATTATGGATTTATTGGAAATTTTATTGAAAGAAACCCAGCTATGCGAGAGATACTGTCTCGCATCTTTATTATATCGCTTTAGGCGATGAAATAAATTTTCGAAATTATAAGTTTCGAAGAGTTGAGTAAGTAATACTCACTGCTCCCAAAATTCTATTATTGTTCCCATCCGAGTCTCACATTACCAAATTTTCAATCTATGATACTCTTGCTGTGGACTCGGCGTACAAGTATATTACAATTTACAACTTTCTACGCAGTAGGGCGGCGAGTCCAGCCACTGATTTCATTCTCTTTGTAAATACTACTGGCTGAGACATCGCCTATGAAATCTTAAAGAACACTCGTTTGAGAAAAAAACCCTTAAAATGCTTCGCATTTTGAAAAACATTCCTCAAAAAACTGTGGCAAAAAAGATGGGTGTCAGCCAGCCTGCTGTTTCCAAAATAGAACATGCTGAGACCAACTCTGGTACAACCCGCAATAAATACCTGCGTGCCATTAACTGGTGCAATGAGGACGTGGAAAGACTAAAAGAAGCGTTACCCCGCCCCCAGATAAATAAAATGGCGGTCTTGAAAAGAATGCTGTAACAGCGGAAAAAACCTTTCAGCTTAACTTAGCCCTGTGAATAAAGAAACTCAATCAATCATCCGTAACATTCAAAATGTTTTAAACGGCGAACCCTGGTTTGGCAGACCGGTGTTTTCGATACTGAATGAAATCGACCCGAAAATTGTTTTTAAAAAACCTGCTTTGTCATCAGGTAAGCCCAATGCTGGTTCGCATTCTATTGCAGATTTGCTGTATCACATGATCACCTGGAGTGAGTTTTGTTTAAAACAGATTGATCAGGCCGATAAAAAACTGATTGAAGAAATTCAAAGTCGTGACTGGAGAGATATCAATCCATCAATTCACAGCTGGCAAAAAGGATTAGATGAATTCAGAACCATACATGAACATATTATTGAAGCATTACAGTCCAAAGAGGATGAATGGCTGAAAGAAAAAGTTCATTTTCGAAATTTTAATTTTCGCTTCATGCTGAATGGGTTGATACAACATGATATTTACCATATTGGACAGATTGCTTATGTAAAGAAATTACTTTCTTAAAGTAGCCCGTGCCTTGGTTTCAAATCCTATCCCGGATTGTAACCGGTATAATCAGTCGTCATCTTCAATCTTTTTCGTCATTTTAAAAAATGCAGCCCTCCTGGGTGCCGGCAGCGGAACATGATCTCCTTTTATTCCGTACCATAACACTTCATTAAACTGCATATCGGGTATGGCATCTTCCTTGGCAAAATTGAATTTTTCCGAACGGCGCTGCCATTCATTCACTGCTACATTCCGATCTGTTAGATTGACATTGGCAGAAACAAAATTGTATGGTGTGAGATCAGCCGTATTGGAGAAACAACGCCACATTGGCTCTGCTGCTGCATCATATTGCGACATCGGATCCAGTCCTAATATCAATTCTATGGTGCGTAACATGGAAGAAGTGGAATACATAGTGTGATCTACAAATTTTCTTTTTACAAATCCACCGGCCACATACGCTGTAGTCCTGTGTGCATCTACATGATCTGGTCCATTCTGTGCATCATCTTCTATTATAAACACTACACTTTCATTCCAGATGGAGCTCTTGCTTAAATAATCAAGAAACATACCGCAAGCCAGGTCATTATCAGCTGCATGTGCAAATGGAGTAAGCTTCCCTTTGCGCATTCCTTCCGTATGATCGTTCGGAAAGCGTATTGTATTGAATTGCGGAACGGCATTTATTTTTAGTAAAGAATCAAATTCATTTTTCCATTGATAAAAACGGGTGGTGTCGTACACTGAAAGATTCCAACCGGTAAAGGTGGTTGAAAAGTGCCCCTTCAAAACATCAATACCTGTTTTATCATCATCAACAAATTCGCCATAGCTGCGATAAGAAATATTTTTTTGCTTGCATTGATCCCATAAATAAACTTTATTGTTGGCAATTTTTCTTCCTCCTTCGCTGTCGTATTCCCCCCCTCTTCCACCATAACTGGTTGGCCATGTTTTTTCCAAATAATCTGTTGCATATGCACCCATGGTCCACTCATGTCCATCAGCGCTTACTTCTCCATCACAATAAAAATTATCGAGCAATACAAATTCCTTTGCAATCTTATGAAGATTAGGAGTGGTCTTTTCTCCAAATAAAACTAATGAAGTGTCCCCATTACCTTCTTGCATATCACCAAGTACCTGGTCATAGGTTCTGTTTTCTTTAATAATATAAAACACATATTTGATAGGTGAAACTCCACCTACTTTCATGGGAACGGGATTTCCCGCTTCTCCATTACTGATCATCTCTTTGCCTTTAGAATATGGGGAATTATGGTACACTGCCTGTGAATATACACTCAATTGCTTTGCCACCGGTTCATTTATAATACTCATCGTTCCTTTAAATAATCCGGCGATGTATTGTTCGTCTATCGGTTTGTTTGGGTCTCCACCCTGGTATATTACTTCTTCTTTTTTCCGAGCCGGGTTTGGCCCATACGGATTTGCCATGGATGTAAATCCTTTACCATTTGTGACCCAGAGTTTCTTATTTATCACTTTCACACCCGTAGGATACCAACCCGTAGGGATAAATCCTTTGCTTTTACTGAAGCCGGGGCGGCTGATATCAAATACGGCTACACAATTATTATCTGCATTGGCGATATACAATGTTTTTTCATCAGCGCTTAACGACAGGCCATTCGGAGTAGACCCCTGAGGTGAATGCGGATACAATGCAGCATTCAATGTCTCAACCACTTTTTTTCTTTTTGTATTGATTACAGAAACTGAATTATCATTTCCGTTGGATACAAAAAGATAGTCACCCTTTTTTGTCTGGCATAGTTCATTGGGATTATCACCTACCGGGATTTCAATACTTATCTTTTGTTGTTTTATATCAAAGAACAATATTTTATCACATCCCCAGCAGCTGATATATAATATTTTTTTATCCGGGGAAAGAAGGCAGGTGTACGCTTCCGCAGGAAGCTTTAATGCCTGTTCCGCTATTTTATCGGAAAGATTAACAATGTATAGAGAATTATTTTCTTTGGTAACGACATATAGTAAATGATGGGCATCGTCAATATCCAATCCTGCAGGTGAAATTTTTGTTGGCCATTTTTTGCCGAGTTGGATGCTGTCTTTTAATATAAGTTTATTATTTGTAACGGCATATTGAAGAATCCAGTTGTCATTTCCACCAGAAGCATAAAGAAATTTTTCGTCAGTGCTGAATTTTAATCCATACCACGATTTTGGAATAATAACACTATCCAGTATCCTTTCGTTCTTAACATCTATCAGTTGAAGAGATTGAACGCTTTGCCCGTTGTTGGTAACAGCCAGGTATTTTTTAGATGCTGAAACCGCCATATTCAGCGGCAGGTCTCCCAATGACAATGTATTTCCAATCGGGGTCAGGCTCCATCCATTGGGGAGATGCACTCGTTTAGATTCCAGTTCCTTCAACGTTTGCCCGAAGCAATAATAACCAAAAAAAACACAAAAAACCAAAAGACTTCTTTTCATAAAAATATTTGAATACCGAAGATACACAGAAGTGAAATCCCCCGGGTTGAAAAGCAATATAAAGTGTACCCAAACAAAAATATTTTGATTAACTATACCCGTAAAGTAGTATTGAAAATTTTGTTTATCTATGTAACTTTCAAAATGGCTTCCTATTCAATTCCATTTTGGAAAAAGTCGCCTTTCCTGCGCCTGCTGATTCCTTTTACGGTAGGAATTATTGCACAGTGGTACCTGCAGGTTCCCCTTCATTTTTGCTGGTCTGTTCTTGGTGTAAGTTTTGTTGGTTTTGCATATTTCTTTTTTATACCTGCCTTTGAAAGATATAAGCTATCTATGTTTAGCGGGATTTTTTCTGCATTGATTTTTTTATCACTTGGTGCAATGCTATCGTGGCATCAGGATATCCGGTATAATAAAGAATGGTTTGGAAAAAGTTATCAGCCAAACGATGCGTTGATTGTAACATTGGAAGAGCCCCTGGTAGAAAAAAATAAATCCTTTAAAGCAAATGCTACTGTTAACGTCCTGTTTCGAAACGGAAAGAAAACCCCTGCAGAAGGAAAGGTCATTCTTTATTTTAAAAAAGATTTACCCGAAGGACAGGCAGATTCTTTGTTACAACATTTGAAATATGGTTCACAGATTATTTTCCGTAAACCTTTACAGGAAATAAAAAACCTGGGCAACCCAGGAGGTTTTGATTACAAACGCTATGCTCTATTCCAGGGAATAACACACCAGGTATATCTGAAACCAGAAGAATTTGGAATACTGGAAACAAAAAATGGAAATTGGTTCAATAATTTTTTATTCAGTGTCCGGGAAAAAGTGATCGGCATCATTCGCAAATTCATTCCGGGCGAAAAAGAGCAAGGCCTTGCCGAAGCATTACTGATCGGGTATAAAGATGACCTGGATCAGAATTTAATTCAATCTTACACGAACACCGGTGTAGTACATATCATCGCCATATCGGGAATGCATCTGGCATTGGTGTATTGGTTGCTATCACTTTTATTAAAACCATTGCAACGCAAAAAACAAATTTGCTGGCTTCGCCCGGTATCAATCATTGCCGGCCTCTGGTTTTTCAGTTTGCTGGCGGGCGCCCAGGCCTCCGTCATCCGTTCCGCAGTAATGTTCACTTGCATTGTAACCGGGGAAAGCCTCGCAAAGAAAACTTCAATCTATAACACATTGGCTTTTTCAGCATTCATCCTGTTATGTTATAACCCGTATTGGCTGTGGGATGTCGGTTTTCAACTTTCTTATGCAGCAGTACTCAGTATAGTAATTTTCATGCGTCCGATTTACAATTGGATTTATTTCCGGAATAAAATAGTTGATTTCATCTGGAAATTAAATACGGTGAGCATTGCTGCGCAGATACTCACCGTGCCATTAAGTATTTTTCATTTTCATCAATTTCCCAATTATTTCCTCTTGACAAATTTCATTGCTGTACCATTATCCAGTATGATTTTGTTAGGAGAAATTTTTTTGTGTTCTGTATTCTTTATTCCTGCAATCGCCGGGTTGGTTGGTAAAATTTTATCCTGGCTGATAGGTTTGATGAACAGTTACATTCAAAGAATCGAATCACTCCCTTATTCCCTTTGGGATGGGTTGCAGATCAATATTGTTCAAACTTTGTTATTATATACGATCATTGCCGGAGCAGGAAATTGGTTGCTCGAAAAAAGTAAAATAGGATTAAAAATAGCGCTGATCGGGTTGGTGGGGTTTATGCTCCTTCGCTCTTTTTCTTTTATTAATAGAAACGGCCAGAAAAAAATCATTGTATATAATATACCGCAACGGCAAGCGATTGACATCATCCAGGGAAGGGATTACCGCTTTACCGGCGACAATGATTTACTTCAGGATGATTTTTTAAGAAATTTTCATTTAAAGCCTTCCCGGATATTGCATCGGATTTCAGTTGATCCAAAAACAAAAAGCACACAAGCAGGAAATAACTATTTTATTTTCGGTTCAAAAAAGATCATGTTGATTGATACTTCTTTTTTCTTTTCTGAATCCGCAACCCCGACGCCTGTTGATCTGCTGGTAATTTCAAAAAACCCGGGTATTGATATTCTGAAGCTTGCCCGAACATTTGATATCAAACAAATAGTGTTCGACGGTTCAGTCCCATCCTGGAATGTAACCCGGTGGAAAAAAGATTGCAACTCGCTTGGTATTCCGACTTACGCCACAATAGAAAAAGGAGCTTTTGTAATGAATCTTCAGTAAACTTATCTTTGCGATTCTTACAATGAGGTATGCCACGGTTCGAACCGTGGCATACCTATTCAACTTCCATTTATGAACAAAAGAATTCAGTCTGCGCTCATCTCTGTTTTTTACAAAGATGGCCTTGAGCCTATTGTAAAATTATTATCCGAACTTAATGTAACTATTTACTCAACAGGCGGCACACAGCAATTCATTGAACAACTCGGCATAAAGGTTATTCCGGTTGAATCATTGACCACTTATCCATCTATACTCGGCGGAAGAGTGAAAACATTGCATCCTTCCGTTTTCGGCGGTATTCTTGGAAAAAGAAATGATGCCACGCATGTGCAGGAAATGAAACAATATAATATTCCTGAAATTGACCTGGTGATTGTTGATCTATACCCGTTTGAAGAAACAGTAGCCGCCACGACAGATGAGAAAGCCATTATAGAAAAAATTGACATCGGCGGACCATCCATGATAAGAGGCGCCGCAAAAAATCATGCTGATGTGGTAGTGATTGCCAATAAAAAAGATTATGCAGCGCTGGAAATTATTTTGAAAGAACAAAATGGCGAGACTTCATTGGAACAAAGAAAAACATTTGCCATCAAAGCATTTGATGTTTGCACAGCTTATGATACTGCTATCTCCGATTATTTTCACCAGGCCTCATTTCTCACGCCTTTTAATAAAGAAGAGCAGCCGCTTCGCTATGGAGAAAACCCGCATCAGCAGGCAAAATTTTTTGGTGACCTGAATGAACTGTTTGACCAGTTAAATGGTAAAGAATTATCCTATAACAATCTTGTGGATGTTGATGCTGCAATTAGCCTTATTGTTGATGCTGCTCAACCTGCTCCCCCGGAGAGCGGGGAGGCTGTTTTTGCCATCATCAAACACACCAATGTTTGCGGCATTGCACAAAGAAATAATGTAAAAGAAAGTTGGGACGCTGCATTAGCCGGCGATCCGGAGTCTGCTTTCGGTGGCGTATTGGTCAGTAATAAAGCTATTGACCTGGCAACAGCACAGGCAATTAATGAAATATTTTTTGAGGTATTGATAGCGCCGTCATTTGATATAGATGCACTGTCTGTCTTGAAATCGAAGAAAAACAGAATTTTATTAAGATACAAGGATCAGGATGCAGGTAGCCAACAGGAAATTCAGCGGTCCTTATTAAATGGAATATTGATCCAGTCTATTGATGAAGGAAATTTTTCCGAATGGAAAGAAGTAGGGGGAAGAAAAACCATTGATATGGAGAAGGAAGATTTGAAATTTGCTAACCTGGTCTGCAAGCATTTAAAGTCAAATGCGATTGCTTTGGTTAAAAATAAACAATTGATTGGAAAAGGCTGTGGACAAACCAGCCGTATTGATGCCTTGCGACAGGCAATTGAAAAAGCAAAACAGTTTAATTTTGACCTGCATGGAGCTGTACTTGCAAGCGATGCTTTTTTCCCGTTTGAAGATTGTGTGAAGCTTTCACATGAAGCAGGTATTACATCATTTATTCAACCCGGCGGTTCTGTCCGGGATAAAGATTCGATTGAATACTGTGTAAAAAATAACCTGGCAATGGTGATGACAGGAATGAGACATTTTAAACATTGATAAAGAGAAGCGGGAAAGTGAAATGATAAAACGCAGGACAGAACTAATGTAGCTAAAAAGGAGCCAGCATGCTGATCAGGCAGGTGTCGCAGGGAATGATGATAAAAATTACTAAAGCTGGTATCATATATTTTTTAACCCTGAGTATAAATTAAAAACTTCAATGCCCCGCTTTGATATTTTAAAAACTTTGTCTCAAACAGGTGATACCATCAGACATTTATCTGTACTGAATCCATTGACTATTCATAAAAAAGGGGCTAAAGCAAAAGCAATATTTGCATTGGCGCTGGTATGTTTTTTTTGGGGCACTACCTGGTTAGCGTCTGAGCAAGGAGTGAAACAAATGCCTGCATTGCAGCTTGCTGGAATTCGTCAACTAATCGCCGGGATCATTTATGTTATTTTCTTTTTATTAAAAGGAGCCAAACTTCCGAAGGGAAAAGAGTGGTGGACAATCCTGATACTGGGTATCCTGAATTTTGGTCTGAGTAATGGACTCAGTACCTGGGGTGTTCAATATATTTCTGCGGGGTTGGGAGCCATCATTGGTTCTATATTTCCAATCTGGCTGGTGGTAATCGGTTTATTTTCAGGATCAAGAATTCCTGCAAAAGCTATTGTGGGATTGATACTCGGATTTAGCGGCGTTTGTATAATTTTCTATGAGCATTTCAATGATTTCTTTAATTCGGATTTCCGTTTCGGAATATTATTATCAATTGCCGCTACCTGGTCCTGGGCATTTGGAACTTTATATACAAAAAAACAAGCAGCAAGTTTTAATCCTTATTTCAGCCTTGGATTGCAAATGCTGATTTCAGGATCGCTATTGTTAACGCTTACAAAGTTCACCGGCAACGCTATTCCGATTACAGCTATTCCATGGCAAGCCTGGGCTTGTTTAGCATACCTGATACTTATTGGTTCCATATTTACATTCATTTGTTATATGTATGCATTGCAACGTTTGCCTACGGAGCAAATTTCTATTTATGCTTATATCAATCCGATAGTGGCTATAATTTTAGGCTGGCTATTGCTACATGAAAAAATGGGCCCGTTAATCGGCATTGGTGGATTAATAGCTTTATTAGGAGTTTACTTAGTAAACAAAGCTTTTAAATCTGTGCCCGCCAGTGAACAACCGGTATCGGAAGGTGTGTGACCTTTAAAAAGTAATTTTACCCGGAATGGTTCTTTTCTCTCCACATCTGGTTAAATGATTTTTTAGGAAATTCCAATTCACTACGATGTTTTTTCCATCCTTTTACCAGTGTATTTACAACCCAATTTTTCATTTTTCTTGTACCGGTGTTCATTAGTTTGCGATGCAACATCGCTTGCTTCCAACCTTTCCAGGCTATTCGTTCTCCATAAGAACTGAATCCTTCCTCTGCTGACTCATGGCGATTTTCGAGAAGTAATTCATGAATTTTAATTTTTACGGGGCACACTTCAGTGCAGGCACCACATAGAGATGAAGCATAGCTCAGGTGTTTCCATTCGTTTAAAGGTTTCATCTGTGGCGTGATGACGGATCCGATGGGGCCGCTGTATGTGGAACCATAAGAATGGCCACCTATATTTTTATAAACAGGGCATACATTCAGGCAAGCGCCGCAACGAATGCAATACAAACTTTCTCTGACTTTTTCATTAGCCAAAATATTTGTACGTCCGTTGTCAAGCAGGATCACATACATTTCTTCAGGTCCATCCGGTTCGTTTTCCTGGCGGGGCCCTGAGATAATAGTATTATAGACTGTAATCCTCTGCCCCGTGCCGTAAGTTGCCAGCAATGGAAGAAATAATGAAAGATCATTAAGGGAGGGGATCATTTTTTCAATACCGACAATAACAATATGTGTTTTTGGCCAGGCGCTGCTCAGCCGTGCATTGCCTTCATTTTCGGTAACGGCAATTGCCCCAATGTCTGCAATAATAAAATTGGCCCCGGTCACCCCTATTTCTGCCTGTACATATTTTTCTCTCAGGATTGATCTGGCGACCAATGTCATTTGTTCGGGTGTGGCCCTGGGATCGGTTCCTAATTTTTCTGAAAATAATTTTGCAACATCTTCTTTGCTTTTGTGCATAGCCGGCGTCACTATATGATATGGGGGCTCCCCATCCAATTGCTGAATATATTCTCCCAAATCAGTTTCTACGCTTTCAATTCCGTTTTCTTTTAGGAAATTATTGAGGTGAATTTCTTCAGTCACCATGCTTTTACTCTTCACAATGGTTTTACAATTCCTGGCAGCACAAATTTTCCCAATTTCTTCCAATGCCTGCTCTGTATTTTCTGCCCAGATGACTTTTGCACCGCGGCTAGAAATATTTTTTTCAAATGTCTCAAGATAATAATCCAGTTTATCAATGGCTCTCCATTTCAGATTTTTCGCTTTTTCTCTTACAGCATGTAAATCTTCAAACTGTTGTTTGCCCTGCACTACAGCAGCATCGTATTTACCAATATTGAAATTGATTTTACGCCGATGTTCTTTATCGGCAGCTTTTATGGTGCTCTTTGCAATAAAATCTGCTGCGGTTGTTTTCACAAATTATTTTTTATTTTTTCATTTTTATAAGATGCTTCCTTCAGTTTAGCAGCTATATCCAATGCATGATAAAATTCTTCCCCGTATTTCCTTACAATAGCTTCTTTTAAGAATTCATATACCGGTACTTTTAGTTTTTTTCCCAGTGCACATCCCGGGCTGCATAAAATTTCTCTTGGCTCATAATTTACCTGATCATAGTCGCCGTATTTTCCCTTTTTTGCAATGATGGGATAAAGATGACAGCTAATGGGTTTTTTCCAGGAGATCACGCCATCATTGTACGCCTGTTCAAAAGCACATTTTATAATTCCATGATTATCTCTCACGCCATATACACAAATTTCATTATCACTTCCCAGGGTAGGAGTCACCCAGCCAAATTCTGAATTGTATACATATTTTCCTTTTACTTTGATTTCTCTAACTGAGGCATCAGTAAGATATGGTTTCACATGTTCATACACTTCTGAAATAGAATCCAATTCTTCATCATTCAGAGGTGCTCCGGCATCGCCAACTTCGCAACAACCACCTTTGCATTTATGAAGGTCACAAACAAATCTTTTTTCAATCACATCATCACTGATCAATATGTTTTCAATAACTACCAATCCATTTCCTTTGTCTGCAAAAATAGCTCTTTTGAAATGGCAGAGATGATTTAAAAATAATTTTCATTTGGTTATTTCCACTTCAGAGTATTAATAAGGTGTTTGATATCCTGTTTTAGAAAATCATTGACAACTCCGAGAGAGTCTGCATTGGGAGTTGCATTAAAATACAAGGCCCCTCTTAAAAAATGTCTGGTGGAATCCGTCAGAAAAAATTGATTGGCTGTTGCCGTATTCCCTGCAAGTGTAAAATATATCCCTTCAACCCCGTTCGGCGTTTTCATTACACTGTCGGTAATGCCGGTTGAAATAGTGACATGCTGCTTGTACGCCATCTTGAAAGCATCACTTACAAGCGAATCCAGTTTGTTTCTAGATGTAATCACTTTATAGCTTATATAAATACGCCCGGCAAACTGCGGCAGATCCACATTAATCCACCATGGGTTTTCCGGTTTATCTTCAAAAAAAGATGTGTCTTTAACAATTTTAGCATACTCCGGGTATTCAAAGCTGTAAGGATAGCCGGGTGGATCAAACAACTGGTATTTTTTTTCGGGGAAATCAATTTTAAAATACCCTTTCTTTTTCCCGATCGTGTAATTGCTATTACAGGAAAAAAATAAACCGCTAACACTGGTTATTATAAGGATAATACAGAAAATATTTTTCAAATTGGTATAGTTTATTATTTTATAAGTATCGTAACCTTCGCTTGCCGGATGCGATTATTCTCTGTATCCAAAATAGTAAATTGAAAATCACCACAGGGTATCACGGTGTTTACTTCAGGAAATTCGCCAGACAATTCCAGTATCAATCCTGCCAGCGACTCACTGTTTCCTCTTACCTGATCAAAAGTATCAATAGGCAATTTCATCATTCTGCACACATCATTCAGCATGGTTTTTCCATCAAAAATAAAATTGTTGTCATCAAGCTTGTGGTTCAGGTTCATTTCTTCATCAAATTCATCATTGATATC
The DNA here is from genome assembly GCA_018266555.1 of Bacteroidota bacterium. Classification (GTDB taxonomy): domain Bacteria; phylum Bacteroidota; class Bacteroidia; order Chitinophagales; family Chitinophagaceae; genus UTBCD1. Next base: position 33,711 of record JAFEAF010000018.1, on the reverse strand, counting down.
ACCGATCACTTCCTCCAGTATATCTTCCATAGTTACAATGCCACTGGTACCGCCAAACTCGTCCACTACTACGGCAAAATGAATTTTTTTTGCTTGAAAATCTTTGAGGAGATCCTCAATGAGTTTGGATTCGGGAACAAAATAGGGTTGACGCATCAGCGAGTGCCAGTCAAAATTTCCTGTTTCGTTTAAGTATGGTATCAGGTCTTTGGTATTTATAATCCCGGTAACTTCATCAAGATTATTTTTATAAACAGGCAACCGGGAATAGTGAAACTCTTCTACTTTTTTTATCAATTCATCAAAGGTCCAGTTGAAATCCGCTCCGTGAATATCCAGCCTGCTTCGCATGATCTGTTTGACGGAAATATTAGCAAACTTTACAATTCCTTTCATGATATTTTTTTCTTCCTGCGAGGTTTCATCATCCGTTTTAATATCAATAGCCTGATCCAGTTCTTTGATACTTACAACTTCCGATTTATCAGCACCTAATTTTTTCCCGATATTATTTGCCAGTTTTACAGTCGATACACTGATCCTGCGCAATAAAAGGTGCAGAGACTCTACAATATAAGAAGCCCCGTAAGCAAAACGAAGATTATTTTGTGTGGCCCATACTTTAGGAAAAATTTCTCCGAAAAATATAAGTACAAACCCGATAGTCACTACTTTAAAAAGTATTTCAATCAGATAATTTTCTTTCGGTAAAAAGTTAAACTGGTCAATCAGGAAATTAGAAAGAACAATAATGCAAATGTTGATAAACGTACTGCTGATGAGTAAAGAGGAATAAACTTCTTTGGGCTCTTCCAGCAGGCGGACAATTCGGCGGGCAGCGTCATGTTGCTTTGTTTTTAGCATATTCACATCCTTACTGTTCAATGAAAACAATGCCACTTCGGCTCCGGATATAGTGAATGTAAGCAGTAGTAAAGCCAGTAATAGAACAATAAGGAAAGCAGGTGTCTGCGGATTAGCAGCTAAAAAAAAATGGGAATCATTTTGATACAGAAAATAAATAGCCGAATGATTTTCCAATTCAGGATATTTTGAGTGATTGATTAACCTTGCGAAATAAACAAATATTTAAAGCAACTTCAAGAACATAGTTTAATTATCGCCACAAAATTATGATTTCAGAACGGAAGATTTTCAGATGGGTCCCCCATTGTCGAGGTGTCATTACCTCCCATGCCTTCCATATTTGTATCACCGGTAGAGGCTGTACTGTTTCCATCAGTTCGTTTATCAAGCATAATCAGGTTGTCACCCACTACTTCAGTGGCAAATTTCCTGTTGCCTTCTTTATCTTCCCAGCTACGGGTTCTTAATCTGCCTTCAATATAAACAAGGCTGCTTTTATGCAGGTATTTCTGTGCCAGTTCCGCTAACCCACGCCAGAGTACCACAGTATGCCATTCAGTTTGTGAAATTAATTTCCCTGACCTGTCTTTAAATGTTTCAGTAGTAGCCAGCGGAAATTTCGCCACTGCAATATTTCCTTCCAGCGTTTGAACTTCCGGATCCTTTCCCAGGTTACCGATGAGCATTACTCGATTTACACCTCTCATATACTTTCCATTTTCGTTAATAATTGATCCAAGGGTTTGAATGCTCTTTAAAATTAAATTTTTTTATGCGGACTGAGAAAATTTTCCGGTCGGGCTTATCAGGCAAACAGAACAAACTTAATTACTGCCCCTATTTTTCAGGAATTGTTTGATATATACCGGAAATGCAAATTGACCAATCTGGCTCATCTTTACCCACTTCCAATCTTTTTTAACTTCAGGTTTAACTTTCAATTTTATTTTTATAAACTGACCCCTGATCAGTTGATGTGACAATTTTTGTTTATACACAGATGAAAATGAAATAAGTTCATATTGGCTCTTTTTAAGGATTTTGATTTTTTCGGCTTGCTTAAAAATTTCCATTTCAGATTGCCTTTGAAGGGTTTCAAGTAATGGGAACTCAAATAATTGCTCCCAGATATCCTTATGGGTTCTCTGACTGATTGCAAAGGTTCCTTTGTATTCGAGAACGAAATAATAAAACCAACGATTTTTAATATTGATTTTTTTCTTTTTTACTGGTAAAAGATCAGTTTTATTATGAAGAAACGCATAGCAGGTTTTTTTGAATGGGCATTCCGGGCATAGCGGAGTATTAGGTTTGCAAATAACAGCTCCAAAATCCATGATCGCCTGGTTGTAGATCCCGGGGCTTTTTTTGTAAAGCAAATCATTTGCTAAGCGGTTAAAATATTTTTTTCCTTCAGATGAATCCAATGATTTCGTTATTCCAAATACTCTTGCAAGCACTCGGAAAACATTTCCATCAACTACAGCATGGGGCAGATTGTATGCGAATGAAGAAATGGCTGCGGCAGTATAAGGCCCAATCCCTTTTAATTTAATTATCCTTTCAAAAGACTCTGGAAATTTTCCATGGCAATCTTTTGAAATAAATTTGGCGGTAGTTAACAGATTCTTGCATCTGGAATAATATCCCAAACCTTCCCACATTTTAAATACCTTTTCATCCGTTGCTTTGGCTAATTGGTGAATATCCGGAAATATTTTTATAAATCTATTGTAGTAGTTAAGTCCCTGTTCCACCCTGGTTTGCTGAAGAATGATCTCACTCAACCATATTTTATAGGGGTCTTTTTCTCCTTTCCATGGCATTTTACGGTTGTTTTTTTCATTATTCCATTTCAATAACTGTGTTGTAAATTGTTCTTTTAGATAGTTATTTTTCGGCATCAGAAACGTCCAATTTTGAGTTTGGAGAACTAAATTTCAGGGATTTTCAACAACAATTAAAATAGGGTGTAAAAATATTTATGCCTATCCCTTTGAAAATCATATAATTTTATAGTAAATTGGCACTCTCAAACCAACAAAAACACTGAACAATGAGAAAGGCCGACCTGGTTAACCAGATTTCTGAAAAAACAGGGATACCCAAGGTTGACGTATTGGTAACCCTCGAAACCATGTTTAAAGAAGTAAAGGATACTCTTGCCGGAGGTGAGAATATCTATATTCGTGGCTTTGGTAGTTTTATTACAAAAAAAAGAGCTGCCAAGATTGGTCGTAACATCAAAAAAAATATTGCTGTTCATATTCCTGAACACTATATTCCTGCATTTAAACCGGCAAAAGAATTTGTTGCCGAAGTAAAAAAATTAAAAGAACTCAAGCCTGATTCTGGACCGGGAGAAGACGCCTAATCTTCTTTGAATGATTAAAAGATTCATTTCTTTTCTCCATCATTTTTATGTTGGTTTGAGGTAACTTTGCACTCAAATTTTTCTTTCTTGAAAAAGCCTCAATGGATAACACTTCTTGTGGGTATGTGCTTTGTGGTAATTATTTTTTTATGGGGTAGGTTTACTCCTGCTCAAAGTAATAAGCCTAATGCCCCATCAAGTGAAACAAACATTACATCATCATTAACTTCCGATAGTATAATTGATGGGGCCAAAAAAAGATTGACACCTGAGCAAATAGTCCGTATCAATACCCTGGAACATTCTGTTTCAAGAGGGGATTTAAAAGATCAGCAAATAAAAGTTTATCAGCAATTAGCCCATTTTTGGGCAGACTCAGCTGCCGCATTTGAGCCATATGCCTGGTATGAAGGCGAATCAGCCAGATTGGAAAATTCCGAAAAAAGCCTCACCTTTGCTGCCCATTTATTTTTAAACTACCTTCAGAGAGAAGAAAATACGGAAAAAAGAAAATGGGAGGCTTTGCAAGCCAGGGATTTATTTGAGAGATCTTTGAAGTTGAACCCTGAAAACGATTCATCTATAGTGGGTTTAGGCGCCTGTTATCTTTTTGGGGGCATCTCAGCAATGCCCATGGAAGGTATTTTGAAAATCAAATCTGTATTAGACAAGGATAGCACAAATATCTATGCATTGATGACTATGGCTAAAGGTTCGCTGATTTCAGGACAATATGATAAAGCGATAAGCCGTTTAGAAACGGTTAACCGGGTTCAACCCGACAATCTTGAAGCTATTATGATTATGGCTGATACTTATGAAAGGATGAATGATAAAAAAAATGCCATTACCTGGTATCAAAATAGCTTAAAGTTTATAAACAGGCAGGATGTAAAAGCTGAAGTAGAAAAAAGAATTGAGGAGTTGAAAAAATAAATCCTCTGTAGCATCTGAAAGGATGCCGGCACTATAAAAAACTTATAACCTTATTTATTAAAAACATTAAAAAATTATTTGAGTATGCCTTCAGGTAAAAAAAGAAAGCGTCATAAAATTGCGACGCACAAACGGAAAAAAAGACTGAGAAAGAATCGTCATAAGAAAAGGAACAAATAAATCCTTTTGTTTAATGACTAAAATCTGTCCGCCGAAGTCGGACAGATTTCAGTTAACTGGTTGTTTGCGGTACTTAGTTGCACTCTCCCCCAATTTGCTGCATCTGATTCCTCAGGTATCATTCCCGCAATAAGTATGAATCCTGTCAACCGGTATTTAGCAATGAAAGGCAGATCATGTATGTTGTAATCTCTAATGAACAAAGAACTTATTATTAATGCCGCTCCGCAGGGTGTAGAAATCGCCTTGCTGGAGGACCGGAAACTGGTAGAACTGCACAACGAGAAAAGCGATGCACGTTTTGCAGTGGGAGATCTTTATCTCGGAAAAGTAAAAAAACTTATCCCGGGATTAAATGCTGCATTTGTTGATGTTGGGTTTGAAAAAGATGCTTTTCTCCATTATACGGACCTGAGCCCCTATGCCCGATCATTACTGAAATTTACTTCTCTTTGCATGAATGATAAAACGGAGCAGGGATTAGATTTCGGAAACTTCTCCGTAGAGCCTGAAATTGTAAAAACCGGAAAAATAAACGAAGTATTGGGAGGTAAGCCCAATATCCTGGTTCAAATTCTTAAAGAACCAATAGCAGCCAAAGGCCCAAGGCTGAGTTGCGAAATATCACTCCCCGGAAGGTTTGTTGTAATTACTCCATTCAATAATATTGTTGCTGTTTCCAGAAAGATTCATTCTGCAGAAGAACGAAAACGATTGCAACGTATTATTGAAGCCATTAAACCAAAAAATTTTGGAGTGATTGTTCGAACGGCTGCAGAAGGAAAAAATACGGCTGAATTACATGAGGACCTTTCTACTTTAGTTGAAATGTGGAAGGTTATTCAGAAAAACCTGAAAGGTGCTTCAGCTCCATCTAAAATATTAAGTGAACAAACTAAGACCACCAGCATTTTACGGGATCTTCTGAATGAGGATTTCAATAAAATTGTCGTAAACGACCGGAATATTTTTTCCGATACAAAAACTTACATTCAACGCATTGCTCCTGATAAAGCGGATATCGTTTCTTATTATAATAACGGATCTCCAATCTTTGATGCTTTTGGGATAACCAAGCAAGTAAAATCCTCTTTTGGGAAAACGGTTAACATGAACAGCGGTGCATATATCATCATTGAACATACCGAAGCGCTGCATGTAATTGATGTGAACAGTGGTTATAAAAGTGTAGGAAATAACCAGGAACTAAATGCATTGGAAACAAACCTGGAAGCAGCGGAAGAAATCGCCCGTCAACTAAGGTTAAGAGATCTTGGGGGTATCATTGTTGCAGATTTCATTGACATGAAGCTTCCGGAGAACAAAAGAAAACTGATGGAAAAAATGGAAGAATTCATGGCGCCTGACCGGGCTAAACATGCAGTACTTCCTATTTCCAAGTTTGGGCTGATGCAAATAACTAGGCAGCGGATGAAGCCTGAGGTCAATATCAATACCCAGGAAGTTTGTCCAAGCTGCAATGGCACCGGTAAAATCTCTTCAACGTTGTTACTGGAAGATGAAATTGAAAAAGATCTGAGCTATGTAATTACGCACAAACACAGTAACCTGAAGTTAGTAGTACATCCCATTGTGTATGCATATCTTACCAAAGGATGGGCATGGACTTCAAAGATTGCCAAATGGAGAAAGAAACTTAAGCAAAAAATAAAGTTAGAGCAGGATACCGGTTATCATCTGACAGAATATAAATTCTTTGATCCACACGATGAAGAGATAAAATTATAAGAGCCTCTTTAAAAGAAGATCTTTTTATATTATACTCTATATGGGTCAATTTCGATTTCTTCCACTAGCATAAATCAATATATATTGAACCAGCGTAGCAACAGTTGCCAAAGTTGCTACCACGTATGTTGTCGCCGCCCATTTCAAAGCATCTTTTGCTTTTGGGTACTCTTGCTGGTTCATCACATTGGTTGTATTCAACCAGGCCAAAGCTCTGCGGCTGGCATCAAATTCAACAGGTAATGTAATAAGTGTAAACAATGCGGTTAATGCAAAGAGAATAATACCGCCTAAAAGTAATTGCGGAAAAGTATTTACCATTATTACGCCCAATAAAAGTATCCATTGGACAATGCCTGAACTAAATTGAACAATAGGTACCAAACTACTTCTCATTTTAAGCCAGTTGTAGGCGGTGGCATGTTGTACTGCATGTCCACATTCATGAGCAGCTACTGCAGCTGATGCAATGTTATTACCATTAAATACATCCGTGCTGAGATTTACAGTTTTGTTTGCCGGATTGTAATGATCCGACAGAAAACCATCAACTGAAATAACTTTGACATCAAAAATGCCATTTTCACGAAGCATTTTTTCAGCTATCTCCCGGCCAGTGAATCCATTTGAAAGGGGAATTTTAGAATAAGCCTGAAATTTGCTTTTCAATACCATTGAAACCAGCATGCTAATTCCTAAAAAAATCAGTGAAACAATTAGAATTGATGGTGTCATTTGTATATATCCTTTTTATTTATTTATAGTGATTACAAATCTGTTACCAATTAAGATTTGCGGTTTTTTTCGGCCGTTTTGTCATCTCATTTATTGCCAATTTTCAAAATTAAAATTCCGGAATTTGGAAAACCCCCATTGATTTATAATACATTGTAAAACATTGTTTATCATTTACATACACAATATTTATTAGATTTTTTTAAGCAGATTTTACTGGTTAAAAGTTATTAACAGAAGCAAAAAATTATTTTGTAATGTGGCTCAGATTTGTAACTTAGTGCAAGAATTTAATGGGTTAGTAAGTAAGGGGGTCAGTCGAAAGATTGACCCTTTTTACTTTTAGTAATTCATACAATCTACTTCTCCATTTTTTTACTTAAAGAATTTACTGCTATTGATTTACTCATGTTTTCCGGATTAAAGTTTTAAACCCCGAACAGAATGTTATTCTATCTTTATTAAATATATGAGCAAGGTAAAATCGGCATTTTTTTGTCAAAATTGTGGGTACGAAAGTGTCAAATGGCTGGGTCAATGCCCATCTTGTGGAAAGTGGAATACGTTTATTGAAGAGTTGATTCAAAAAGAATCTTTTAAGAATAATAACGGCTGGAAAGATTTTAATGAAGAAAAAAGGTCGAACAAAACAGTATCGCTATCAGAAATAAAGAGCAGTGAAGAAAAAAGATTAATAACATCTGATGCTGAATTAAACAGGGTGCTTGGAGGTGGAATAGTTCCGGGGAGTATTGTTTTAGTAGCCGGGGAACCGGGAATTGGAAAATCAACTTTATTCTTACAAAACGGGTTAGCACTTATAGGAAATATTATTTTATATATAAGTGGTGAGGAAAGTGAGCAGCAGATAAAAATGAGAGCAGATCGTTTGAAACTCCATAATGAAAACTTCTATTTGCTGACAGAATCATCCGTGCAAACAATTTTCCAGGAAATCAAAAAACTGAAACCACATTTAGTTATTATCGACTCCATTCAAACCTTACAATCACAGTATATTGATTCTTCACCCGGCAGCATCTCACAAATACGGGAATGTGCTGCAGAATTTCAACGCTTTGCAAAAGAAACCAACACTCCGGTAATTCTGATAGGTCATATTACCAAAGATGGAAGTATTGCAGGCCCAAAAATATTAGAACACATGGTGGACACGGTGTTACAGTTTGAAGGTGATCGTCATTATGCATATCGTATTCTACGAACTTTAAAAAATCGTTTTGGCAGCACCTCTGAATTAGGGATTTATGAAATGACGGATGGAGGTATGCGTGCTGTTTCTAATCCAAGTGAAATTTTAATCACACAAAAAGAAGATCCGCTGAGTGGCATTGCAATTGCTGCAACCATGGAAGGATTAAGACCATTACTGATTGAAGTACAGGCATTGGTGACGCAGTCTGTTTACGGAACGCCGCAACGTACAGTCAGCGGGTTTGATTTGAGGCGATTGCAACTTCTTCTGGCAGTATTAGAAAAAAGAGGTGGATTTCATTTTGGAGTGAAAGATGTTTTCCTGAATATTGCCGGCGGCTTAAAAGTTGAAGACCCTTCCATTGATTTAGCAGTACTTTGTGCATTGCTTTCTTCTTACGAGGATGTACCATTGCCTCAAAATATTTGTTTTGCAGGTGAAATTGGGCTGAGTGGTGAAATCCGTGCTGTAAATAAAATTGAACAACGCATTGCTGAAGCAGAAAAACTTGGTTTTGAAAAGATTTTTGTATCTAAATACAATCAAAAAGGTCTCTCAAAACTGAATTTCAGGCTTGCTGACAGGCAGGCGGGCATTGAAATAATAATGATGAGCCGGGTTGAAGAACTATATAGATATTTATTCTGAACTTTTCCACCATAAACTTCCATTTGAGATTATGATTAATCTTCAGGAAATAAAAGAATCATTTCTGCAATTTTTATTCCCGCATATTTGCTCCGGGTGTGGCAGCGACCTGTTGAGCAATGGAAGTTATTTATGTATGCAGTGTACTGATGCTTTGCCTGAAACCAATTTTGAAGTTCATCCTGACAACCCTGTTGAAAAAAAATTCTGGGGTAGGCTTCCCATACATAATGCCACGTCACAATATTATTTTACAAAAGAATCTCTCATACAATCGCTCGTCCACCAGGTAAAATATAAAGAAAATAAAGAGCTTGGATTACAATTAGGCAGGCTGATGGGAATCAATATCAATCGATCCGGACGTTTTAATGTAGATGCACTCATTCCACTTCCGCTTTTTCCGGCCAAAGAAAAAAAAAGAGGGTATAACCAATCTATGCTTTTATGCGAAGGAATGGCAGCAGTTATGAATATCCCGGTGTTGAATGACATTATCATCCGACCGCAGTTTACAGAAACACAAACCAGGAAAGGCAGAGTAGACCGTTGGATAAATGTTGAAGGAAAATTTATCCTGATAAAACCGGAGTCCATCAGGAATAAGCATATTTTGCTGATTGATGATGTAATTACCACCGGCGCCACACTGGAATCCTGCGGAGCCGAACTGCTAAAAGCTGAAAATACACGACTGAGCATCGCTACTCTATGCTATGCTTCTCGCTAATTTGAAATAGTTCTATTATTTTTGAGATTAATGAAGACCCTCGGAATACTGACAATATCCATTCTCTTTGTTTTCTTTTCCTGTAAAAAAGAATCTTTTATCACATCCCCCGACGCTATTGTTTCTATTACAACTGATACTTTAAAATTTGATACTGTTTTTGTAACCTCAGGTTCCATTACACAATCATTTAAAATTATTAATGAAAACAATCAAAAGCTCCGCTTGTCTTCCATAAAACTAATGGGTGGAAACACATCTGCTTTTAAAATAAATGTAGATGGCACTGTGGGCCCGGATGCCGATAACCTTGAAATAAATGCCAATGATAGTATTTATGTGTTTGTGCAGGTGAATGTTAATCAAAGTGCCGGCAATCTCCCTTTTGTAATCAGGGATAGTATTCAGGTTAGTTTCAATGGCAACAAACGTTTCGTTCAGTTAGAAGCCTGGGGACAGAATGCTCATTTTTTTGTAAACAAAGAAATAAGCAGTAATGAGACATGGAATAACGATTTGCCCTATGTAATACTTGGTTATTTACATGTTCAGCAAAATAAAACGTTGATGATAAATAAAGGTTGTCGCATTTATATAAATGCTGCCGCACCCATTGTTATTGATGGCACATTGCAGGTAACCGGTTCCAAAGACAGTATAGACCGGGTGTATTTTCAAGGTGAAAGGCTTGATGATCCTTATAAATATTTTCCTGCCAGCTGGCCGGGTATTTTTTTCAATACAAACAGCAGTGATAATGTTTTGACCTATGCAGTAATTAAAAATTCTTATCAATCTATCGCAGCACAAGATTCTTCAGTAAATGCAAACCCGAAGATAGTGCTGAATCAATGCGTGATAGATAATTCGTATGATGCCGGTATCATTTCAGTTAATTCAAGCATCCAGGCTACCAATTGCCTGATCAGTAATTGCGGAAAAAATATTTATCTTTTGAAAGGTGGAAATTATCAATTTACGCATTGCACTGTGGCAAGCTTTTCAAATAATTTTATCATGCATAAGAATCCTGTGCTTACAGTTGCAAATTATATTACTTCAAATAACGTAGTCTCTTCTTCAGACTTAACTGCACTGTTCCGCAATTGTATTTTTTGGGGAGATGGCGGAGGACTTACTGATGAAGTAGTAGTTTATAAAAACGGAAATACCAATTTCAATGTAAATTTTGATTATAATTTATGGAAAGTGCAAACGGTACCTTCCAATATCGACTCCAGTCATATAACGAATAATGCCGATCCACTATTTGATAGTATAAATACAAACAAAAACTATTACAACTTCAGGCTAAAGAATAATTCCCCTGCCATAGACCATGGCAAAGCTACAAGTGTTACAATTGATTTAGACGGTAACATTCGCCCTATAGGGTTTCCGGATCTTGGATGTTATGAAAAGCAATGAAGCAACTTTGATATTTAAATGACCGATTTAAGATAAGAATATCTTAATTTCGGTATCTCTCTTAAAAGTATTTAATATGAAATCTCTAATCGTTATGATGGCGTTATCAACTTCATTAATAGGTGGATCCATTTATGATTTTAAAGCTCCCAGTCTGACAGGGGGCGAAATTGATTTTTCTCAATTCAAAGGGAAAAAAATATTGATTGTAAATACGGCATCCAAATGCGGCAACACGCCTCAATACGATGATCTGGAAAAACTGTATAATAAATACAAAGACAAATTAGTCATTGTTGGTTTTCCGGCCAACAACTTTGGCCAGCAGGAGCCGGGATCCAACCAGGAGATCGCTGAGTTTTGTAAAAAAAATTATGGCGTAACATTTCCCATGGCAGCTAAAGTGTCTGTAAAAGGCGATGATATTGATCCTTTGTTTAAATGGCTGGTTGATCAATCCAGGGAGCTTGCTAAAAATATTCCATCTGATAACTCCAAAGACCTCGCCTGGAAAGATTATCTAAAGAATCCGATCACCTGGAATTTCACAAAATTCTTATTAGACGAAAAAGGAAATCTGGTTGCTGTATTTCACAACAAAGTGAACCCGATGAGTGAAGAAATCCAGAAGTATTTGAATTAATTTCTGGAAATAAGTATAAAAAAGCAGTTTGAAAATTTTCAATCACTTTTTTGTTCCGGGAAAACTTATTTTCGCTGTCCGTGCAATTTTCAGAGATCATAAATCAAAAAAGTGTAAAGAGCCGTCTGGCAGAAATGGTTGAAAACAACCGCCTCAGCCACGCTTTGCTTTTTTTGAGTAATGAAGGAAGCGGCGCTTTGCCTTTGGCGATAGCATTTGCACAATACTTGGTTTGTGAGAAAGTGAGCAGTAAACGGTTTGCAGTTGGCAGTCTGGGCCCCGGCCTTTCATTATTTGGTGATGAAGTTCCAGATTCATTGTCCAACCTCCAACCTCAAAGATTGACTGATGCCTGTGGCGCTTGCCCCGGCTGTATCAAAGCCCAGCAACTCATTCATCCTGATATACATTTTTCTTATCCTGTCGTTACAAAAAAATCAGGAACACCGCCAATAAGTACAGATTATATAGTTGAATGGAGAAATTTTATCAAAGAAACCCCCTACGGAAATATATATGACTGGCTGCAATTCATCGGCGCTGAAAATAAACAGGGAAATATCACTGCTAATGAATGTAATGATATCATCCGCAAACTAAATTTGAAAAGTTTTGAGAGCGAATACAAAATCTTAATTCTCTGGATGCCGGAATTTCTCGGTACGGAAGGAAATAAATTGCTCAAACTGATTGAAGAACCTCCGCCCAATACTCTATTCATCCTGGTGGCAGAAAATGAAAGCCTGATCCTTCCCACCATTGTCAGCCGTTGTCAATTGATCAAGATACCCGCATTAGAAATCAAAGACGTTGAAGAAGCATTAATCCGGAAAAATAATACATCCCCTGCAACAGCAAGACAGATTGCCGCCATCAGTGATGGTAACTACCGGGAGGCATTGCAGTTTTTAGAAAATAAAGAAGAGAATTGGGAAACACTTTTGCGTGATTGGCTGAACTCCATTTTAAAAACTGGCCCGGTAGCCCAAACCAAATGGGTGGAAGAAATCAGCCGACTGGGTAGAGAAAAACAAAAACAATTTTTACGTTATTTCAATCATTTGCTGGAACAGTCTATTCGTCTTCGGATTATTGGATCAGATAGCGGTAATGGCAGCGAGCAGGATTTTGCAGAACGCCTGAATAAGATCGCAGGCATTGAACAGCAACAGGCTATCATTGAAGAGTTGGACAGGGCTTCATATTACATTGAACGTAATGCTAATGTCAAAATCCTCTTTCATGCCCTTACTATCAAACTTTACCACATTATTCAGGACAAAATTGTATTTTTGACTGATTGAGAGCTGAGAGAGGGCAGAATGAGAAAAAGAGGAAAGCCTGCTGAAAGAAATCGTTTAAATTTTTATTGTGTTAATCACTTCTTCAACATATACAATCACTGTTTCATCAACTTTATTTTCGCTGAGTAATGAACAGAACGTTGAAGTGTTCGGTCCCGTTATTATTACACATCACAGATCATAGTGACAGGCACAATTAAAGATTAATAGAATTACTACAGGCGGCTTCATCAACATCTCCTCCTCATTTAAAATTTCACTTTTTAATTCATTACATGAGTTGCGTTAATTGCGGAACAGGCACACCTAAAGGTTGTAAAAGTAACGGCGGATGCAATACGGGGGGATGCAACCGCATGAACACTCATGACTGGTTGCGCAATCTTCCTATTGCAGAGTTGGGCAGTAGTTGTCATGTGATCGAAGTGAGTTTCAGTAACGGAAGCCGTAAAGATTTTTTCAGAAATACCACTCTTCAGCATTTTGAAAAAGGTGAAATGATAACAGTAGAAGGTGTCAGTGGATTTGATGTAGGAGAAGTTTCTTTGACAGGAGAAATAGTACGCCTGCAAATGAAAAAAAGAGGTGTGAAAGAAGAAAATCCTGAAATGAAAAAAGTATTACGCCGCTCCAGTGATCGTGACATTGACGTTTGGAAACAGAATAAAGCCCGTGAACCGGAAGCAATAATTCGCAGCCGTGCTATAGCAAGACAACTGAAGCTGGACATGAAAATCAGCCAGGTGGAAATGCAGGCAGACGGACGCAAAGCCACATTTTATTATATCGCTGATGGGCGGGTGGATTTCCGGGAACTGATAAAAGTATATGCATCAGAATTTAGAGTAAAAGTAGAAATGCGGCAGATTGGCGCAAGACAGGAATCAGCAAAAGTGGGCGGCATCGGAAGTTGTGGAAGAGAATTGTGTTGCAGTACCTGGCTAACAGATTTTAAATCAGTCAATACAGCCGCAGCCCGGTATCAAAATTTATCAATCAACCAGACAAAACTCAGCGGCCAGTGCGGGCGATTAAAATGTTGTTTGAATTACGAACTGGACACATATTTAGATGCATTGCAGCATTTCCCAGATAATTGCGATATGATCCAGGTAGCAAAAGGAACAGCAACACTTATAAAAAAAGATATTTTTAAAGACCTGATGTGGTATGTGTTGCCTGATAGCAATAAACTATACCCGATAACCATTGAAAGAGTACGAAAAATAAAATCATTGAATCAGCAAGGTACAATACCCGAAGAATTGGAAGCCGTTGATCTCACTTCCACCAAACCCAAAGAAGTGGAACATGAATTTGTCGATGTCGTCGGGCATATCAGTTTGCGAAGCCTGGAAAAGGCAGATAAAAAGAGAAAACAAAATGATCAGCAAAAGCAAAGACAACAACCCAATCAACAAAAAGGCCAACAGCGAAATCCGAATCAGCAAAACCAGCACCGACCACCTCAAAAACCCAAAGGGAACAAACCTAATAACTGACCTTCTGTATATATTTATTGGTAAGTTAATTGACAGAAACAATAAATGTAATTGCAATCCTGTTCAATAATACCGGTATTTGTAAAGAATTACGGTAGTGCTTGCCGGATCAGATTCACTTTTGTTGTGAATAGTCCGTTTGGACTGCAATCCTTTTTCATTGTATTCATATTCCGAAACGCTTTCACTTTTTTCCCCATTACTTGTTCCTCTGCCTGTTGATTTAGTCAAATGACCGGCTTTGTCATATTCATAAGCGTGGGTGTAAATATCATCTTCGAAGTGATCAACTGGCCACTTTTATTGTAAGAATAAATATCATGGATCCTCATTCCGCCGTTTAATGCATCCGAGGCCGGGAAATGATTTTGCCCTTTGCATCATATTTATAAGTAAGGGTATTCCTATCCGGGGATTGAAATTTTTGTAATGCATCTTTCGCATTATACCATTCAAAACTTTTCATTTTAAACATTGCGTCAGTTTTTGACACTTTATAACTGCCATCCGGGCAGTATTCATAGTCATACTGATCACCTGCTTTTCCTGTTGAATCATACCAGATTGTCTGCATGAGTCTTTTCCCTTTGATATTTATTTGTGTAGTAAGTGTTTTACCCCATCTATCAATAGGCTATCATTTCCCAATACTCCATACCATCTTATCTTAAGATTTGTGCCATCGGAAGTAGTTCCCTCCTCCCAAACCGTTTTTATTTTATATTTTTTTACATCTTGTAATGAAGGCTGGGAAAAGCAATTAAAAAATTATTAATATGCAAAAAGCAATGAATATTGGTTTCATATAAAATGCGTTTTGAAAAGCTGATTTTAAAAATAGAAAATCACATACCTAATGCACGATAAATCGCATCCTGGATTTTTCCCCGGACATTTAATTTTGAAAGATTATTATGGCTTCTTGAAGGATACACACGATTACTCAAAAAAACATAAACGATATTGTATTTCGGATCCACCCACACGCAGGTACCTGTATAGCCCGTATGCCCGAAAGTTGCGGGTGAAACCAGAGAAGAAGGATAGGGTTCTTTTCTCGATGCATTATCCTTTTCAGGTTTATCAAAACCATAGCCCCGGCGACTGATATCACTGTGGTAAGATGAAAAAAGTTTTATTGTTTCCGGCTTGATGAATCGTTCATCATTCATTTCACCGCCATTCAGTAACATTTGATACAACATGGATAGATCATACGCATCGGAAAACAGTCCTGCATGCCCGGACACACCCCCGAACATAGCAGCGCCTTCATCATGTACGTCAGCTTCTAAAGTTTGATGCCGGAAATATTGATCTGTTTCTGTTGGTACCACCCGACTCACGGGAAAACGATTTCTCGGTTTGAATCCTGTTGTTTCCAAGCCCATTTTACTATAAAATGTTTTCTGCACATATTGATCCAGCGTCATACCTGTAATTGCCTCAACAATTTTTCCCAGTAAAATAAAATCATTATCGCTGTACACATATTTTCCCTGCGGCCCTAACTTACTATCTAAGATTCTCCGAAACATAGTGTCCTCCCAATCATTCCTCATATAAAGATTTTCTGCTACCCGAATGGTAAAACCGGGCTTTACTTTTTCAGAAAACACTGCAGGATTGGGCAATTTGGTAACCGGGTCTATTTCTTCTTTATAAAAAGGAATATCGGCAACAAGACCCGCCTGGTGTAATAAAATATCATGCATTGTGAGATGTGCCTTATCGGTCCCCCTTGTCCAGGGCAGATAATCACCCAATGTTTTATTTAAATCAAATTTGCCTTCATCATATAAACGCATGAGGGAGATAGTAGTAGCTGAAATTTTTGTCACGGATGCCAGGTCAAAAATGCTTCCGAAATTCATCGCTGGAGAAGGTTCGTACTTATAATTACCAAATGCTTTGTGATAAACAATTTGACCGTTATGCACCGCAAGAATTACACAACCCGGAAAAGCCTGCTGTGTAATGGCATCTTCTGCAATGGAATCAACTATTTTAAATTTTTTCTTTTCAATGGTTAAATCAGGAATTTCTGCTTTTTGTAATATACCAGCTCCGTATTTGAATTCACAAACGGATACCGGCAAAGTTCCTTCAGTTGTAAAAGCTCCATTTAAAAGATCTGAGGCTGCCTGCTGCGTAATATCATCATCCTGGTAGCAGGAAACCAGGTTTTTAGCAGAACAGAAATTTTTTGTAGCCAATACATTCCCAAAAACAAGTGTTATCGGATTTGTAAATTGCAATTGATTCCATAGTTGCAATGAAACATCTGTAAATCCGTAGTTATTCATGGGCTTTAATGAGAACCCATGAATGCCGATCACAACAGCATCATAATTTCCGTTCAGAACTGATTTTGAAATTTCAGAAGCCTTGGTTGAGCTGTCATTGTATGGAATAAAATAGCAGTCTGCATTCCATTTATCCTTTAATCTTTGGCTCAAAGTATTTGGCTGTGTAACACCAATACCCACATAAGCGATTTTTTTCGCAGATTCAGGAATGATTGACGATCCATTCAGTATGGTGATTGTTTTCTTTGCTACTGCATAACAAATTTCATTTGTTTTTTTATTCAGATCATTCACAAGATTTGTGGTATCCACCGGTTTCCAGTGATTTAATCCCAGGTCATATTTCGAGAGCAACACTTTTTTGACTTTACTATTAATATCATCCCAACTCAATCTTTTTGTGCTGATCGCTTTCTTTATAGCATCTATGGCATCCGGTACGCTTTCGGGTAAACAAAGCATATCATTTCCCGCAATCAACGCCTGCACTGCTGCTTCTCCACCGGGCCAATACTTTGCTACGCCTTTCATTTCAAGCGCATCGGTGAATGTAAGTCCTTTATAATTGAGTTTATTTCTCAGCAAGCCTGTTACATTATTTTTCGAAAGTGATGTTGCGGTATTCGCAGTATTATCAATAGCCGGAATATATAAATGTGCAATCATCACACTTCCTACACCGGCATTAAATAAAGCTTCAAAAGGCACCAATTCCAATGAGTCAAGTTGTTCCATGGATTTATTAATCACCGGAAGATCCAAATGAGAATCCACATCCACATCGCCATGTCCAGGGAAATGTTTGGCACAAGCCATGATACCGGCATCCTGCATCCCTTTCATATATGCTAATCCAAACCTGGTGACCTTATTTTTACTCTCTCCAAAAGAACGAAAGCCGATTACGGGATTATTCGGGTTATTGTTGATATCAACTACCGGGGCAAAATTAACCTGCACCCCAATTCGCTTGCATTGTTCGCCTACTGCTAGCCCCATCCGGTAAATAAGATTTGCATCCGGTAAAGCTCCCAATGTAAGTTGATAAGGATATTTATTAACGCTGTCAAGCCTCATGCCCAATCCCCATTCTCCATCAATAGTAACCAGCAAAGGAGTTTTAGCGATACTTTGATAATAATTTGTAGCTACCGCCTGTCGTACCGGTCCGCTTTGAAAAAAACATAAAGAACCTACATTGTATGTTTTGATCAGGTCAGCTACTTTGGTAACATCTTCTTGTTTTGTAGAAAAAGCACGGATCACGATGAGCTGTGCAATCTTTTCATCATCGCTGAGGGTTTTAAAAACACTGTCAGTCCATTGTAGTGCATTAATACTGCTTTTAAATTGTGCTTGCGTTATAAACTGAGAAATAAAAAAAAGAGATAGCAAAAGAAATTTTTTCATGCGGCTTCATTGATGGAGTTGCAATTTAACCCAAAATCAGGTTGAGAACTCGAATTAATGAAATACCGGGCGTTAATTGCGGATAAATTTTAATGAATAGCAGCCATTGTTCTGAGTAGTTTTGCTGCCCAGAAATAAATATTATTTCCTACAATAGATTGACGCATTTGCTTCATCCGGAATTGCTGTTCTTCCAGGGGCATTTCAAGCGCTGTTCTAATGGCATCGGCTGTTTTTTCAATATCATAAGGATTTACAATGATGGCTCCCTGCATTTCCTGCGAAGCTCCGGCGAAACGACTGAGAATAAGAACGCCGTCTGATTGCGTTCTTGCCGCTACAAATTCTTTTGCCACAAGGTTCATCCCATCATGCAGCGAAGTGACCATGCACAAATCCGCAGATGCGTAATATGGGGCAATCTCTTCATGACTATGATGGTGTTTCAGCAAAAGAATCGGCTTCCAGTTTTTTGATTTGAATTTCCAATTGATTCGTTCCGCTTCTTTTTCTACGGCGCTCACCATATCAGAATATGTTTTGATAAGCGTTCGGCTCGGAGCACCGATCTGAACAAAAGTGAACTTTCCCTGGTAAAATGGATTTTTTTCAAGAAACCTCTCTATTGCTAAAAATTTTTCTATGATGCCTTTGGTATAGTCAATCCGATCCACACCTATTCCAATATATTCTGAACTGATATTATAATGACTAAGTAAAAGTGAGGGATCTTTTTTATTTTCAGAATTATCATAATCCTTTAATGTAAATGCAATGCTGATAGGAAATGGTTTTACCAGCGTAGTATGCCCGCCTTTGTTCACAGAAAAATTTTCCCACAATACTCTGGACTCAAGAGAATTGTTTACTGTTTCTAAAAAATGATTGCAATGATATTGCGTATGAAAACCGATAAGATCGGCTCCCAACATACCTGTTAAGATATCTCTTTGCCACGGGCAAATTCCAAAAGATTCGGGATTAGGCCATGGGATATGCCAGAAGAGCGCCACTTTAGCTCCTGGCTTTTCTTGTTTTATCAATGCAGGCAGCAAGGCAAAATGATAATCCTGAATTAATACAAAAGGCTCTTCATCATCCACAGTTTCTTCAATCACCGCTTTCGCAAAATCTGTATTCACTTTTTTATAATAATCCCAATCATCTTTTCTGAACGTAGGCCTTGTATGAGCAATATGGCATAAAGGCCAAAGACCTTCGTTGGAAAAACCATAATAATAGTGATCTTCCTCTTCTTTGGTGAGCCAGACTCTTCGCAATGTGTATGTGGGTTCTTCGGGCGGAACTTTTAATTTATCATTCTTGTCGGATACTTCTTTATCTGCATCACCTGTTCCCGATGCAATCCATAGCCCGCCGCAAGCTTTGAGTACAGGCTCCATAGCGGTGATCATTCCACTGGCCGGCATGATGCATTTAATATCTTTACCGGAATGAATATGCATGTATGGTTCTCTATTGGAAACCACCACCATTTTTTTATTTTCCAGTATATTTTCCATTTCTATTTTCAACCGCTCCGGGGTCCAAATTGATTCCGCTTGCGATCGCAACCTCGCCTCTTCTTCTGCCACTGCTTTTGCTTCGTGCATTGCTTTCGTGATATTGACTATCTCTTTATGGAGCGGAGCTAAAAACCTTGGAGGGGGTTTTCCTTTTAATTGTTCCAGGTTACCAGACCTTGCCGCTTTCACCCAATTCACAATTTTATTGATCGGGTTAAAAATTCCCCATCGAATGATAATAATGATAACAAATGAAACTACTAACGCCTGGATGAACCACCGCACAAAATTTCTCATCCAGATACTGCTGATCATATTTTTGATGTATTGTGCATCCGTATAAAAAATTATGACGCTGCTGGAGATATCCGATTTATTTACCGGTTTGATGAATTGATATATTTGTTTCCCATTTATTTTAAAAAAATCTCCCACAGTCGTATCAGCGTTAATAGATCGGGAAATATAATCCGAAGAATTGTTCAGGTAAGGCCGAATAGATGGGTTTGAAACCACGACGCTGTCATTGTTATAATGAATTGCAATCCCGAGTAAATTATATTGGCGGCAAATGCTGTCTGTAAAATGTGTTACTCTTTCAGCACTATTCGTTTCTATAAAATTGAGCCCATTAGAATAAAAATCTTTTGCAATCTGTTCCGTTCTTGCTTCCAGTTCATTAATCAGGCTGTCTTTTTCATTGGAGCTTTGGAAAACAGTAAATACCAGCGCTACCAGGCCTACTGCAACAATGATGGAAAGTATAAGGGCAAAATTCAATTTCATAAGACAATTTTTTCTGATACACTTTTCAGGCTGGGAGTGAGCGATGGTTCTGCTGCAAAAGTACTCTAATAAAAAGTGTTTATTTAATAATCTTATTAGGTTTTCGTTAGAGTTTTCAACGAAAAACACTATTTTTTCTCTATTAAATTATATTCCGGCATCTATCATTGAATAAAAAGTGAAACGTTAATTTTTCTGCAATTTTTTTATCCGATAAAATTGCCGTGTTATGTGTTTTGTTCTTCCGCAAGCCTCCTGTAAAACCCGTATTTTTGATCCAGGAGAAAAAAAGTGTGACAGATAAAGTTTTATTACTTCCAGATCATATTGCCAACCAGATCGCTGCGGGTGAGGTGATTCAACGGCCTGCCAGCGCTGTGAAAGAACTCTTGGAAAATGCTGTGGATGCAGGAGCCACTAATGTTCAACTCATCATACAGGATGCAGGTAAAACGCTAATCCAGGTTATTGATAACGGCGCTGGCATGAGCGAAACAGATGCAAGAATGAGTTTTGAACGTCACGCTACTTCTAAAATTCAAACAATAGAAGATCTGTTTCATATCCGCACCATGGGTTTTCGTGGAGAAGCATTGGCTTCAATAGCTGCAGTGGCACAGGTAGAATTAAAAACTAAAAGAGCAGAAGACGATGCCGGCACTTATATAGAAATAGAAAACAGTGTTGTAAAAAAGCAGGAACCGGTAGCCATGCCCAATGGAACGAATATCTCCATGAAAAATCTTTTCTTCAATATTCCTGCAAGAAGAAGTTTTTTAAAAAGCAATGCTGCTGAGATGCGGCATATTGTCGATGAATTCACAAGAGTGGCTTTATCATTTCCCCATATTTTCTTTTCATTGACTGCAAACGGGCAGCAATTGTTTCATCTTGATGAGGGTAATCTGAAACTACGCATACTGCAACTGCTGGGAAATAATTACAACGCCAAACTGGTTTCGGTAAAAGAAGAAACTGACTACATGAACATTTATGGCTTTGTGGGCAAACCGGAAACTGCCAAAAAAACAAGAGGTGATCAGTATTTTTTTGTGAACAACCGTTTTATTAAAAGCCCTTACCTGAATCATGCCGTAATGAACGCTTACCAGAAAATGATAGCAAAAGATAGTTTTCCCATGTATGTGTTGTTCATTGAACTGGATCCAGCCCAGGTGGATGTAAATGTTCATCCCACCAAACAGGAAATAAAATTTGAAGATGAAAAAATCATTTACGCTTTTTTACAGGCTGCAGTGAAACATTCATTGGCACAATTCAGCATAACACCCACTTTGGATTTTGACCTGGATGCTTCGATTCAGCAGTTGCCATCTATTCAGCAACCATTTACCAAACAAAAAGAAGAAGCAACGGCTTCCACTTCAATTTTCAAAGGGTTTACACAAAAACATCAAGCGCATTTTATTGAGAAAGGGGAGTTGAAACAATGGAAGAATTTCTTTGAGAGTCCGAAAGAAAACCAGGAGTCAGGAGTTGGAATTCGGGAGTCAATTGAAAAGCCTGAAGATTTGTCTCGTCTTTCACATTTCATGCCTCACGAAGAAGTTGATCCAACTCAGTTACTGAACACTTACTTCATCGTTTCATCCACGAACGGCTTTCTGCTTATTCATCAGCAAGCGGCACATGAACGAATAATCTATGAACGATTGCTGGAAGCCACCAAAGGAAAAACAATAGCTGCACAAAGAAGTATGTTTCCGGTTACCGTAGAATTATCTCCTGCTGATGCTGCGGTATTAGAAGAATTGTTACCCGATTTACAAAACCTCGGTTACATGATCGAATCATTTGGGAAAAATACTTTTGTAGTACAAGGGACGCCTGCAGATGTGGGGCAGGGAAATGAAAAAAAAATCATGGAATCTTTACTGGAACAATACAAACATTTCAGCAATGATCTGAAATTTTCAACTAGAGAAAAACTGATTCGATCCGTAGCTTGGCAGCAGGCAATAAAGCCGGGTACAATACTTTCGGGGAATGAAATGAAAACTCTTGTGGAAGATTTATTTAAATGCAGTACCCCGAATAGTACTCCTAACGGTAGCCCCACTTACATAGAATTTAAAAAAGATTATTTGGATAAGTTGTTTAGGAAATAAAGGGCATTAAGGAGAATAAGAAAAACACTGAATTTAAACGCTCTTTATCTTTTTTCTCTTGGCCTAATACTTATTCCTGATGTTTTCTATGAATTTTTCTACTGCTATTCTGACACTTGCTGCCCTGGAACGATGATTATTTACCAACACAGAAAATATTAGTAACTTATTTTTTTTCGTATATAAATACCCACTGAGCGCTACCACTCCGGAAAGTGTTCCGGTCTTTGCAAAAATGTAATTGCTGTCCGGCTTATATAAATTTTTTAATGTTCCGGTATTGCCGGTTGGCAAAATGACCTTGATTCTTTCTATTCCAAATTCGTTTTTCATTTTATTTAAAATAGAAACAAAGTCCTGCGGAGTAAACAGATCATAACGACTGAGACCAGAACCATCCACCCAATTAGGTTTTTGCGGCAAATTCTTATAATCTGTTTTCAGCAAAGTGTCAATAATTTTTTCATCACTCATCACACCGAGAAGTTTATTACTTACCATCAGCAATGATTGCTCAGCAAAAAAATTATCACTGCGGTGCATGGTGATTTTAAGAAGAGAGTCCGTTGCCTGAGTTTTTACAGGAGTTAAAGGCAAGTTTATTTGATTCAGCAGGTGTTGAAATTTCTCAGCATCCAGTAGCCCGATAGTTTTATGAATAGTATCAGGCAGGAGTTCTAATGCAGAATGAATTCCATGAGTCACAAACGGGACTTCCAATTCTTTATATTTTTCATTTCCCTGGGTAAGCCAATACATATTTTCCCCGATATTTCTTTTTACTGAAAAGCTTTTTGCATTCACGGGATTAAAATCAACCTTCCAATCCACTTCAGGGTCTGAGTATAGTACTGCCGGCTCTTTACTATTGTTATGATCCTGAACCCACTTTAAAACATTGCCATATACCGGCAACGGGCTTCTTTCAGCCATATAGTCTTCATCATAATCATCCCATGACCACCCGGAGCCCAATGCTGTACTTTGCCATTTACTGTCGGTGGTATATATTTTTTTGTTTGTGTTTTTGAAAAAATCAATTACCGGTTGATTTTTAAAATCAGGATGAAGCAATGTGGGATCGGCAGCAGGAAGGAAAAAAATAGCTGTATCATTTTCTGATTTTAAAATTCCAACCAAACTGTCTCCTAAATATTTCATGGCTGCATAGCAGGTAGCCAGCTTGGTATTACTGGCCGGTGTAAAATATTTATCGCCCTGATAATTGTACCAGTATTTATTTTCTGTCGGGCTAAAAATGCTGATACCGATATGCGCTGTAGCAAGTGAAGGATCGTTAATCACCTGCTGAGCGGACCTGGATATTTGTTTTTGAACAGAACAACCTGCCAGAATAAATAATGAATAATTAATAATAAATAATTGCTTAAAGTATTTTATTCTTCTTTTCATTTTACTTCCATTTAAAGTGAAATAATCTTTCCTGCATTTGCACTTTGAAAAGCAGCTTCAATAATCTTTACGGTTTTTAACCCATCCTCCGGAAGAACAGGATTTTTACCCTGACCGGTTAAAAATTTATAAAGATCATCAAACAACCCCATATAATTTCCCGGTGTCATTGTCGTTTCTTTTCTGATCACTTTACCATTTATTTCAGTATGCAATATACCATCTGTCTTCCGGGGTACCTGGCACCAATCGCTCATGGATGGTACCGCCCCTGCTGTTAATTGTTCTTCCTGCAGGTCAGAGCGTTTTTGTAAAAAGCTTCCTTTCATGCCGTGTAAGATATATCCCCAGGTGGGTTCACGGCTTATGGAGGTAGCCGAGAGATGCACCCTCAGTTTTTCATAATAAAAAATCAAATTGAAATAATCAGGAGCGATTACATCATCCCTCATTTTCCATATATCCGCAAAAATTGCCATGGGCCAACCGAATAATTGCAATACCTGATCCACCATGTGTGGACTGAGATCATATAAGTTTCCTGCGCCAGGCAGGTCACCTTCTTTATGCGGTTTGCCTCCATATTTCGGCCGGAAGCGATTATAATTTACTTCTACAAAACGAAGCTCACCCAACAATTTTTTCTCAATAATATTTTTTACTGCCCGGTAATCGCCATCATAACGCCGGTTTTGATAAATAGTAATCTGCAATTTTTGTTTTTCAGCCAATTCAATTAATTCTTCCGCTTCCTTCACTGAGATAGTGAATGGCTTTTCAACCAAAATATTTTTACCGGCTAATAAAGCAGCTTTTGCATGTTCAAAATGTAAGTAACCCGGCGTATTAACAATGACCAATTCAATATTTTTATCTGCACACAATTCTTCTACGGAACGAAAAACTTTTGCCTGCGGATATTTTGCCTTTGAATCGTTGTTATGTCTTTCTACAATTCCAGTCAATTCAAATCCGGGATGGGCATGGATAAACGGGGCATGAAATACTTTGCCACTTAATCCGAAAGAACAGATGCCGGTTTTGATTATAGCACTCATAGTAATAGCCCCCGGATATAGTTTTTATTTTGAAAATTCATTTCTCGCCAATGGGAGAGTTGAAGATTTATTTATTCGAAACATGCAAATCGTTTTCATATTATTTGAAATATGACTTCGGGTAAGATGATACAGTATTACGAAAAATTAATATCCATTCACTGTGAAATGATTTCAAATAAACAAACAAAGAACATTCAACCTAAGTTCCCTCAACGGGGGGACGGGGGGCATTATCCTCTCTCCTGCGCCCTCAGCCATCTCTCCGGAATTTCATTGCTGCTTGCTAATAAATAATCCTTATAGCTGCAGGCAATAAATCTTTTATCTGGCAATTGCATCCACCAGCGTCCTGTTTTGCGACTTTGCAAGAATGTAGTTTCCACTTCTGCGAAAGCAGTATGATACTCATTGAAAGATTCTTTTTCATCCAGCGATGCTTCCCTGCGGCCACGGCTTCTTCCATCAAGCACATACCAAAGCATGTGAGCAATCTGTTTTGCTGTTAGGTCATCTTTATCATGCTGCGTATCGTAACCGTAAATACCGATGCTGTTTACATTCGGGCTCATGCCGGCATAACGCATCAGCACACAGGCTTCTTCACCGTTGAGTCCGTTTGGCGAAGCAGAACTGGCAGGCGCATACGCATGTGCTATTGCTGAAATATCAAAACTGAAAAGATTGCTGTTTCGGATCACCGGTTCCATTTCATCAATATTTTCTTTTACACTTCCTACCCGGTAACAATCGAATCGCAGTTTATCCATCGTTTCCAGCATCCGGGGATGCACATAATAACTCTGAAACCCGATATGATTGTAATGCCGAACATAGTTTGGTTCAGCGGTAAGCATTTCCATTAAAAAATTCTCATGGTGAAAAGGAGATCCAAGATCGAGATCAATCAACGCATCCACACAGGAAGCTTCAATGGTCTTTTTATTTTCTGCATAAGCATTGTATTGCGCCAGTGTGAGGTCATGCGATCCTCCAAGAATGATCACCGTTTTCCCATCATTAATCAGTTCGTGAACCACTGTTTTCAAAGCCGCATAAGAATCTGTATAAAGCGATCCTGTTTTTATATTTCCGATATCAGCAATCTTAACATCCTGGTGCCAGTAGTATAAAGAATAAAACTGGCGGCGAATCAAATCCGGGGCATTACTTAGCCCATGAATTAACCCACTGCCCCGCTGTTCGCCGCATCCAACGAACACCACCTGGGTTTCATCCAGATCAGGAAATTCTTCCTGGTATGTAGAAATTATATATCCTATTTGCCCATCTTTATAAGGTTCATCATGAGAAATCTCATGGATATTGATTGGAGAAAGAAAATCAGAAATATTCAAATAATCAGACATCCGTGAATTTTGAAGGCAAACTTACACAAAAGATACAGCAAAGTGCCGCATATAAGATTTTCTTCGTACCTTGGTTGCAGTGAAAAAGGGGTTTGCAATTATATTGTCCTTATCATTTTTTTTCAGCACTATCATCATGCCCTATGCCAATTTTGATGATAATGGTTCTATGAAAAAAGTGTATGACCAGCAACAACAAAAAGATCCAGACCTGAATCTGAGCGAATTTATTTTTACAAAACTACTTTGTATTGGTCAGTTGTTCGATCCCGAAGATGAGGATGATGATGCCATCCCTCAAAAACTACCGATCAATAATCAACAGCCATTGCAAACCATGCAGCTGCAAGCCGGCTTTTTTGATTGCAATCGTTTGGTGATAAAAGTGCAAAGCATTCCTCACATTAGCAAAAAACCCACCTGTAATTTCAGGGAAAATATGTTCTCCTTCGATTTTCATGATCCTGTTTTTCATCCACCTGCATTCAATCCCGGAGCATAGTGTATTTTCATAACACGGAAATTTATTCCGTGAATAATTTCATTTATAAATATTTTAACTTCAAATACAATGAAAAAAGTAATTATTGTGTGCATTGCTGTTATTATAACAGCAGGTTCAGCATATTGCCAGATAAAAGTTACCGATGCCGCTAAAAAAGCATTTGCCGAAAAATTCCCGAATGCAACTGATGTAAAATGGGGAAAAGAAAATGCAAAAGAATATGAAGCGGAATTTAAAATGAATGGCCTGTCTGTATCAGCTAATTTTAAATTGGACGGTAGCTGGGTGGAAACGGAAAGCAGCATTCCGGTTTCGGATCTGCCCGATGCTGTCAGCAACGCCATAAAAACAAAGTACCCCGGCATTCCTATATTAAAAGCAGAAAAAACAGAAAAGCCCGGCGGGAAAATAATCTATGAAACTGTTATTAAAATTCATGGGAAAAAGAAGGAAATAGAATTAAATCCTGACGGTACTTTTGTTAAGTAAATTCCCTAGTGTAAGCATCTGCCTCTCAGCAGGTGCTTACAATTTTTAAAAAAAAATTAAACAATTCAAATACACTTATATGAAAAAGTCAATTTTTATATTAACGCTTTCGTTCGCTCTTGCGGTTCAGTTATATGCCCAAAAAGAATTTCAAATTATCAAAACCTTTCACATCGCCAGCGCCGGCGGCTGGGATTACATTGCAGTAGGTCCGGACAATAACCGGCTTTATGTTTCTCATGGCACACAAGTAAACATCCTGGATGCCACTACCGGTGATTCTATCGGTGTGATTGAAAATACTACCGGTGTTCACGGAATCGCTTTTGATAAAGAACATGGAAAAGGATTTACCAGCAACGGACGTATCAATAACGTCACCGTGTTTGATATTAAAACCAACCAGGTCATTACTCAAATACCCGCAGGCCAGAACCCGGATGCGATCATGTATGAACCTTTTTCCAAAACGATCATTACCTGCAATGGCCGTGGAAAAAATTTATCAATCATTGACCCGGTAAATTATAAACTTATTGACAGCATTGCAGTTGATGGCAAACCGGAAACAGCCGTCTCCAATGATGCCGGAAAAATTTATGTAAACATTGAAAATAAAAGCGAGATCCAGGAAATTGATATAAAAACCAGGAAAGTTATCAATACGTGGCCTATCAAACCTGCAGAAGAACCATCAGGCCTGGCAATTGACAATAAAACAAATCGCCTGTTTGCCGGTTGTGGTAATAAATTAATGGCTGTAGTGGATGCCACCAATGGCAAGCTCATACAAACATTGCCTATAGGTGATGGTTGTGATGGTGCAGCATTCGATCCGGGTACTAAAAATATTTTTGCCTCTAACGGTGAAGGTATTTTAACGGTATATCATGAAACCACATCAGAACAATTTGACCTGGTTGCAAATGTTCCCACCAAAAGAGGCGCAAGAACCATAGCCGTAGATCCGTTGACACATTTCATTTATCTGCCCACAGCGGATTTTGAAGCAGCCGATCCCAATCAGCCAAAGCAAAGGCCAAAAATAATTCCGGGAACTTTCCAGGTCTTAGTAGTGAGCCAATAATTGATTTGACTGTTGAAATAAAAAATAAAAAATGAAAAAAATTACCGGCATACTTTTTTTCATGAATGTTGCTATTATTTCGTTTTCACAAAATAATACACTGGATTATTTTATCAGCAGGGCTGTGGCCAACAGCCCATTGATAAAAGATTATACTAACCAGGCAGCTTCTGTATATACCGATAGCCTGTTGATACGAGCTTCCTATAAACCCCAGGTCACCGCAAGCAGTTTTAATTCCTACGCACCAGTGATAAAAGGTATTGGTTATGATGGCGCCATTACTAACGGGGGAACATTTAGTGCCCTCGCAGGAGTAAACAAAACCATTCCTAATAAAAAGAACCTGGAAACTCAATTTGAAAGCCTGAGGCTGCAACGTCAATCTATAAGCAATGCATCGGGTATTTCAGAACAGGATATCCGGAGAACAATAACTTCCCAGTATATTACTGCGTATGGCAACCTGATGCAGTTGAATTTTTTAAAAGGTATTGATTCGTTTTTAACCAAAGAAGAAACTGTTTTAAAAAAACTGACCCAACAAAATGTGTACCGCCAGGCAGATTACCTGGCTTTCCTGGTTACCATTCAGCAACAACGTTTATTGATCAAACAACAGGCGATCCAATTTCAAAATGATTTTGCCACATTGAATTATCTCTGCGGTATCACGGATACTTCCAGTGTGGAATTAAAAAATCCGAACTTACAACTCAGTCCTTTACCGGGCATGGAACATTCCCTTTTTTTTAAACAATTTGAAATTGACAGCCTGAAACTGGTTAACAATAAAATGCTGGTGGATATGAATTATAAACCTAAGTTCAATGTATTTGCAGATGCAGGATTTAATTCCACGTTAGCATACCGGGCTTACAAAAATTTTGGAACCAGTTTCGGGATCAGCGCTTCAGTACCGATCTATGATGGCAAACAAAAGAAGATTCAATACAGCAAGATTGCCATTGCAGAAAGAACCAGGCAGCAATATCAATCTTTTTTTGTAAATCAATATAATCAGCAGATAGCACAGTTAACGCAGCAATTAAAAGCAACGGAAGGATTGATCTCCGACATTAATGACGAACTGAAATATTCGGAAAGTTTGATAAAAGTGAATGAAAAATTGCTTGAAACAGGAGAAGTTAAGATCGCCGATTATATTCTCGCACTAAACAATTATCTGAATGCAAAAAACCTGGTTACTCAAAATAATATTAACCGTTTGCAAATCATCAACCAGATCAATTACTGGAACAGATAAATCATGATTCATGAAAAAATATCTTTTTTACATCCCGCTACTTTTTTTGATTTGCTGTAACAGCAAAGAATCTAACCAGGATGAAGAAACAAAAACAGAAGTTCAGACTCCGGTTACAGTGACTGACATCAGCCATGAGCCGATGGAAGACTATGTAGAACTGAATGCTACTTCAACGTTTCTTCAAAAATGGGACGTGAAAGCAAATATCACCGGCTATATCCAGGCAGCTCATGTTCAATTGAACCAGCCTGTTTCCAAAGGAGAAATTTTATTTTCGATTAAAACAAAAGAAGCGGAGAGCATCGGCAACACTATTTCAATCCTGGATTCTACATTCAAATTTTCAGGTGTCAATAAAATTCCTGCTGTGGCGGGTGGTTTTATTTCACAGATCAATCACCAGGCAGGCGATTATGTTCAGGAGGGGGAACCCCTGGCCGTGATCACTGACACGAGAAGTTTTGTTTTTTTATTAGATATGCCTTATGAGCTACGGCCATTTGTGATGAATAAAAAATCATTGGATATGATTTTACCGGATGGTGAAAAACTTAACGGGATAATAAGCGGAACTATGCCGAACATGGATGCAGCCTCTCAGACTCAAAAAATAATTCTGAAAGTTAATGCGCCGCATTTTCTTCCTGAAAATTTGATTGCCAGGGTGAAAGTAGTTAAATCAGAAAAAAACAGCACAAGCTCATTACCCAAATCAGCGTTGCTTACTGACGAAACACAATCACAATTCTGGGTTATGAAAATGATTGACAGCATTACAGCGGTAAAGGTTCCCGTAACCAAAGGGATTGAAACAGGCGACCAGGTTGAAATTCTTTCCCCTTCGTTTTTACCCAGTGATAAAATTATAATTACCGGTAACTACGGATTAGCGGATACGGCAAAAGTTAAAATCGTTCAACAGTAAATTCATGAAACATTTTTTTCATTCACATAAAAACCCGGTTGCGGTATTGCTGGTACTCATTATTGGCGGGGGCCTTTTTGCATATAGCAAGCTGCAAACATCTTTGTTTCCGGAAATCACTTTTCCCAAAATAAAAATCATCGCCGAAGGCAGCTTGCAGCCTGTAAATAAAATGATGGTATACGCAACCAAGCCTTTGGAAAATGCCATCAAACAAATTCCAGACCTTCAAGATATCCGAAGCACTACAAGCCGGGGCAGTTGTGAAATATCTGCGTTTATTAACTGGAAAGCCAATGTGGACCTCAGTAAGCAACGAATAGAATCTAAAATTGCTGAAATCAGGAATGACCTGCCATCCGATCTGCAGATCACGGTAGAAAAAATGAATCCATCCATTTTGCCGGTGATGGGGTATACATTGGAAAGCCATTCGAAAACACCAATTGAATTAAAACAGCTTGCATTATATACAATCAAGCCATTTTTATCACAGGTTGATGGTGTTTCTGAAGTGCGGATTATTGGCGGCAAGCAAAAAGAATTCTGGTTGCAACTGGATCGCCAAAAGATGAGTGCCCTTGCCATTACCCCGGATCTTATTACAACGGCTCTTAGTCAAACCAATTTTATCCGCTCTAACGGGTTTCTGACAGATTACCGTTTTTTATATCTCACCGTTACTGATGCAACGGTACATTCCAAAGAAGATTTGCAGAATATTATAATCACTAATGATGGTAAGAGGATCGTCCGGCTAAAAGATGTTGCTGATGTAGAAGTAAAAGAAGCAGTGGAGTATATCAAGATCAATGCAAATGGGCATGATGCATTACTGATTGCCATCATTAAACAACCGAACGCCAACCTGGTGCAACTTTCCGGTTCTATGGAACAAAAAATTAAAGAACTGAAAAATATCCTTCCCGACGATGTAACAGTGAAACCCTATTATAACCAGGCTGATTTTGTAAAAGATTCCATCAAAAGTGTAAGTGACAGTTTATGGATCGGATTGCTGCTGGCCATTTTTGTGGCCATACTCTTTTTGCGATCATTAAAAGCCAGCACCACTGTTTTGATCACCATACCTGTTACACTGGGGTTAACGCTCATTATGTTTTATGCACTCGGTTACAGTTTTAATATTATGACACTTGGCGCCATTGCTGCTGCCATCGGGTTGATTATTGACGATGCCATTGTGGTTGTTGAGCAGATCCATCGAACGCATGAAGAAAATCCCGAAGAGCCTTCCGGTTCTTTGGTTCATAAGGCCATTCACTATTTATTACCCGCTATGGTAGGTTCCTCTTTGAGCACCATTGTAATTTTCTTTCCTTTTGTTTTAATGAGCGGTGTTGCCGGCGCTTATTTCAAGGTTATGACAAACGCCATGATCATCACTTTAGTTTGCTCCTTTTTTGTAACATGGATCTGCCTGCCGGTTATTTATTTACTACTGACAAAAAAACAAACAAATAATTCAGCAAAGAAAAAAACTGTCAAAGTTCATAAGGTCAGAAGCCAGCGATGGGTTTCATTTTTTATCCACAGGCCATACCTGAGTTTTATTATCGTTGCCGTATTGGGGTGGTCCATTTATTTTATAGTACCAAGACTTGAAACCGGTTTTTTGCCGGCGATGGACGAAGGAAGTATCGTATTGGATTATGTTTCGCCACCAGGTACTTCGCTGGAAGAAACTGACCGCATGCTGCATGAGGCAGAAAAGATCATAGTCAGTGTTCCGGAAGTAGAAGCATACTCCAGGCGAACAGGGACACAAATGGGGTTTTTTATCACAGAGCCTAACACCGGCGATTACCTGATTCAATTGAAAAAGAAAAGAACCCGGACAACAGAGGAGGTGATTTCAGACATTCGCCAAAAAATTGAATCTACCCAACCGGCATTGCGAATTGATTTCGGGCAGGTCATCGGCGATATGCTCGGAGACCTGATGACATCAGTACAACCAATCGAAGTAAAAGTATTTGGTAATGATAAAAAAGAGTTGCAGGAATTATCCAAACAGGTTGCCGCTATTGTTTCTAATGTAAAAGGCGCCGCTGATGTTTTTGACGGAATCGTCATTGCAGGGCCGTCAGTAAGTATTGAACCCGATTTTGTAAAGCTGGCCCAGTTTGGAATTACGCCGGCAAACCTGCAATATCAATTGCAAACATCGTTGCAGGGAAATATTGTTGGTGCCATTTTAGAAAAAGAACAATTGACCAATATACGTATTGTGTATCCGGATAGCAGGAAATTAAGTGTAGCAGAAATTGATAAGTTGCAGATATTTTTACCCAATGGAAAATTAAAACCCATTACGGAATTAGCATCGGTGCAGATCAATCCCGGCGATGCAGAAATACAAAGAGAAAACCTGCAGTCTATGGGAGTGATTACCGCAAGACTGGAAAACCGGGACCTGGGAAGCGTTATAAAAGACATTCAGAAAAATGTAAATGCTCAGGTTAATTTGCCTAAGGGTTATCATATTGAATACGGAGGCGATTACAAGGAGCAACAACAATCTTTTGCAGAACTCTTAATGATACTGATCACCGCAGGTTTACTGGTATTTGCTGTCATACTTTTTTTATTCCGGCAATTCAGGGTGGCATTCCTGATCATTATAATTGCAGCACTTGGTATTTCAGGAAGCTATCTGGCATTATATTTTACCCATACGCCTTTGAATGTTGGCAGCTACACCGGACTGATTATGATTGTAGGCATCATTGGAGAAAATGCCATTTTCACATTTTTGCAATTCAGAGAAACAATGAGAAGCACCAATAACGTTGATGAGTCTATTATTTATGCTATTTCCACCCGGTTGCGCCCAAAACTCATGACAGCGCTGGGAGCTATTATCGCATTGATGCCATTAGCGCTGGGTATTGGAACCGGCGCCCAGTTGCACCAACCTTTGGCCATATCCGTCATTGGTGGATTCATCTTTGCTCTTCCCTTGTTGCTGATCGTCTTGCCATCCATGCTGAGAATTTTATACAAGAACTAACTATTGTCAAACATGTAATACGATTCAAGAAACAATCTTCCTGTTTCATATCTTTGGCCGATGGATCAATTAAAACAGGATATAGAAG
>JAFEAF010000017.1 GCA_018266555.1 Bacteroidota bacterium | reverse complement strand
CCGGGAAAAAGCCATGCAAATGCTTCGAACCAAATTGTATGAAGAGCAGGTTAGGAAGCAGGAAGATGAAATTGCCCGCCATCGCAAAAGCCTGGTAAGCACCGGAGACCGCAGTGCAAAGATCAGAACCTATAATTTTCCCCAGGGTCGGGTAACAGATCATCGTATAGGCCTCACCCTTTATAATCTTCAGGATATATTAAATGGGAATATTGGGGAATTGCTTGAAGCACTACAGTTTGCAGAAAATTCAGAAAAACTGGCCCGGCAGAATTAGCATACTCCAGGTTCGACAATAATTCTCTAATCGTCTCTTAATAAGTATTTA
Source organism: Bacteroidota bacterium (assembly GCA_018266555.1). Taxonomy (GTDB): domain Bacteria; phylum Bacteroidota; class Bacteroidia; order Chitinophagales; family Chitinophagaceae; genus UTBCD1. The sequence goes on along the minus strand of JAFEAF010000017.1, from coordinate 158,377 downwards.
ACGATTTGATAGCAGGGAATCTTTTATGTTATGCGTCTTATCTATAAGGTTGAGAATTACAGTAAGGTAATATTTGTTCTTTGTCATTGATCTTTCACTGAAACTGTTTTTGAAAAGTTAATGGAGAAAATCAGAATGTAATTATATCTAACTTGCAGTATGCTGATAGGGAAAGTGAGATAAGAATAACGAGAGTTTTTACGAATCATTATAAGAGTGAAATTACGGTAGTTGAGTTTTTAAATTTTCATTAACAGGAAAGATTATAATATCGGCAGTAAATTTGCGTTATACAAGTATAGTTCTTCTTATAAAAGCAGTCAATTTTCTCATAAGCAGTTAGTTTTGGTTGCGACCCCTGTTTCTACAGGGGTTTATTTTTTTATAAACTTCCATCTGCTGTAAAAATAACCAGCCAATGCGCCAGCAGCATCAGCAATCATATCACCTATATCAAATGAACGGCCGGGAACAAAATAACGTTGAACAAACTCCATCAATATTCCGAAAACAATTGCTGATAAAGCGATTTCAAAAAAAATTGTTTTCAACCCAACAGCCACACTTTTCCGTTTCGACATAACCCAGCACCATAAAAAGGTGAGAAGAGCAAACATGCCAACATGAACCCATTTATCAAAATAAATCCCATCCAGCCAACTTTCTTCCGGCAGGTCTGAGCCGGGTAATGTTAATAATATTACAGAAATGATAAGCCAGAGTATGGCAAGAAATAATGGTACATCTATTCTACGCAAGGAAAGTTTTTTGCAATGATATGCTATTTGGGTTTATCCCACTGAGGCTTCATAAACTTTAGCATCCATGAGTTGCTCTATATCCGAAGGATTTTTTACAGTCATTTTAATCATCCACCCGGCGCCATAAGGATCATTGTTTACGGATTCTGGGGATCCTGCTAATGCCGGATTTAATTCAGTAATTGTTCCACTGACCGGCAAGTAGAGATCGGATACGGTCTTTACCGCTTCTACCGTTCCAAAAACGGCTCCGGCTTCCAGCGTTTTGCCGATACTTTCTACTTCTACATATACAATATCGCCTAATTCTTTTTGCGCATAATCAGTTATGCCTATAGTGGCAGTATTACCTTCAATAAGAACCCATTCATGGTCTTTGGTATATCGCAGATTGGATGGAAAATTCATATCAGGATATTTTGAATTGCAAATATGAGTAAAACAAGGATATAAAATTGCCATGCTCTGATTTTTTTTTAGTATGGATCAATTCTTTGTAAAATATTATGATGATTGTACTTTTTTGAATGGAGGAAAAATGAGTTTCAAACAGTTATTATCCGGTATTTATTCTCATCGCATTTCACCGGACAATTCATGCCTTTCGGGGAACGATTTATACCGCTTGTCGGTAATCGGTTTGCAATTATGTAAGGCAGGACTACTTTTGACCCTCTTTAAAAAAACTATAATTTATATGAGAAAAAGTGTTTTAAGCCTGTTGAGTTCGATGCTGTTAGTTTCATCTATATATGCACAGGATATATCAGGAGTGGTAAAAGATCAGCAAGGAAAAGGATTGGATAAGTCCACCGTATCCCTTTTGAATGCAAAAGATTCTTCATTGATTAAACTGGCTGTTACTGCCGATAACGGGGTTTTTCATTTGGATGAATCAAGGCCAGGGCAGTATTTAATCAGCGTATCGCATGTCGGGTATGTTACGCAGTTTTCAAAAACGTTTGAATTGACTGGTACGGGAGAAATGAATTTACCCGAAATACAATTGGTTAAAATGTCCACAGAACTGAAAGAGGTGGTGGTAACCAACAAAAAACCTGTGGTAGAGGTAAAGGCGGACAAGATGATCCTGAATGTGGAAGGAACGATCAATGCCACGGGAAGTAATGCCTTGGACCTGCTTCGCAAATCACCAGGTGTTATGGTGGACAAAGATGATAATATATCTTTAGCCGGGAAAAATGGTTTACAGATATATATAGACGGAAGGCCTACCCCGCTTAGCGGTACGGATCTTTCCAATTATTTAAAGAGCGTTCAATCTTCAGAAATTGAATCCATCGAAATCATCACCAACCCTTCTGCCAAATATGATGCTGCAGGAAATGCAGGCATAATCAATATTAAATTGAAAAAAAATAAAACATTCGGAACCAACGGGTCGCTGAACCTGGGATATGCGGCAGGCGTTTATCCAAAATATAATGGCGGATTATCCATGAACCACAGAAATAAAAAAGTAAACATTTTTGGTAATTATAATTACAGTCACAATCTCAGCGAAATGCAAATGTTCCTGTATCGTACGCAATTGGATACTTTGTTTGATCAGAAATCCACCATTAATAACCTGAATATCTCACATGGCTTCAAAGCCGGATTAGATTACTTTATTAATAAGAAGAACACTATTGGTGTTATGGTAACAGGTAATTTATCGAATTTAAATGTTAAAACAAACAGCTCAACACCTATCTCATACATACCTACTAATACTACGGATCGAATTTTAGTTGCGTTAAACGAAACTAAAATGAAGCATAACAATGCTGATTTTAATTTAAATTATCATTATTCAGACTCTGTTGGCCGTACCCTGGATGCAGATGCAGATTACGGTATGTACCGCCTTAAAAGTAACCAACTACAACCGAATTATTATTATGATCCGACAGGCACCACTGAACTGAGCCAACTCGTATATAATTTTATATCTCCTACCAATATTGACATATATACACTGAAAACAGATTACGAACAGAATTATAAAAAAGGAAGATTGGGTTTTGGAGGAAAATTTTCTGTCGTAAACACCAATAATAATTTTGGACAATATGATTTGAGTAATAATGTAAAAATACTGAATATAGGCAGGAGCAATCAATTCAATTACAGTGAAAACATCAATGCACTGTATGTAAACTATAACCTCCCGGTAAAAGGAGCTGTGATACAGGCAGGTTTGAGGATGGAGAACACTAACTCTGATGGAAAATCATACCCATTGAATCCTGATGGCTCGGTGAATTATTCCGTTGTTCAAAATTTTAAACGTCATTATACAGACCTGTTCCCAAGTGCCGCAATTACTTTCAATAAAAACATCATGAATCAATGGACTATTTCGTACAGCCGTCGTATTGATCGCCCGGCATACCAGGATCTGAATCCATTTGAATTCAAGCTGGATGAATATACTTATCAAAAAGGGAATACCAGTCTTCAGCCACAATACACTAATAGCATCGGTGTCACCAATGTATATAAATACAAATTGACTACTACTTTAAATTACAGCCACGTTGCAGATGTGTTTACTCAATTGGTGGACACTGCCGAGAGATCTAAAGCATTTATTACAAAGGAAAATCTTGCTACACAGAATATTGTCAGCCTGAATGTAAGCTATCCTATCATGTATAAAGCTTATTCTGCTTTTATCAATGTAAACAGTTACTATTCTCATTACAAAGCGGATTTTGGCGGCGGCAATCGTATTGTGAATCTTGATGTAGTGGCGATGAATATATATATGCAAAACTCTATCCGAATTGGAAAAAAGGGGTGGACCGGTGAACTAAGCGGATTTTATACAACACCCTCTATCTACCAGGGTACATTTAAAACCAAGCAACTCTGGAGTGCAGATGCGGGAGTACAAAAAACGTTGTTCAAGAATAAAGCAAACCTGAAAGTTTCCGTTTCCGATTTATTCAATTCGTTTCATCCAAAAGGCAACAGTGATTTTGCAGGGCAGCATATTTCATTCAGGGGAAATTTCGATTTCAGGCAATTTAAGGTCAGCTACACCTGGCGCTTTGGTAATAGCCAGGTAAAAGCAGCCCGCCAAAGAAAATCTTCAAATGAAGATGAAAAGAAACGTTCAGAACAAAGTGCAGGAGGAATAGGGAATCAATAATTTTTTAAAAAATTACAGAATGGCATCATGCAGCATGGTGCCATTTTTATTTAAAGTACTTATGACGTTTTATCAGTTTTACCTTTATGATTCGTACGTCCTGCAGCGGGCGGTCACTGTCTCTCCCCATGCTTGTTGATACAGATGCAATGGAATCTACCACATCGAATCCCTTTAATACCTCGCCAAATACAGTATAGTTTTGATCAAGGTGCGGGGCGCCGCCAATGGTTTTATACACCTCCCTTTCAGCTTCAGGAATTTTTCTTTTCAGGCGATAGGTTTCCACAGAGTCGAGTCCTGCATCAGTAAAAATTCTTCCCTGCACAATATAAAACTGGCTTCCGTGGCTTTCCTTTTTTGGATTCACCGCATCGCCCATTCTTGCGGCTGCAATCGCTCCTCTTTTATGAAATAAAGATTGCCTGAATTCTGCTGGGATCGTATAACCTGGACCTCCATTTCCCAGCGGTACACCGGGATTTGCATGCTTACTTTCCGGATCGCCGGCCTGTATCATAAAATTTTTGATCACCCGGTGAAATAAAACGCTATCATAATAATGCGACTTTACAAGCTTTAAAAAATTATCCCGATGTAACGGAGTAGAATCAGAAAGACGGATAATAATATCGCCGTAATTCGTTTGCAGCAATACATCCCGTTTCCTGTCCTTTTTACGAAGTGTGGCATCCTGCGAAAAAGCAGGAACAACAATCAGGCAATGCAACAATATAACAATCCACTTTTTCATTTGTAAAATTTAGAAATTATGATTCTCAAAATACAGGAGAATATGATCTTTTAAAAAATTTTCCTGTTCTATGCTGTTCATCTCCGGCATTGCTTTAAGTTGGCGAAAATGTGGCCAACCTTCTTCATCTTTTTGTTCCAATTCATAATATCCGCTTTGCGATAACAAACTGCAAACAGCAATATGCATCAGATCCTGTTTTTGTTCTTTAGTGAATTTTTCCCGGGTTTGACCAAATTCCTGGATGCCGATCAGGAAAAGGACGGCTTCCATATCCGGTTTTTTCCCGAAACGATGCATCATTTTTTCTTCCAGCTTCCACCAGCGAAGTTGCAGATCGTCGTTTATTGACATGGTATGGATATTATTAATTGTAGATTAGTGATTATTTTGAGCAAATTTCTTAAAACAAAGTTTATGAAGTCACAAAAACTTTTAGCCCGATTAATAATTCAATAATCAATGAATCAATAATTAGTTTCAAATTTTTTCCACCACCACAGCCGTTCCATACGCCAGTACTTCCGTTACTCCGTCTATTACTTCATTAGCATCATATCTCATGCTGAGTATAGCATTTGCGCCACGTTCATCAGCATGTTGCATCATGTGCTGAAAAGCTTCTTCCCTTGTTTTTTCACACAGGTCCACGTAGATGGAAATTTTTCCGCCAACCAATGACTGCAATCCCCCTGCAATATTTCCAAAAATACTGCGGGAGCGGACGGTAATGCCTCTTATCACCCCCAGGTTTTTTACCACTTTATAGCCACACAATTCAATATTGGTGGTTACCATACTTTGATCAATCATAAAAAATGTTTTTACTAATGTAGTGAAAAGGTGGAGGAAGTAGGATGAATGAAAATTAAAACTTTGTTATCAAAGAGTATCTTTGCACAAATTTGAATACAGCATGTTGCAGCTACAAGTCATACGGCAAAATCCACAATGGGTAAAAGAAAGATTGGCTATAAAAAATTTTAAAGAATTGGGTCTTGTAGATGCAATTATTGCTTCTGATGAGCAACGGAAAAAATGGCAGGTTGAATTTGACACTACACAAGCTAAAATAAATACTGCATCAAAAGAGATCGGACAATTGATGGCCAAAGGACAAAAAACGGAGGCGGAAGAAAAGAAAAAAGAAGTGGCTGCTTTGAAAGAAAAACTGGAGCCAATCAAAGAACAATTGGCAACAACTGAATCAGCGCTTCATGAAAAACTGGTGCTGCTTCCCAATCTACCTTCGGAAAAAGTTCCGGCAGGAAAAACTTCTGCAGATAATGTTATAATGAGAGAAGGCGGACATAAACCGGAATTATATTCCGGTGCAGCGCCTCATTGGGAACTGGCAAAAAAATATGACCTTATTGATTTTGAACTGGGGAATAAAATTACCGGCAGCGGATTTCCTGTTTATATAAATAAAGGAGCTAAACTGCAACGGGCATTGATCCAATATTTTTTAGATCATAATATTGCCGCAGGTTATACGGAATATCAGCCGCCGCTGATGGTAAATGAAATGTCTGCATTTGGTACGGGACAATTACCGGATAAAGAAGGACAAATGTATTTTGCTACTGAAGATAAATACTACCTGATACCGACAGCAGAAGTGCCGGTTACAAATATTTATCGTGATGAAATTTTAAAAGAAACGGACCTGCCTTTAAAAATGACAGCTTACACACCTTGTTTTCGCCGGGAAGCCGGCAGCTATGGAAAAGATGTTCGTGGATTAAACAGGGTTCATCAATTTGATAAAGTGGAGATAGTTCAATTAGTACATCCGGAAAAAAGCTATGATGTGCTGGAGGAAATGGTAAATCATGTAGAAAAACTTTTACAATCACTGCAATTGCCGTATCGCATTTTAAAACTGTGCGGCGGTGATATGAGTTTTGCTTCAGCGCTTACTTATGATTTTGAAGTGTACAGCGCAGCACAGAAAAAATGGCTGGAAGTAAGTTCTGTTTCCAACTTTGAAACATTTCAAACCAACCGGATGAAGATCCGGTTTAAAGACTCGTCCGGCAAAACACAATTAGTTCATTCTCTCAATGGCAGTTCACTGGCATTACCGAGGATAGTTGCTTGTCTGCTGGAAAATAAACAGGATGCAGAAGGAATAAAATTACCTCGATCAGTTCATAGCTATTTCGGCGCTGATAAGATAAATTAGCTTTGAAAATAAATTCTGCAAACAATTACCTTTTATTTCCATCCCGAAAAAAATGAATTATTTTTTTCGCTGCATGAATTATTTATTTTTTCTTTTGATTAAGATAAATGCGTGTTAAAGAAATTTCCTGCTTGTTTTTTTCTTTTTTGATTATCATATTTGCCCGTCATCACTATTACATAACCTAAAACTACTTTTATGAAAAAGCAATTCTTTTTCATTTATATCCTGACTTCTTTTTTTGCTCTCCCCTCGGTGGCACAAATAAAAAAAGGCGCTATCTTTTTGGGCGGAGATATCGGCGGCTCTACACAAAAATCAACGTATAGTAACAGCCCCAATACTGATAAGCAAAGCAGCTTTTATATCGCACCTGTTTTCGGGAAAGCAATTAAAGAGAATCTTGTGTTCGGAGTTAATGCTTCGGTTAGGGTTTTTAATTCAAAAACAACCGGAACCGCTAATGAAAATAAACAACATTCTTATGGTGCAAGTATTTTTCTTAGGAAATATAAACAAATCGGGAAGAGCGGCTTTTCATTATTTGCTCAGGGAAATCTGGGATACTTTTACAATAGCTCAAAATTAAATTCATTGACACCTAACTATAATAATGACAAAAGAAACACTATAAGCATTAACGTAGCCCCCGGGATATCTTATACACTTACAAGAAAGCTTCAACTGGAAGCCGGCCTCGCAAATTTATTATCGTTGAATTATACCACGGAAAAAAGTGAATTGGGGGGGATTGTGCCCGCTTTCAGCAAAACTAATGGGTTTAATATCAGCAGCAGCATTGATGGCTCTTCATCTGTTTATATCGGCTTTCGGGTGTTACTTAATTAGTATAGTGATGTGAATATTTTTATCAACGAATATGATCGCCAGACAAGCGGGACATTGATGTGAACTGCAACAGGAAATTACGAACACCTCATATAGTTTTCTTTTTTCATTTGTATTAAAATAACATAAGCTTTACTTCGTTTTCAGTAGGTTGAATGTCCTTTACGTTAAACCTCGTATTGGCATAATAGTCTGAAACAAAAATATACGCTCATGTCTTTGACGAATTCTATTAAAAACCAGCACCTGTTATGGAGAGCTGGTTTTGGGCCGGCTGTAGAGCAATTCGGTGATCTTTCTAAACATTCACAGAAAGAATTTTTTAAAGCGATGGCCAAAGCTTCCCGGAAAAGCCCCGATCCATTAAACGAAGCGCAGGGAACCATGCAGGGTTTGATGATGGGTATTTCTGATCTCGGAAAATTCCAGCCTAAAGATTTAAATGCTGATCAAAGGAAAATGTTTCAGCAAAAATTAAGAGAAGGTGTCAGAAACCTGAATCTTGCCTGGATGCGGGAAATGGTGGACAGTGGTGCGCAGCTTCGTGAAAAAATGTCTTTCTTCTGGCATGGCCATTTTGCGTGCCGGAATCTCAATGTTTATTATCAGCAGGGTTTGGTGAATGTGATCCGGGAAAATGCATTAGGTAGTTTTCGTGATTTGCTTCATGAAGTTTCCAAAACGGCGGCCATGCTTAATTTTCTGAATAACCAGCAAAATAAAAAAGATCATCCCAATGAAAATTTTGCCCGTGAAGTGATGGAATTATTTACGCTGGGCAGGGGTAATTATACCGAAAAGGATATTAAGGAATCAGCCAGGGCATTTACTGGGTGGACGGCCAATTTTCAGGGCGAATTTATTTTCCGGCAAAACCAACATGACTCCGGGGATAAAACTTTTTTAGGGAAAACAGGAAATTTTGATGGCGATGACATTCTGGATATTATACTGGAAGAAAAACAAGCGGCCCGGTTTATTACACAAAAAATTTATAAGTTTTTTGTAAATGAAAATAATCCGGATCAGGATAAAACCGAGTGGCTGGCAAACCGTTTTTACAACAACGATTATAATATTTCAAAATTGATGGAAGATATTTTTACCAGTGAATGGTTTTATGATGAAAAAAATATCGGCACTAAAATTAAATCACCTGTTGAGTTATTGGTAGGTATTCAACGAATGTTGCCCATGAAACTCGACAATGAAGCGGTATTAATTGTTTTGCAAAGAGTGCTGGATCAAATGTTATTTTATCCTCCCAATGTAGCCGGCTGGCCCGGTGGAAGAACATGGATTGACAGTTCATCCCTGATGATGCGTATGCGGATACCACAACTGATCAATGATACGGATGAGTTGAATGTAAAACCCAAAGATGACGACGACCTGATGATGGGAAGAAGGGATACGGAAGTGTACACTATGAAAAAAAAGGGAATGGGAAGTATTCCGTCCAAACAACAGATCAATGCCACCGTGGATTGGGATTCATATATTAAAAATTTTGAAAAAACAGATAGAGCTATATTGGTAGATGCTATTTCAAAATTATTGTTGCAAACAAAAAGTGAAGTGAGTGACGAAACAATCAGTCAATATGCAGATGCTACTACCCGGGAAAGCTTTATCAAAACTGCTACGATTCAAATAATGAGTACACCGGAATATCAATTATGTTAGTTGCAGAATTCAGATATACGATTAACGATGTTAAAATTATGCGTAAATCGTAATTCATAAATCGTAAATTATTCATGATGGTTATCAAACGTAAAGAATTTCTTCAGATAGGATCGCTGGCAACGGCTTCCCTGATGCTTCCAAAATTCATGAAAGCATTTGAAAGAAAAAATATGGTGCCTCCGGGCAATAAAGTGATGGTGGTTTTGCAAATGAGCGGCGGTAATGATGGATTGAATACGGTGATTCCGGTGGGGAATGATCTGTATTATAAAGCCAGGCCTAAATTAGGGATTGAAAAATCAAAGGCATTGTTGCTGAACGATGAAGTGGGATTGCACCCTGCTCTTACAGGATTCAGGGATTTGTTTGATGATGGTAGCCTTGGCATCATGAATGCTGTGGGATATCCCAATCCGGATCGCTCACATTTTCGTAGTATGGATATCTGGCAAACAGCAACAGACAGTAATCAATATCTGACTACCGGTTGGGTAGGCCGCTATCTCGATGCTCAATGCCAGGGATGTGATAAACCAACACAAGCTATCGAAATAGATGATGTACTCAGTCTTGCTATGAAAGGTGAACATATAAAAGGAATTGCCGTGAAAGATCCGAAAAGATTATACGGCACTTCAAACGAAAAATTTTTCAAAGATGTATTGAAAAATCATGCCGCTACTACTCATGAAGAGCCGGTTGATTATTTATATAAAACTATGGCGGAAACACTTTCCTCAGCAGATTATATTTTTAAACAAAGCAAGATGCATCCCAGTTCTGCAGAATACCCCAAATCAGAATTGGGAAATAGCCTGAAGACAATTGCATCGTTAATTTTTTCTGATATCAATACAAAAGTGTACTATGTTTCTATTGGAAGTTTTGATACTCATGTAAACCAGGAAGCACAACAACAACGATTGTTTACAGAAATGAATGAAGCGGTAACTGCTTTTGTAAAAGATTTAAAATCCAATAATCGTTTTAATGATGTGATGTTGTTTACTTTTTCAGAGTTTGGCAGAAGGGTGCAGCAGAATGCCAGCGGAGGAACAGATCATGGCACGGCTAACAGTATGTTTTTAATCAGCGGTGGATTGAATAAGAAAGGGTTATTGAATCCAATTCCGAGTCTCAGCGACTTGGACCAGGGCGATCTGAAATATAAGGTGGATTTTAAAGATGTGTATGCTACCGTACTGAATAAATGGCTGGGCGCAGATGATGCAGCCATATTAAATAAGAAACATTCTTATCTTGATTTTATATAAATATCCAAGACCCGTATTCAATAACAGGAATAGAGGCTGTATGAAAAGTCAATTTTTTAATTTCCCGCCAAAACGTAAAGAACACAAAGCATTTATTATACCCTATTTTCTTTGTGTACTTTGTGGCTTTGTGTGATAGCTCACTTTTGGAGACATCCACTTTTTTTTATTCCAATTTCTTTTTGTTCATTGCTACCCGGTATAAAACAAATCCCATTAAGGCAAAAAAGACAACACCCAACACCATGTAACCTCCCTCACCTAAAAAACCGGTAAGCCCTTTTTCTAAACTCATATTTTCCATGGCAGTTGCTATGGATGGAACCCTGCTTAACAATGCAAAGATGACCCCGAGCAAAGCGCCGCCGGCCACCAGTCCTGTAGCAAATAAACTTCCTCGTCCCAATTCTTCTTCCTGTTCGTTGATTACATCGCCTCTCTTTTTTCTTACCGATTGTACCAAACCACGGATAGCGCCGCCGATGAAAATAGGAAGTGTTGTGGAAATCGGTAGATATACACCAATAGCAAAACTTAATGCTTTAACTCCACATAGTTCTACCACTAATGCTAATGCGGCTCCGGCAATTACAAAATTCCAGTCAAGCTGGCCACCGAGAATACCTTTTATCAATGTTGCCATCAGTGTGGCTTGCGGAGCAGGGAATGAACTTCCAATAGCATGATGTATCCCGGCTGCAGCCTGCTCTACTGTAGGCGTATCCAGTATTTTTATTGTAAAGCCAATTGCAAAAGATGATACTATAGCGCCAATAAATAAACCTAACTGTTGAAACTTTGGAGTGGAGCCGACAAGATAACCTGTTTTCAAATCTTGCGATGTAGCCCCGGCATTTGCGGCAGCGATACATACCATACCGCCTACCACTAATGCCATAGGTTCGTAAACAGAACCGGTGGCGCCTACTGCCACAAATAAAAGACAAGTGCTCATAATAGTTGCAATCGTCATTCCGGATATAGGATTGTTAGTCGTTCCGATAATCCCTACAATGCGGGAAGAAACGGTTACGAAAAAAGCTCCGAAGATTACAATAAGAACACCGATCAGCAATTTGCTGAAAATATTATTGCCGGGGATTATGGGGAGCAATGCAATTAATAATATAAGAGCTAATGTTCCGAATAAAACAACTTTAATGTTTAAATCTCTCTCAGTACGAAGCGTACTTTGTGTACCTTTTTCTTTTACCGAACGGACACTTTCTTTAAATGAAGAAATGATGGTAGGAATAGTTTTTATCAACGTAATAAAACCACCCATTGCCACAGCGCCGGCACCAATCTGGCGGATATATGCCCTGTAAATAGCATCAGCGGGGCTAGCAAAAGTATGTGTCACCGGATCCCATCCACCGTATCCCCCGGCAGTATGAATGTCGGCAAGGAAACCAAGTTTCACCTGTTGCAATGCAATATTATCAGGCGACACAAGTGATGCAAGAAGTGGATTAAAAACCAACCAACTTAAAATTCCTCCGGCTACAAGCACACCCGTGATCCTTGCACCAATGATATAACCTACACCCATGTATTCTGGTGTAATATCTGCCGACAATTGTGCTGAAGGATAAAAGGAATTGACCACTTTATTTTTTACCGTATCATAAAGCGGGGTTTCTGCAATGATCCTGAACAATCTTTGTAAGACTGCATAAACAGTGGCGAAACCCAATCCGAGAAAAGCCGTTTTTGCAAATGCTCCGCCTTTTTCTCCTGCTTTCAATACTGCTGCACATGCCGTTCCTTCGGGATAGGGAAGGTTTGCATGTTCTTTCACAATCAATGATCGCCTCAATGGAATCATCATTAATGTACCGAGCATACCTCCGAAAATGGCGAGAATAAAAATAACTCCATATTCAAAAAATTTGCTGGCATTAGCTGTTGATAAAAAAATAAATCCCGGTAAAGTAAAAACGACACCGGATGCAATACTTTCTCCGGCTGATCCCGTTGTTTGAATAATATTATTTTCAAGAATGGTTGTTTTAAATACCCGTTGGCCTAATGTAATTGCAATAACGGCAATGGGAATGGATGCGGAAACTGTGAGACCGGCTTTCAACGCAAGATATACGTTTGCGGCGCCAAATAATATCCCAAAAATACTACCGAGGATGACAGATTTAAAAGTAAACTCTTTCATCTTGCTTTCTGGAGCAATAAATGGTTTGAAGGTTGTGGGTTGATCCGCCATAGCATTAGTTTTGTGAAGGGAAGATATATAAAAAAAGCTGTCCTTTTATAGGGGCAGCTTTAGGATAAAAAATTTCAGACTCCTTAGTCAGAACCGGTTTTTTCTCTTACAATTTGATTCAGCGATTTCACTTTTGCAAAAATCAATAAGCCGCCAAGGAAAGCAGCAATAGCAATAATACCAAAGAAAATTCTTTTATCGGGGATCTTATCCCAGAAGCTTGCCATAACTCCTGCTACTTTTCCTCCTAAAGATGTTGAAAGAAACCATCCTCCCATCATTAATGCTGTTAATCGCTGAGGAGCTAATTTGGATACAAAAGATAAACCTATCGGGCTTAAACAAATTTCGCTGACAGTGAATACTCCGTAAGTAAGCCAAAGCCAAAGTGCAGATGTTTTTTCCTGGTAAATACTTGGAACGGACATGGTGGCAATCACCATTACTAATGCACTAAGCCCGGATATGATTAATGCCCATGCAAACTTGCTTGCCGTGGTTACTGTCTTTTTTCGCCGGGTTCGCCAGGCAAAGAATGCAAGCAACAAAGGCGTAAGCACTACAATAAAAAACGGGTTGATGGATTGGAATAATTCCGTATTTGCCAATTTAGTTTCACCACTTGCGGGCCATTTATCTTTGGGAACATTATTAAAATAGGGATCAGGCCCCATTGTCATTTCTGCTTTTCCGCTACTATCAGTTACAGTTCTTAAAAATTGATCTGTTTTTTCCACCTCTCTTGGTTGAGTGGTTACCGTTTGAAGCATATCAATGGCATCTGCGGGTTTCTCTAATACTTTAGGAATTTCTCTATTGGTATGCGTTTGCGCCCAAATGGTAAGGCCGGTTGAATTTTGATTATAGATTGTCCAGAAAATAACTGACACGGCAAAAACAAACAATAATGCACCGATGCCTTTTTTATCTTCTGCATTTCCTTTACGCCACAGGCTTGCATAAAAATATATTACGGGGATACATGCAAAAATGAATGCATCAGCAGAATCGCTTCCGAATATGTTTCCAGGGATTAACCAACCGATGATTGCAAAAATGATCATGGGTATAAAAACAGAACCGAGAATTTTTGAAGTTTTCATATCACCGGGCTGCATGGGTTTTTTTACATCATATTGTTTGACATGTTTTAATTGAGAGGCCAGCCAGATAAGACCGATGATCAAACCCACTCCGGCGGCTGCAAATGCTTGTTCCCACCCGAACTTATTGCGAAGAATGGCTGCTGCAAAATTGCAGATCAATGCTCCGATATTGATTCCCATATAAAAGATATTGTAAGCATTATCTTTTAATGGCTTCAGGTCTTCCCTGTTATACATGATGCCAAGTAGCGTGGAGATATTGGGTTTAAAAAATCCATTGCCTATAATAATACAAGCCATAGCTATATACATGGTGTACTTCCCCGGCAGCGCCAAAGTAAGATATCCTGCCGCCATCAGTGCCCCGCCTAAAAAGATGGAACGGATATATCCCAGATACCTGTCTGCCAGCAAACCTCCGATAAAAGGAGTGAGATAAACCAATGCAATGAAAGAACCGACTATATCTGCACCGTCAGCGTTGGACATTCCCTTACCTCCGGTTGTGTTATTTGTCAAATACAGGAATAAAATTCCCACCATCAGGTAATATCCGAATCGTTCCCACATTTCGGTGAAAAATAAAACATAAAGTCCTTTCGGATGTTTGCCGGTATTTGCAGTTTGATTCATACAGCGGTTTTTAAATTTACAATCGTTAGTTTAATTTTTATGGAAGCCCAAAATACAGAAATTTAACCACTCAAAAATATTTCGAAGTATCTTTAACGGGCTTATCCGATATTCGCAAAAATTAAAATCCATCCATAGATTGTACAATGCGAATTCTACTTTTAGGATCAGGCGGAAGGGAGCATGCTCTTGCCTGGAAACTTAATCAAAGCGTTTGGGCCAACCCGCTTTACATTGCTCCGGGTAATCCCGGCACGGCTGCCTGTGGTAAAAATGTTTCATTGGATATAAGAGATTTTGAAGCAATCGGTAAATTCTGTTACTTGGAAAGTATTGATATGATCGTAGTGGGACCTGAAGAACCCCTCGTGAACGGTTTATATGAATATTTCAAATCCAAAGAAGAACTACAGAATATTTATTTTATTGGTCCTTCTCAAAAAGGGGCAATGCTTGAAGGCAGTAAAGCTTTTGCCAAAGCATTTATGCAGCGGTATAAGATCCCTACGGCCGCATATAAAGAATTTACCATTGATAATTACGAAGAGGGTACGGAGTATTTGCAAAAACACAGTTTGCCAATTGTTATCAAAGCAGATGGGTTAGCGGCCGGTAAAGGTGTGGTCATTTGCCAGAATCATGTAGAAGCCATTGCAGAATTTGAGTTGATGCTTCATCATGAAAAATTTGGTAATGCCAGCAAAAAAGTAGTAGTGGAAGAATTTTTAAACGGTATTGAATTCAGTGTATTTGTTTTGACTGATGGAAAAAATTATGCCATACTCCCGGAGGCTAAAGATTATAAGCGGGCAGGTGTTGGAGATACCGGAATGAATACCGGCGGAATGGGTGCTGTAAGTCCTGTACCTTTTGTTACTCCCGGATTAATGCGTAAAGTAGAAGAACGGGTAATTAAACCAACCATCAAAGGATTACAAAAAGAAAAAATCGGATATACCGGGTTTATTTATTTTGGCCTGATCAATGTAAAAGGAGACCCTTATGTGATTGAATACAATTGCAGGATGGGTGATCCGGAAGCAGAAGTGGTATTGCCGCGGGTGGAAAATGACCTGGTAGGTTTATTTGTTGCAGCCACACAAAAAGAATTGGATAAAGTAAAAATAAGGTTGGATCCAAGATCCGCTGTTACGGTGGTGGCGGTTAGTCATGGATATCCTTCCAGCTACGAAACCGGATTTGAAATTTCAGGCATAGACCATGATTTTGGAAAACAAACTTTGGTTTTCCAGGCAGGCACTCGTGAAGAAAAAGGGAAAACAATAACTAACGGTGGCCGGGTATTATGCGTTACATCCTTCGGCGAAAACATTAAAGAAGCAGTTGACTCTTCCATGGAAGTATTGGAGCATATTGGATACGAGGGCATTTCTTATCGCAATGATATAGGATACGAGTTTATAAAAAAACCTTCTGATTTCTGAAACTTCAATATTTATACCGGGATTTTGCTCTTTTATTTTTGTATAAATTCATTGTATGAACGAATCAGTGCATTATCACGACTACCTGCAACTGGATAAGATACTCAGCGCACAGGAGCCTGAAAGCAATAAGAGAAATTTATCAGCGCATGATGAAATGCTTTTTATAATTATTCACCAGGCTTATGAACTTTGGTTTAAACAATTGCATCATGAAACAGATTCTATTGTTGAGATCATGAAGAAGCCGTCCATGAATGACAATTCTCCCGAATTGCAGACGGTAGTGCATCGTTTGCATCGCATCACGATCATCTTAAAATTGCTGGTGCAGCAAATAGATATCATGGAGACAATGACCCCAATGGACTTTCTTGATTTTCGTGATATGCTGCGGCCTGCTTCCGGTTTTCAAAGCTGGCAATTCAAAGAGCTGGAAGCAAAGCTGGGATTGAAATATCAAAATCGGTACGGACATGAATATTACACTTCTCAATTAAGGAAAGAACATATTGACATTATAAAAAAAGCAGAGGGAGAATCCTCATTATTGGAATTGGTAAACAAATGGCTGGAACGAATGCCCCTGGCGCCATCATGGTCGGTCCAAAATGAGGAAGAAAAAAATTCTTTTTGGTCATTATATAGAGCTTGCTATAAAAATAGTTTGGCAGAAGCCGAAAAAGACAACTGGCAATTATTTGAAAACACTTTTTTTACTGAATCAGAAAACACGGAGAGCTTTCTAAGTGCAAAAGCAAAAAGAGCGGCGCTTTTCATCATGCTTTATCGTGGTTATCCTCTGCTTCACCTTCCTTTTGAATTGTTGAATTATTTATTGGAGATAGACGAACAACTCAGCTCCTGGCGATATCGCCACATGAATATGGTGCATCGAATGATTGGCACCCGCATCGGAACAGGAGGCAGCAGTGGCAAGGATTACCTGAAAGCAGCAGCAGATAAGCATTATGTTTTCAGGGAAATTGCACAGCTCAATAGTTTCCTGATTGAACGAAGAAAATTGCCAGCTCTTTCTTCAGACCTGGAAAGAAAATTAGGGTTTGTTAGCTAAGAGGCAAAGAGTAAAAAGAGATGGCGGGCAATTGGCAAAATGCAAATGAAATAATAACCTAATCGCCAACGCAGTTCAGTTCCATGCTAAAAAAACCTTCCCGTACCACTGATAGTTCTGTAGGGAGCAGAAAAAAACTTATCTACCTGCTTATTGAAATCATTTTTATAAACAATCGGTGTACTGTGTCCTGAATTGGGTAAAATCCACAAATAGGATTTTGGTATGTTCTCAAAGATAAGCATCGTGTGTGCCGGCTTGATTACATCATGATCTCCGCCGATCACCAGGGTAGGGCATTTAATAGTATGTAACTCAGATAATGAAATATGGGGTTGTTCTACCAGCAACCGTAACAGTTTAAATCCATTCTTTTCTATTGCCGATTTATTTTGTTTTTCTTTCAAGGCATTGTAATTCGGTGTTACCATATCCCATACTTCTTCCGGAACTGCAGTCGTGTCAGGAACGAGATTTGCTCCTGTGATAGCCAGTTTTTTTACTTTTTCAGGATGGCGGATTGCGAGCAATAAACCATCAATACCACCATCGCTCCAGCCAATCACATCTGCCGAATCAATATTCATTGCATCCAGTAAAGCCGCATAATCATCCGCCATCATTTCGTACGTAAGGCTATCGCCGGGATCAACCGATTTTCCCTGTGAACGGCTGTCGGCTACAATTACTTTATATTTTTTGGAGAAATATGGAATCTGGTTAACAAAGTTGCTGATAGAACCTCCGTTTCCATGGATAATTAACAACGGCTGTCCTTTTCCATACACTTCACAATACATTTTGAAACCCCGGATATTGTAATATTTGCCAACAGCTTTATTATTGCCATACGGAACCCCATTAGGGCTTTTCAGCATTTTTTCAAATTCCTTTTGAAATTTTTCAACATCGTCCTGCGAAAACGCAACTACGGATATAGCCTGGAAAAAAATAAATAAGGCAAATAATTTTCTCATGAAGGATAATTTTTGACAAGATATAAAAAAATACAGAGGCGAGAAAAAATTTACTCCCTACGTACCTTACTATAAATTGAAAATATTTATTTAGAAAGTGTAACGCACTCCTAATCCTCCCCAGTTTCCATAAAAGCCCCGATCGTTGCCAAACTCAAAAGAAGGCTGCCAGTCAATAGACATATTGATAGGAGCGCCCCGAAATTTGTAATCAAGTCCCAGTACGCCATCTATGCCAATAAAGGAGCCATCCCCATTTTTTGTATTGTAAAAACCAATATGAGCGCCGGGTCCGATATACCATTTCAATCCTGCTGCGCCGGAAATAGGACCATGAATTTCATAAAGACCGGTAAGCCGGGTTCCCCTGCTCCAGAAATAACCGATTAATTCGCCGGCATGTGTTGTAGTAAAGAAGTGTTTTAATGAAATCCCGCCACCATCCCACACTTTTACACCTAATGCCGTTTGATATGAAGAGCTGTTAATACTCTTACTTTGCCCACGAACTGATGAAATTGAAAACAAAAATGCCGATAGTAATAGTGCCTTGTACATAATATTGATTTTTTTATCATTTTCAATAATAATTAATTGCGATTTTCATGCCAAATCAATTTATAAATAAAAAGTAAAGATTCAGGAACTAAGCGGGTTTTATAACGAACAAAAAATAAATAACAACAAGGATTGAAACAAGAGCAGAGATACTAAAGGTATAAAAGCTTCCTAAGCCTGTCCATATTGCACCGGCGATAATGCTTGACAAAAACGTGCAAACACTTTCGCATGATGTATAAAATCCAATGGCGGTGGAAGTATTATTGTTATGTGCAATATTGGTGAGCCATGCTTTGCTGACTCCATCTGTAGCTGCAGCATAAAAGCCATAAATGAAAAACAGGATGAAAATTTCTGCAACCGATGGCTGAAATGCAAAACACCCGTAAACAACTGCAAACAATAAAAATCCCGACAGGAGAACTTTTTTGAAGCTTAATTTGTCAGCCAGGGCTCCGAGTGGATAAGATGCTATCGCAAAGATAAGGTTATAAAAAATATAGGCAGCAATAGTGATATTGTCGTTACCGGTTACTTCTTTTGTTTTTAGCAACAAAAAAATATCCGAACTATTAATGAGTGCAAACAATAACAACCCGGTCACCAATTTTTTATATTCGGGAGTTGCCATGTTCCAATACCGGAAAAAAGAAAAAAAATTTCCTCCTCTTTGTGTTGTTGGATTCTTTTTTTCTTTTAAGAAAAATAAAAAAGCCACTGAAATAATTCCAGGGATAAATGCAAAGTAGAAAACAGTTTTATAATGCTGCGGATAAAAATATAAGAACATTAAAGTAAGAGCCGGGCCGATTGTAGCTCCCAGTGTATCCATCCCCCTGTGGAACCCGAAAATTCTTCCTTTCGTTTCCCGGGTTGCTTCTGAAGAAAGCAGCGCATCCCTGGGAGCAGTACGGATTCCTTTGCCCAACCGGTCCAATGTTCGTGAAAAAAATACCCATACCGGGTAAACAAAAAATACCATCATAGGTTTGGAAACTGCACTGAGAAAATACCCAATGCGCACCAGGGGTAATCGAATTCCTTTTTGATCACTTAATTTTCCAAAATACCCCTTGCTGAAACCGGCAGTAAAACTTGCCAATCCTTCCAGGAGGCCAATCCAGAAAACAGTGAACCCGATTTCTTTTAAATAAACCGGAATAACAGGATACAACATTTCGCTTGCTACATCTGCTAACAAACTTACCAATGAAAGTATCAGGACGGTGCGAGTTATGATGCGCATACAATGAAGATAGAAGAAAATCATTCATAAAAATTCAGCCAGAGAATTTAAAAAATCAGGTGAAATCAAAGTTTTGGCTTTGTGAATTCAAATTATTTGCCCGTACTTTGCACACACTAAATCCAATCCGAAAAAATGGGACTTTTTAGCTGGTTTACACAAGAGATTGCCATAGACCTGGGCACTGCAAATACCCTGATCATTCACAACGACGAAGTGGTAGTAAACGAACCAAGTATCGTGGCCCTGGATCGTAATAATCCAAAGACCGTATTAGCCGTTGGGAAGAAAGCCTTAATGATGCATGAAAAAACTCATGAGAGCATCCGTACCGTTCGCCCTTTAAAAGACGGTGTGATCGCAGACTTTAATGCTGCCGAATTAATGATCCGGGAGTTAATCAAACTGGTTTATCCCAAAAAACCATTGTTCCCCCCAAGCTGGCGTATGATGATTTGCATTCCTTCTTCTATTACTGAAGTTGAAAAAAGAGCGGTTCGTGACAGTGCAGAACAGGCCGGAGCCAAGGAAGTGTACCTGATTCATGAACCGATGGCTGCAGCGCTGGGAATCGGGATTGATGTAGAAGAGCCGGTAGGCAATATGATCATTGATATCGGCGGAGGCACCACAGGCATCACCGTGATAGCATTGGCAGGAATTGTTTGTGATCAATCTATCCGGATTGCAGGTGATGAATTTACTGCTGATATTATGGAGGCATTGCGCAGGTATCATAGTTTACTTATTGGTGAACGTACTGCAGAACAAATCAAAATACAAGTTGGGGCTTCTATGAAAGATATTGACAACCCGCCTGATGATTACCCCGTAAATGGAAGGGATCTTGTAACGGGAATTCCGAAACAAATCATGGTCAGTTACCAGGAAATTGCTGAAGCTTTGGATAAAAGTATTTTTAAAATTGAAGAAGCCATCCTTAAGGCCTTGGAACAAACTCCGCCTGAGTTGGCTGCTGATATTTATCGCAGAGGATTGTACCTGACCGGCGGCGGCGCTTTATTGCGGGGATTGGACAAACGGTTAAGCCAGAAAATAAAACTTCCTGTTCATATTGCCGATGAACCGCTAAAGAGTGTGGTGAGGGGTACAGGCGCTGCTTTGAAAAATTATGATAAATATCCTTTCGTGATGCGATAATTAAGAGCAGAACATACAGACAAGCTGTAAAGTTCTTGTAACTTGAATTCTGAACCTTGTGCCGTAATCCATGCGTAATATTTTTCTTTTTCTCAGGCGGTATTCTGTTTTTTTTGCATTCATTTTTTTGCAGATCATCTCCCTGTGGTTTCTTTTCAATTACAACCGGTTTCACCGGGCCAAATTCCTTGGTATTGCTAATGAGATTACCGGCCGCATCAATACACAATATAATAAGGTAGAGGATTATTTCAGCCTGAAACAGGAAAACCACAGGCTGCTTCATCTGAATGATTCCTTATTGAATCTTTTAAAAACCAATTTTGTAAAACCTGATACCGGTGCCAGGATGATTAAGGATAGTATTCCTTATGATACCCTGGGTCATTACCGTCATTATTATTTCCGGGATGCAACCGTAATATACAATACGGTAAGCAGCTCAAAAAACTATATTCAATTAAACAGGGGCTCCAGGCAAGGTATTAAAGATAATATGGCGGTGATCAGCTCTGATGGATACCCGGTGGGCATTGTGGTGAATGTTAGTAATAATTTCAGCGAAGCAATGAGTTTGCTGCATGTTCAGAATACGGTGAATGCTTCTTTAAAAAAGGGGGGTGATTTCGGAACATTGCAATGGGACGGGAAAGATTCCCGGTATCTTACTTTAAAAAATATTCCCAAAAGCGCTGATGTGAAAAAGGGAGATACGGTGCTGACGAGCGCCTATTCGTATAATTTCCCTCCCGGGTATATGATAGGAACAGTAGCAGATATCACTATGGATAATGTTACAGGATTTTTTACTTTGAAAGTAAAAACAGCCGCTAATTTTTTTGATTTGCAGCAGGTGTATATAATTGAAAACCTGCAATACGATGAGCAGGTACAGCTTTTTAATGATACCAAAAAGAAAATCGAACAACCTAAGTCCAATTCAAAGTGAGCAGCCTAATTAGAAATATGATCCGGTTGGCACTGTTTCTTTTGATACAGGTTTATGTGTTAAATAAAATACCTCAGCTGCATCGGTTTATTACTCCCTACTTATACTATCTTTTTATTTTGTGGCTCCCTTTCTCAATCCCAAGAATAGGTTTATTACTGGCAGGATTTTTAACCGGAATCATTTTGGATTACTTTACTATGACACCGGGCCTCCATGCAGCAGCTTGTGTGCTTATCGCTTATGTACGACCTTATATTATTCATGTTCTGATGCCTAAAGACATTAGCGAGTTTAATTACCGGGAGCCCTCCCCCAAAGCTATGGGCTGGACTCCCTATGCTATTTATATATTCATTTTGACCATTTTGCATCATGGTTATCTTGTTTTCCTTGAATGGATGAGCTTTGGAAGTTTTGTTGATTTCATAATAAAATTGATGGGTACCACTGCGATCAGCCTCTTATTGATTTTTACTGTTGAGTTTTTATTTCCGAGGCAATTGAAATACCGGACGAATGTAGAGTAGTGAACGTCAAAAAGATTCATAAAAAAACAGTTTATCTGATTTAGATTTGGAAACCCCATTTCGTCCATCGTAATTTGTAGTTGCAATTCTTCTGATATTTTTTTTATTTCGTATTTGTTTCTATGCCTGTGTTTAACCAATCAAGAAGCCGTATCATTCGCCTGATATTCCTGGTAACTTTCATTATCATCGTTGCCCAGTTATTTTACTTGCAGATCATTTCCAGGAAGTACAGAAAACTGGCTAATGAAAATGCCATACAACGTACAATTGTTTACCCTTTGCGGGGTATCATCTTCGACCGAAATCGCAGGCCTATATTGAACAATACACTGACGTATGATCTGATGGTGATTCCATCACAAATTAAAAACATTGATACTGTCTTCTTTTGTAACCTGATGGATATTGACACCGCTGAATTCAGAACAAGAATCGTAAATGGTATCATCCGAAACAGGGCTTTTCGCCCTTCTGTTTTTGAAGCTTCGCTTTCTGCTCAAAAATTTGCCCGAATGCAGGAAAATATGTGGCGTTTTGGAAGCGGATTTTTTATACAAGAGCGGCCCAT
Source organism: Bacteroidota bacterium (assembly GCA_018266555.1). Taxonomy (GTDB): domain Bacteria; phylum Bacteroidota; class Bacteroidia; order Chitinophagales; family Chitinophagaceae; genus UTBCD1. The sequence continues at coordinate 135,227 of JAFEAF010000017.1, read as the reverse complement.
AAGAAGTTATTCTTATGATGCAGCGGCAAATATCCTGGGATACCTGGGTGAAGTAGACAGCAATTTTTTGAGAAAACATAAAGATGAAGGTTATCAATCGGGAGATTATGCCGGCATGACAGGATTGGAAAGCAGCTATGAAAAAGTGCTGATGGGGGAGCGAGGCGTGAAATTCATGATAAAAGATAATTTCAACCGTATTCAGGGATCTTATGAAAATGGAGCCTTTGATACCGCTGCTGTTGCCGGAAGCAATTTGCATTTAAGCCTTGATATTGAATTGCAAAAAGAAGGTGAAAAGTTAATGCAAAATAAGGTAGGCGCAATTGTAGCAATTGATCCAAGAACCGGGGGAATTCTTGCCATGGTGAGCGCCCCAACTTATGACCCAAACTTATTAACCGGGGCAGAGCGAAGAAAACATTTTTCGCAATTATATTCCGATCCTAAATTACCATTATTGAACCGGGCTGTTTCAACTTATTATCCGCCGGGCTCCACATTTAAAACATTACAGGCAATTTTAGCACTGCACGAAGGAGTTATTACATCAAAAACTACATTTTCTTGTTCCGGCGCTTTTTACGGATGTGGCAAACCCATGCGCTGTTTAGATCCAGGTGTGTTCAATTTGACAACAGGTATCACGCACTCTTGTAATACATATTTTGCCAATGTAATGCAGCGGGTCATCAACAATCCTGTTTATCCTAATATTGACAGCAGCCTGAGCAGTTGGGCGAGATATATGAATGGATTCGGGCTTGGCCATAAATTGGGAGTTGATATTCCTTCTGAAAAAAGCGGGTATATTCCCACTCCTGTTACTTATAATAGGATGTATGGTAAAAGACATTGGAATTTTTGCAGTTTTCGGTCTGTAAGTATTGGCCAGGGAGAGGTATTAACTACTCCAATACAAATGGCAAATGAAATGGCTTACCTGGCTAATAAAGGCTGGTATATAATTCCTCATTTGGTAGATTCTATAGAAGGGGGAGATAAATTTGGATTATTGAATAAGTATAAAAAAAGAATAGATCCCATTGACATTCCGGACAGTGTTTTTGAAGCGGTGCACAATGGTATGCAAGGGGTGGTAGATGCAGGAACCGGCGCCGGAGCCAGGGTGCCGGGTATTGTGATTTGTGGAAAAACCGGTACTGCAGAAAATTATTATCATGGTGTGAAACAAAAAGATCATTCTTTTTTTGCTGCATTTGCACCACGGGAAAATCCAAAGATTGCCATCATGGTGATGTGTGAGAATGCAGGCTTTGGAGGCACCTGGGCAGCACCCATTGCAGGACTGATGATTGAAAAATATTTAAAGGACTCCATTGCAGCAGACAGAAAACCTTTGGAGCAAAGAATGATGAATGCAAACCTTATTCCAGCGTACATGCTGCACGAAATGAGAACAAAAGATTCATTACGACAAGTTAGAAAAGATTCATTGGAGACGATCAGGAAAGTATTAAAGGACACTTTACAAACGGAAGAAGTGCCCGACGAAGAACAAGCCATAGTTACGATTTTAAAAAAACAAGATGATAAAAATAAAGACAGTGCCTTTAAAAAAACTATTCATAACGCTGAAGCCATATTACCTAAAAAAAAGAATACAGGGGATAAAAAAAATTAAGAACCTGAATTTTCATGTCAACACGAAATCCTGAAATATCAAAAGGCATTGATTGGAGCCTGGTATGGATTTACTTAGTGCTTGTGGCTGTAGGTATAGCAGCAATTTTTGCTGCAACTTATAAAGATGGGGATCCCGTTATACGGAGTTTTTTACAGTATAAAACGGACTACAGCAAACAATTTTATTTTTTTATTATTGCTGCCGTTCTTGCCTTTTTTGTATTGCTTACCGATAGTAAATTTTTTACTGCTACCGCCAATCTCTGGTATGTGTTTGGAATTTTTGTTTTGTTATTAGTCTTTCCATTTCATTCACGGATAAAAGGAACAGAATCCATTATCCGTTTGGGCGGATTCCAGTTCCAGCCAGCAGAATTTTGTAAGATATGTGTTGCATTGGCATTGGCAAAATACATATCCCGGCCGGAGACTGATTTTTCTAAACCCCGATCTCAATTCATTGCGGCATTTATTGCATTATTTCCAGCATTATTGACCATATTTCAAAGTGAAACCGGCCTGGCCTTAGTATATTTTTCATTTTTCCTGGTGATGTTCCGGGAAGGATTGCCTCCCGTCATTCTAGTAGTAGGTTTTGCTATTGCTGTATTAGTTGTGGCCACAATAGTCATTGAACCAAATATTTTAGCCATAATCCTTACAGTCATTGCCTTACTTACCATTTATTTCCTGCGGCGGACGTTGAAAAGAAACCGGGGCATTTTGTTAGTAATAATACTTCTTTGGTTTGTGTGTGTAGGTATACAAAGATTTGCCGTTCCGTTTATTTTTAAACATGTATTGCAGAAATACCAGGTGGAAAGGATTTACGATCTATTCGGAAAAGACAATCCTTATCATAAAGCGGGTGAAACAGTTGATTTGGAAACAAAGAAAAAAGCAAATGGAAGCAGTTATAATGTAAAACAATCTAAAATTGCCATCGGAAGCGGGCAGCTTTGGGGAAAAGGGTTTTTAAAAGGCACACAAACCCGTTACGATTTTGTTCCGGAGCAAAGAACAGATTTTATTTTTTGCACCATTGGCGAAGGATTTGGTTTTACTGGCAGTGTATTGCTCCTTGCCATTTACCTGCTTTTGCTTTTCAGAATCATTACCATTGCAGAGCGGCAACGAAGTGTATTTAGCCGTTGTTATGCGTATGGTGTAGCTGCAGTTTTCTTTTTCCACATAGTAATCAATGTGGCCATGACGGTAGGCCTTGCCCCGGTGATAGGTATTCCATTGCCATTAATAAGCTATGGCGGCACCTCTCTACTCACTTTTACTGTTATGTTATTTATTCTCATTCGGCTGGATGCAGATAGGCAAATGGTGCTGAGATAAACTTTTTGAATAACCTAATTTTGCATACTCATATTTTCAATCTGTATAATAAAATATTACCTACAGGCAGCTCATGAAAATTATCCCGCTTAGCGAAGGCGCATTTACTATTGATAAAACAAAACTGTTTGTTCCTTTCGATTTGAATAAAGATAAACTTCAGGATAGGGCCAAGGGAAGTTTGCTGGTGGAAATTCAGCCTTTTGCTGTGATTACTTCTCATGATATTATACTCCTGGATACGGGACTGGGCTTTTTGGATAAAAACGGGAAAATGCAACTTCATCAGAATTTGTTGAATGCGGGTATTGCACCTTCTGATGTAACCAAGGTATTGATCTCTCATCTACATAAAGACCATACCGGGGGAATTTCTGACAAAGCAGACCCTTGTTGTCTTAGTTTCCCCCATGCGAAATATTATATTCAGCAGCGGGAAATAAAGTTCGCATTTGAAAAGGGGTATCCTTCTTTCATAACTGAAAACCTGAAAGTGCTTTTAAATAACTTACAGGTAGTTCTACTTGATCAGGATTCTGGAAAGATAGGCAATGCAATTCATTACCAGGTAACCGGTGCTCACTCCCCTTATCACCAGGTATTTAGTATTTACCATGAGAATCGAATTGTTTTTTATGGCGGGGATGATGCCCCTCAATTACAGCAAATGAAACACCGGTTTGTTGCAAAATATGATTTCAATGGAAAGAAAGCAATGGAATTGAGAAGAGCCTGGTGGCAAAAAGGGGAGCAAGAGAAATGGACATTTTTATTTTATCATGATGTGAAAAACCCTGTTTGGGAATTTTAAAAACCGGAAAAAAGAGAAGCAATAAAAAAGGCCTTCCCGAAGAGTCGGGACGGCCGTTGCTAACCTATGAAAAACACCAAGTTCAAAGATAGTATATTTTTTTTTATTGTGTCATGGATCGAAATCGCCGGTTAGGACGCCCCTCTAACCGTTGCCCTTCACGCATTTTCCGAACGCCTTCAATGAATCGTTGTTGCTCCTCAAAAATCTGGTTGCTGCGTTTTTCTCCAACAATACCTTTAAATTCATCCCGGTAGCGAAGTCGAAGGTCAACAATCTTTTGCTGTAAAAGCAAGCGGTCAGGGTTGCCTTTAAATTCTTTCAATGTAGATCTCCAGTCATGAAAATAACGAAGGAATATGGGACTGAATTTTTCAGCTTCGCTTTTTGAGAGGTTCAGCCGGCGTTGAATAAACTCGGTCATTTTATCACGGATCTTATCATTTTTATCATCTTCCTCCTGTGCCCGCAATACAAATCCGGCCAGTAACAACAAGCTTAATATGAGTAGAAATTTTTTCATTTATTGTTTTCTAATTCAAAACCGAATTATCTTCTCCCAGTGAAGCGGTTTCATTAATAAATTCCTGTATCTGGCTTTCAGGAACATCTTTCATCAAATTTTTTATTTCGTTGGGTTTTTCTTCTTTATCAGTTGTTACTCCCTTTGGATTCGACTCTTCATCAGCCAACTTAATAAAAGCATCAACTTTATCAGTACTTACTTTTTTGACATTTTTTGCGATCCATTCATCAGGATTTTTATCTGGATCAATACCCGGACGATGCTCAAACAACAAACCACCTAGTGCAATAAAGCCGATAACAACTGCAGCGGCTGCATAACGGAACCATTTGCGATGAGTGATTGGAATTATTTTTGTTTCCGGATTGGCATTTGACCGTGCAGGAACTTTAGATATTACTTTTTCAAAATATCCATCCGGTACAGCATAAGGCATTTGTTTTTTCAACCCGCTTAAGAAAGGAGAAATTGTTTCCAACTCTTCTTTCGGATTTTGAGAATTTTGATTAATGTGAATTGAAGTCAATATCTTTTCCGCTAATCCATCAAAGTAACCCGGATGAGTGACATAAGGAGGTTCTTTTGAAATATGGCTCAAAAGAGATGACAAATGGCTCAACTCTTCTTTGGCATCATTTGCTTCAAATGCTTTAATATTACCAACAACCCGGTTGGCCAATTCTTCAAAATACCGGTCAGGTACTGAATAAATATTTTGAGGAGTGGTGTCAGCAAGTGTGCTTTCTAACTCAACTAATTCTTGTAATATGTTGTCTCTCTGTGTCATTTGTACGCTAAGTGAGATGGCGTTTTGCTCAAAAAGTTTAATGATTTCGGATATAATCTTCTATTTTTTTCACAGCATGGTGATAACTTGCTTTTAGTGCCCCCTCACTTGTCTCTAATACTCGACTCATTTCTTCATAAGGCATTTCATCATAATATCTTAAATTAAATACAATTCTCTGCTTTTCAGGTAATTGCTGTATAGCTAACTGAAGTTTCCATTCCAAGCGGTTTGGATCAAAATGTTTGTCAGCTTTTATCTTATTACTCAGTCCGGTTTCTACTTCGCTCAGGCTGATAGCCGATCTTTTTTTCTGCTGTTCTATATAAGTCAGGCATTCATTTGTTGCTATGCGGTATAGCCAGGTGTATAATTGGCTATCCTCTCTGAAATTTTCAAGCCCATTCCATACTCTTATAAAAACATTTTGAAGAACATCATTCGCATCTTCATGCTCAACGACCATTCTACGGACATGCCAGTATAATTTTTCCTGGTATTTTTTTATGAGAATGGTAAATGCTTTTTCTTTCGTAACCGGGTTACGAAACTGAACAAGCAATTCGCTATCGCTGAGATTGGCCGTAGTTGTCATTGAACTTTAATTCGGTTAGAATATTGGAATGGCGGATGGTTCAATTTCATTTAAAGTTTAAAAATAAAAAAGACCTTTCAAATTTTAAAAGAACCTGTAGAAATTGTTTGCAACAAGATTTTAGCCATTCTTTTTCCGGTTGAGCACTTTCTCTGCTGCTACAATAATATCGGGTGTGTCCAATCCATATTTTTTAAGTAACTCTTTGGGAGTTCCACTTTCTCCGAAAGTATCTTTGGTGCCTACATATTCAATCGGTACCGGGAAATTTTTTACAGCACATTGTGCAATTGCATCTCCCAAACCGCCAATGATATTATGTTCCTCAACAGTTACTGCACATTTTGTTTTTTTCAATGACGCCACAATAGCTGATTCATCAAGCGGCTTGATCGTATGAATATTTATTACTTCCACACTGATGCCTTTTTCTTCCAATTGTACACCCGCCTGAATCGCATTCCACACCATGTGGCCACAGGCAAAGATGCTTACATCAGTTCCCTGCGAAAAAAATTGTGCCTTTCCTATCTTAAAATCTTCTTCTTTGGTAAATATCGGCCAGGAAGGGCGGCCAAATCTCAAATAAACAGGACCCTGGTATTCAGCAATAGCTTTTGTGGCAGCTTTTGTTTGTGTGTAGTCGCAAGGCACAATGACGGTCATGCCGGGAAGCATTTTCATCAATCCGATATCTTCCAGTATCTGGTGCGTAGCACCATCTTCACCAAGAGTAAGACCTGCATGAGAAGCACATATTTTTACATTTTTACCACTGTAAGCAATACTTTGCCGAATCTGATCATATACACGACCAGTTGAAAAATTGGCAAAAGTGGTAGTATAGGGTATTTTTCCTCCAATGGTCATACCTGCTGCAATGCCCATCATGTTAGCTTCGGCAATGCCACATTGAACAAAACGTTCAGGAAATTCTTTTATGAATTGTTGCAGTTTCATAGAACCTGCTAAATCTGCGGTCAGAGCGACAATGTTTGGATTACTGCGGGCAGCTTCCGCTATACCATCTCCAAATCCGCTCCGGGTGTCTTTACTTCCTGTTGATTGAATTTCTTTAAGCATTCTTTTAAAAAATTATTGTAAAATTAAGGAATGAAGATTGTAATCATGATATTCTTTCCACTAAGTGAAATGATCCATATGAAAAACGTTCTAAGGAGTTGAAAAGAATTAAATCAAAATGTCTGGTTTAAATTTGGAGAAAGCCGTGCCCTAGTTCAAAACCGGGGTATGGCTTGCAAACTTGTTTTTTATAAATGTATTGCTAAGATTTTTCAGGGGGGCACGGGCGAAATATTCTGAAAAATGATTTTACCCGGAAATTATTTTATAAAAAAAATTAATTTAAATCCGGGTCCTGCTTTTTTAACAACTTTTCATCCGTATGAAGCTTCTGTTCCCATTTCCATGCTGTAGCCATCATTTCGTCTAAAGAAAACTGAGGATTCCAACCTAATACTTTTCTTGCAAGATCATTATTGGCATAAATAGCAATGACATCACCCGGGCGGCGGGAATCTATCGAATAATTCAATGGCACCCCACTTATTTTTTCAAAAGCTTTTATAGCCTCCAATACTGTTACGCCATTGCCCGTACCAAGATTGAACACTTCACAAAGTCCATTGTTGCGTTCTTCTTCGAGATATTGCAAAGCAAGAGTATGTGCATGAGCAATATCGCAAACATGAATGTAATCACGAACGCAAGAACCATCTCTTGTAGGATAATCATCTCCATAAACATTCATTTTTGCCATTTTACCAATGGCAGTTTGCGTGATAACAGGAACCAGGTTTTCGGGTTTACCAACAGGCATTTCCCCTATTAGGCAGGATGGATGGGCGCCAACAGGATTGAAATAGCGCAAGAGAATACTTTGTGTTCCGGAACTTTTTGCAAATTCATTGATAATTTGTTCTCCCATTTGTTTGGTATATCCATAGGCAGATTCGGCAGCTCGGGGAGGAGTGGATTCTGTAACAGGCACATGATCGGGATTACCATATACAGTACATGAAGAAGAGAATACAAAATAAGGAGTCCCGAATTCTTTCACACATTTCAGAAGATTAATGAGTGAAGTAAGATTATTCTCAAAATACATCAACGGTTTTTTCACCGATTCACCAACAGATTTATAAGCGGCAAAATGAATGATGCCGATGACATCTTCATTTTCCTGGAAAATAGCAAAAAGATCATCGTAATTGCAAAGATCTACCTTATAATTTTTAATTTTTTTGCCCGTTATTTTTTCTACCCCATCCAGGATGTGTGGATTTGAGCGGGAATTATTATCAACAGAAATTACATCAAACCCATTTTCTACCAGGTCCACAATGGTATGAGATCCGATGTAACCACAGCCACCAGTAACCAAAATTTTTGACATAAAAAATATATGAATGCAAAAGTCAGGATTTTTTACAGCAGAAAAAAAATCAAATAAAAAAATGAGCAATATAATAAAAGCCCATTGCCAGCAACCCGCTGATAGGGATGGTAAGAACCCATGCCCATAATAAATTTATGGTAACCCCCCAGCGTACTGCCGATAATCTTTTTGTGGCGCCAACGCCGATAATAGATCCAGTTACTGTATGTGTGGTACTTACTGGTGCACCCATGTTTGCAGCAGCAAATAAAGTAATAGCACTGGCAGTTTCGGCGCATACCCCTTCGAGAGGAGTTACTTTGGTTATCTTGGTCCCCATAGTTTTTACAATTTTCCAACCTCCGAACAAAGTGCCTATAGCAATTGATGAATAACAGGCTATAGGAACCCAGTCAGGCATATCTTTAAATTCCGCAACTCCATATCCTCCCTGGTGATAATTGAAAATTAAAGCTGCAGTAATGATACCCATTACTTTTTGTGCGTCAGAACCGCCATGCCCAATACTCAATGCTGCTGAAGAAACCAATTGCAACCGCTTAAACATATTTGCAGTCCTGTAAGCATTGGAGTCTGCTCCTCTCAGGTGATTGTACAAATAAGTGCCTGCAAATATCAAACACATGATAACAATAGCCCATTTTTCAAAAGGCATTTTGAATTTTATAAAAAAATAGCAGGCCAGCATAAGCGTAATAATAATAGAAAGCTTTAACCAAATATTTCTTTGAACCGTCACGATGGTGATAAACATTGAGATGATCATTCCTACTAATGGAGCCAGGATAATAAAAATCAGTGTTTTGAAAATGCTTTCTGAACTGATACTTGCAAAACCTGCATGAGCAATGCCTGCACCTGCAAATCCCCCGATTAAAGTATGTGATGATGAAGAAGGAATACCATACCACCAGGTAATTAAGTTCCAGCAAATGGCGGCAATGACTCCGCAAAGGATTACCATAAGCGTTATGGATTCGGGGTGCACTGTGTTTGCAACTGTGTTTGCGATCCCATGTTCTTTGAAAACAAAGAATGCTATGAAATTAAACATGGCAGCCCACAGTACAGCCTGGAAAGGAGTCAACACTTTTGTAGATACCACGGTAGCTATGGAATTGGCAGCATCATGAAAGCCATTAATGAAATCAAAAATTAATGCCAGCCCAATAATAACAATCAAAAGAGTCATAACTTCCCGGTTTGTAAGTATAGCTTAATTCAAAAGAAGTTTTAGTTAGTTTTTCAAAACCTGTTAAGCATATTTTATTAAAATAGATTCAATCACATTACTGGCATCTTCGCATTTGTCTGTCACAATCTCCATCACCTGGTATATCTCTCTTTTCTTAATCACTTCTTTTGCGTCTGGCTCTGTAGCAAACAACCGCTCAATACTCATGTCAAAAATATCGTCGGCCTGGTTTTCTACGCTGTTGATTTTTACCAATGCCTCGGTGATCTGGCGCATCTCTTTCATATTGCGGAGGTGTTTAACCACAAGACTTACCTGCATTGCACTTTGCTCAATGAGTTCTGACATTTTCTGCATCCCCATATCATTTGGATTTACCCGGTAGAAATTAATCTTCTTAGCAGCAGCATATATATAATCAGCAATATCATCCAGCGATGAAGCGAGGTAGTGAATGTCTTCTCTGTCAAAAGGGGTAATGAAATTGCGGCCCAATTCAGTAAAAATATTATGAGTCAATTCATCGTTCGCATGTTCCAGGTCTTCAATATTGCTGATGATCAAAGCCCTTTTGTCAAAATCGGGTTCGGCTACCACATCTTTTAACAGCGATCCCATTTTAGCAACATTTTCAGCTACTTTTTCAAACAGCTCAAAAAAAATCTTGTTTTTCGGAACAAAGATGTTAAGCAAAGAATTAAGTGCCATATAACCTGGTTTTTTTCCGGCAAGCACCGGAATGTTTGCGAAAATAACTGGTTCTGACTGGGAACCTTAATCAAATATCTGAATTAATAATTTCTTAATATGGAGAAAGAATACAAATATTAAAGGACAAAATTTTATACAAAACAGATATTGTTCATGTTCTGATAATAATTCAGTAACAATTGTTTAATCAGCCGGTAACTTAAAGTTAATACGAGAATACTTTTTTTGCTTCAAATTAGTTAAAAATGAAACCACAATTTGGAGTATTAGTTTTCTTATTAATTATTTGTTTTGGGAGTTCCGGTTTTTCGCAGGAAACATCAGCAACGGTCAGTGGCAGGGTAATATATCCGAACGGGCTTGTTGTAAGTGGGGCCTCTGTGACTATAAAAATGGAATCTACCGGGTTTCGAACAGCTGCTCAAACAAATGATAAGGGGATTTTTGTAATTCCGAATCTCAAACCGGGAGGCCCCTACACTATAACCTTTTCTTTTATCGGTTATGAAGAACAAAAGTTTGACAGTATAAATCTTTCATTAGGCAATAATCCCGAATGGAACGTTAGTTTAATAGCAAGTACAGAAAACCTTGAGGAAGTAGTGATAAATACTGCAAGAAGGCCCAAAATTAATGGCGTTACCATTAACAGGTCACAGCTTGCTACACTACCTACGTTAGGAAGAAGTCTTTCCGATTATACAAGATTAACGCCTCAATCAAATAACAATGCTTATGCGGGAACAAATTTTCGATATAATAATCTTACGATAGATGGAGCAATTAATAATGATGCGATTGGCTTCAGCAATTCTTTTGGAGGGGTAAGTGGTGGGGGGCAGTCCGGCTCTGCAGGATCCGGCACCAGAACAAACCCGTATAGTCTTGACGCTATTCAGGAAGTGCAGGTACAGTTGGCTCCATTCGATATAAAACTTGGAAATTTTACCGGTGGCAGTGTAAATGCTGTTACAAAAAGTGGAACCAATGACATTCATGGTTCCGTTTATGTATTTGGGAGAAATCAAACACTAACCGGTAAAAGTGCAGATGGATTAAAAACCAAAATGGGTTCTTCTTTTCATGATTATCAATATGGCGCCAGCCTGAGCGGGCCTATTATAAAAAGTAAAGCTTTCTTCTTTGTAAACTATGAACAAACACGTAGAAAAGAACCCACTTTTTATAATGCAGGTGATCCCGGCGCTGCCGTTTCTTTATCTGATGCAACAGCTATTTATAATCAGTTAAAAAATAAATATGGTTACGATGCCGGTTCTTATGTGGGTCCTTATACTATTTTTACAAACAGTAATAAACTCTTTGCTCGTTTTGATTTTAACCTAAACGAAAGAAATACGCTTTCTGTAAGAGGCATCTATACAAAAGGCTGGGGTAATAATCTGGAACGCACATCTACCAACTTTCAGTTTTCTTCAACAGACTTTACCCAGTATAATAATAATGTAAACCTTGTTGCTGAATTAAAAACAAAAGTAAATAATAGGTTGAGCAATCAATTTAATGTTAGTTATATTAATGTGCATGAATACAGAACTTTTCCCGGAACACTATCTCCCTTGATGGATATTGGCGGTGGAGCTGTTTGGGCAGGTACCTGGCGTGAAGCTTCCATCTATAATATGAAACAACAAACAATAGAAGTAAGCAACAACCTTACTTATACAAACGGTATTCATAAATTTACTTTTGGAACTCACAATGAATTTTATAATCTTACTTATGGATTTATAAATTCATGGAATGGCCGATGGGAATATTCAAACCTGAACGCTTTCCTTGCAGATAACCCCAATCGTATTCGTGGAGCATTTACTACAGATACGAAATATCCAAACAACAGGGATGCTATTTATAATAATCCCCCGAATCCTTACACGGTTAATTTAATGAGCCTTTATGGGCAAGATGAAATAACACTCAATAAAAAATTAAAATTGACTCCGGGATTGCGACTTGATTATCCTTTCTTAGGAAAACAACCCGCTACCGACCCTGCATTAAATACGATTACAGATTATATATCGCCAGATCCAACTTATACACATACTCTGTTTTCTCAATTAAATAATAAATGGCTGGGCAAGGTAACCCTGTCGCCAAGATTAGGATTCAATTTTGATGTGAACGGAAACCAATCATTTATTATAAGAGGTGGTACTGGAATATTTATAGGAAGAATGCCATTTGCCTGGTTGGGTTATGCATACACACTAACCGGTACCGTCTATGGCAATATTGATTACAGACCCGGAGGCCAGGTGGTTCCTCTTGCCATCAATCCATTGTACTTAAAAGATACGGTATCAAAATATGGAGGAGCTGGCGCCAGCAACACCCGTGAAGTGGACATTATTGATAATAATTTCAAGCTTCCCCGTATCTGGAGAAGTAATGTAGCTGCTGATTTCAAATTTGGCAACGGATATAAACTTACTCTGGATGCCTTATACACTAAAACTTTATTTGATGTAAAATTTCAACAGATCAATATCAAAGACCAGTCAGAATATTTTACATCGGGGCCAACACAAACTCCGGTATATACAGGGGGGAAATTATATAGCAATTATTCAAATGCATATTTTCTTACTAATACTACACAGGGATTCAGGTATAACCTAACGGCACAATTATCAAAAGAAACCCATAATATAAAGATGGGTGCAAAACAACTGAATATGAACTGGTCGCTGGCCTATACCTATGGAAAGAGTAAAGATATAAGCAACGGTATCCGGAATTCTTTCCAATCGAACTATGAAGTGAATCCTGCAATTGTTCCCAATAACCCTGCTTTAGCATATTCTAATTTTGATCTTCGCCATCGTATTGTAGGAACACTCAGCGGTACATTGATGTGGAATCAAATGAACAAAACATCGCTGACTTTCTTTTATTCCGGCCAGTCGGGAAATCCTTACAGTGTTGTGTATGCTGCGGGTGGTAATCCATTTTCAAATGCAGCGAATGCAAACCTTCCGTATATTCCAAAAGATCAGAATGACATAAGGCTGGCTGACTATACGGTCAACGGACAGGTCTATACAGCTTCCCGGCAGTGGATTGATCTTAACAACTTCATTGAAGGAGATCAATACTTAAAAACAAGGAGAGGTCTATATGCTGAAAGAAATGCATTGCGTACTCCGTGGAATCATGAATTGGATATAAAGCTGATGCATGAGTTTCAATTGAGCAAAGTGAATAAACACCAATCACTGCAACTCAGCTTTGATGTTTTCAATGTTCTGAACCTGCTTAACAATAATTGGGGGCATATCACTTTTGTGACCAATGCTAATAACTACACAGTCAATATACTTAAATTCGTTAAAGATGCGAATAACATATCTCCTGGCAAACCATCATCTGGTTATTTGCCTACGTTCAACTTCATTAGACCTACCGGATTAAACGGGCATTATTATACTATAGATCCTATCAATAGCAGGTGGCAGGGGCAGATAGGATTAAAATATAATTTTTGATTGCTTATTATAACTTTAAATATCTTAAAAAGTATAGAGCCCTTTTAAAGAAATGTATTATTGAATTGTTCCCTTACCGGTTACTGAGATCATATACAATTTATAAATTTGCAAAGCCTTCCGTTGTCATCGTTTCGGCTTATATTTAATTTATGAAAAAATTATATCTGCATCATTTATTGCTCTCATACCTGTTGATAATTTGCACAGGAATATTTGCTTTTTCACAACAACAGGAAGCTGAATCAGGGATTGACAGTGTGATGAAGCAATATGATATGATCGGGCTTTCCGTAGCAGTTGTCAAACATGGGAAGATCATTTACACTCATTCTTTTGGGTTAAAGAATAAAGAGACGAGTACGCCATTAAGCAATTCGGATATTTTCCGGATTGCTTCTATTTCCAAATCTTTTTCTTCAACATCGATCATGCAGTTGGTTGAAGCAAAGAAACTTTCATTGAGTGATGATGTGAGTAGCCTTATTGGGTTTAAAGTACGTAATCCGAAATATCCCGATCGTGTAATAACTCTGAAGATGCTTCTGTCCCATACTTCAAGCCTGAATGATAGCCAGGGTTATTTCACCCTCGATGTTCTCAATCCTGAAAAAAATCTGGATTGGGCAAAATGTTATAGTGAATATGCTCCCGGAGAAAAATACAGCTATTGCAATCTGAACTTTAATATGATCGGCACCATTATCGAAAAAATTTCCGGTCAGCGGTTTGATAAATATGTAAAGCAGCATATCCTTGATCCGTTGGGGTTATATGCCGGATATGAAGTGAGTGCTTTGGATACAACAAAATTTGTAACATTATACGAGTATGACCCTCAAACGAAAAACTACACCCCTGATCCTGCAGCTTATAACCCCAGGAAGAATGAAATTGAAAATTATATCCCGGGGTACAGTACACCCATCTTTTCTCCAACCGGCGGAATGAAAATATCTGCCACCGGTCTGGCAAAATACATGACTATGCACATGTACTTTGGCAAGTATGGAAAAATCAGGATCATCAAAAAGAAAAGTTCTCACCTGATGCAAACTCCTGTTTTGAATGGTTATGGGTTGGCTCTACTTACTTCAAACGGGTTGATTCCGGGAAAAACTATGGTCGGCCATACAGGATCTGCATACGGCCTGTACAGCCTCATGTTTTTTCAGCCCAAAGAAAAATTCGGAATCGTTGCCATCACCAATGGATGCAATGTTGATTATGAAGCAGGATTTAATCCGGCATTGAAAGCGGTTGCCAATGTGTTGTATGAAAATCTTATAAAATAGAAATTTTGGTATCCTGAAATAAAAACTCAGGATACCAAAGTTTGTTTCACTGCTGATTCGGTATATCCCCGGCAAATTTCCATTGAGTGGGAAAGTCCGGGTTTAATTTTTGACCGGTCACAATGGCCCGAAACATTTCTATAGGCATTGTATTGTTTTGGAGAAATGTATCATTGAATTGACGATCGGTCATTTTCCCTTTGCCGACCACTTCATTATGCAGTTGATACATTTGTAAAGCTCCCATCATATAGGCCAATTGGTATAATGGTCCATACCCACCGGTAAAAGATCTGCGCACTTCTGATTCGGCGCTGAACTTTTCCAGGCCTACTTTGTCCACGAGGTAATCAATGCATTGCTGTGGTGTCCAGTTTTTCAAATGATAATTTAAAGAGAATACAATCCGGGCGCAACGTGTCATTCTCCAAAACAGGCAACCGATTTTTTCTTCAGGTGTTCTGTTGTAGCCCTTATCCCATAATATCATTTCCCAGTAAAAAGCCCACCCTTCTACACTAAACGGTGTACTGAATTGCCTGCGATATGAATGATAGCGCTTGTTCATAAAGAATTGAAGATTGTGGCCGGGTATCAATTCATGAAACACTTCGGCTCTTGCAAAAGAATAATTGCCGCTGCGCATGATCATCATCTTGGTATCATAGTCCTGCTCTTCATTTGCGTAAGCCACCATAATTTGCGGGCCACCTAAAAAGTAAGAAGCAAAACGCATTTGTTCCGGTGAAAGCATAACCATTCTCCATGCTTCTTTTGCAAGGGGTGGAATGGTGACCAATCCGAGACTGTCAATCAGGTGAAGAGCATGCTCTTCTAATTCATTAACCATTTGTGGTTGTTGCCCGGGAGGCAAATGATTTTCTTTCACTTTGTCCAACGCTTTTTTCCAATCTTCTCCAAAGCCCATTTGACGGGAAGCTTTTTTCATTTCATTAAGGCACCATTCATATTGTTGTGCAGCTATCTGCACCAACTGTTCCGGGGAGTACGGTATCATTTCATACCTGAGCTGACGTTCGAGTTCTTCTTTCCCGATAGGATGACCAATGATGCCGGTATTGTCCATTGCTTTTTCCGGTTGGGCCACAGGTTGTTTCCCTAACCATTTTCCATAATCTGATAGAGTTGCATCTGTTTCTGCATACGTTTTTTTCATCCACCAGCTAAATTCAGGATCATAGCCATCATAGAAAGAATAAAAATTCTTCAGGCCTTTTTGTAATTCATCAACAGCGCTTACGGCAACACTTCTCAAATCTTCATTCTCTAACGGTGTTTTTTCAACTGCTGATTTGGATTGTTTGATCATCTGAATTACTTCGTTTAATTTTTTTGCCATTTCCATTGCGTTAAGCGTATTGCCCCTTCTTCTTTGCTGTTGCAATTGGATTATGTTAGGTCCAAATGGTATAGCATATCGTATTTTCTGAAATTGCTGTTTACTTTGTTCAAGATTATATTGATCACTCTGAATATTCCGTTTGAGTAAAATATAATCCACCTGGTCTTCTTTGCTGAGCTGATTAAATGAAATAGCTTTTAATTTTGCCAGCCACTCATTGTAAAAATTACCAAACCGGGTAAAGTATTCATCAGAATATTTAAAAATATAAACCAGGTTCAGATCCTGCACATCGGCATAGTATTCATTGACTAAGGCTTCACCCGAAACAGGATCGCCGGATCGCCTGTCTCCGGAATGTGCAGCCAAAGATGTAATCAATAGAAAAGAAACAATGAATGAAATTCGGTTAAAGCAGTTCATACTTTTTGATATTTAAGTGGACAATCTGTTATCGTGATGTAGAAATTTATTACTCGTTGCTGAAACTTATGTAAGGTAATTAAAAAACAAAAAGCTCTGAAAAATCTTACGACTTTATAAAAGCTTTATTAATTTGTTTTATTCTAACTCAAAAAATATTTCATTACCATTTTCTCTTATTTGATCCTGCTTTTAAGTTCGCTGATCGGCATGGATATCATCCGGCCAATTGGTTTTTTACCACGGTAAGTGATCACTTTTATTTGCGTGGCAAAATCAACTACCATTACCGGTTGTGTATATTTTGGATAAAACCTGTCAGGATATGAATTATCAAAACTGTAGTATGTATCCAAGCCATTCACTTCGTTCTTCAATTCAATTTTTAATTTACCGTCACTTGCTTTTGATACAATAAAATCAGGATCGTACATGCTGGGTGCATATTTTACTTCTTCCACATCAAATCTTGCAAACTGTGCTTCAACCCTTCGTACAAAATCATCCCAGTTTTTATTTTCTTTCGGCGACCAGGTGTCTTCTGCAATGGCAAAAGCCCGGGGCCATGTCATATACTCTGCCTGGCGAAAAGTATATACCTGCTCTGTCCATAAATTTCCCTGGGCGCCTAAAACATATTTTTGTTCATTGCTGTTTAATGATGCAGGCATCGGATCAAAACTATACACCTTACTCAATCGCAACGATGCATATACATGAGGTTCCATCACCCGGTCACTTTGCATATAATCAAGATAAGCGTATTCGGTAGGGCTCATTACCACATAGTGACCGGCTTTAGCTGCCACTTCACCACCGCTGAGATTTGCAGTGGCACCTGCGCTAACAACGCCATCATGTGCACCTCGCCAGCTCATCACAGCCGCAGTTGGCCCTATCCCTCCTTCCAGAATTTCATCCCAACCCATAAATTTTTTTCCTTTTGATTCCACAATTTTTTCCAGGCGTTTTTCAAAGTATCCCTGCACTTCTTCATACGTTTTTAAATTCTCTTTTTGCATCAGCGCTGTGATGGCATCACTGCTTTTCCAGAACGTTTTAAAAGTTTCATCACCGCCTACATGTATGTATTCAAAAGGGAAAAGCGCAGCAATTTCCGTCATCACTTTATCCAGGAATTCATACACTTTTTCATTGGAAGGGCAAAGGTTGTCATCATAAATTGCAGTATGTGTACTCCAGTCCTTAATAGATTCACCGGAAGAAACTCCGATATTTTTTACACCACCAGAACAGGAAAGCTCCGGATATGCTGCAATGGCTGCAAGACTATGGCCGGGCACATCTACTTCAGGCATGATGTTTACAAATTTTTCTTTAGCATAATTAATGAGATCTTTAATATCATCCTGCGTATAAAAACCGCCAAAGTTTCTTGGCTCGCTGGGTGCAGGTGGAGGAAAGGTTCCAAATTGACCAACTCTATATACATTCCATGCGCCAATCTCCGTTAGTTTAGGAAGGCTTTTTATTTCAATACGCCATCCTTCATCATCTGTTAAGTGCAAATGCAGGAGATTGAATTTATATTTAGCCATCTGGTCTATGTATGCTTTCACTTCCTGTTTTGTAAAAAAATGACGAGCCACATCAAACATCAATCCTCTCCATCCAAAGCGGGGATAATCTGTAATTTCAACACAGGGCGCTTTCCATGCTATATTGCTGGCCTTTTCATTACGCTCAATTTCTTTTGGGAATAGTTGCATTAAAGTTTGTAAACCATAAAAGACTCCGGCAGGTTTGTTTGCTTTTATCGTGATGTTTTTAGATGTAACAGATAAAGTATAACCCTCGTTGCCTAATGGAATATTGGCAGTTTTATTTATTTCTAATTTTATTATTGCTGCGGACGAATTAGCCGATACAATTACTTTTTTCCCTGTTGCTACAGACAATCTTTTTTGAAGATCGGTGATTGCATATTTTAATTCAGGATTTGCCGGTGCCTGGATCATTATATTTTGAGGAAGGGAAAAATAACCGGTTTTCTGTTCTACTTTTACTGGTTGCGGAATAATGGCAATTGGTGAATTGGACTGGCAAAAAGTAATGTTGCTGACTAATACGGCAATGAAGAATAAAATTGATCTGCTCATGTTGTACTTATTAATGCATTAAAAATAACTTAAGAAAATAATATATTCTGAAAAAAAATGATCAATATAAATCTAAATAATTTTTAAGATGAAACCAAAGGGGGCGGTTTAAAAACTAATGGGAAAAACAACAATTCACATTCTTTCAAACTTTCTTATTTTTAAAACTCAACAAGCACCTGTTATATGAAGAAGCTATTATTCTGTTTATCGGTTTGTATTGCCCTGTTTGCTTCCGCAAATGCTCAAACTTTACAATCGCCGGGTGGGAATTTTAAAATGTATTTCGCCCTTGAAAGCGATGGCACACCAACCTACACACTTAGCTACAAGGGTATAGTGGTTATCAAACCAAGCAAACTCGGACTGGAATTAAAGAATGACAAGCAATCATTATTAAACGGTTTTGAAATTATTAAAACCGATACCTCTTCATTTGATGAAACATGGAAACCTGTTTGGGGCGAAGTAGCCAGCATCAGGAATCATTACAATGAAATGGCGGTAATACTTCTTCAAAAAGAATCGGATAGGCAAATCATAATCCGCTTTCGCCTTTTTGATGACGGGCTTGGTTTCCGGTACGAATTCCCTTCACAAAAAAATCTAATTTATTTTACCATTAAAGAAGAACGGACACAGTTCGCCATGACGGGCGACCATACTGCATTCTGGATACCGGGCGATTATGATACCCAGGAATATGATTATACAGAAACAAAACTTTCAGAAATAAGAGGCCTGATGGCAAAAGCAATTACTCCCAATGCTTCACAAACACCTTTCTCACCCACCGGCGTGCAAACGGCTTTGATGATGAAAACGGCAGATGGCCTGTACATCAATCTGCACGAAGCAGCGCTTATCAATTATTCCTGTATGAGCCTTAATCTGGATGATAAAAATATGATTTTTCAATCCTGGCTCACACCGGATGCCAATGGTGATAAAGGAAATATGCAGACTCCCTGCACTTCGCCATGGCGCACCATTATTGCCAGCGATGACGCCCGTGATATTGTTGCATCAAAAATGATTTACAATCTGAATGAACCTTGTAAGATTAAAAATACATCCTGGATAAAACCGGTAAAATATATCGGCGTTTGGTGGGAAATGATCACCGGTAAAAGCACCTGGTCTTATACAAACGATTTTCTTTCTGTACAGTTAGGCGTTACGGATTATTCAAAAGCAAAACCAAACGGCACACACGGTGCCAATACAGCCAACGTAGAAAAATATATTGACTTTGCTGCAAAAAGCGGCTTTGATGCCGTGTTGGTAGAAGGTTGGGATATTGGATGGGAAGATTGGTTTGGCCATGCGAAAGACCATGTTTTCGATTTTATAACTCCTTATCCTGATTTTCATGTAAAGGAACTGAATGATTATGCACATTCGAAAGGTATAAAACTCATCATGCATCATGAAACTTCCAGCTCCGTAAGAAATTATGAACGTTATATGGATACTGCATATAAGTTCATGAAAAAATTTGGTTATGATGCAGTGAAAAGCGGGTATGTGGGAAATATTCTTCCTCTTGGGGAGCATCATTATAGCCAATGGATGGTCAATCATTACCAGTATGCTATTGAAAAAGCAGCTACATACCATATTATGGTAAATGCGCATGAAGCGGTACGCCCTACGGGAATTGCACGTACTTACCCGAACCTTATCGGCAATGAATCGGCAAGAGGTACGGAGTACCAGGCCTTTGGCGGATCAAAAGCAAATCATGTTACCATTCTTCCATTCACAAGATTGTTGGGTGGGCCAATGGATTATACACCAGGCCTTTTTGAAATGGATATCAGTAAAATCAATCCGTCTAATCACTCACATGCCAATTGCACTATTGCCAATCAATTGGCTTTGTATGTAACCATGTACAGCCCTTTGCAAATGGCAGCTGATTTACCTGAAAATTATAACAGGTTTCCTGATGCGTTTCAGTTCATTAAAGATGTAGCCGTGGATTGGCAGGATAGTAAATACCTCGAAGCGGAGCCGGGTTATTATCTTACCGTAGCACGCAAAGCCAAAGGCAGTGGTAAATGGTTTTTGGGAAACGTCAACGGTTATGATCCGAGAATTTCAAAAATAAATTTTGATTTTTTAGATGCAGGTAAAACATATATCGCCACCATTTACGCTGATGCAAAAGATGCAAATTTTAAAACTAATCCACAGGCTTATACCATTCGTAAAGTGGTTGTTAATAACCATTCAAAGCTTGAACAGTTTTGTGCCCCGGGCGGAGGCTATGCCATCAGTATTGTAGAAACAAATAAATCTGAAATTAAAGGATTGGAAAAGTTGTGAATGAGCTTTGGGGTTTTTTTAGGTCATCTTAGGAACTGACTTATTGATTGCGGTGATTGATAAAAACACAGACCACGTCGTAAATGAATCTTTTTCCTGATGCTGCAGCAGTTGTCTAACAAATGAATTCTCGATTGAGATTTTTATTTTGTAAGTAGCCCTGCAAATAAACTTTTATTGCAGCGATGCTTTATTTTGGTGGGGCAAACATTGTATTTTCTTCATTTTGATATCTGTCCGGAACGTATTATATACCAAATAAATCTTCACATACAGATTTATATACCGGTAAAACATTTTAAATCTCCTTTCTCCTTGGGCCATTTGTTAGAGTATAGAGATCTCTTGTTTCCGGAAAGCCAAAGTATTCAATCAATACAAAATCACCTTTATCTTAAGTAGTCGTACACACTTTTCTCCATTTGCAGGAAGAAGTGGGGCTGCCAGGTTCTGCATTCCATAAGGGAAAGTTTATGTATAATGATAGGTATATTTTCCATCCATACCTTTCCTGGTTTTGTCAATATGATTTTAAAAGGATTTTATCAATAATCGGACGAAAAAAAACATTTTAATCCTTCCTTGCTTCTAATGTAAAACCAATAGTAGTTCCGATACCTTCCGTACTGCGGACATGAATACTTTGGTCATGTGCTTCGATAATATGTTTACATATCGCTAATCCCAATCCGCTGCCGGTTACATCTATCCGCCGGCCTTCTTCGGTACGGTAAAATCGTTCAAATACCCTGGCCAGGTTTTTTTCTGATATCCCAATGCCATCATCACTAAGCTCCACAAGAATATGTTTACCGTCTGTCTGGTACATGCTGGCTACAATATTGCCATTGTCTTTTCCGTATTTCACGGAGTTTTCAACAAGATTGCGAAGCACCTGCCTGATCTTTTCTTTATCGGCAAAAACAGTGAGCGGCGATTCACATCCTTTTTTGATGCTGCATTTGATATGGCGTGGTTCTGTTCGTATGGAAAGGGATTCAAACACTTCACGTACCAGGTCCTGGATGATAAAATTTTCTTTGTATAAATTGATTTCGCCTCTTTCCAATCCTGAAATTTCATCGAGGTCATTGATCAGGTTGGTAAGCCGTTCAATGTTTTTTGCAGCTTTTTCTAAAAATGGCTTATTCACTTCCGGGTTTTCCAATGCACCGTGCAGTAAAGTATCCACATATCCCTGTATGGCGAATACCGGCGTTTTAAATTCATGAGACAGGTTTTGCAAAAATTCTTTTCTGAACTGTTCGTTTTGCCGCAGCGATTCTATTTCCTGTTTATGTTCTTCTGCCCATGCTTCCACATCGGCGCTCACTTCTTCAATACTGCGTTTCGGCAACAGGTATTTATAATATGTTTCTTCCTTTTTAGTGGCTTTGGTTTGGTATATGAATTTATAAATAAGTTTGATTTTCCGGTATGTGAATCGCTCCATCACAAACGAAAAGAGAAAAAAGCCAATGATGAAGACCACCGCAAACACGCCGATGGCTTCTTTCCAGTTATCATTGTAGATAAAAAGAAGCAATCCCGTGACAATAGCCAATATCAGCGAAGTGAAAAAAGAAAATGTTCGGGGTGAAATATTTTTCGTGGGAAACATGAAGCAAAGGTACACGGCTGTTTCGAGATGCAGTATGTAACAAAAGTTAACTGTTGCTATTACTTTCCGTTAACGTTTTTTCATGCCGGGAGTTCTTAAAGTTTTTTACAGGCGTAGTGTGTTGCAGCCGGCTTGTCATCGGATGATAAATAAAAATTATTATTCGGAAGATAAAGTGGCTTCAAACTTATATCCTACGCCTTTCACCGTCGTGATGCAATCTACACCAAGCTTTTGCCTGATCTTGCGAATATGCACATCAATGGTACGGTCTCCGACGATCACATCATGGCCCCATACCTGATTGAGGATTTCATTTCTTAAAAATACACGGCCGGGCTTTAATGCTAGCAAATACAATAATTCAAACTCTTTTTTTGCCAGGGTGATGTCATGGCTTTTTACCTTCACAATATACCGTTCGGGATCAATCACCAGGTTTTCTAGTTTCAGTATTTCAACAGCGGGTTTATTCACTCGCCGGAACAACGCATTCACTTTGCTTAAAAAAACACGGGGGCTCACAGGCTTGCTTACATAATCGTCGGCGCCGGTTTCCAACCCTTTTACCTCTGTGCTTTCATCACTTAATGCTGTAAGAAAAATAATGAGTGTGTCTTTGAATTCCGGCATGCTGCGTAATAGTTCACAGGCTTCCACACCTGTTTTTTTCGGCATCATAATATCAAGCACGATCAGGTCGGGATGGCTGCGGCGGGCTTTTTCAATGGCTTCATCACCATTTTTTGCAGTGATTACTTCATAGCCTTCATTAGTAAGATTATACTTCAAAATCTCCAGGATATCCGGTTCATCATCGGCTATCAGCACTTTTCTCGTCTTGGTTTCCATTGATCGGAAAGTTTGCACAAACCTAACCGGAAATTGTTTGAATCAAAAATCTGATTAGTATTTGTCGTACAGACTTAATATAAACTTAATACAGATTGAGTGATTGCCGGTTGAATTAGTTAAATAAAAATATGACTGGCCAAAAGCTGCAAAGGCAACATATTGGGCTTTGAAATCGTCCATATCCGTCCAGCGTATTAAATTTGTAGTACGATCCTTATGATTGCAAATACCAGATACCTGTTTCCCCTGATCAGCCTTGCGTTGTTTTCATTTACCAGTTTCGCTCAATTGGATACTACGGTATTAAAGAATTTTGTGCCTGTTTTCCGTCACCAGCTTTTTCATGATGAAGTAATAAAAGAACAGAAAAATATTCTGGACTACGATGGTAAAGGCGATGGCCAGCTTACTGTTTCTACTAATGATGAGATCAATTACCTGCTGACTTATGCAGCTAAATGGAAAGTGGCTTCTATTCTTTATAATATTGAAAAAGACAGCACACTTGCCGATCAAAAAAAGGTTTTTTATATCCGCCGTACCGCTACACTATTATATAACCTTGTTAAAAACTGGAAAGCAAAACTCGCCAGCCCGATGAATTTACCGGCCGTACTTGAAGCATACGAAGATTGTATTAATTTAGATGAGCGGGGCAAAAACGTAGAAGGTTATTTTGAAAAACTTCCCTATGAGATTGCCAACCAGGTTTTCCTTTCCAACGCTTTTGAAAATAATTCCGGCTACAAAAGCATCAAAGACCTGCTGGTAAAAAAATATTGTGGTTTGCACCCGGAGCAGGTGTTTAGGGTATTAACTAATAACCCCGATGTTCCTTTTGCAGACAGTTTGATCAAAGCAGTTTCAAAAAAATATCCTGAGTTATTGTATGACTATGCACAGGCCGGGAATAAACTCGGATATATCATTAATAATATCAAAGACGACCCTTTTGTTATGGCCGTAGCCCGCATGGCAAGAAACAGGAGCGGACGATTGTATTATCCCTTTCTTGGAAATATTATCAATGGAAAATTAAGTTTTGAAGCCATTGACTCTGTTCGTGACGATTCTATCGGTTATTATCGTTTATTGGTGAAAACAAGAATGGATTACATGAGCCGGGCTATTAATAAGGACACAGCTTATGGATTCCGGGAATTGGGAAAAATGCTGGAAACAAAGGCCACCGATGTTTTTATCAATACCATCAATGGATTGCATGAAGTGGATGATCCGAATGTGCGGTTCAAAATCATTCAACCCCTGACGGCTGAGGAATTATATTATCTCGCCGTTTATACAGATGGCATTATTTATACATCCAGTTTTGTAAACGGGGTATATCCGCTGATGATGAAACGGATCAATAACCGGGGCGATTCATTATTGCTGAATATAAAATTTGATAAATACCGGAAGTTTATCAAAATGGATGCGGGGTATAACACGTTAAGTGATTTTCTCAGCAGTTTTCCCCGTCATGAAGATGCTACTACACTAATGAGAGCTTTTGTAAGCGGCCTGGAATCGTCCGGAAGCCTCGAAGACGGAGTGGATGTTGCCGATTCGTATGCCAGTATAACAGAATCTATGAAACCCGTGGCCAATGAAATGCTGAAGAATGTCAAAATAAATTATGAACGAAACAAAGCTGCAAACAATAAAAGAGGAACTGTGATGTATGACTTGTTATATAAATTATTTTTATCGGCTGACACGTCTACTAAAATTGACCTTTCAAAAGAATTTGGTATCCCGCCAATTTATAATGTTCCTTTCAAACTTCTGGCAAATGACAGTGGCAGAGTGATCATGGAAGTATTTTTTTATGGGGATAAAGACGGGCAAAATATTTTTGAAGGGTTCAAAAGGATGTTCAGCCCTGTCATTTGGAGAATAGATAACAGCAATCCCGAATGGATAGCAATCACGTCACTGAAAGGCAAACCGGTTACCATATTTGCCAATAAACCTTTGCCGGAAGAACTGGGGGAGGATGAAAAAGCTCAAAAAGACTTGATGGAATACCTGGAGAAAAACAAATTGAATCCTACGGTTACCATTCACCGGGGGCACAGTTATTATGCGGAGTCAACAATTTCCCAGATGTTTCCATCTTCAAAAATAGTTTTCCTGGGTTCCTGCGGGGGCTATCATCTGATTGATGACATACTTAAAAAAGCTCCGGATGCTCATATCATCGCATCCAAACAGATCGGTAAAACAGCGATTAACCGCCCATTCTTTGATCTGCTGATGGAGACAGTTCGAAATGGAAAAGATATTGATTGGATACCTTTCTGGCAGGACCTTGAAAAAAGAGTGAAAGTGGAAGGTTTCGAAGATTATATTCCTCCATATAAAAACCTCGGCGCTCTTTTCATTAAAGCATATAAAATTGCTATGGGAGGAACAGAAGATGTTGAAAAATGAACAGCGTTGCCGTAAATGCACTTCTATTTAATTTTGCCCCTTCATCAACGATCTGGTTTTGCCCGAACAGAAAAAAAGAATATTGAATTTTGATCTTTTACGAAGAGTATTTCATTATGCTACCCCGTATAAGAAAAAGTTTTATTTCTCTGTAGTGTTAGCCATAGTGTTGGCGGCCATTACACCAGTGCGGCCCATGCTGATACAGCTTACAGTGGATAAATACATTGCTCATTCGCTCACCAGTATGGTGATACAAATCACTATTTTTCAAATCGGGCTGATCCTGGTAGAAACAGCGCTGCGGTTTATATTTTCATTTATCACATCCTGGCTCGGCCAATCGGTGGTGAGAGACCTGAGAGTTACAGTATATCAAAAAATTCTCGGATTAAATTTATCCCAATTTGATAAAACGCCCATCGGAACTTTGACAACAAGGACCATCAATGATATAGAATCCATCAACGATATTTTTTCCGACGGGCTTATTCCGATTATTGCTGACCTGCTATCAATAATTTGTGTATTGATCTATATGTTTTTAAAAGATTGGGAGCTGACATTGATTGCACTGATACCTTTTCCTATAATGATTATTGCTACTTATTATTTTAAAGAAAGTGTCAATAAATCTTTTCACAGGGTGCGTAATGCGGTTGCGGCGCTCAATGCATTTGTTCAGGAACATCTTACCGGCATGCAGGTGGTTCAGGCGCTTGCTGCAGAAGACCGTGAATTTGTAAAATTTAAAAAGATAAACCGGGAATACCGTAATGCTAATATCAAAGCAATCTTTGCTTACTCTGTTTTTTTTCCTGTAGTGGAAATTGTTTTGGCTTTGTCCATAGGGCTTATAGTATGGTGGACAGCAAAAGAAGCATTACAGCTTCAGCAAAACGAGCAGGGAACGGTAGTGGCTTTTATACTTTGTTTGAATTTGCTTTTTCGCCCGCTTCGTGTCATTGCTGATAAATTTAATGTATTGCAGATGGGAATGGTAGCAAGTGAAAGAGTCTTTACGGTTTTGGATAATAAAGATTTTATACCTAAATCAAACGAACAGGCTTATGAGCCGTCAGGATCTGTAAAAGGAAAGATCGGTTTTGAAAAAGTATGGTTTGCTTATAATGATGAGCAGTATGTTTTAAAAGATATCAATTTCGAAGTCAAAGCAGGTGAAACGGTTGCCATTGTGGGCCATACAGGTAGCGGTAAGACAACGATCATAAGTTTATTAAACCGGCTGTATCATATTCAGAAGGGAATAATAAAAATGGATGATGTCAATATTGAAGATTATAAACTGGATGTATTACGGAAAAATGTCGGCGTGGTGTTGCAGGATGTATTCCTGTTTTCAGGAACGGTGATAGATAATATCACACTAAGAAATCCTGATATATCGAAAGAAAAAGTAATTGAAGCTGCAAAGCTGATCGGGATGCACGACTTCATTATGAGGTTACCCGGTGGGTATGATTTCAATGTAATGGAGCGGGGAGCTACTTTATCGCTCGGTCAGCGACAACTTTTATCTTTCATCAGGGCATTATTATATAATCCTTCTATACTTATATTAGATGAAGCTACTTCATCTGTGGACACGGAAAGTGAAATGCTGATTCAACATGCCATTGATACATTAATTAAAGGAAGAACTTCCATTATCATTGCGCACCGCCTCTCCACAATCCGCAAGGCGAATAAGATTATTGTTCTTGATAAAGGAGAAATAAAAGAAATGGGTAATCATGAAGAATTGCTCGAAAAACAGGGTTTTTATTACAAACTTTACCGCCTGCAGTTTGATCAGAAACATAAAGTAGCATAAGGACTTTCATTTTACTCATTTTTGAGGTTTTTATCACTCGCCCCCTTATCTTTGCGGCAAATTTCAAAAAGGGTATGTTGCAAAGAAGGGTTAAATGCTTGTTGGGAGCGGCTTTCAGCCTGATTTTACTTTTATTTTTTAATACCTCTTTTGCCGGACAAAATGAAGATTCAATAGTCAAAAAAACAGAAAAGATTTTTGATGCCAATGAAGTCATTTTCGGGCATATCTATGACGCCCATGAATTTCACTTTTTTTCCTACAAAACTGGCGGCAAAGAGCATCCTGTATCTGTTTACCTGCCTGTAATCCTTTATTCTCCACAAAGAGGACTTTCTGCTTTTATGTCTTCCTCATTTGAACATGGTGAAAAAGCAGTTAAAGGGTATGCTTTACTAACAGACCACAATATTGAAAAATGGAAACTGGACAGCAAGAAATTTCGTGCCGGCCAGATCGTTGCTGTAAATGAAAGCGGAGAACCGGATTTAAATGTAAAAATCTATGATTTTTCACTTACCCGCAATGTAGTTCAGATGTTTATAGCACTTGCTTTGTTAGTATGGGTGATGCTGGTGATTGCTAAAAAGTATAATAAAGAAGAAGGAGTGAAAACGGCCCCGAAAGGAATCCAGGGGTTTATGGAACCAATTATTATTTTCATTCGTGATGATGTGGCCAAGCCCAACCTGAATCATAAGTATGAAAAATATCTGCCCTATATACAAACGGTTTTCTTTTTTATTTTAATAAACAGCCTGGTAGGTCTTATACCCGGAACAGCCAATGTAGCTGGGAATATTGCTTTTACCATGTTGTTAGCATTAATTTCTTTTGTTGTGATAATTTTCAGTTCTAACAGGCATTATTGGAAACATATATTTTGGCCTCCGGTTCCACATGGAGTAAAGCCCATCCTGATCCCGGTGGAGTTACTTGGAATTTTTACAAAACCCTTTGCCCTGATGATACGTTTGTTTGCCAACATGGTGGCCGGCCATATCATCATCATCTGTCTTATTTCATTGATTTTTATATTCGGTGCACTGAATAAAATTGTAGGATATGCGGTTTCACCCTTTTCAGTAGCATTTGTAATATTTATATATTTTATTGAAATATTGGTTGCTTTTCTTCAGGCGTATATTTTCGCAATGCTTACGGCTGTCTTTATTGGGCAGGCGTTTGAAAGTCCGCATCATGATGAAAAAGTACATATTTAAAAATTTTAATCACAATAAACACTCAGTTATGGATTTTTTTCTCTTAGAAGCAGTGGCTAATGCAGGTGGTGCGATTGGCGCCGGCTTAGGTGCTGTAGGCGCCGGTATCGGTATCGGCCAGATTGGTAAAGGGGCTGTTGAAGCAATTGCCCGCCAACCGGAAGCCCTGAACGACATCAGATCCAACATGATCCTTACTGCTGCCCTTGTAGAAGGAGTAGCATTGTTTGCGGTTATCGTAGGATTCCTTGCAATGGTATTATAATCGTTGCAGCTAAAATTTACTGCATCCAAAGCACAGGGCGGAGGATGCAGTTTTTATCCAAAAAAGAATAAACTCTGATATATGAATTTACTCATGCCTGCTTTTGGCCTTCTAATCTGGACACTGGTGGCATTTCTGGTTGTCTATTTTATTTTGAAAAAATTTGCATGGCCTGCCATCATAGGGGGACTGAAAAAAAGAGAAGAAAATATTGCCGGCTCATTAGCTACTGCTGAAAAAGTAAAAGCAGAAATGGCCCAGATGAAAAGTGAAAATGAAGCATTACTGGCAAAGGCCCGTGAAGAAAGAGCACAGATGCTTAAAGAAGCAAGAGAAACTAAAGACAAGATCATTAATGAAGCAAAAGACCAGGCCAAGTTGGAAGCCAATAAAATTATACTGGACGCACAGGCAGCTATCAATACACAAAAAATGGCTGCTATTACCGAAGTTAAAAACCAGATCGGCAACCTGGTGATCGAAGTGTCTGAAAAAGTATTAAGAAGAGAATTGAGTGATAAAAAAGCACAGGAAGAACATGTGAAGAGCCTGGTGAACGAAGTAAAACTAAACTAGTTACTGGTTACTAGTTGCCTGTTATTGGTTAAAAGATCAGTAGCAGGAAACCAGAAACATGAAATGCCTAATCCACGTCTTGCAGAACGATATGCCAAATCACTGATTGACCTTTCGATAGATAAAGGGCAATTGGAAAATGTGTTTGCTGATATGCAGTGGCTTCAATGGGTTTGTAAAGAAAGCCGTGAATTTGTAAATGTATTACGCAGCCCCATCATTAAATCAGACAAAAAAAAGAAAGTTATTGATGCAATCATTAAAGATAAAGTCAATGCCTTAACAGATGCCTTTGCACATTTATTGATTCAAAAAGGAAGGGAAAGCAATCTGCCGGAGATATGTACTGCATTTGTCAATCAATACAAAGAATACAAACATATTTATACTGTAAAACTTACTACTGCTACGCCTATGAGTGAGGAGTTGAAATCTGCCATTGTAAAACAGATTCAATCTGTTTCAGAAATGCAGAACATAGAATTAGAAACAGCGGTGAAACCTGAATTGATTGGCGGCTTTGTTTTACAGGCAGGAGATAAGCTGGTGGATGCAAGTATTTCGTATGATCTCAAAGAAGTAGCAAGACAATTTGAAAACAATGATTTTGTATATAAAATAAGATAGTCATTTAGATTTAAAACAATTATTAAAAAGATAAAGAAACAAATATGGCAGAAATTAAACCTGATGAAATAAGTGCAATACTGCGGCAGCAGTTGAGCAATTTTAATGCAGGAGCCGACCTGGAGGAAGTAGGAACCGTTTTGCAGGTAGGCGATGGCATTGCCCGTGTATATGGTTTGGGGAATGTTCGTTATGGTGAGCTAGTAGAGTTTGAAAATGGTGTTCGGGCTATTGCATTGAACCTTGAAGAGGACAATGTAGGTGTGGTACTCATGGGGGAGACCGGACATATCCAGGAAGGATCAAAAGTGCGACGTACCGGGAAAATCGCTTCTATCAAAGTTGGAGAAGGCATGGTTGGCCGTGTTGTAAATACATTGGGCGAACCGATTGATGGTAAAGGCCCGATCTCCGGGGAACGATATGAAATGCCATTGGAAAGAAAAGCTCCGGGTGTTATTTACCGGGAACCGGTAAAAGAACCGTTGCAAACTGGTATCAAAGCTATAGATGCTATGATCCCGATTGGCCGTGGACAAAGAGAGCTGATCATTGGTGACAGGCAAACCGGAAAAACTGCTATTGCTGTTGATACCATCATCAATCAAAAAGAATTTTTTGCTGCCGGCAAACCTGTTTATTGTATCTATGTAGCTATCGGCCAAAAAGCGTCAACCATTGCCGGCGTGATGAAAACTTTGCAGGATGCTGGAGCCATGGATTATTCCATCATTGTTGCAGCATCTGCTTCAGACCCCGCACCTTTACAATTCTATGCTCCCTTTGCAGGCGCAGCTATCGGAGAATATTTTCGTGATACAGGACGCCCTGCATTGATAATTTATGATGATCTTTCCAAACAGGCAGTAGCATATCGGGAAGTTTCATTGTTACTTCGTCGCCCGCCCGGCCGTGAAGCATATCCGGGAGATGTGTTTTACCTGCATAGCCGTTTACTGGAAAGGGCTGCAAAAATTATCAGCGATGATAATGTAGCTAAAAATATGAATGATGTACCCGACACTCTTAAGCACCTTGTGAAAGGCGGAGGGTCTTTAACAGCTTTACCAATTATTGAAACACAGGCAGGAGATGTTTCTGCATATATTCCAACTAATGTAATTTCCATTACAGACGGGCAGATTTTTTTGGAGACTAATTTGTTTAATGCAGGTATTCGCCCGGCCATCAACGTAGGTATTTCCGTTAGCCGTGTGGGTGGAAATGCACAAATAAAATCCATGAAAAAAGTAGCAGGAACTTTGAAACTGGATCAGGCATTGTACAGGGAAATGGAAGCATTTTCAAAATTCGGTGGTGACCTTGATGCGGCTACCAAAAATGTATTGGATAAAGGTGCACGAAACGTTGAAATCTTGAAACAACCACAATATTCTCCTTTCCCGGTAGAAAAGCAAGTGGCCATCATTTATCTTGGTACAAACGGATTGATCAAAGATGTGCCGGTAAAGAGAGTAAAAGAATTTGAAGATCATTTCCTGATGGAAATGGAAAATAAATTACCCGATGTAATGACGGAATTCAAAAAAGGAAATTTACCTGAAGATGGATTAAGGAAAATGGTGGAACTGGCAAACGTGTTAATTCCACAATATAAAGTTTAAGACTACCCCGATCTTTTTCTGAAAGCCGGCTACTATTTTTTATGAGCTGGCTTTTTATATAGTGACTGCTGAAATAAAATTGGCTATCCTGTTTCAACTGAAAAAATGCTTATACTTCCCTGGACTCCATTTGAATTTTACATTTCACTTCATACTTATTTTAATAAATTCGGGATGCCAATCAAGTTGCATTACACAATAACACATA
This sequence comes from Bacteroidota bacterium, assembly GCA_018266555.1. Lineage (GTDB taxonomy): Bacteria > Bacteroidota > Bacteroidia > Chitinophagales > Chitinophagaceae > UTBCD1. The sequence goes on along the minus strand of JAFEAF010000017.1, from coordinate 102,875 downwards.
TAAAAAATTTATTAAAATTGCTTTATAGATATTTTTTTTAATGTAATAAAATATGATTCAATCTTTATTATAAAACGGAGACCTGGTTTCTAAAAAATAAAATATTCATTTGAGAAATGTCTAATTCTGATTTAAAATGAATGATTACCCACTATTCAAAATATTTCTTATGTGCGTAAATAAATAAATGATTGTGAACAATAAATTAATAACGTATCAATACATTGCGATAAAATAAAAAAGTATGAAAAGAATTCTATTCTTTTATATATTACTGTTTTTAGGTACAAAAAATTTTGCGCAAACCAATCCTACTCCACAAAGTTTACCTTACACACAGGATTTTAGTTCATTTAATGGAAGCGTTACTACGTACCCGGCAGGCTGGCAGGGATGGACGATTACAGGAAGCACAAGTACATCATACTCTACCGCAGCACCCAGTGGTGACCAGGCTTTAATTGGAGCTGCCAATTCCAACACATCAGCTTTTGTAGGAGATATGAATACTAAAATTGGTATGCTGAATACCAGTTCAGCATTAAAATCAATTTGCCTTGCTCTTAATACTACAGGACTTGGTTCTATTTCAGTTTCCTATTCTGCCGCCACTCAAAGACAACAAATTGGGAATAGAATCGGCGCAATTGGCCTTCAATATCGGGTGGGAACATCGGGCGCATTCACCAATATAACTGGCACGGATTATCAAAACCCGGGCGGGAGCGACAACATGTCCGGTACCGGAAGTCTTTCCCCTCAAACAATAACGATTACGCTTCCTAATGCTTGCGAAAATCAATCAAACCTTCAATTAAGGTGGGTCTATAAAGAAGTGAGCGGCTCTGGCAACAGGCCGGGATTTTCAGTTACCAATGTAAGTATTAGCGGTTCGGCTATTAGCAATTCCGCAACACTTAGCGCCGGAACAGATATGGCAGAGCCGGCAACTAACGGAACATTTACAATCAACATCAGCCCTTCTGCTCCAGCAGGGGGAACTACAGTTTCATATGCTTTAACCGGAACGGCAGTTGCAGGTACTGATTACACGGATCCCAATAGCGGCTCGGTATTTATTGCAGCAGGAGCAACATCATCTACAGTTACACTTAATGTGGTGAACAATCCATCTCCACAACCTAACGAAACTATTACCATGACTTTGACCGGAGCCACCAATGGCGTATCGGCAAACAGTACTCCCGCAACTATAAACAGAACAGATGCGCAAAGCACACAAATTGCTTACTATTCTTTTAATTCCTGCAGCGGATCGGTTTCCGATGGGTTTACTCAGTACAGCGTTACCGGTGCACAAACATGGGCCTGTTATTCTTCCGGGTATATTGGCAGCGCTGTATATATGAACGGCTACAGCGGTGGCACCAATAATGTCAATGAAGACTGGCTTATTTCCCCGGCGCTAAATTTAACTTCCACCAATATTCCATTATTAAGCTATTATTGCCGCAATTCGTATGCAGGGTTACAACCTCAATTATTAGTTTCAACAAATTACAGCGGCAGCGGGGACCCCAACCTGGCAACATGGACACAGATAGACGGACATTTTCCCATCCAGTTTTCAGACACATGGACTTTATGTCAAAATATTAATTTAAGCTCTTTTAAAACCACGAATGTCTATTTTGCTTTTAAATATAATTCTACATCAACTGCAGCGTCTAGAATTATTTTGGATGAGATTTATATTCTAAACTCTACGGTTTCCCCATCGCCAACTCTTGATGTAAATTCTAACCTGCTTGATTTCCGGTATCAGCCTTTTGGTAGCACTTCAGCAAGTAAATCATTTGAATTCTGGGGTAATGACTTTACGTCAAATCTCACATTAATGGCACCTGCTAATTTTGAACTATCTAAAGATAATTCCACATTCAGCAACAGTCTAAACTATACCCCAACTGATTTATTAAACCAACAACAAACTGTTTATGTCCATTATACGTCACCGGCCAATAATGATGCCTCTGCCGGAAAATTAACTTTTAATTCTGGGATATTTAACGAGCAGTATGTTTTATTAAAAGCTAATTCTTACACTCCTGCCAGCACATTAAATGTTGTGAACTGGAATATGGAATGGTTTGGCAGCTCTGTAAACGGGCCCACTGATAAAAATTTACAGCAGGCGAATGCACAAACCACACTGCAATATCTCAACGCTGATATTTATGCTTTGGAAGAAGTAGTGGATACGAACAGGCTTAAAACAATAGTAAGCAATATGCCGGGTTATGCTTATAAAGTATCTTATTTCTGTTCTGGTGCGCCGGATACATCATCGGCCTATACCAGCCAGTATAACAGCGGACAGAAATTGGCATTTGTTTATAATACGGCTGTTGTTTCCAATGTATCAGCCCGGGGCATGTTGCAAACCAGTTCTAATTATGCAAATGCTTATAATGATTGGGCGAGCGGCCGGTTTCCTTATGTAGTTACCGCCACTACTACAAAAAATGGAGGAACAAATAATTTCGAATTTTATGTGGTACATAACAAGGCTGGCAGCGACCAGATATCTTATTACAGGAGGCGGGCAGGAAACCAGGAAATGAAAGATAGCTTAGATGCGTTTCACCAAAACAGCAACATTATTATATTAGGGGATTATAATGACGATCTGGATATTTCAATTTATCGCTCTCCTAATACTCCTACTGGCGATACTGCATCTTCATGGGATATGTTTGTAAAAGATTCCACTGGTGCTAATAGTTATAAATCATTAACACTGCCTTTGAGTGAAGCCAAACTTCATTCTACCTATGATAATGGCGATGTAATTGATAATGTGATCGTTTCAAATGAAGTGAGCCCTTACTATGTCCCCTATACCGCTACTTTATTTGACGATATTGAAACCGTGGCAGGAATTCCGAATTTTTCAACTACAACCTCGGATCATTTCCCCGTAATGTCCAGGTATAGTTTGCCAAGTATATTGCCGGTTAAACTTATTTTGTTCGAAGCGGAAAAACAAAATACAGAAGCTAAAATTTATTGGACTACAACAAATGAAATTGATCTTGATAAATTTATTGTTGAACATTCAGCAGACGGTATTCAATGGCAAGCAATAAAAACTGTAATGCCTGCAGGGTTATTGATAAATGATTATACTGTGTATGATGCATCTCCTGTCATCGGAGTTAATTATTACCGCTTAAAATCTGTAGATAAAGATGGAACATTCAGTTATTCCGCCATACGGAAAGTAATTTTTGGTGATCCGGGTTTTACCTATTCTATTTATCCCAATCCTGCAAAAGATTTACTGCAGCTTTCAGTTACCAATCCTGCCGGATTTAACTGTGTTGTAAAAATCATAAACAGTGTAGGAGAAATTGTTTTGCAAAAAACAATTAATACTTCATCCGCATCCACACAGATACCGGTAAATACACTGACAAGCGGAATGTATTATCTGAACATTTTGGACAGGAAAGGGAATGAACAAGTAATGCCATTTATAAAGCAGTAGATTCCTGATTCAGGATTAGATTAATTATTTTTTAAGACAGTTTTTCAAAATATTGAAATAAACAGCGTACATGGGAACATAGATATAAACCGGTTGCAGGGGATGAATGATTGTATATCTATGTTCTTTGCAACCCGGAAAAGATGAATCAGCCTGATTTTTAAAATATAAATAAGTCAGCGATTTCAATCTTGTTCAATCGTATTTTGGAAATAAATAAAAAATTCACCATTTGAATTACAGATCAATCATTATTTTCCCTGATGTTTTTAAATAACCTTCATAGTAAAAAAATTAACCGGGCTAAGAAGTGATAGAAAAAATCCTATCGTAAATTTTCTAATATTGAAAAGAAACAGAGCTTACAGGAATTTGATTTTCAATTCTACTCGTAAAAACACTACATGAAATACGAATTTTCTTTCGAAAAAATTCGTGAGAAGCTTGCACGTAAAAAAGCTGCGTATTATGTTTGTATCCGAATCGAACAATCCCTAAGAAAACAAAGTAATCCGACCATGAAACAAACTTTACACACTACGGAAAATTACAACCTGGTGTTTTACGCTCAGAAGCCGGATTCATTTGTCTCTCAGGGATAGATTCTGAAAATAATCGGAAACCCTAAATTGAACGTAATGAAAACTCTGTACTCTAAACTGGTCGTAATGGTTCTTGCATTTGCAATGTTCCAAACAAAAGCTTCGGCACAGGATGAATTAGTTTTTAAAAACTCGAGCCTGAAGTCAGGAACAGCCGGAGCAAATGGAGCAGTTTATTTATTCCCATTTGTAAATAGCCTTCAGGATGCGTTGGTTACCATTACGGATCGTTCTTCTTCTTTAGTTAAGCTTACAAATATTGATATTACAAATACAGGTTTTGACAAATCCTTTCAACCGCAGGTAAATTATAATAATGGAAATGTAAGTGGTGTGCAAGACTGGTGGATTGAATTTTCTATAGCGTTTGTTGATCATAATACTTCGAATCCTTCATCAATTAATTCATTTAATGTAACGGCTATTGATATTGACGGGAATGGAAGCAGGCTTAGAGAATATGATGCATTTTTCAGCCCAGCCTCTTATGTAGTTGAAAATAATACAGCATTAACAATCACTAATCTTGTTGTAAATAATCAAACTGTTGGTAAAACTTTTACAGCAGCACTCCCTGAATATGGTGGAATTGATACCGTACAAAAAAAGAATATGGTTACGCTTACTTATAATAATGTGAATACCTTAAAAGTCCGTTTTGGGGGTACCACTTCAGGTTCTGTAAATGACGCAGACCGTATGTATTCTATCTGGTTTAAAAATTTTAGTTATAGTACTCCACTTAAAGTTTTGCCTGTTAAATTGGTTTCTTTCGATGCTACGCTTAACAATAAAAATAAAGTGGATTTGAGTTGGATTACAGCAACGGAAATAAATGTGAACCAGTTTGTGGTACAAAAAAGTACTGATGGTGTAAACTATTCTGATGCGGGTTTGGTTTTTGCAGTTGGAAATTCAACTCAAAATGTCAATTACAAATTCAGTGATGATATCAGCAATGTGAATGCAACAGTGATCTATTACAGGCTATGTTCTGTAGATAATGACGGTAAAACTTCTTACTCTGAAGTCCGTGTTATCAGAATTTCAAAGCAGGGAGAAAATACAGTTGGAATCATCACCTATCCTAACCCGGTAAGCAATCAATTGCAGATTACTGTTCCGGCTACATGGCAAAATAAAAAAGTATCTTTCGAACTGTTCAATGCAAATGGTCAGATGGTGAAAAGAACAGATAACTCCAACAGTAGCCAGACAGAAACAATCAATGTAAATGAATTAGGGCGTGGATTATACATAGTACGTGTTAGCTGCAATGGTGAGACAGCACAACAAAAGATTATTAAAAACTAACTATTTTTCACAGGGTTCCGGGCCAGGTTCGAAAGAACCTGGTTTTTTCATTTAAAATAAATTTGGTTTATATTATAAACTACTTTACGTTTGTATTGAAAATAGATGTTTAATATGAATAGGAAAGCTTTAATTTTTTTGTTTTTAATTATTGTTGCACGGGAAGCAGCTTTAAGCCAATCTGTAATTATGGGAAAAGTATTGTGTAAAAAACAACCGATACCCGGTGCCAGTATTACTCTTAAAGATACGTATGATGGAACTACCAGTGATTCATCGGGGAATTTTAAATTTATTACATCTGAAAAAGGAGAACATTTATTGGTTATTACCGCTGTAGGATATAAAATGTCCGAACAAAAAGTTACAATTTCAAATCAACCTATAGAACTGGGCATTGAGCTAAAGGAGGAAGTTACTGAATTGAATGCCGTTACAATTACGGCAGGTACTTTTGAAGCAGGCGATAAAAAAAGAGCCGCAGTTTTAAACTCAATTGATGTAGCTACTACTGCCGGTTCAAATGCAGATATTTCCGCAGCTTTAAAAACATTACCGGGAACTCAACAAGTAGGCGAGCAGGAGGGTTTGTTTGTACGTGGGGGTGCTGGTTACGAGACCAAGCAATTTATTGATGGGAATCTGGTGAACAATCCATATTTTACCAGTGTGCCCGATATTGCCAGCAGGGGGCGCTTTTCACCTTTTTTATTCAAAGGAACTGTGTTCAGTACAGGGGGTTATTCAGCTTTGTATGGACAGGCATTGTCATCTGTGTTGTTATTGGAATCTATTGACCTGCCCGAAAAATCTGAGATTGATGCTACGATTTCACCATTGGTAGTAGGCCTGGGCACGCAGCAATTAGCAAAAAATAAAAAATCTTCTTATGGCATTAATTATAGTTATGTGAATGTCGGCTTGTATTTTTCATTAATTAAACAAACTCCTGATTATTTCAAGATGCCTCAATTTCATAATGGCGATGCTAATTTTAGAATCAAAACTAAAAATGGTGGAATGATAAAGTACTATACCACTTTCGCATTTGGAGACCTTGGGTTGAGAAGGCCTGATATTGATAGTGACTATTTGAAAGATGCGTTTTCATTGAAAAACAATAATTGGTATAATAACTTAACTTATAAAGAAAACCTGGGTAAAGGCTGGAAAATGAACCTCGGGGCAAGCTTTAGTACAAACCTTGACAAGATTCAACAGCAGGTGCAGGATAAAACGAATCTGCCGAAACAGTTTCCATCATCTCAGTTCTGGATGAACTCAAAGAATTTTTCTTTTCACAACCTGCAAAACCTTTCTTTGGGTAGAGCAGTAATTGAAAAATCGTTAGGAGGGCTTAGTGCCATTCGATTTGGTGGTGAATATTGGTATAGCGATTACCGGCCAAAATTTAATGATACTTTATACATGCAGATAGATAACTATACGGCTGCATTTGCAGAGGGAAGCATTTATCTTTCAAAAAATTTAGCTGCCCAGGTAGGAGCAAGGTTTGAGCATTCTTCCATTATCAATCGTTCCGATATTGCACCCCGTATTTCACTGGCTTATAAAGCCGGAAAGCGATCGCAACTTTCTGTAGCTTATGGTATTTTTTATCAAAAACCGGAGAGCCAGCAATTGTATGTACCGTCTATGCTTGGTTTTACAAAGGCTATTCATTATGTTCTGGATTACCAGAGAATTTACAACCAACGTACATTAAGGGTAGAAGCATACTATAAAAAATATGAAGACCTGATAAAGCAAATGCCGGTTAGTTATAACTATTATGATTACAACAATGCCGGCAGCGGGTATGCGAAAGGAATTGATTTATTCTTCAGGGATAAAAAGACCATCAAAGATTTTGACTATTGGATCAGCTATTCTTATATAGATACAAAACGGGAGTATCTAAACTATCCTGTTCCATTGCAACCCAGCTTTGTTGCTAACCATACGGCTTCTATTGTTACAAAAAAATTTTTTACTGATCTGAAAGCAGGGTTTAATGCTACTTATAGTTGGGCTTCAGGCAGGCCATATTATAATATTTTACCGGATGCTAATAATAAATTTTATATAGCTGACCAGGGAAAAACAATAGATTATAACAGCCTTAGTTTTAGCGCCGAGTGGGTACCCAGTGTTGGAAACACTAAAGCTAAATCATTTCTGGTGTTATTTGCTACGGTAAGTAATCTATTGGGGAGTAACCAGGTTTACGGTTATAATTATTCATACAATGGATTTATAAAATCTCCTATCATGCCCCCGGCCAAAAGATTTTATTTCGTGGGACTTTTTCTGAGTTGGGGTGTGGATAGATCGCAGGATGCTATCAATAACAATTTATAAACCTAATTTTTAAATTTAAAAAAACAAAAATGAAAAAATACCTGATCTTTTTATTTGCTGCCATTGTATTACATACTTTGGCCTTTTCACAAAGCGAAAAATATGAAGGAGCCATGAAAACGAATCTTGCTTTATTTGATTCGGCAAAAACAGTAGAAGATTTTACAAAACTTGCCAACACATTTGAACGGATCGGTGAAGCAGAAAAAACTCAGTGGCTTCCCTATTATTATGCTGCCCTCGCATTGAGTACGGCCGGATGGATGCCCGCATTGGCTGACAAGGATGCCAATGCTGACCGAACCAATGCACTGTGTGATAAAGCAGATGCTGCTGCTGTTACAGATGCAGATAAGGCAGAAATTCTTGCTATCCGGAATATGGCAGCCACACAGCAAATGTTAGTGGATCCTCAAACCAGGTTTATGAGTTATGGTATAGCAGCGGGGCAGGATTTGCAGAAAGCCCTGAAACTGGATCCTAATAATCCCCGCTTATATTATTTACAGGGGGCTAGTTTATTTGGAACTCCGGTTCAGTATGGCGGGGGTAAAGATAAAGCGAAACCTGTTTTTGAGAAAGCATTGGAATTATACAAACAACAAAATCCAAAAGAGCTTTATCCCGGGTGGGGGCAGAAACAAACCGAAGAAATGTTAGCACAATGCCAGTAGCCTGTTAAGGGTATAAAAAAATAATTAAGATTTACTTTTAAATCTAACATTATGGTTGAAGAAAATTTTTCGCCGGAACAAAGCCTGAAAGTCATTCATTCCATGCTGGAAAGGACTAAGCAAGATTTTTCAGACAATTCTTTTTATCTTATTCTTTGGGGCTGGCTGATATTTATTGCTGCTATAAGTCAGTATTTGCTGATGACAGTTTTTAAATATCCGCAAAGCTACCTTGTATGGAACTTAATGTGGGTGGGTGCCATTATAAGTATTGTACGAAGTATAAGGAAAGAGAAAAAGATAAAAGTAAAAACCTATATGGGTGAGACGATGAAGTATTTCGGGATCGGCTGCGGTATTACATTTACTGTTTTAGCATTCATATTTATCTATTACAATATCTGGCAGTTTGCATTTCCTGTTTATTTTCTGTTGTATGGATTATTATCTTTTGTAAGCGGTGCTATTATACGATATGTACCACTTAGGTGGGCTGGTGTTGCCTGTTGGGCTATTTCCATTGTAGCGGTATTTGTAAAATTTGATATTCAGGTTTTATTAATGGCATTAGCCATTGTATTATCATACATTGTTCCAGGCTATTTGTTACGGGCAGAACATAAAAAACGGCTTAATGAAAATTAATTTTCTTATGAAACAAATGATCTTAGTATCCGGAAATGTTTAAGGAACTTGACCCGATATTACATTCTCAGTTGCGCCTTGCGGTTATGTCGCTGCTCATCGGTGTAAAAGAAGCCGAATTTACATTTTTAAAAGAGCAGACAAACGCCACAGCAGGAAACCTGAGTGTACAAATTCAAAAACTGAAAGATGCGGGGTATATTGATATCAAAAAGCAATTTAAGGATAATTATCCGCAAACCATTTGCAGGATTACAACCGAAGGGAAAAAGGCATTTGAACTTTATGTAAAAAATTTGCAATCCTATCTTGGTAAAGATGTAAAATAAGAAAGCCCTTTAGACAAAGGGCTTCTTCTCTCTATGTACTCTAAGTGTATGAGACATTGTTTTTGATCCGTCCTTATAAAGTCTTTTTATGATTTCGAATAGGTTGTAATGCTAGTTGAGGTTGTTGTCGGGTTTTGCTGCGCCTGATAAACTGCTGCAAAGCATCCCGGATACGTTGATACTTTTTTTGAATTGTTTTTCTCATAATCTACAGATTTTGCAGTCAGGTTTAATTATTTAGTGCCGTGGTATTATTTATAGTATTGGGATTTAATTCAATTACACCAGAGTAACCTACGGTTCCGTTATTTTCAATTATTTTAATCCGGTACGCTGCTTTCTTTTCAGATGCTTTTTCATAAAACATATAGCTTTCTGTATTCATTTTGTCTGTTCCGAAAACCAGGGCAGCCAGTTTAAAATTTTTACCATCTGTTTTTTTTTCTATTTCAAATTGATTTATAGACTCGTTATTGTGAACCATCCATTGTAATTCAATTTTATTTCCATTGACGATTCCCTGAAAATTGAATAGTTTAATAGAATCTAGTTTTTTATTGACTACAACCCTTGAAGTATTTGGTGATTTAGTAAAATTTTCATTCTCCTGAGCACCTAAGCTGAAATAAATACAGGCTAAGATGATCCCGATGCATAAAAAATTTAAAAATAATTTCATTTCTTAGGGTTTTGAATGGTTCATTCAATGTCCCACAGAAATATTGGATGTATGAAAGTAATTTCAGGAAGGAATTGGAATACGGATCACATAATCTGAACAACTTTGAGAAGTAATCATACCCGGGGTTTAAAACCGGTACCGATGCTTATCGTAGTTTTACGTGAATTTATGTGGTTTTCTGAATCTGTAACAAACCTAATAAGCAATCATAATTTTTCCAAGGGTTTTCAAAAAAATATTTTAGAAAAACTTAAATGCTTCATGGACAGGGCAAAGCTTTAATACTTTTGCCCGATAAGAGACAGCAATGAGCGCTATTATACAAGTAAAAAATCTGGTCAAGGATTTCAGGGAAATCAAAGCGGTGGATGATCTTTCTTTTGAGGTGCCTGAAGGCCTTGTATATGGTTTTCTCGGGCAAAATGGCGCCGGTAAATCTACAACTATACGGATGCTGCTGACTTTAGTTAAACCTACTGATGGTGAAATAAGAATTTTCGGGGCTGACTTAAAAAAAAATCGTAAGGAAATTTTGCGTCATGTAGGCGCCATTATCGAACGTCCTGATCTTTATAAATACCTGAGTGGAATCGAGAACCTTCGCATTTTTGCCACAATGAGTGGCGTTCGGGTCACCAAAAAAAAATTAATGGATGAATTGGATCGGGTAGGGCTGGCGGATAGAGCAAGCAGTAAAGTGAAAACATATTCACAGGGTATGAAACAACGATTGGGCATCGCCACTGCATTGATTCATGATCCCAAACTTATTATTCTGGATGAGCCAACAAACGGCCTCGATCCCCTGGGAATAGCAGATATCCGCAATCTTATTTTGCATCTCAGCAAAGACCTTCACAAAACGGTATTCATTTCTTCTCATCTTTTAAGCGAAATGGAATTAATTGCTGATGCGATGCTCATCATTGATAAAGGAAAAAAGGTTGTGGAAGGAAATGCGCATGAGCTTTTTGATCCTGCCAAAACGATGGTGCAATTAAAAACAACAGATGATGCTGCAGCGTATGGAAAACTGGAAACCTCGGAATTGAAAAACGTCCTTCACGAAAAAAGAAATGACAGCATCATTTTAAAATTACACCGGGATGAAATTCCTGCCCTGATAAAGAAACTAGTACAAATGGATATAGGTTTGATCTCTTTTGATTCACGACATTCGTTGGAAGATTATTTTTTTTCATTGACAACCGGACAACAGCATGTGGAGTCTTTTAAACATTGAGTTGCTGAAAATATTCAGGCGTCCCCGTACTTATATCGCATTTGGCGCCATTGCTGCTATTGTATTTTTAGTTCAGCTGGCATTGAAGTTTGATGGAAAATCTTATGTGGACCTTTTGCTGGGAAACTTAAATGGTTCTTTTGAATTTCCTGATGAGTTTAAACACAAACTGCTGAATGGGTATCTTATATGCTTTATAATCCTTACTGCCTTATTGATTCAAATGCCTTTGCTGGTGGCTTTGATTGCGGGAGACTCTATTGCGGGTGAAGCCAACATGGGAACCCTGAGATTATCTCTTACCAAGCCGGTAAGCAGAACAGAATATTTGATGTTGAAATTTTTAGCTTCCGTTATATACACCATTATTTTATTGACCTGGATGGCCCTATTGGCTTTGTTTGGCAGTATGCTTATTTTCGGAACGAATGATATGGTCGTTCTTCGCTCCACTGGTATTGATCAAATCCCTGCCTCTGATGTGTTATGGAGATATCTGGCTGCATTTGGATATGCAGCCGTAGCATTAACCACCGTCGCGGCGCTTGCATTTTTATTAAGTGTATTTGCAGAAAATTCCATCGGACCCATCATTGCTACCATGAGTATTGTAGTGGTGTTTACCATTTTATCTGAAATGAATATCTCTTTTTATGATGATACCATCAAGCCCTGGTTGTTCACTACACACATGGTAGCGTGGAAAGGTTTTTTTTATGTAAAAGCTACTGAGGATGGCGTTACCATCCCCGGATCCATTGCAAATCTTCCCGCTATTCTTAAAAGTTTGGTAATCCTGTTTGGATATATAGCAACTTTTGTGTTTGCTGCCGTTTGGGTATTCAGGAAAAAAGATATTTTAAGTTAAACTTCGAACAATGAATTATTTTTTGAGCTATGGATGTGAGAATCTGTGCAAATTTCCCTGTATTTGCCTGGTATTCATTTTTTATTTTGGTACTCCTGTTAAAGCACAAACTGCGGAAGAAGTTATAACTCAGGTTCGGACTAAAATAGAGAAAGTGAAAGATTATATAGCACAGGGAAAATTAAAAACAAATGTAGCATTTATTAAAGCACCGGTTGCCCATGTAAAAATTTATTTCAGAGAACCGAATAAGATCAGGATTCAGAATGTGAGTGGTATTTCATTTATCCCTAAAGGATTTATTAATATAAACCTCGACAATGTTTTTACGGATATTTCTTCTTATGATCTTATTGATGTGGGCAGGGATAAAAACTCGGGTTTACGCATTATTAAATTACTGCCCTTAAATGACACTTCTGAAGTGGTGCTAGCTACCCTTTATATTGACGACACCAAAATGCTTATCAAAAAAGCACAAACCACTACCCGGGATAACGGAACTTATGAACTGCAAATGACTTATGGTAAATATGCCAATTACAGCCTGGCAGATAAAATTATTTTTACTTTTAACACCAAGGATTACAAACTTCCAAAAGGAATTACATTTGACTATGATGATGGAAGCCTGAAGGATAAAAAAAATAAATTATCGGAGAAAAAAGGTAAAGTGGAAATTGATTATTCAAACTATGTAATAAACCAGGGAGTTCCTGATTCTGTATTTCAATAAGATTTAGCAACCCTAAATCCCTGGTTGCTGAATGATGCATGAATATTGACACGGCCAATATCGAATGAATTAAAAAAATTGCATGCATTTTTACTGCACCACCAGGACCCACCACGGGCATGTGCGATATTTTTATTTTTGGGTTTTCCATACAACTCTCCTTCACAGAATTCAAATACGTTTCCATACACATCATATAACCCCCAGGGGTTCGGGGCAAAACTGGCAACAGGTGAGGTGTACATATAGCCATCCGTACTATCGGCAGTTAAATGATTTCGGCCATACCAGATGTTTGCATATTTTTTTATCTGGCTTCTGTCATTGCCCCAGAAGTAATCCGTGGTACTACCGGCTCTGCAAGCTATTTCCCATTCATCCAGTGTGGGAAGCCGCACTCCTGCCCATTTGCAATATGCAATTGCATCCGTATAGCTAATGGCGGTGACAGGATGATTCATTTTATTTTCAATACCGCCTCGGCTTTTTCCATTTGGATATCTCCAATAAGCCGTACTGTCCTGCTCCCACTCAAATTCTTTTAACCCGGGAACAAATATCATGGCATTATGCATCCTTTCAGCATCCGTTTTATAACCGGTAGCATTGATGAATTTTTCAAATTGCAGATTCGTGATTTCTGTTTTGGATATAAAATAACTTTCAATATCTGCTTTCCGGTACGGATTAAGCAAGTGTCCTTTTTTCCCAACAAAATATTCTCCTTTGGGCACCTGTACAAAACTACTGGTATCCTGTGCAAAGAATGTTTTTGTTACTGAAAGAAGTATAAAAAAAAACAGGCTATTTTTTATGTTCATTATAAAAATCCATTGCTCTTTTAAGAATGAGATCCCGGTTTGCTTTATTGGCAACAATGAAATCCTGATAATTACTGTTGTCCCCGTATAATTTTTTATAAGTGGCCGAGCTTATGAATGGGGCATAGTTATTATCCTTCATCAACAACATCAGCAGGGTGAGCAGGTCATTATCCCTGTGTTTGATTTGATATGTTTTAATGACGTAAGGAATCATTTCTTTACCGTTTATGAGACCCAGTGCAGTTTTAAAATTAACTCCAATACGATTGTTTTTGGAAGCGCATTCCTGCATCCATGCCATTACCGAGTCCCGGTTATCAGTTAAAAATTTTTTTTGCCGGTCACTCCAGGTAAATTCATTGAATACATCAGGCAAATAACCAAAGATTTTCGTTTGTTCATCCTGAATAGGAGGCATCGCATCGCAATTCTGGCTGTACGATTCACCGTGAATCATGATGTAAGTAAATTTTTCCCGGGGGGATAAAGCCTCGTAAGCCTTGTCTTTCATAACGAGGTTATCCTCGCTGTCCGTCACTACCTGTTTGCGGACCAACTGGTTTATTTTATCAAAACTGTATGGAGGGTAAGTTAAATGCTGGCGATATTTATGATATGCCTGGCTTTCTTTGCTTGGTTCTTTCCAAGCGGTATCTTCCTGGGCAAAACCTGATAGGGTGAAAAGAAAAGCGCCAAAAAATAAATAGAGTTTCATTGTTTTATTTTTTTAGGTTTTATACTTCATCTATCCTTTCATCTTCCGCATTTGCCAGGATGGAAGGTGCCACCTTCTTCATCGGGTTCTTCCGGTTTTCTTCATATTCTTTTCTGCGATTGATAATATCAATGCACTCAAAGATTGCAGACATGAACGAAGAAGCATCTGCTTTATTTTTTCCAGCAATATCGAATGCTACTCCATGATCCGGCGATGTTCGTACAGCAGGTAATCCGGCGGTATAATTTATTCCTTCATCTATCGCAAGAGATTTGAAAGGAATTAATCCCTGGTCATGATACATGGCCAGCACGGCATCAAAACGATCAAAACTGCGTCGTGCAAAAAACGCATCAGCACTATAAGGCCCGATCACCAGCATATTATTATTTTTTGCTTCCTTAATGGCTGGTTTGATAACAGTTTCTTCTTCGTTACCTATTAATCCTTCATCACCGGCATGAGGATTCAATCCTAACACAGCGATACGGGGTTTATCAATTCCAAAATCTTTCTGTAAACTCTGGTGTATGATCTGAAGTTTGCTGAGGATCGCTTCTTTGGTAATATGTTTTGAAATATCACATACCGGAACATGCTCTGTCACCAATGCCACCCGGAAATTTCCGGCGCACATCATCATCACTACATCCCTGGCACCAAAAAGATCTTTTAAAAAAGGGGTATGGCCTGTATAATTAAAATCGGCCGACTGTGTGTTTTTTTTATGGATAGGAGCCGTCACCAGCCCGTCAATAATTTTTTCTTTGAGCGCCTGCCCTGCAGTACGTAATGAAAGTACAGCATACTTTCCGCCGTTTTCAGACAATTGCCCCGGGGCAATAGCAACTTCCTCCTCCCAGCAATTATACACATTGGCTTGTTTTGGATTCAGGCGATTAGCTTCTTTGATACTCTGAAAATTAAAATTGATTTCCGGAATGGATTTCCTGTAAAAATTGATAACCTTATTGGATGCAAAAATTATCGGGGTACACATTTCCAGGATCCGGGTATCTGAAAATGCTTTAATGATCAGTTCAATTCCGATTCCATTCAGATCGCCGCAGGAAACTCCGATAGCAGGTTTTGAGGCAGGGTTCATTAGTAAAATAATTGAAAGGTAAAAATACTGCTTTCCTCAAACAGTTACATTTGCACCCATGTACAAGCTGAAAAAATCCCTGGGGCAGCATTTTTTAAAAGATGAAAATATCTGTAAAAAGATTGTTTCAGCTTTGCAGCAACATTCTTTTCACCAGTTAATCGAAGTAGGACCGGGCGGCGGCGCCCTGACTAAATATTTACTTCAAATCCCAAACATTGAGTTAAAAGCCGTGGAAGTGGATGATGAGAAGGTGGAGTTTTTATTAAGCACATTTACTCAATTAGAAGGAAAAATTATTCACAGGGATTTCTTATCCATTGAAAAGCCATTTGAAAATAAATTTACTTTGGTGGGTAACTTTCCATACAATATTTCTTCGCAGATATTGTTTAAGATACTTGAATGGAAGGAAGATGTGGAATCGGTAATCGGTATGTTTCAAAAAGAAGTGGCGCAGCGTATCAAAGCAAAAGAAGGAAATAAAACGTATGGTGTTTTGAGTGTACTGATACAGGCCTTTTTTGATGTGGAGTATTTATTCGAGGTGTCTGAAAAATCATTTCAGCCGCCACCCAAAGTGAAAAGCGCTGTGATACGATTGAACCCGGTTAAAAAGAGTTTGGAAATGCGCTCCCAAAATAATTTCTTTTTATTGGTGAAAACAGCATTCAATCAACGAAGAAAAACCCTTCGCAATTCAGTAAAAAATTTATTTGATGCAACAATATTGCAAGACGAAGTGTTTAATAAACGACCGGAACAATTATCGGTACAGGATTTTGCTTCACTTACTTTTAAAATGAAATGAAAAAAATTATTATCACGGCAAAGACTCATGAATATTTGTTAAACCGGTTATTACAACATGGCTATGATGTTATCTACCAACCGCAGGTCAGTTATGATGACCTGGGTGCAATTATTGGTGATGCAGAAGGCTTGGTTGTTACCACAAGGCTGAAAATTGATAAAGCTATTTTAGGTAAAGCAAGGCAACTGAAATGGATCGGGCGCATCGGCAGCGGCATGGAATTGATAGACGTGAAATATGCGGAGAGTAGAAATATAAAATGTGTCAGCAGCCCGGAAGGCAATTGCAATGCAGTAGCTGAACACGCCCTGGGGCTATTGCTGAACCTGATGAATAAACTTTCCTCTTCTTATGATGAAATTAAAAAAGGGTTATGGAAACGAGAAGAAAACCGTGCCACCGAATTAACCGGGAAAACGGTTGGCATTATCGGGTTTGGAAATACAGGAAATGCATTTGCGAAATTGTTGAAATCATTTGACGTGACGGTATTGGCTTATGATAAATATAAATTCGGGTTTGCAAAAGATTTTATTAAAGAGGCGAGTATGGAACAAGTTTGCCGTTATGCTGATGTGATCAGCTTTCATGTCCCTCTCACAGATGAAACACATTACATGGCAAACGAAAAATTTTTCAGTACTTTGGCGCAAAAACCGTGGATCATTAATACTTCAAGAGGAAAAATTGTAAATACCCGGGATATTATTGAGGCGCTTAAAATAAATAAAATATCCGGTGCCGGGCTTGATGTTTTAGAAAATGAAAAGTTAGATACCTATTCTCCCGTTGAAAAAGAACAGTTGACATGGCTAACCGCTCAGCCCAATGTGATACTGACACCCCATATTGCCGGGTACAGCCATGAAGCTTTTTATAAAATGGCAAAAGTGCTTCTGGAAAAACTTAAACTTGAGTAATTCATTGCTGTTTTTTTTCCAAAAAATATTTATCTTTGTGGAACTAATGCAACGCTTCAGCTTTTACTGAGGCGTTGTTATTTTTTTTTATTTTTATTAAAGGAGGTGTATTATGAGTGATATTCAATATGTCACCAAAGACACATTGGAGCAAATGAAAGTGGAATTGCAGCGGATGAAAGCAATAGATCGTCCTGCTGCCAGCCGTGCTATTGCCGAAGCTAGGGAAAAAGGTGATTTGAAAGAAAATGCTGAATATGATTCCGCCAAAGAAGCCCAGGGATTATTAGAAGCCCGGATTGCTTTATTCGAATCACAGCTCGCCAATACCCGTGTGATTGATGCATCTAATATTGATACCAGCAAAGTTTCTATCCTGACCAAAGTAACTTTGAATAACCTGAATACGAAAAAACAGGTGACCTACCAGATAGTAAGCGAAAAAGAAGCGGATCTGAAAGCCGGAAAAATTTCAGTCACGTCACCTATTGGAAAAGGAATTCTTGGAAAAAAAGTGGGTGATATGGCTGAAGTGCAGGCGCCTGCAGGCCTTATTAAATTCAAGATTGAAAAGATTACAGCCTGATCAATTATAAAAATGATTCGGATGGCTGTCAAAAGTAACCTATCCCTCAAAGCCATTTGGTACACAAAAAAATAAGGTCAAATAATACATGCTTTGTGTTCCCGGTGTTTTGATAGGAAATTAAAAAATTGACTTTCCAGGCAGCCTCTTTTTGTTTCCCATATTAGGGTTTAGCTTTGTTATGAGAATGGAGAGATACTGCATTCAACGGCTCTTATTTTAAAACTCAAATTATTTCCTGGTATGACATTATTTTCAAAAATCATTGCAAGAGAAATCCCTTCTTATAAAATTTCAGAGAATGAAAAGTTTTATGCATTTCTTGATATTTTTCCCTTGAGAGAAGGCCATACTTTGGTAATTCCCAAAATAGAAGTTGATAACCTGTTTGATCTTCCGAAAGATTATTTAAACGAAATATTGGTATTTGCACAACCTATAGCCAAAGCTATTGAAAAAGCGTTTCCCTGTGACCGCTGCGGCATCAGTGTTATTGGACTGGAAGTGCCTCATGCACACATTCATCTCATTCCTATCAATTCCGCTAATGATTTGAATTTTACACAAGCTAAGCCAAAAGCATCCGATGAAAAATTGAAAAAAGTACAGGAAAAAATATTAAGTTACCTGAAGGATTGATAAGGCATTTTTACCAGGCTTTATTTTCTTTTTATTCTTCCAGGATTTTTTTTTACAAAATCCTCCCAGCCATTGAATCCATTACTTAGTTTACCTATGAAGGAGTGTAACTGAAAATGATGACACACAGCCACCGCCAATGCGTCTGTAGCATCGTAAGAAGCGGGTTCTTGTTTTACAGACAATAATTGCTGAAGCATTTTCCATACCTGTTCTTTACCGGCATTACCATTTCCGGTTACGGATTGTTTTACTTTTTTGGGTGAATACTCAGTTACGGGAATTCCTTTGCTCATGGCTGCGGCGATAGCTACACCCTGCGCCCTTCCCAGTTTTAGCATACTCTGCACATTTTTTCCAAAGAAAGGAGCTTCAATGGCAAATTCGTCCGGTTTGAAAAATTTGATTAACTCTTCCACTTTACTATGTATGATATGCAATCTTTCGGGATTACTTTTTTTTGCAGGCAGGCGAAGCACATTCATTTCTTTAAGTCGTAATGCTGTCCCATTTACTTCTATAATTCCATACCCCATGAGTAATGTGCCGGGATCAATACCAAGTATAATCTTGCTTTTCTTTTGCACGAAGGGCTGTATTTTTACAGAATTAATTAAAATAGTCCTGCTGTTTGAAATTTTACCAGCGTAAAAATATCAAAATCTTCATCAAATATTTTCTTGGCCCCATATTGTTTGCGGGATTATCTTTTTCTATTTACCGACAAATAAAAAATCAGCCCGACTTACCACAGGCATGGACCCGTATCCGTCAATCTTTGGACAGTGCGATGATCTGGAATCTTTTTGCAGTTTTAGCTCTGATGATCGCTAACTGGAGCATTGAAACGGTAAAATGGAAATTATCAGTAAAAAAAATTCAGGATGTAGGTTTTTTAAAGGCCTTCAAAGCCGTTTTATCCGGTGTTTCATTTTCGGTAAGTACTCCAAACAGGATGGGTGAATACCTCGGCAGGGTTTTATATATGGATGAGGGGAATCGTTTAAAATCAATTTCACTGACTATTGTCGGCAGCATCAGCCAGTTGATCATAACATTGATGATGGGTTGTATAAGTTTAATAGTACTGCTTCCGAAAATTCAAACAGCAGGAATGCTTGCCTCGCCCTGGAATCATGTTTTACTTTATGGAGTATTGACGTCGTTGATAGTTTTAACATTGTTTTATTTCCGCCTGTCCTGGCTGATAAAATGGGTAAATCGGTTTTCGGCTAAAAACCGTTATCTGTACCTGGTTCAGTCGCTTGAAAGTTTTGACCTGAAACTGCTGCTGCAATTATTGTTTTTATCTGCTTTGCGATTTTTTATTTTTATAATACAGTATTATCTTTTGTTTCGTTTATTTGATGTCAACATTTTGTGGTGGCAGGGTTTTTGGGCAACCAGTGTTTCATTCCTGGTACTGGCGATCATCCCTACATTCGCTATTGCGGAGCTGGGATTACGGGGCCAGGTAGTATTAAGTTTGGTGGGATTGTTCAGTTCAAATGGATTGGGTATAACTATTACTGCCGGAAGTATCTGGTTTATCAACCTGGTGATTCCTGCTATCATCGGTAGTTTATTAATTTTAGGAATTAAAAAAATATTCAGGGGTAAAAATGAAAAGGCTTAAACATATTGTTGTTTTGGGATTGGCTATATTGCTGTTCAATGCTTCGGTGAAACTTCACCAGCCGCCTGAAGAGTTTTGCGGAGTCAGTAACACCGCATTTAATGCAGATGAAATAGTAAACTTCACGGTGTATTATGCTGTGGCAGGTATTTATGTGAATGCCGGCAATGCCACGTTCACCAGTTCATTGGAAATAATGAATAACCGCCCTTCTTATCATATTATCGGGGAAGGAAAAAGTAATTCTTCTTATGATTGGATTTATAAAGTAAGAGACCGGTACGAAACATTTATTGATACTGCTACCATGCAGCCATTAAAATTCATTCGCTCCGTGAATGAAGGCGGCTATAAAAAATATCAGAATGTTACGTTCAACAAAACAGCCAACACTGCTGTTTCAGGTGAGGGTGTTTTCAAAGTGCCTCAATGCGTTCAGGATGTGGTCAGCGCTATGTATTATGCCAGGAATATTGATTTCTCCAAATATCAACAGGATGATAAAATACCATTCTCCATGTTCCTGGATGATGAAGTGTATAGTATGTATATCCGCTACCTCGGAAAAGAGACAATCAAAACTAAATACGGAAAATTTAAGGCGATTAAAATAAAACCATTACTGGTAAAAGGAACCATTTTTGAAGGCGGTGAAAAAATGACGGTTTGGATATCAGATGATGATAATCATATTCCGGTTCGTGTAGAAAGCCCCCTGGTGGTGGGCAGTGTAAAAATTGATATGATGGGCTATACCAATCTGCGTCATCCGCTGACTTCGCTTATAAAAGCAAGGAGATAAAACTCTTTTTCATTTCATCCTATTCAACACTTTTAATATCACTACGGCCTGGTTCATCTCCGTGTTCCGGGCGCTGTACAAAAGAGTGATCGTACTTTTTTTGCTGAGTATTTTTATCCTCTTCAATTCATCTTTTAATACAGTAAGTTCTGCCAGGTATTTTTTTTCAAATTCTTTAAATCGTTCAGGTTGATGATTGAACCATTTCCGGAGTGTATCGGAGGGTCCCAGGTCTTTGAGCCATTCATCTAATTTAGCCTTCTCTTTTTTAATCCCTCTGGGCCATAGCCGATCCACCAATATTCGGTATCCATCTTCTTCAGATGGTGATTCATAAATCCGTTTGATCTGGATATGATTCATTGCAGTGAACAAGTTAACTAAATTGCACCAAATAAACAGTGACTTACCGCCGCGGTGTAATTTTAAAATGAAATTTAAGATTGAATAAAAAACATATAATTATGGCCGATTATGTAAGAGAAAATTATGAAGCCGTTTAAAAAATTAATCTGGCAGACCGAAAGACCGACTATTAAATTTTTTCTTCATCTTCCGGGTATGCGGGTTTGTGCTGGAGTTTTGCAACATAACTCTCGTTAATTTTAGATTTCATAATAAATAATCTACCAATGAAAAGATTGCTATGCCTGGTGCTCCTGTTTGCATTGTTGTTTTCAAATGCACAAAAAACAGATAAAAAACTTCAATCTCAATTAGAAGATGTCATAAAAGATTTTCATGGCGATATCGGGATTTATGTGCATGATCTGAAGCATAATAAAATAGTTGCCATTAATGCTGATACTCTATTTCCAACTGCAAGCATTGTAAAAATTTCTATTCTTATCGGTATTATGGATAAAATTCAGAAAGGCGAATTGAAATATCATCAACGCCTGACTTACACCGATTCTCTTTATTATGATGAAGGAGACGATATACTTTCCCGTTTCAAAGACAGTGCTACTATTGAATTAAGCAAGGTGATGATGCTAATGCTGACCATCAGTGACAATTGTGCCAGCCTGTGGCTGCAGGGATTAGCCGGAGGTGGTTTAAAAATCAATTCTATCCTGGACAGTATGGGATATAAATTTACAAGAGTGAATAGCAGAACAAAAGGGAGGGAAGCGTTTCGCTCTATCTATGGCTGGGGACAGACTACACCCCGTGAAATTGCCAAAATCATGAACCAGATTGTAGATGGAAAAATAATCAGCAAAGAAGCCAGTGATAAAATGTTACGGTTGCTGGGTCGTCAATACTGGGACGAAGAAGCCCTGAGCCAGATACCGGCCGGTGTTTTTACGGCTGATAAAAACGGCGCTGTGGATGAAAGCCGTAATGAAGTAGTGTATGTGAACAGCAAAAAGAATCCATACATCTTTTCCATATTTACTAAAAACAATAAGGATACAAGCTGGAACTCCACTAATGAAGCATGGGTGTTGACTCGGAAAATATCAGCATTGCTTTGGAGGTACTTTAATTAGAAGAAATAATTTGTAATTGCTGCTATTGGAACTGACAGGTTGTGATTTTATGCTGTTTAAAAATGTAACAGCAATATCACCTGTGTAAAATTCATAAGTATTTCAAAATAAAAAGAAATCAAAAAGCCGGTTTTGTGCGAACCGGCTTTTGAAAATGAAATAAAAAATAATTATGAACCGCTATTGGAATTGCCTTCAATAAATTGTTTTACATCATTGTGTAATTTTTTTAATGAGGGCAGATGCAGATAAACCATGTGGCCTGATTCATAAAATGAGTAATGAATATTCTTTTGCAATGCTGAGGGCATAGGTAAATGTTCTAATTCATAAACACCTTCATAAAATGGAGTGGCCAGGTCATAATAACCAGCGGCTAGCATCACTTTCATATTGGGATTTCCTTTCATGGCGTTTGCCAGGTCACTTGTCACATTCAAAGTTCCCGGGGAGCCGGCGTGTTTCATATTCCAGTTTGTTCTTCCATAAACATTGGGGCGATAAACCATAGTTTTTCCATATTTTAAATCTTTTCTTATATAATCATTGAGCAAAGCTACATAAGCGCCACTGATAGCATCCGACTGTGGATCACTGAATGAACGTTGAGCCAGCGGATCCATCACCGGGCCGCTGAAACGTGTATCCAGACGACCAGTAGCCATCTCTTCACTTGAAAGAAGTTGTTGTTCAAATTCACCACCGTCAATCCGAAGGTTGGCTTTCTTTATATAATCAACCGGCAGTCCAATGTATTGATGCAATTGGTTTGCAATTTTATCAAAAGTAACTGCATCCAGTTTAGCTCCTTTGTCCAGTGCTAATGCGTAATCATTCATGGCAAATTGTTCTACTTCTTTCAGAAATGCTTCCAGGTTGTTATTTTGAGCAGGTAGCTTATGATGATACCACGCTGTTGCCGCATAGGTAGGTAATGATAACTCATAAGGTTTGTTATTACCGGGATCACGGGATGGGCCGTCAACTGAATTTCCGAAACTGAGAATTTGAGAGAGTAAGATTACCCCATTCAGATCAATGCTGTATTGGTTCTGGAGTAAATTAGACAGAACTGCAGAACGGGTGGTGCCATAGCTTTCACCAAAAAGAAATTTTGGTGAATTCCATCTTTCAAAAATTGTGATAAAACGTTGTATGAATTTTGCAAATGCTGAAGCATCCTGATCTACTCCATAATAATCACTTTCTTTTCCCTTTTCTATTCTGCCAAAACCGGTTCCCGGTGCATCAATGAAAACAAGATCGCTTGCATCTAACAGGCTGTAATCATTGTTTACAAATTTATAAGGTGCTCCGGGCATATGAGTGGTGCCGTCAACCACTACCCTGCGGGGACCAAATGATCCCATGTGAAGCCAAAGGGTGGAAGAACCGGGACCGCCATTATATAAAAAAGTGACAGGACGAGCAGATAAGTCTGTAACCCCATCTTTGAAATAAGCAACAAATGACATCCGTGCCGTAGTGTCTTCTTCATCGTTATCTAATATGGGTAAGGTTCCGGTTACAGCTTTATAGGAAAGTTTTTGTCCTTCAATAGTTACCGTTCCGGTTGTAGTTTCATTGGGAGGGAAAGATGGAATTTTCACCTTGCTGCTTTCACTTTTTGACGGAGTTGTGTTGAGTGATTGTGGTGGTTGCGCTTGTAGGCTCATAGATATTATCAGGCTTAAACCTGAAAAAAGGAATTGAAACAAAATTTTTTTCATAATGATTGTGTTTTAAGATTACAAATAAGAATTATCGTAAAGGATTTCAAGCTGATTGTAGTTTCGCAACGCAGATAAACAGAAAAATTCAGTACAATACAGGTGCAATTTAATTTTTTATTCTGAAAAACGGGCCGGCCTAACAGATTATTTACTTCAATATATAAAATGCAGAAAGGTTAAAAGTTTCTGATATATTAAATTTTAAAAACAATTATTAAATATTTTTTTTCAAACGAATCATTAGTAAAATTTGCCTGGTTATAATTGCTATTAGATATAAAATATTATATGGATAGGTAAGAGAAAAATATATTTGTTGACTGGCTTTCAGTCCTGAATTTGACAGACATTCCATAATAAATCTTCTAAGTACAGTTGATTTCCTGTTTAGTCCACCTACCGGTAATTAAGAGCAGGAGTGTTGATCTTGATTTAAAATCCTTTTTTCATTTTTCATCATCCACTATTGCCGAACCTGTTGTAAATTCGCCATCCAAATCTTTTCTTTCATGACCCGTAAACAGGAAATAATCAATGATGTCGTCATCAAATTTGCTGGCGATAGTGGAGACGGTATGCAATTAACCGGCAGCCAGTTTACCAACAACACCGCTCTTCTTGGAATTGACCTTGCCACTTTCCCGGATTTTCCGGCAGAGATTAGGGCGCCGCAGGGAACTCTGCCTGGCGTAAGCGGATACCAGCTTCGATTTTCAAGCAACCCTGTTTTTACCCCCGGTGATGCCTGTGATGTATTGGTAGCTATGAATGCAGCAGCACTGAAAACAAATTTGCGCCAGTTAAAGAAGGGTGGAAAGATTATTGCAAACACTGATGGGTTTGATCCAAAAAATCTTCGGCTTGCCAATTATGCTGATGGTATCAATCCATTGGAGGATGGTTCATTGGATAATTATGAACTGATTAAAATAGATGTGACCAAAATGACCCGTGAAGCGCTGAAAGACTTTACGATGGGTATGAAAGAAAAAGACCGGGCCAAGAATATGTTTGTGTTGGGATTTTTATATTGGATGTATAACCGGGATATGAGCAGCACGCTTAGTTTTTTGAAAGAAAAATTTGGAAAGAAGGATGATATATTGAACAGTAATGTCAAAGTGTTACAGGCCGGATATAATTATGGAGATACGACAGAAACGTTCACTACTACGTATAAAGTGGAAAAAGCAAAGATGGAGCCGGGCAGTTATCGCTCCATCATGGGCAACCAGGCATTAGCATATGGATTAATTGCTGCTTCGCAAAAAAGTGGCTTACCATTATTTCTGGGCTCCTATCCAATCACGCCTGCCTCCGATATTTTGCATGACCTTGCCCGGTATAAAAATTTTGGTGTTCGTACTTTCCAGGCCGAAGATGAAATTGCTGCTATTGCTTCTGCTATCGGTGCTTCTTATGGCGGAGCATTAGGGGTTACCACCACTTCCGGTCCCGGACTTGCATTAAAAGCAGAGGCGATGGGATTGGCTTTGATGCTTGAAATTCCATTAGTGATTTGCAATGTACAAAGAGGAGGCCCATCAACCGGCTTGCCAACAAAAACAGAACAGAGCGATCTGTTGCAGGCATATTATGGTAGAAATGGTGAATGCCCAATGCCGGTGATAGCTGCATCTACACCAAGCGATTGTTTTGATGCCGTGTATGAAGCAGCAAGAATTTCGGTGCAACACATGACGCCGGTTATTTTTTTAAGCGACGGATATATTGCCAATGGTGCCGAGCCGTGGAGGTTTCCAACATCTGCCGATCTGCCGGAAATAAAAGTAAGTTTCAAAAAACAATTGGATGAAGGAGAAGAAGTGTTGCTGCCTTATAAACGGGATGAAAAATATGTTCGCCCCTGGGCCATACCCGGCACCCCAGGTTTGGAACATCGCATAGGTGGATTGGAAAAACAGGATGGCACCGGTAATGTGAGTTATGATCCCGACAACCATCAACACATGGTAAAGATTCGCCAGGCCAAAGTGGATAAGATTGCTGATTATATTCCCGAACAAAAATTGGATAGTGGTCCTGCTAAAGGAAAAATTTTGGTTCTGGGCTGGGGCTCTACGTATGGTACAATAAAATCTTCTGTGGAAGAATTGCAGGCAAAAGGCCATGCGGTGAGTCATGCTCATCTCCGTTATCTGCGTCCTTTCCCAAAAAATCTTGGCGCTATCATCAAAAATTTTGAAAAAGTTTTAATCCCTGAGATCAACAACGGGCAGTTAATAAAAATTATCCGTGATGTTTATTTTGTGGATGCCACGGGGTATAACAAGATTATGGGAATACCCATTACAAAAACAGAATTGGTAGAGCATATTAAAAAATTGCTCTGAAAAAAATACTCTAAGGCCGGTCGTTGAACTGGCTTTTTTAATATCCCGGCGTATACGTAAACCCCGGCTGCGGCAGAATAAATACAATGGCAAAGATGATCATGGAAATGATAAGGCCGTACATGAAAATATTATATGAGATACGGAGATACCTGTATTTTTTAGCCAGCACTACGCCTAAAAAATAATTATCCTTGATCATGCTGCTGTACAAATACTGTTTATCATTCAGCATTTCCTGCATGGCCCAGTCGTAATCGGGTAATGACATGCGGAAGAAATTTCCGAAGAACAACAAGTTGGTTTTTTTATTTTGAATATCTTCTCTTGTAAATTTCCCAGAGGATACATTAGGCCGTGTTGCCAATATAGAAAAAACTATAGTAAGCACACCGGTAGCAACAATGGCAATAGTAGGATAAATGAGATTGTAATTGCTTTTAAGTTCTTTCCCCAAAAAGCCCACAATGACAGATAAGATGATTGAGTTTACAGATATCATAATGTGAGCTTTATCATCAGCCATTTTACTCAGGTTGGATTGGTTGGATGCCATGATACGAAACACTGCGGTAGCTTCTCTTTCAGTTCGTTCCTCTTTTTCTTTTTTCTTTTTTACCTCGGCATCTTTATCTGCCTGCTCCGATGAAGTTGCCAATATATCTTCTGCCAGGTTCGTCTTTTTCTTTTTTTTCCCTTCTTCTTCTTTGCTTTTTAATCCTTCGAGATTTTTTTCTTTTACAGGTTGCAGTTTGCGCCGGCAGTAATCAGTAAAATATTTGTGGTTTTCGAGAAAGTTGATATTCATCTTTCTCCATTGTTTTTTTGAAATATCCTGTTTTGAAAATTCTATCAACTCGTCTCTCAGCAGCCTGTTTCTTTCGGCAAAATCTTCAGTGCCGAGATGAAAGAGGTCGGCATCGCAAAGAATCTGTTCTGTAAGATTTTTTGGAGATTGAGGCATCCTGGTGGCCTCGATGCAGGAAGTAACTTTTTTTATGTAGGAGGGATTAGCGTTATGATCTTGAAGGAATTTTAAAGCTAATTCAATACTCACTTCTTCATGGCCCTGGGCGTTACCACTGCTGAAACCGCTATCATGAAACCAGGCGGAAATAATCAATACAAGATGATCTTCTTCATGTAGCTGGTAATATTGTGCCAGTTCTTCGCATGCAATTACTACACTCTGGGTATGTGCCAGGTTATGAAACCTGACGCTTTTATTAACTTTATTCAGGAAAAGATCGGACACATAGTTCTCGGCATCTAATAACAGTTTTGAGTGGTTTTCGGTCATAATTAAAAATTACACATGATAAATGTAAACAAAATCATCAGAAGAAGGATTTTATCCCTTCAGAATCCGTGGTGGACATTCAGGTTGCTTGCTGCCATTATTCTCTTATCCGCCTGCAAAAGAAAAATGGTTGTTTTAAAATCACCCCCGAATTACAATTTTGCGAATCCAGAAATTATGAAGCTGGATAACCGCCTAAAAGAAATATCAGGAATATCCTGGGATAAAAAAAGAGACGTGTTTTTTGCTGAAGTCAATAATACCGGGAAAATCTTTATGCTGGAAAGGGACACGAAACATATTATAAATGAAGCAAGCTTCGGAGAAAAGGGAGACTATACTGATGTGGCTATGGTGGATTCTATACCTTATATATTGAGAAATGACGGTGTTTTATTTAAATGTGTTACAAACAACTCTGGAGACTGGGCTTTGGTAGAATTGGCCAAATTGCCAAATGAAGAAAATGGCTTTGAGACTTTGTTTTATGATGTTTCCAGGAAAGCACTGATAATAATCGGTAATGCAAACGCTAAGGAAGATGAAGACAACATCAATGCATATGTTTATTATATTGACTCCATTGGCCTGAATCGTACCCCCCTTTTTTATATAAATAAAAGGAAGATCAGGCAACTATCACCCCGGAAAAGTTCAGAACTGGAGCCAACAGCAGCGGCAATAAATCCCGTGCAGCAAAAAATTTATATCCTCTCTTCATCTAGCAGGCAGTTGGTGATAACAGATATGAATGGAAAACCGGAAGGAGTATATGTTCTTATTCCGGGTATGTTTCCTGATCCGACAGGAATTTGTTTTCAGAAAAATGGAGATATGTACATCTGCAACAAAGGAGGCAGCACAGCCCCCATCATGCTGAAATTTGTATATGCAAACAGGAATGACAAAAATGTTTCTGCTCCAAAACCGATGTACGATTTTTCAAAACCCGATGAAATAATGACATTGGGTAATCACCTGCATGAAATTTCCGGTATTTCTTACATAGCCGGTCAGGATATTTTATTGGCAGAAAATGATGAGAAAGGAGAAATCTTCAAAGTGGATTTTAAAAATAAAAAAGATGATTTTGATAAATTAAAATTCGGCGGCCATGGCGATTATGAAGATATTGTTCATACCGACACGGCGGATTATTTATTAATCAGTTCAGGAACCATCGTTCAGGTACTTACAAAAAACGGGGGAATAACAGGCACCAGGGAATTTGCTTTACAATTAAAAGGGAAAAATGAATTTGAAACACTTTATCTTGACTCCTCCGGCCACAACCTCATGATGCTTTGTAAGCAATGCACTCATGAAAAGGATAAAGTGCGGTCTGCGTATCGGTTTGACCTGGCTACTTTGCAATTTTCAAATGAACCTGTTTATGATGTGAACCTGGATATCATCCGGATGCGATTGAATGATCCCGCTGCAGCATTTAAACCTTCCGCTGCGGCCATCAACCCTGTAACAGGCAAGTTATTTATAGTAGCATCGGTGGGTAAACTGCTGGTGATTGCAGATAAAAATGGAAATGTAGAAAATGTCTTTCGCCTTGACCCCAAATTGTTTAATCAACCCGAAGGAATAACTTTTGCTCCCAATGGTGATATGTATATTTCCAATGAAAGCGGCGATGGAGCAGCTACAATTCTTAAATTCATTTATAAACCGTAACTTTTTAGATTAAAACCGGATGGGAAACGATAAACCAAAAAATCTTCCACTATGCATCTGCTTCGAAAGTTCCCCATGCTGATGCTCATACTTTCATTGTATGGATCTGCACAGCAAAGCAGAATTACTCAACGGATATTTTTGGTAGGTGATGCCGGCGAAATGCAAAACGGTAAACATCCTGTTTGCGATTGGTTAAAGCAGCATATTGATTGGAACGATAGTAGCAATGTGTTGATTTATCTCGGCGATAATATTTATCCCGAAGGAATGCCCGATGCAGGAAAAAAATACGATGCAGCAAAGGCCGCTATAGATTATCAGCTTTCTGTTGTAAAAGATAAAATTTCAAAAGCATTTTTTGTTCCCGGTAATCATGACTGGAAACAAGGAAAGTCCGGTGGATGGGAACAAATTAAAAATGAAGAATATTATATCAATTCGCAGGGATGGCCGAATGTGCAGGCGCTACCTATGAATGGATGCCCGGGACCTGTGCCATATCTATTGAACAATCAGGTGCTGTTGATTTTTATGGACAGTCAATGGTGGTTGCAGAAAGGAGAAAAACCCGGTCTTGAATCCGATTGTGATTATAAAACAGAAGACGAAGTAATTACTGCACTGAAAGATATTTTGTGAATGTATCCGGATAAACTGGTGATCACACTCATGCATCATCCGTTATATACGCATGGCCGTCATGGCGGATATTTTACTTTGAAGCAACATATTTTCCCGCTTACAGATGTTTCGCCCGGATTATATATTCCCCTTCCGGTGATCGGTTCCATTTACCCGGTATCAAGAGCCTGGTTTGGAAATATCCAGGATATCAAACATCCGCAGTACAAAAATTTTATTTCAAAGATGGAAGAAGCGCTGAAGCAACATCCGAATGTCATTGATGCAGCAGGCCATGATCATAATCTACAATTGCTTCAGCATGACAGCATCACATATATTGTAAGTGGAGGTGGTTCTAAAAAAGTGCAGGTTAAAAAAGGAAAGTATTCGCTTTTTGCAAAAGAAGAATTAGGGTTTGCTGTGATTGAAGTGAGCGCCGATGGAAAAGTAGATATAAAATTTTTTACTGTCAAGGAAAGTAAAGATCTCTCAGATCCGGTTTATGGTTTATCAGTAAAACCTATTACGGCATCTCAGAAAGAAATAGCAACAAGTGAAAAAATTTCTTTTCCTGATTCCATGACCATTGTTGGCTCCACAACATTGAGGGCAGGAGGGTTTAAAAAGTTTTTGATGGGAAAAAATTATCGTAAAGAGTGGGCTCAGCCTATTCGTGTTCCCGTTATTGACCTAAGCAAGGAATTAGGTGGGCTTACCCCGATCAAACGTGGAGGCGGGCATCAAACAAAATCTCTGCGACTGAAAGATTCAAGCGGACGACAGTTTGTGTTGAGAGCTGTTACTAAAAATGTAACGGATGCTGCATTGCCACCTGACCTCAGGGGTACTTTTGCAAAAGATATTATTTCAGATGGTGTATCCGCATCATATCCGTATGCAGCATTATCGGTGCCTCCGTTTGCAACGGCTGCCGGTGTGCCTCATGCAAATCCCAGGTTAGTTTATGTAGCTGATGATCCACGTCTTGGAAAATTCAGAAAAGATTATGCAAACAAAGCATATCTACTGGAAGAAAGAGAACTTGCCGGTTTTAAAAAAGGAATAAGTACAGATGACATGGCCGATGAATTAAGAAAGGATAATGATAACAGTGTAGATCAAGAACAGTTTTTGAATGCAAGACTGCTCGATATGTTTATCATGGATTTTGACAGGCATGAAGATCAGTGGCAGTGGGCCGATATAGAAAAAGGCAACGGAAAAAAATTCCAGGCACTGCCGAGAGACAGGGATCAACCATTTTTTATAAGCGAAGGATTATTGGCGTCATTTGCAAGGCAAAACTGGCTGGCTCCGCAGGTTCAGGGATTCCGGCCTTATGCACGTAACATAAAAACATTCAATTTCAATGCAAGAAACATGGATCATACTTACCTGAGTGAATTGGATGAAGATGATTGGAAAAAAGCAATAGATGAATTTTTACCAAAAATGACAGATGAATTAATTGAAAAAGCGCTGGATCAGCAACCGCCGGAATTCAGAAGCCTTGCCGCCAAAAATCAAATCATTGTCAAAATGGAAGAAAGAAGAAAATATTTTGCTGAGGAGATGATGACCTATTATCGCTTTCTTTCCAAAATAGTAAACATTGCAGGCAGCGATAAGAAGGAGGAATTTGAGATCAAACGCAACGATGATGGCTCTGTAAAAATAGAAGTGCGGAAAATTAATAAAGAAGATGAGGTTAAACATAAAATTTATGAAAGAACATTTGATCCTTCCATAACAAAAGAAATTCGGTTGTATGGCCGTGGAGGTGATGATCATTTTATCATGAAAGGAAACAGCAATGCAATTAAAATCCGCATTATCGGTGGCATCGGAAATGATGTATATGAAAGTGACGCTACATCCCGCCGTGGTAAAACATTGGTGTATGACCTCGATGATTCAACAGAAAATAATACATTCACCGGCAATAATGATTTCAGAAAAAAATTATCTACTCATGCTTCCGTCAACGATTATCAGTGGAAAAATTTTAAATACAATACGCACCGGCCCATGCTGGCGGTTACTTATAACCCGGATGATGGAGTTTACCTGGGAGCTTCGATGCGTTTTACCAAACAAGGTTTCCGGAGATCGCCTTATGCGCAAATGCATCAGTTCACCGTAACGCATGCTTTGGCAACAAAAGCCTATAGCTTTAAATATATCGGGGAGTTTGTAAATGCCATTGGTAATGCTGATATTAATTTAAATGCATTGGTGAAAGCGCCGAATAACTCCACCAATTTTTTCAGTTATGGCAATGAATCTGTTTATAATAAAGATCAACCGGAGAAAATAAGATATTACCGGGCCAGATACCAGGTTGCTTCTCTTGGAATTTCATTAAAACATAAATTGGGTTCTTCATTTTCTGTATTGTGGGGTCCCGTATATGAATATTATCAATTTGATTCTTCTGACAATATTAACCGGTTTATCCTGATGACCCCTGCTAATGGGTTGGATCTTTCTACCCTGACCAAAAATAAATCATGGATGGGAGGACAGCTGACGCTGAGTTTAGATGATCGTAATAACAAACTCATGCCCACAAGGGGAATCAACTGGCAAACTACTTTGAAAGTGCTGAGCGGGATGAACAGTTATAGTAATTCACTTACACAACTGAATTCAGAAATGTCTTTATACACCAGCTTCAGTAAAAACGCCGGCTTTGTATTGGCAACCAGATTTGGCGCCGGGATCAATTTCAATAATAATTTTGAATTCTTCCAGGCGCAGTATCTTGGAAGCATGGAAGGTCTGAGAGGATATCGCCGTTATCGTTTTGCTGGGAAAGCGATGGCATACAACAATGTTGAAATGAGAATTAAAGTGGCAGATTTCAGA
Organism: Bacteroidota bacterium; assembly: GCA_018266555.1. Classification (GTDB taxonomy): domain Bacteria; phylum Bacteroidota; class Bacteroidia; order Chitinophagales; family Chitinophagaceae; genus UTBCD1. Next base: position 69,802 of record JAFEAF010000017.1, on the reverse strand, counting down.
ACCTATCTGTTCCCGGGTTCCATCGGTTTATTGTTCTTTAATGATGTCGGAAGAGTATGGGTGAAAAATGATAATTCTTCTATTTGGCATGATGGCTATGGAGCAGGTATCTGGTTTTCGCCCTTGAATCGGCTGGCGATCACCGCATCGGCCGCTTTCTCAAAAGAAAATACTTTGCCATTGGTGACATTGGGATGGCAGTTTTGATAGTATCCTATATTTTGCTTTGATGATATATATCCCGAAAATACTTTTCCAGGCCTCGGTCAGTAAACCAAAAGTCAAATATTGAAAAAATTGATCATTCAACTCATTTTTTTGTATGTTCTATAAGGAAATAAATTTTCATTTATACACGTATGCTGCCAATTGTCTTTATTCTCATAAATGTTTTACTGCTTTACAGTAATATTGCAACTTTATTTTTAGAAACAAATTATTTATATGAGGAACCTATTCGTTTTTGTTGCAATACTTTTCTTAGCAGATATTGCAACTGCACAACAACCTGCCATAAGAGATACTGCAAGAAGAACCGGACCTCCACGCTTTGTTGAAGTACCCGATCCCAATGCTCCAAAAACAAATTATAGTTATACGGAAACATTCGCCCCTTTTTTTTATACAAAAAACGGAAATGAATACAGGGCCGCAACCGGTGAACCCGGACCAAAGTATTGGCAAAACCGTGCCGATTACCAATTAGCGGCAAAGCTGAATGAAGAAACAAACGAGATCACTGGTACAGAAGTGCTGACCTATACCAACAATAGTCCTTTAAAAATGAATTTTATCTGGATGCAATTAGATCAGAATTTATTCCGGCAGGATTCCCGTGGCAGTGCTATTGTACCAATAGGCGGCAGTCGCAACGGGGGCCATGGACAGGTATTCGATGCAGGAGATAAAATTAAATCAGTAAAAATTTTAAGCGGACCAAACAACTCCATTGCAACTGATGCAAAATACCTGGTCAACGATACCCGTATGCAAATATTCCTGCCAAAAGAATTAAATGCAAATGGTGGGGTGTTGAAAGTGAAGATCGAATATTCGTTTATTTCACCTGATTATGGTTCAGACAGGATGGGAATTTTGAAAACAAAAAACGGGAAAATATTCACCATTGCGCAATGGTATCCCAGAATGTGTGTGTTTGATGATGTGACTGGCTGGAACACTTTACCCTATACTGGACCCGGAGAGTTTTATTTAGAGTATGGCGACTTTGATATAAAAATTACTGCACCTTCCAAAGATATCGTAGTGGCTTCCGGTGAATTGTTGAATCCGCAGGAAGTATATACACCCGAACAACTGAAACGTTGGGCAGCAGCAGAAAAAAGTGAAAAGACAGTTGTTATTCGCTCTGCTGATGAAGTGAATGATCCAAAATCCCGTCCGCCAGGAAGAACAGAATTGACCTGGCATTTTAAAATAAAAAATGCAAGAGATGCTTCATGGGGCGCTTCTGCTGCTTTTATAATAGATGCTGCAAAAATGGATTTACCCAGCGGAAAAAAATCAATTGCAATATCTGCATATCCTGTAGAAAGCGATGGAGATAAAGCATGGGGGCGCTCCACCGAATATGTAAAAAAATCTATTGAGTACAATTCCGCTAAATGGTTTGAATTTCCTTATCCAGCCGCCACCGCAGTAGCAGGTGCACCCGGTGGAATGGAATATCCGGGTATTGTTTTTTGCGGAGCATCCGCAAGAGGCCGTGGATTGTGGGGCGTGAATGATCATGAGTTTGGACATACCTGGTTCCCGATGATCGTAGGTTCCAATGAACGTTTATATGGCTGGATGGATGAAGGTTTTAATACGTTCATCAATACATTATCCACCGCAAATTTTAATAATGGTGAATATAAACCGACAAGACCCACTGATGCAGAACGGCAAGCAGAATTTTTTACTGCACTGGCATTAGAACCCATTTTAAGTAACGGTGCCGATAATTTAAAAGAAAGAAATAACGGAACATTATTGTATAGTAAACCCAGCGCAGGCCTGGTTTTATTGCGTGAACAAATTTTAGGATCGGAACGGTTTGATTATGCATTTAAAACATATATCAAACGTTGGGCTTTTAAACATCCTACTCCCGATGATTTCTTCCGTACCATAGAAAATGTTTCGGGTGAAAGTTTGCAGTGGTTCTGGCGGGGATGGTTTGTAAACAACTGGAGATTGGATGTAGGAGTACGCAGCGTAAAATATGTGGATAGCACAGATTACTCTAAAGGTGCATACATCACTTTAGATAATTTAGAAAAAATGGTAATGCCGGTGATTTTGGAAATAAAAATGAAAAGCGGAAAAACAGATAGAGTGAAATTGCCTGTGGAGATTTGGGAACGCAATACCAGTTGGGTATTCAAGTATCCTTCCACCGAAGAAATTGAATCGGTGACTTATGATCCTGATAAAGTGTTACCGGATTATAATCCTGCTAATAATGTTTGGAAAGAAAAATAATTTAAGGCGCTTTTTGTTATTCCGAAAAACTCCTCACAGGTGAAGTTGCCATCTGGAAAAACGATCTTATTACATCTCTGAAAGAGTTGTCTCAAAGAGTTGCGGATCATTTTCGGTTGTTTCTTTCACCTCAACAGTTTTTCAACCCAATATCATCACATGGCTTTTATGAAAGCAGTGAACGCTGCATTAACCAACGTACGCTTTCACTGATAGCTTTTCACCGGTGACGGATGCAATATTAGGTATATGTTTATTTTCTTCAGAATTTAATAAGGGGCAGAAATTGCCCCGGGCCTCAGAAAAACCGTCGTATGTTCATCTCGTTTTTCTATTTGTGAGAAAAATTAATCCGGTATTTTTCCCGGATATCATTTATTGGTTGTTGCTTTATCAAAACGTTTTATAGTATTTGTAAATTAATCCAGTTTTTTCAATACTTCAGAAACAGACCATGAATCGCCAAAATGTTTACCGTAATGCAGGTCCACTATCTCTCCTTCCTCATTAAGAAGAAAATCAGAGGGAACTCCTGAGATGCCGCCGCCAAATCGGTGGACCAGTGGAAAATATCCTTTAAAGAATGACTTGAAAGTAGAAGTCCATGAAAACAATGAAAAAAATTTCAAGAAAAGGAATTCAGATCCGAAAAGATGATAGAACTTTTTTTGCTTGTCCGGAATGATATGCAGGCCTTGAACTTCCCTATACACAGGCACAATTTTATCTTTGCCGGTATGCATAAAGATGATTGTTTCCACGCCGGCTGTATTCAGTTCTTTTTGTCTCTCAATAAATTCATGAATCTGACGTTGAGCGATTGGGCAACCGCTGAAACGGTGAAATTTAATAAGAATTTTTTTACCTTTGAGTTCATTAGTGTTGATTGGTGAACCGCTTATTGAATCGGCTGCTATCCCGGGGGCTATTTGCTTTTTGTACAACATTGTCATTATTCATTTTCAATGCAAATATCAGGTGGGCTAATTGTTTATTACGGTAACATTGTTACAATTCTTTGTAACTAATGTTACAGATCCTTCAGGAGTTTGATCTGGTTACGATAGAGAAGCAACTTTTTGTCCGTTTCCAGTTTCTTTAAAAGCCGGGAAATAACTACCCGGTTGGTACCTAGATCATCCGCGATTTGCTGATGCGATACATTGATGAGCGAAGATCCCGTGATATTTGATCTTTGCTTCATGTAAGCAATAAGGCGATCATCCATTTTTTTAAATGCAACATCATCCACACTTTTTATTATCTGGGTGAGGCCATCCAGGATTGTATTCATCACAAATTTTTTCCAGGCCGGGTGCGATACAAACAATTCCTCTACCACATTGCCTGGAACAACCCAGAAAGATGAATCTTCTTCCGTTGATGCTGTCACAGAACTAAGTTGAGAAGTCATAAAACATGTTAGTGTCATAGGGCAGGTTTCACCGGAAGTGATGTAGTAAAGTAATAGTTCCTGCCCTTCATCATTTTCACGACTCACTTTTATAGTACCATTGAGCATTAATGGCACACCCGTAACAGGTTTGCCAATCTTTAATAAGGTTTCGCCGCTGCTTACATTCATTAGTATAGACCTGGATTCCAGCTCTGCCAGAAGCGCAGGTTCAAACTTATGAGCAAAGACATTTTTGAATGTTGACGGTCTTTCCATTCTTAAAGTTTTAATCAGGAGTACTTATTTATTTCATATTGTTTACTGGAATACATAAATATACGACACTGGTAAAATTATCTTCTATTCCTTTCCCTGCATAGCTGAATAAGTCACTATAAGGAAATAAGTAAGAGTAAAAGCTATTTCCATTTCACCTGTTTCACCAGTCTCACTTATTGGCCATTCCCGCTGATCAGGAATCTAAATCAGAAATAGATGCCCGATAAAGCCCGGTGTGACAGAAAAAAATGCTAAATTGAATTAACGGAAATAAAAGAGTGTGATAGACTGAATTATTACAGGGAAAACCATAAAATTAAACTCACCCTCCCTGCACTTTGCGAAGCTTGCGGCTTTTGAAAAACCATTTCATTACCTGGGACAATTTATTTCCCGATCAATTGTTGCGTAGTGATATTGGAGAGTTCTACTTTTCCGTCATGCTTATGATCATGTTCCAGGTTCACTTCTACTCGCAATGCTTTTAATCCTACTACGCCTTGCAGTTCTTCCAGGTCATGTTGTTCCACTCCCGGCTTTATCAGGTTTTGATTCTGTAAAAATTCAATATACTCCATGTATTCTGCAGCATCTTTTGCCTGCGAATATACAATGGCTACTTTAGCCGGTTGAGTAAGCCGTTCGTTAGTATCTTTTATCCGAACCTTATCAATTCTTTTTTTAATGATCTCATAGCGGACGTTATAAGCGCCATCCACATCAAATTTTTTTTCTTCCGTGCGGAAACTAATGGAAAGCGGAATGCTATGCGCTAAGATGAGCTGCGTTGTTTTCAACGGGTGGCTCAGGTGTTGTTCCATGTGGTGTGTCACTCTTGCTGCTTTTGCTAATACCGTAAGTTGCCACATCCTCATATTGCGCAAATAAATTTCATCAAATTTTTTCTTTGGAGAAATAGATTGACCCATATAAATATTGAACTCAATACCATCGGTGACGTAGCGTTCAAAATAATGTGGAAACGCTTTCTGTGCTGCTACCTGCTCTTTATCAATGAATCGGGCCAGTGTATCATTAATTTTAGAAATACTTTGTTCGTATTCTTTGCGATGATGATAGATCATGTTGAGTTGAGGATCCAGGGCTCCAAAATATTGCCCCACTTCTTTTGCTATTGACGGTTGTGTGTTTTGCAAATGATTAAAAATAGAAATCACCTGCCCTTGCAGGAAGTTATGAATTTCGATTTCTTCATTTGATTGCAGCACCTCTGCTGCAGAAGCAATATATTTATCAATTTTAAATTCTATTTCCTGGAGTAAGGGAAATGGCATATCGGCCTGTGCTCTTTTGAGTACGTTTCTCGACATTTCCAATTGCTCTACCATATCAAGCTGAATGGAACGGGAACGCTCTGTGGAAGAGTTACGAATATCAATTGCTCCATAAAGCGGAAATACATCAGGGAAACATATCCGCTCCATTTTTACTTCTTCATTGCGCTGATGATTGACAATATAGTTTAGCGCTACCTCTGTAAATTTCCATTCTACCGAAGGTTGTACTGCAGTAAATTGTTCTTTAATTACCCTATCAACCTGGTTTACCAGGCTCTCCATACTTTTTTCAAGCGCCAAAGTAAACAGATGAATAGCCGCTTCAATTTTTGAAACATGTATCGGTCTCAATTTCCCAGGAATCTCTGAGACGATCTCCAGTATTCCGAGTAACTCGTTATGTTGTTTTAAAGGACAGATGATCAGGCTCCGCCCGTTTTCCATATAATAATATTGCAGGTATTCAATCTCAGAAAGAGTTTTTTCGTTCAGTGTTTCAAACAATACCGGCTGATCGCTATCTCTGAAAAGAAGTTTGCAGCAATCACTGATTTCATCTTTGTCTGCAATGTTGTGAAAATGCCTGAATAAGTGGCTATTGCTGTTGTGCAGTTCAGAATACACATAGTGTCCGTTTACTCTAAAAAAAGGAGTAATGCCAATTCGTACATCTTTCATCCCAACCAGGCTTTGAATATGTTTTTCCAGTTCTGTGTAAACGGTGGCATCTGCAAAAGCATTTATGTTGAGCAGGCTACTTTTGATTTGTGAGATCACTTCTTCTTCCGTAACGTCGTTGACCCTAAGAAGTGCTATTCCCTCAAAAATAAATTTATCTAGTGGAATGTCTTTAGTTAATTCATCAATGGACTTGATTTGATTTGATTGCTTATTCACCAGGCTATCGGGCAACCGGGGAACAGCATCTTTGCACCTGACATCAATAAAACGGTTATCAATTTTTAATTCAAAAAATTTTGTGAGCCCGTTGCGTGGATCTACAGATGGATAGATAGCCCGGGTAGTATCCGGACCATTGTATCCGCAAAATTTTTTCAATATAAGAGAGCTGGCAAATCTCAGTTTTTCATTGTAAAGGTTTTGGCCGATTTCATCGCCAGGAATATTTATTTCGTTACTACCCGGTTTTAAAAATAAATGATGAAACAGTTTTGAAGAATAAATGGATTTGAATTGAAAAGGAAAAGTGACCGCATAAATATTTTCATGAGCAGCAGCAATGGGAGGAAAAAGCATGGATAACAATTCGCCGATTAGTTCAAGATGAGAGCTGACAGCAGACAAGTCTGTCATTGGTTGCATCAATTCCTCCTGTGATTCGAATGCTGCTATCACAGGTCCAAACAACTTTTGCTCACTGGGATTTCCCTGGGAAATATTTTTTTTCAAAGCTTCTACCAGCGGCCGGAATGAAATAAGGCTGTTGATATCAGAATAGCTGAATTGATAAGACCCGGTTTCCATTTCAAACAAATTTCAGTTTCAGAGCGGTTCGTTTAACAAAAGCTGTGGATGTGATTATAAAACTACTAAATAATGATGGGATATTTTTGGTATCTGCTTTTTATAAAATAGTAGGTTTAAAAAACAGGAAATTAGAATTACAAAATACTCTTTTCGAATAAAGATTATCCTAAACTAATTTTTTAAAATAAGTACATGCTTTTTGTAATCCGCATTGGTCGCAATGTGGTTTTCTGGCCACACAAACGTAGCGGCCATGCAGAATCAACCAATGATGTGCTTTGTGGATAAGTGATCCAGGAATATTTTTTATGAGTTCTTTTTCCACTGCAAAGGGCGTAGCTGCAGATTGAGAAACCAATCCGATTCTTTTGCTTACCCTGAAAACATGGGTGTCTACCGCCATGTTGGGTTGCCGGTCAATAACTGAAGTAATAACGTTAGCCGTTTTTCTTCCCACCCCCGGCAGCTTCATTAATGCTTCCACCGTCATGGGGATTTTGCCGCCAAATTCTTCCATCACCTTTTTCGCCATACCGATCAGGTGTTTAGTTTTATTGTTTGGGTAAGAAATACTTTTTATCAATGGAAACAATTCATCAAAAACTGTTTGGCTGAGTGATTGCACATCGGGATATTTTTTGAAAATGACAGGCGTGGTCATATTCACTCTTTTATCGGTACACTGTGCAGAAAGAATTACCGCTACCAGTAATTCATAAGGATTGTCATATTGCAATTCTGTTTCAGCACCGGGAGCATGTTGCTGAAAATAATCAATGACAAATTTATATCGCTCTTTACGGGTCATGTTGCAAGATAACAGGATGCGGAAAAATCTTCAATAATATTAAAATAAAAAGCATCCCGATGATTACTATCGGGATGCCAAGGTCTTTTCGGGAAGGGCAGCAACAACTATACGGCTTCTGCTGTTTTTTCCCGTGCATAGTTTAGCACATTCAGCACCATTTCTGTGCGAGGCATTTCAACAATGCGGTCAAGTCGTTCCATCGAAGCTTTCAGAACGGCCAGTTTTTCACGGAGAGACCAATCTTTTTCTAGGGCTTCTTGTATAGCCAAAGTTTGTTTTGGAGAAGTTTCTTTGTATAAATACAATAAAAGCTCCTCTGGTGTAAAACTTGTCATAGGAAACCAATTAATGTCCTTTAATAAAATGAATGTCAGAAAAAATGAAACGTCCGTGATAGAAACGCAGCTTCGTTCCTGTTATTGTTATGAAAGTACTATTTCTTTGGCTCCCGGGCTTTTTCCGGTATTAAAAAAAGGTCTTCATTATCCCTTTTCATAAGATATTTTTCCCGGGCATATTTTTCAAGAGTAGCAGGATTATTTTTAAGCTCCTCTAACTGTTTGCGTTCGAGAGCAATCTGGGTCGTAAAGTATTGTTTACTTTGCTGAAGTTCCTTCAATTCATGATGCCTGGCTAATTGTGTAAAAAGATCATTTTTATCAAAAAAAATTAGAATGACGGCAAACGCAGTAAATGCGATAAAATATTTACTTTTTAGCCAGGATGGGATATGGGTCAGCAATTTCATGATATCGGAATGGATTCTAAGATAAAACTCTTATCTGGTTTATTTTCCAAATTTAATCGTTCCTCCGGGATAAACAGCCAAATTTTCCAACATTTCTTCTATACGAAGCAATTGATTGTATTTAGCCATGCGATCTGTTCGGGATGCTGACCCGGTTTTGATCTGTCCGCAATTCAATGCCACAGCCAGATCCGCAATGGTAGTGTCTTCAGTTTCCCCGCTGCGATGGCTCATAATGGTATTATAATTATGTTGCTGTGCCAGTCTTACTGCATTGATTGTTTCCGTAATAGTTCCAATCTGGTTTACTTTAATCAGAATTGCATTGGCAATGCCCTTGTCAATTCCTTGCTGCAGGCGAGTGACATTTGTTACAAACAAATCATCTCCTACTAATTGAATTTTTTTCCCAAGTGTAGCTGTTATCAGTTTCCATCCGTCCCAATCATCTTCAGCCATACCATCTTCGATGGAAATAATGGGATACTGACCCACCCATTTTGCCCAATAGTCCACCATTTTTTCAGAACTTAATTTTTTGCCGTCTGACTTATGAAAATGATATACTTTATTCTGCCCGTCATACATTTCGCTGACAGCAGGATCCATAGCAATGAATACCTGCGAGCCGGTTTTAAATCCTGCCGATTCAATAGCTTTCAATACGGTTTCAATTGCTTCTTCATTACTTTGAATATTGGGTGCAAACCCTCCTTCATCACCCACATTAGTGCTGTATCCTTTTTTCTTTAAAACAGATTTCAGAGCATGAAAAATTTCCACTCCCCAACGCAATCCTTCATGAAAGGCTGAAGCGCCAACCGGCATTACCATAAATTCCTGGAAATCTATTTTATTATCTGCATGAGCGCCGCCGTTCAGTATATTCATCATAGGTACAGGAAGAGTGATGGCATTATTTCCGCCAATGGATCGAAATAAGGGCAGGCACGACTCAATAGCCGCAGCTTTTGCAGCAGCCATGCTCACTGCAAGAATGGCATTGGCTCCTAATTTGTTTTTATTGGGTGTTCCATCTAAATGGATCATGAGTTGGTCAATTCCTTTTTGATCGCTCACTTCATGTCCTATCAATGCAGGTGCTATGGTATCAGTAACATTTTTTACAGCTTTCAATACACCCTTACCTCCATACTTTGTTGTATCACCATCACGAAGTTCAACAGCTTCATGCACGCCGGTACTGGCGCCGCTGGGAACGATGGCTCTGCCCATAGCTCCGCTATTGGTTATTACATCAGCTTCTACAGTTGGATTGCCACGGCTGTCTAATACTTGTCTCGCTACTATTTTTGAAATGGAACTCATATTAATGAAAAGAATATTTTAATTATCAATTTCAGGAAACAGGTTCAGTTTGTTGGGTCAATGACCGGAAAATTTCTTCCAGGCTTTGATTTTCGCTCTGCAAAGAAACGATGTTGAGGTTATTCTGCAAAGCAATTTCGAGGAGTTGCTTTCGTACGGACTCGGGAGCTGAAGTAACGATCCTGAAATGAGTTTGGGATAACTTCTCAATTTGGTTTTCAGCGAGTGTATTTTCTAAAATTGATTTTGTAACCGGCTCTTTGAATTGAACTGCTATCGAATGTTTGTTTATATTTTTTGCCCGGAGATTACTTAGTGTGTCATCCGCCACTAATTTTCCTTTGTTAATGATAATTACACGATCACAAATTGCCTCTACTTCCTGAAGAATATGAGAGGAAAACAGGACAGTTTTATTTTTCCCTTCTTGTTTGATAACATCCCGTATTTCGATGATCTGGTTGGGATCCAATCCGCTGGTTGGTTCATCCAGGATTAATACTTCCGGATCGTGTATTAGTGCAGCCGCCAATCCCACTCTTTGTTTGTAGCCTTTGGATAATTGCCCGATCTTTTTTTTAGATTCAGGGGTCAATCCCACCATTTCAATTGCTTTTGCTATGACGGTTTTTTTATTTCCAATACTATGTATTTCAGCAATGAAACTCAGATATTCTTTTACATACATATCATAGTACAATGAGTTTCCCTCGGGCAAGTAGCCGATTTTCTTTTTTATCGTCAAAGGATCATCTGAAACTTTTGTGCCGCATACATAAGCATCACCACCATCCTGGTTCAGGTATCCGGTGATGATCTTCATGGTTGTGGATTTACCGGCGCCATTTGGCCCTAAAAACCCGACGATCTCTCCTTTATCAATACTAAACGAAATGTCGTTCACAGCTTTTTGTTCGCCATAAATTTTGATAAGATTTTTTACCTCTATAGACATTGGTCAAAATTAATACTTGTTATGTTTCCGGTTTTCAAAAACAATTGACTGAAGAAGTTTACAAGTCATCATATTCATATAAAGGATCTATATGCGTGCCGGGCTTCATTTCATAAACAGGTTTTAATAACCCGTCTTTTAAACCATACACCCAACCGTGTAAATGGGGCCGTTGATTATTTTGCCACGCTCTTTGTATGATAGATGTTTTGGCAAGATTAAAAACCTGTTCCTGAACATTCAACTCCACCAGCCGATTTTCTTTTTTTTCCGGGTCTGCAATGCCGTCAAGCTCAGTTCGATGTATACGATACACATCCTTGATACTTCTTAACCACATATTCAATACGGCTTTGAAATCATGATTTGTGATCGCTGCTTTGACGCCACCGCAACCGTAATGCCCGCAAACAATCACATGTTTTACATGCAGGTGGTTGACTGCAAAATCAAGAACACTTAAAAGGTTTACGTCATTATTAATTACCAGGTTGGCAATATTGCGGTGAACAAAAATTTCGCCGGGTTCTGTATTCGTGATCTGGTTAGCGGGCACCCGGCTATCACTGCAGCCAATCCAGAGGACTTCCGGTGTCTGAAGCTGTGCAAGTCGTTTAAAATATTCCGGGTCTTTGGCTATCTGGTCAGCCGACCATTTTTTATTTTCCTGTAATAGTTTTTCGAATCTTTTCATATTCGAAAATAGTCAAGTAAGATGAGAAATCAGTCGTTAATCTCTGCCGAACTTTCAGGAAGATGCTGGTATTCTCCTTTTAAAGCATAATAACCGAATATAACGAGGCCGATTGCAATTGGGATAAAAATAAACACAAAAACAATCCATTGAATCTTGGTTTCAGGTACCGGTTTTTTAGAAATTTCGATAGCGGCTGTTTTTACCAGGTAATAAATAGAAATGGGGCCCAATAAGATCCAAACAATACCCGCTATTTTTTTTAAATTATTCATCATGTTTTTTTAAAAATTAATCGCTAATGTCTTTATCTGTTTTATTATTGATGTATAAAGCTCCAATGATAAAACTGAGACCTGCTATAATAATTGTGTAATATAATCCCACCAATTTGTCGCCTGTATAAATGGTTGTGAGCAATGTGGCAATAAAAGGAGTCAGGCCCCCAAAGATTCCGTTCCCGATATGATAAGGCAAACTCATAGAAGTGTATCGGATCTTTGTCGGAAATAATTCCACTAAGAATGCTGCGATCGGGCCGTATACCATAGTTACATATAAAATCATTATAAATAGAATTCCCACAATCAGCCAATAATCCCCGGTGCCAACAAGTTTTGAAATCTTTACATCAGGTTTCAAAGTTATTTTACCCGGCGTGGCATAAAGAGTATCAATTTTAGTCTCGGTGAGAGAAGTACCATTTGTAAAAAAATGACTGATTGCCTGTGTTCGTAAAGTGTCATTGCTGCCAGCAATAAAATTATAACTGGTTTGGATTTGTTTTTTTTCTGCTACTTCTGTTTTGGTTTGAGTATCGGTGATAGTAATTAATTTTTGGAATAAAGGCCGGTATGTAATAATAGCCAGAAACATTCCCGCCAGCATGATCCATTTTCTTCCGATACGGTCGCTCCATTTCCCAAAAACAATAAAAAATGGTGTAGCAAGCAGGATAGCCCAGATCAGGATTGTCCGGGTCTGGTCAAAATCCAACTTACAGGTTCCTTCAAGAAATGTCATTGCATAAAACTGGCTGGTGTACCAAACAACGCCTTGCCCCATAGTGGCGCCAAACAATGCCAGTAATACCATTTTCAAATTGGATTTATGACTGAAGCTTTCTTTTAATGGATTGGTAGAAATTTTCCCTTCGGACTTTATTTGTGCAAACAAGGGAGATTCTTTCATCTTTAGCCGTATGTATATGGAAATACCTACAAGAAAAATGGAAAATAAAAATGGAATCCTCCATCCCCAATTATTGAATTTGCTGAAAGATTTTAAAGGATCTGAATCTAAGCTGTGACGGGTGATCAATATAATTCCGAGAGAAAGAAATAAACCGAGTGTAGCTGTGGTTTGTATCCACGAAGTATAAAATCCTCTTTTAGTTGGTGGTGAATGCTCAGCAACATAAGTAGCAGCGCCACCATATTCTCCTCCTAAAGCAAGGCCTTGTAATAAACGTAATATTAAAACGATAATCGGAGCTGCAAAACCTATTTGACTATAGCCCGGTACTAATCCAATGGCAAATGTGGACCCGCCCATAATAGTTAATGTCAGCAGAAAAGTGTATTTACGCCCTATCAGATCGCCCAGTCTTCCAAATACAAGAGCACCAAAGGGGCGGACTACAAAGCCCGCAGCAAATGTGGCTAATGTAGAAAGTAATGCGGCAGTGGGATTTGTTTTTGGAAAAAACTGGCTGGCAATAACCGTTGCCAGGCTTCCGAAAATATAAAAATCGTACCATTCTATCAGTGTTCCTACGGAAGAAGCGCCAATGATCTTCCGAATGCTAAAAGCTGTTTTGGTTTGGTTCATTGGAGAAAATTACGGAATTACCCAAGACAAAAAGTATTTTGACACTTAATAAACAGATTTTTTTGTGCTTAAATATATTAATCTATTATTGGTTAAATCGGAAATGCTTTGGTACAATAAGAATAAATCAATTTCGAAAATGCTGCGTTCATTTACTGATTCAAAGAAATTTCAACTTTCGTACTTTTAGTGCATAAATAAATCAATGTTATGTCATATCCATATCAGATACGCAGTTTCGATGAGTACCAGGTAGCTTATCGTGTCAGTGTAAACGAACCGGAGCAATTCTGGGCATCTGTTGCTAATAATTTTTATTGGAGAAAAAAATGGGATAAAGTGCTGGAGTGGAATTTTAAAGAACCGAACGTAAAATGGTTCCAGGGAGCTCAACTGAACATCACTGAAAATTGCATTGACCGTCACCTGAAAGAGTTGGGAGATAAACCCGCCATCATTTGGGAGCCTAATAATCCTGAAGACAGAACAAGGATCGTTACGTATAACAGGTTACATAAAAGAGTTTGCCAGGTAGCCCAGATGTTAAAAAACAATGGGGTAAAAAAGGGCGATAGGGTTTGTATTTATATGGGAATGGTTCCTGAATTAGCGTACGCTGTTTTAGGTTGTGCAAGAATAGGAGCTGTTCATAGTGTAATATTCGGCGGCTTTTCTGCGCAAAGTATTGCCGACCGGCTGGAAGATGCACAAGCGGAATACATCATCACCTGCGATGGTGCATTTCGTGGTGGAAAAGATATCCCATTGAAAAGTGTAATTGATGATGCGCTGGTAGGAAACAAAAAAATAAAACGGGTAATTGTTTATACCAGAACCAGAACTCCGGTATCTATGATCAAGGGAAGAGATGTATGGTGGGAAGAGGAAATGGAACATGCAGAAACGCAGGTTGAAAAAGATGGTGCCGTTTCTTTTCCTGCTGAAGTAATGGATGCAGAAGATCCGTTGTTTATTCTGTATACATCGGGAAGTACCGGAAAACCGAAAGGCGTGGTGCATACCGTAGCAGGGTATATGATCTGGACTACTTATACTTTTGTCAATACTTTTCAATACAAGCCCGGCGATATTTATTTCTGTACGGCTGATATCGGGTGGATCACCGGCCACAGTTATATTGTATATGGCCCTTTATGCGCCGGTGCCACTTCCATGATGTTTGAAGGTATTCCCACCTGGCCTGATGCAGGACGATTCTGGGATATCGTGGATAAATACAAAGTGAATATTCTTTACACAGCTCCCACTGCTATCAGGAGCCTGATGGGGTTTGGATTGGAACCAGTGAAAGGTAAAGACCTTTCATCATTGAAAGTTTTAGGTACTGTTGGCGAACCAATCAATGAAGAAGCCTGGCATTGGTATGACGAAAATATTGGGAAGAAAAAATGCCCGATTGTAGATACCTGGTGGCAAACGGAAACAAGCGGTATCATGATTTCAAATTTAGCAGGGATCACTCCGGCTATTCCATCCTGGGCATCGCTTCCTTTGCCGGGCGTGCAGCCGGTACTGGTGGATGAAAATGGGAATCATCTTCCCGAGCCCAAAGAAGGAGAAATTGTTTCGGGTAATTTATGTATGAAAGCACCCTGGCCAGGTATCATTCGCACTACCTACGGCGATCATGAACGTTGTCGTAAAAATTATTTTGCTACTTATGAAAACCTGTATTTCACCGGTGATGGCGCTTTGAAAGATGCAAAAGGAAACTATCGCATCACCGGCCGTGTGGATGATGTATTAAATGTAAGCGGCCACCGCATCGGAACGGCAGAAGTGGAAAATGCAATCAACATGCACGCCGGTGTGGTAGAAAGCGCCGTGGTGGGCTACCCGCATGACATCAAAGGACAGGGCATTTATGCCTATATTATTTTTAATGGAAAACACGGGGATGATGAACTCACCCGGAAAGATATTCTGCAAACGGTATCAAGAATTATTGGCCCCATTGCCAAGCCGGATAAGATACAGTTTGTTCCAGGCCTGCCCAAAACAAGAAGCGGGAAGATCATGCGAAGAATTTTAAGAAAGATTGCAGAAGGAGAAACTTCCAATTTGGGTGATATTACTACCTTGCTGGATCCTGCTGTGGTGGATCAAATAAAAAATAACAGGGTATAAAATATTTTATTTTTTTAGTTGCAGACTATATGGAAAAAAATTAAAGCAGCCACGGAAGGGACTGCTTTAAAAGGTTTTTCCAAATATGATGAAAGTATAATTTTCTTGTACAAAATTATGCAAAAACCATACCTGTTCTTAAAGTTTTGTTGTATTTGCCTTTGATGTTAGTAAATTGTTTTTAATCAGTCAGCCTATTTTACCGAAGAGGATTGCTACCTGAAAAAGCATTGCATTTATCAATAATGAGTTTGATTGTTGCGGTGTGTAAGTGAATACCGGTCAATGGCGATCCAAAATCAAAGACTATTTACGGATGATCACTTTGGTTCCTACGGGAGTATAATTATAAAGTTCTTCCACATCGCTGCATTTCATTGAGATGCAACCCAATGTCCAGTTTTTATAGCGGTCAATTACAAAATCTTCATGCGGCCAGGTGCCGTGAATACCGATGCCGCCACCGATTTTTGCAGAAGTGGGGATTTCTCCTTTTTCTTTTCTATCATTAAATTTTTCCCAGCTTTCTTTAGTAGGATAATCCAACGCCATAAAACGATCCCACTGCGAGTGAACCCGCTTGCTGATAATCCGGAATGTTCCTTCGGGAGTGTTTTTATCGCCTGCCATTTTTTTATCGGCAAGGCTGCTGTTGCCAAAAACGACGGGGTAAGTGGCATACCAGCCCTTATCATCAAACACACTTAGCTCATATTTCGATTTGTCAATTATTATGTAAATAGTTCCCACCGGTCCATCACCGATATTCATTCGCTTGAAAGATTCATGCAAAGGAGAAAAAGTATAAGGCTTAAATGAAGCCAGCAACCCGCTTCCTGTGAAGATTAAGATGAGTACGATAAATTTTTTCATGGCAATGTCTCCAGACCGTCATTATTTCAAACGCAATGCCACAATCTTTTATTTTTAGTGTGGAAATCTTTTAACGCAGCATTTAGAAAATATCCTGCGTGGGATTGCAGTGAAGATTTTCGGATATAACCGAAAACTTACTTGTAATAAATATGCTTTGGGAAAATAAAAAAAACCGGGACTATGCCCGGCTTTTGTTCTAAGAAAATTTATAGGACTACCACCTGCTGAAGCGTATGCCCACATTGTAAGGTGTAATATCCAGTCCACGGTTATACATATTTTTCATAGCTAAGGAACCATATAATTTTACCGGTCCGAGAGACAATTCGCCGATATAAGAAAGTTTCCAGCGCTCCAGGTCGAAATCATCTTTTGCTTTTTTCTTTCCTTCTTCAGAGGTAATAGTCTTGTTGCGGGCACTATACAGCCAGCCTGCACTGATGCCGGCGCTGAAACCAAAGCCACCGGAGCTGCGTTTAGGTGTGAAATTAAAATTCAACATCAGGGGAACAGTGAGATAATCTGCTGCAAGCTTATCTTTTTTATAATTTCTTGTGTTATCAAAATATATTACCGGTGCATTAGCAACAGCCGGAGGATCGGCATCATAACGGATTGGTTCTTTATAACGATAATTGTTCAGTTCAAGTCCCAATCCATATTGAAGATTCACAACATGCTTAGCCACATTCAATCGCTGCATGAAGAACCAGATATTTACATTTACTGACTTTGTTGAACGGAGAGCCAACCAACTTTTGTTGCTTAACGGGGCATATTCCTGTGCCGCCACACTGCTATAATCAGTATTGTCGGTATAGTTAGCAAAGCCGAGGTCAACGATCCACCAGTTTGTTTTCAGGTTGGAAGGCCTACCCGATTTCCTTCTGGTGATTTTGAATTCTTTGCTCTTTTCATTGTCTTTACTTCCTGATTTTTTTATGATGATCATACCACCGATTTTGACAGTATCAACTTTTTCTTGTGTAAAGCCTGTGATTGCAAAACACAATAGTGCCATGGCAATGGGAATCCTTTTCATATTTTGATTTTTAATGATTTTAAATTCAGATGTTATTGATATTTTAATTCAGTTTTACAGCCAGCGCTCCGATCAGCATCCTGTCGTCATCATTGGCAGGATTGATCTTCGTAGTTTTTTCGAAAAGCCTTGTCACTTTGCGGAAAAAACCGCGGGTCTTTTTGTTATCATTTTCTCCCTGGCTGGCGAAACGGGCTTCTGATTCTTCAACGGCCACCGTATTAATATACGGTTTACTCGTTTGATTTGTTACAGAAGTATTCTCAGGTTGGTATGCGGTTAAGTTATTTTTAGCATTATCTATATTTATATCCGGTACTGATGATAAATTAAGAATAGCTACATTCGGATTTTTTACAGATGAAGGCAGGTTATTGGTAGCGATACTTTCAGCAATAAGGGGAGCATCTTTTGTAAGCGACTCAGTTAATTGCGGTAAAATATTTTTTTGAATGGCCGGCTTATTATTTTCAGATTTTGAAATGACGGCCTTAACCGCTTCCTGTTTTGAAGATTGATTTTCTTTTTCAATCTTATTTCCGTTATCAGCTAAAGTACCGTCCGCCTTGTCAATAGTATTTTTTTGAATTGTTATCGGGTTGTTTATATTGTTATCTTGTTTAATTTTTTGAGAAGCGGTAGGTTCATTAACAGGATTCTTTCTGTTACTCATTATAAAAACAATACCGGTGCCTATACCAAGGATAAGCATCGCAGCGGCGGCAACCTTCCACCAGCGCATTTGAATAATACGAACTCTCTCAGTTTTCCGATACAGTAACTCTTTATCAGGAAAAACGATGTTTTCTTCCGGTAGTAATTTCGTTTTTGTAAAATATTCCAACTCTTTTTTTACAGAAGGATGCAATGCTGCAAAACTTTCAACTGTAGTACTTTCTTCAGGGTTTAATTCGTTATCCACATACCGCATCAGCCATTCATCGTAGTTGGATAAATTAATTTTTACATCTTCAGTTGTACGAAGCAGCTCATCTTTATTTTCAAAAGTAATATGAGGTTCAGGAAAAAACTTTGATTGAAGTAACATTTCGAGTTCTTCTTTCAGGTCAGGGTTATGCTGAACGAACATATCCACCTGCTGCTGTTCTTCAGGGTTCAGTTCATTATCCATATACAGGATAAAATACTCTTCGTAATTATGACGATTAATGTTCATGATGTCTGATGTCAGAAGTAAGATGCCGGGAGAAATTAATTAATCAGATATCCGGCTTCATACCTCATTTTTTATATTACGTTTTCCAGTCGGACCAGGTAATTTTTTAATTGCACCCTGGCCCGGTGCAGGTACACTTTAACCTGGCTTTCATTCAGCCCTGTTATTTTTCCTATTTCTTCATAGCTGTATCCTTCATAATCCTTTAGCAATACCAGGGAACGCTGGGTTTCACTTAAACGGGCTAAAGCTTCTTCCAGAACTTTTTTAAGGTTGTGCGCCGGTTTATCCAGTACTTTGGTAGCATCATTGAATTCTTCTTTTAATTGAATTCTTTTTACTTTCCGGATATGATCAATCATCTGGTGATAAGCAATCGTGAATAGGTAAGACTTACTTTTAGTGGCATCCACTTCTTCCCTGTTGCGCCACATTTTTTCAAATGCCGTTTGCACCACATCCCGTGCATCTTCCTCATGCTTGAGATTTTTCAGGATAAAGCGATACACATTATCCGCATACGTACTGACACATTCGTTATATTCTCGTTCGGTCATAAACAGCCGGTCTATATTGAAACAAAGTTAACCCAATAATTAAAGGTCATACATAGTACGTACCGAAAACTAATTTGTTACAGGGAAAAAGATTTTTTTTAGTGCAATTGCTGGAAATCAATACAAAAACTTTTATGAAAAAAACTGGCGTGAAAGGCTTTCCCAGATCATCAAATCCTGTGAGGGTGTGCTTTGCTGTTTATTGCATTTACTGCAAATTTTATTCGATTTATTGGTCTTAATGGTATCGTAAGATTTTACTGCAGAACGAAATAGAATGGATGCTGCAGCAATCAAAATACTAACAATCATAATCCTGAGTGGATGATTCCATTTCATATTGGTTGGTTTCAATCTTTGACGAAAGTAAAATCAGAAAGGTTACAGAAAATATAAAGTTGTGCCGGACAAGCCGGAACAGGTTTAAAATGCTCTTGTATATTTGCCGACAAAAGGTGAACCATGAATGAAAAATTAGTTAAACGCATTGCCGGCGAAGTGGAAGACATCAAAGCTTCCGGGCTTTATAAATCGGAACGGATCATTGCCAGTCCACAAGGCCCGGAAATAAAAGTGGGGGGGAAAATAGTGCTGAATTTTTGTGCCAACAATTATCTTGGTCTTTCATCTCACCCAAAAGTAATTGAGGCAGCACATAAAGCCATTGACACTAGAGGGTATGGTTTAAGCAGTGTCCGTTTTATCTGTGGTACCCAGGACATACATAAAGAGCTTGAGAAAAGACTTTCAGAGTTTTTGGGAACAGAAGATACCATTCTTTATGCTGCCGCCTTCGATGCCAATGGCGGAGTGTTTGAACCATTGTTTAATGAAGAAGATGCCATCATTTCTGATGCATTAAACCATGCCTCCATTATTGATGGAGTTCGGTTGTGTAAGGCTCAGCGTTTTCGATATGAACATAACAACATGAATGACCTCGAAAAAAAATTGCAGGATTCATCGGGGTTACGGAGTCGTATTATTGTTTCTGATGGTTCGTTCAGCATGGATGGTACAATTGCTCAGTTAGATAAGATATGTGATCTTGCCGATAAGTATAATGCTGCAATCATGATTGATGAATGTCATTCATCAGGTTTTTTGGGAAAAACGGGCAGAGGAACACATGAATACCGGGGTGTAATGGGACGAATTGATATTATCACCGGCACCTTGGGAAAAGCATTGGGAGGTGCCTCCGGCGGATTTACTTCCGGAAGAAAAGAAATCATTGAGATGCTAAGACAGAAATCAAGACCCTATTTGTTTTCAAATACATTAGCACCATCCATTGTGGGTGGTTCAATAGCTGTACTCAACATGCTGACAGAAACTACAGAGCTCAGAGATAAGCTTGAATACAATACAAAATACTTCAGAAATAAAATGACAGAAGCCGGATTTGATATTAAGCCCGGCGATCATCCTATTGTACCTATTATGCTGTATGAAGCCGTGCTGGCACAAAATTTCGCATCTAAATTACTGGATGAAGGAATTTATGTAATTGGATTTTTCTTTCCGGTAGTAGCTAAAGGGCAGGCAAGAATCCGGGTGCAATTGAGTGCTGCACATGAACAGCAACACCTGGATAAAGCCATTGCAGCATTTACCAAAATCGGAAAGGAGTTAGGAGTCTTAAAATAAAAAAACGTTCCGATTTGGCACGAAACGTTTTAGTTAATATTTGTTTCAGTTTTTTATTAATTCACTTTCAGATTCAGGCTTTTTGCAGCCTGTTTTACTGAATCAAGTCCTGTATTTTCTCCTTCTACATTCACCAGGAGCCGGTTACTGGCAGGGAACAGTAAACCATATTCATTATTGTTCTTATTATAAGATTCAATTGCTTTTTCGCCATTGAATGTGGTAGATTTTTTATATCCATTCTCATCCTCCTGCTCCATATTCATGCCCCAATACATCATACTATAGTAAGCAGTACCAGCAGTACCGGCACAGTCATATATTTGAACACGAAATCTTTTACTGCCGTCTTCATTTTTATAGCTCCCCTCAGCTACACCAAAGCCCATTCCGCTATTCACCGAAAAGTTGGAGCGTTTCATATCCATCATTGTTTCCGGTAGCATGGCTTTAAGCTGATCGGTACTCAATGCAGGCATCTTTTTCATTTCTTCCATCAGTTTGGCCATGTCGTTTTTCGATTGTAAAATATCGTTTGTGGAGGGTTCGGTATTGGATGAATTTCCTGTGCCATTATTCGCTTCTTTTTTGTCGCCTGAATTTGTGGCATCTTTTGTTTTATTGTTGTTACATGCAGCCATCAATATTGCAGATAGCAGTAAAACGGAAATTAACTTTTTCATTTTAGCAGGTTTTAATATGTTTAATAATATAAATATATGGAAATAAGTGTTTTTACGATAAAAAAACTGATTTGAAATTTTTATCTCCCGAATTTAAAAAAAACGGTCAGATGTTATGAAAAGCAATAAAGAGGTGTTATTTTCGTTTACTCCTCTGATGGACCAATTCTACAGATCTCTCCTCTGAAATCCCCAAACCAGTTAGTTGACCCAATTTAAATTTCGTATGAAGAAATTAATTGTAATTGCACTTGTTGCCATCATTGTTGCTTTTATGCTTTCATCCTGCGCTGCCACAAAAAGAGATTGCCGGGGAGTGAAGCATTATCGCCTGAGTAATGGTATTTATCTCTAATTAAATATCGGAATAAAAATTACTTAATGTCTTGTCACTGGCAAGACTTTTTTATATTTCTTAGATAAACGGATGCAAGTTCAACTTTCCAAAACAAAAGGAGAGGCATCAACAATTTTCAGGGACTATTGTTGGGCGATGAAGGTTTTCCTGCGATTAAAGTCTGATATATGGTAAAGGGAAGTACATGCAAATTGCTGCTGCAGCCATAATCCTATTAACTTTGCGCAAATATTTTTACCAATGCGTTGGAATAGCCTTTACCAGTTGATCCTCATTCTATTTTTTTCTTGTTCGCCTGATAATGTAAAACAGGACAAAAGCCTGAAAAAATATTTTGACGAAAACAAAGTCGAAGGTTGTTTTGCCTTATTGGATAATGGTACTAACAGGTTCACTATTTTCAATCTTTCCCGCTACAGGGATAGCAGTTATCTGCCGGCTTCCACTTTCAAAATTGTGAATTCGCTGATCGGGCTTCAAACCGGGAAGATCAGCAGCGACAGTATGGTGATCAAATGGGATGGGATTAAAAGAAGTGCGGATGCCTGGAATAAAGATCTTTCTATGTATGAGGCATTCCGTGTTTCTGCCGTACCGTATTACCGGGAAGTGGCACGCAGGATCGGGAAAGATACGATGCAGAGATGGCTGGATACACTTGGATATGGAACCAAAAAAATTACAAGCCGTGTTGATAGCTTCTGGCTTGATAATTCACTTAAAATAACTCCTGATGAACAGCTGGGACTGGTGAAGCGTTTATATTTTGATCAATTACCTTTTTATAAATACAACCAGGAAGTGGTGAAAAGGGCAATGCTGTTTGAAAATAATTCCAATTATAAATTGAGCTATAAAACCGGCTGGGGAATTGATGTAAAAGGCGATAATATCGGATGGGTACTGGGCTGGATTGAAGAGAACCAGCACCCGTATTTTTTCGTGTTGAATATACAATCCCCGGATCCACACTTTGATATGGCTACCATTCGAATGAAAATACTCAAGGATATTTTAAAACATCTTGGATTTATGGAAGGAAAAATGTGATTAGCATAATTGTTGTTCTGTATGGCGGGCAAAATTTATGAACATTGAGTTTCAATATATCATTTTCTGGACATTGCTAACGGCTGTTCCTGTAGGGGTTGTTTTTTTTCTTTTATTGCTTCGCTGGAAAAAGAATGTAATTAAACGCATGGGTGATGAAAATCTGGTACGGTTACTGATCCGTAATTTTTCTCCAAAATTATTTACAACAAAATGGACTCTTTTTTCGCTGTCATTTGTGTTTGGTGTGCTGGCGGTAATGAATCCAAGAATTCCCGGTCAGTCAGAAAATTTTTCCCGAAAGGGTATTGATATTGTTATTGCTCTTGATCTTAGCAAAAGCATGCTGGCAGCAGATATGCCACCGAGCCGTTTGGAAATAGCCAAAGAATTTATCGGCAAGCTGATTGACAAAATGCCTGATGACCGGGTAGCTCTGGTTTGGTTTGCCGGGGCTGCATACCTTCAAATGCCACTAACAATAGACGAAGAAGCCGCAAAAATGTATGTTTCCACTGCTGATCCTGATGCGGTGCCGGTGCCGGGCACTGTAATCAGTAAAGCATTGGAAAAAAGCAGTGAGGCATTTGGTGAAAATAATGAGCGGTTTAAAGTTGTAGTATTATTAACGGACGGAGAAGATCATGACCCCGATGCAATAAAAACCGCTGCTACTCTTACAGATAAAGGAATTATGGTTAATACAATTGGTATTGGTTCTGTAGAAGGAACCTCTTTTACAGATCCTGCTACCGGTGCTGTTAAAAAAGATGAGCAGGGTAATGTGGTAATCACAAAATTGAATGAAGATGAATTAAAACAGATTGCTGAAAAAACTAACGGAACTTATATTCATTTGCAAAATACGGATGATGCCCTCAGGAGTTTAACAGGTTATTTATCCCAGATCCGGTATAAGGCATCACTGGATAAATCCTCACTGAGTTACCGTTCCTTGTATCTATGGCCGGCTGTTATCTTACTGATATTATTATTGATAGATAATTTTATTCCCGAAAGAAAAAAGAATAGTGCATGAGGCGGCTGCAATCTATATTAATATTACTTTTTTTATTAAGCGTCCTGCTTGTAAATGCGCAACAATCAGATAAGGCTATCAGAAAAGGGAATGAGTATTATAAAATGAAGCAGTATGACCAGGCACGGAATGAATTCAGTAAAATAGCTGAAACTGATTCTTTGTATGAAACGGCACAATTCAATTTAGCAAACACATTATACCGGCTGGGGAAAAAGGATGAGGCACTAAAAATATTTGACAGAATTCAGGCCGATGTTAAAGATTCCGGCTTTCTTTCAAACTTATCTTACAATGAGGGCGTGGTTTACAGCAGCGAAAATGACCTGGAAGAAAGTATTGATGCGTATCAAAAAGCGTTGTTGCTCAATCCGCAGGATCAGCAGGCTAGAGACAATCTGCAAAAGGCACTGCTGGAATTAAAAAAGAAAAATGAGCCACCTGAAAAAAAGAAACAACAACCGTCACCCAGAATGAACCCCAAAGATGCTGCTAATAAATTAAAACAACTGGAACAAAAAGAAAAACAGGTACAACAACGGGTACAAAATGAAAAATCTTCTACAGCAGGATCGAATCCAAAAGATTGGTGAAAACCTAAGTCCTTTCTTCGCTAATTTTGTACTCTCATTTTAAATGTTGCGATGCAATATTATTGCGAATCACTTACCGGTTATAAACGGCTTCCAACAAAAGAAGTTCGAATCGGTGACCTGTTGCTTGGAAATTATCATCCTATTCGTGTGCAAACAATGACTACAACGGACACCATGGATACTATGGCAACTGTTGAGCAGAGCATTCGTTGTATTGAAGCCGGTTCCGAACTGATCCGCATTACTGCTCCTTCAAAAAACGAAGCTGAAAATTTATTGAATATAAAAAATGAATTGAGAAAACGGGGATATCATACACCTATTGTAGCTGATATTCATTTTACTCCCAAAGCAGCAGAGATCGCAGCAAGAATTGTAGAAAAAGTCCGGATCAATCCCGGAAACTATGTGGACAAGAAAAAATTTGAAGTGATTGATTATTCTGATGCGGAATATTATGAAGAAATTGAACGAATCCGCCTTCGATTCACACCCCTGATTAATATTTGCAAAGAATACGGAACCGCCATGCGAATTGGCACCAATCATGGTTCACTCAGTGATCGCATCATGAGCCGGTATGGAGATACGCCGATAGGCATGGTGGAAAGTGCCATGGAGTTTTTACGAATCGCAAGAGATGAGAACTATCACGAAATTGTTTTGAGCATGAAAGCGAGCAATCCATTGGTCATGGTGCAGGCATACCGGTTGCTGGTAAAAACAATGTTTGATGAATTCGGAGAATGTTATCCTTTGCATCTTGGGGTAACAGAGGCAGGAGATGGTGAAGACGGGAGAATCAAGAGTGCTACGGGTATTGGTACTTTACTTGAAGATGGTTTGGGAGACACGATTCGTGTTTCTCTGACAGAAGATCCCGAAAAAGAAATTCCGGTCTGCATGGATTTGGTGAAAAGATATTCAAGTCAGGAGTCTAAAGCCGGGAACCAAGAGACCATTCCACAAATTAAAAGACTGCTGTATTCGCCATTTGAATATAAGAGAAGGGAAACAATTGCTGTTGATAATATCGGCGGACAACACGTACCGGTTGTGATTGCAGATTTGAGCAAGTTAGAAAAAATAACTCCTGAACATTTGCAAAGTATTGGATATACTTATAATGAAGAAACGGATAAATGGAATATCAGCGATGCCGCAGCAGATTATATTTTTTGTAACGGGGTTCTAGATTTTGAAATACCCGGTACATTAAAAGTGATCAATTACTATAAAGCATGGCAGGCTGCAACCCATAAAGAGAAATATTTTCCGATACTCGATACGGATCAATATCTTGATGATTCTTTGGAAAAATCTTCCCGTATAAATTTTGTGATGCTGGATTGTTACCCTGAAGAGTGCCACATACAGGATTTGAAAAAATTATTTTCTAAAATAAAAAAGGATAATACTGCCATCCTTTGTTTTAGTTCTAAGAATAAAAACGCCATGCAAAGTGTGCGGAGGATGTTTGCAGAGATAATAGATCATGAAATTAAAAGCCCCATTATTTTAATAACCGATAGTAACTGGCAAACACCTGATGAGCACCTCATTCATTATTCTGCCGAAACCGGTGCCTTGTTCCTTGAAGGAATGGGTGACGGGATTTGTTTGGGAATGACAAGGGAAAGTTACAATTTACAAATGTCAAGCAGAAAAGAACAAAAGCCGGGTGTATCCGGAAGAAATTACTTAAGTAATCAATCCGTAGAACAATTTATGAATAACACTGCATTCGGAATTTTGCAGGCAACAAGAACAAGGATTTCCAAAACAGAATATATTTCATGCCCCAGTTGCGGAAGAACATTGTTTGATCTGCAGGAGACCACGGCAAAAATTCGTTCGAGAACCCATCATTTGAAAGGCGTTAAGATCGCCATCATGGGATGTATTGTGAACGGCCCCGGGGAAATGGCAGATGCCGATTTTGGGTATGTTGGCAGTGGCCCCGGCAAAATAACATTGTATAAAGGAAAAGAAATAGTGAAACGAAATGTGAATAGCGAAGTGGCCGTGGATGAACTTATCGTGCTATTGAAAGAAAGCGGTGCCTGGGTGGATGTATAAATTCAGCGAATGAAAAAAAATTACTGGATTGCTTTGTATGTCTCTTTTCTCGTTGTTCACCTGACGGGGATTTACTTGGATAATGAAGCCCTTAAATATTTCAGCAAACCGCTTCTGGTAATTCTGCTCATTGCGTATTTTTTATTGCAAACACGAATTTGGAATGATTCACTGAAGCAATGGATCATTACTGCCTTATTTTTTTCCTGGGTGGGCGATATACTGCTGATGTTCCAGGAAAAAGATCAAATATTCTTTTTATTAGGGTTGTCCTCTTTTTTGCTGTCTCAAATCTTCTACATAAAGTTTTTTCACTCTGTCCGGGTCAGAGAAAATATAAAAAGTTCTATACTGCTGTTTTTTATCGTTGTAATTTATTACGCCGGCCTGATCTTTTTACTTTCTCCTTATCTTGGAAAGATGAAATTACCTGTGCAGATTTACGGGATAGTAATCAGTTTTATGTTCCTGCTGGCTTTGCACATGTTATTTATTAAAAATAAAACAGCAGGAAGAATGATGATGAACGGAGCTTTATTGTTTGTACTTTCTGATTCCATACTGGCCATTAATAAATTTTTCCAGCCTTTTGAAATGGCAGGAATTATTATTATGCTAACTTATGGTATCGCACAGCTTCTGATCACAGAAGGAGCAATAAAGTATATTCGTAAAAATTAAAATCTCAAAATAAGATTTGAAAATATTAAATATGCAACAAACAGATTTTTTAGTGATTGGTTCTGGCATTGGTGGATTAACCTACGCATTAAAAGTTGCCCAACATTTTCCTGATAAGAAAATTTTAGTGATGACTAAAGCCACTGCAGATGAAACGAACACAAAATATGCACAGGGTGGAGTAGCCGTGGTTAATGATTTGGAGAATGACAGTTTTGAAAAACATATTGAGGACACTTTAATTGCAGGTGACGGTTTATGTAATCCTGAGGTGGTAGAGATCGTGGTAAAAGAAGGCCCTGATCGTATCCGGGATATTATAAACTGGGGCGCCCGGTTTGACAAAGAAGCAGATGGGGATTATAAATTAGGAAGAGAAGGGGGGCATTCCGAATTTCGAATTTTGCATCATAAAGATGTTACCGGCCGGGAAATGGAAAGAGCATTACTGGAAGCTGTTTCCAAACAGAAAAATATTGAGATCATCAAACATTGTTTTGTCATTGACATCATTACGCAACATCATTTAGGCTATTTGGTTACCAAAGCCACTCCTGATATTGAATGTTTCGGTGTGTATGTTTTAAATCTTCATACAAATCGGGTAGAAAAAATTCATTCAAAAATCACTTTACTTGCCACTGGGGGAAACGGGCAAGTGTATCGTACCACCACCAATCCTTCCATTGCAACAGGTGATGGAGTAGCGATGGTTTATCGTGCCAAGGGAAGAATTGAAAATATGGAGTTCATCCAGTTTCATCCTACTGCGCTATTTGAGCAGGGAGTGAATGGACAAGCTTTTTTGATTACGGAAGCTGTGCGGGGAGATGGAGGAATTCTTCGTAATAAAAATGAAGAAGCCTTTATGGAAAAATATGATCCGAGACAAGACCTGGCACCCAGAGATATTGTCGCTAGGGCGATTGATAGTGAAATGAAAAAAACCGGTACCGAACACGTATGGCTTGATTGCAGGCATTTTAAAAAAGAAAAATTTATTGAGCATTTCCCCAATATTTATGAAAAGTGTTTATCTATTGGCATTGACATTACAAAACAAATGATACCGGTAGCACCAGCTGCTCATTACAGTTGCGGTGGTATCAAAACAGACGAATGGGGAAGAAGTTCCATCAGAAATTTATATGCTTGTGGTGAATGTGCCAGCACCGGCTTGCATGGTGCAAATCGTTTAGCAAGTAATTCACTTCTGGAAGCCATGGTATTTGCATATCGTTGTTACGAAGATGTGATAGAAAAAATAAAATCAGTTTCATTCAATTCGGCAATTCCCGATTGGAAAGCAGAAGGAACTACAGAACCGAAAGAAATGATCCTGATCACGCAAAGCCGGAAAGAACTTCAATTACTGATGAGTGATTATGTCGGAATCGTTCGCAATGATGTTCGTTTGCAAAGAGCCATGCGCCGGCTTGACTTACTTTGGGAAGAAACAGAACATTTATACGAAAGCGCAACGCTTTCACCACAATTACTGGAACTGCGCAATTTAATCACGGTAGGTTATCTTATTGTAAAGGGTGCAACTTTCCGGAAGGAAAGCAGGGGCCTTCATTACAATACGGATTACCCCGGGAAGAGTACGTTGGTGCAAAACATCGTCTTATAGCTTTCTTATCTTTGCCATAATATGTATCATATCGTTTACGGATTATTATATGTATTCTCACTGTTACCATTGCAGGTCTTATATCTCTTTTCAGATTTTGCTTTTTTTATAGTTTATTATATAATTGGCTACCGAAAGCAGGTGGTGTTGAATAATCTGCGACAGGCTTTCCCGGAAAAATCAGAAAGTGAACGAATTAAAATAGCTAAAAAATTTTACAGGAATTTTACAGACACATTTATTGAGACGATCAAAATGATCTCTGTCCCCGATTCCTATATTCAAAAAAGGGTACACGCAAATACAGATTTGGTAAATCGTTTTTATGAAAGTGGCAGGAGTGTTCAACTTTTGCTTGGTCATAATTTCAACTGGGAATGGGCTAATAATGTAGTTTCAAAAAATTTAAAAGCGCTTTTCCTGGCAGTTTATATGCCTATAACAAACAAGGTCATGGATCGGTTGTTTTATAAACTGCGTTCCCGAAATGGAACAAAATTAATACCGGCTACCAAAATGCGTGAAGCATTTCTGCCTTATCGTGATCTTCAATATGTGTTAGCATTAGCAGCAGATCAAAGTCCGGGGGATCCTTCTAATGCCTGGTGGTTTGATTTTTTAGGTAAGCCTGCTCCTTTTGTAAAGGGGCCCGAAAAAGCGGCACGATCAAAAAATACAATTATTGTTTTTACATATATACATAAACTTAAAAGAGGTCATTATGAAGTGGTTTTTTCTTTAGGCGAAGAGAATCCCATTACATTACCGGAAACTGAGTTGACAAAAAAATTTGTTCAGTATCTTGAAAATGTCATTCGTCAATATCCCGATATGTGGCTCTGGAGCCATCGCAGATGGAAACATGAATGGAAACCTGAATTCGGCGAAATAATCAAATAATAATATACTTCTAAGATTTTTCTGCTTTAATGGCAGAAGTAAAAATTAAAAATTTCAAATTTAACAGAGATTCTTAATTAAGCATCGGAGTTTCTTTTACAATTTCTGCTTTAGTTTCCTCTTTGATTTTTCTCCATCCCCCTAATACATTTCTTAGATTATGTATTCCCTGAAGTTTTAATAATGAAGCTGCAATCACACTTCTGTATCCGCCGAGGCAATGAATATAAACATTATGGGTTTCTTCAATGTTACTCAAATTTCCCGGATCGGTTAGTGTTTCAAGAGGAATATTAATTGCATTTTTAAGATGGCCATCAGCAAATTCTGCCGGCTTGCGTACATCCAGCACCAGCAGGTTTTTATCAAAGGGAATATCCATGATCAATTCATCCGGTTCTACATCGATGATCATATCAACTTCCTGTCCTGCATTTTTCCATGTTTCAAATCCTCCTTGTAAATAGCCGGGTAATTTTTGAAAACCAACTCTTGCCAGACGGGTAATACTTTCTTTTTCATTTCCCGGCTCGGTTATTAAAATGATATTTTGGTTAAATGGTAAAAGGCTTCCTGCCCAT
The DNA here is from genome assembly GCA_018266555.1 of Bacteroidota bacterium. Taxonomy (GTDB): domain Bacteria; phylum Bacteroidota; class Bacteroidia; order Chitinophagales; family Chitinophagaceae; genus UTBCD1. Next base: position 39,437 of record JAFEAF010000017.1, on the reverse strand, counting down.
TCGGCGAAACGGCCGTCCAATCCAATATTGATAGCACCAGGAATAAAACCTTGTGTGAATTTTTCACCCAGCCTGCTGTCCAGGATGATTGCTCCTTCTTTAAACAGTTGTGTGAATTCATCAATTGAAAGAGGGTTCAATCCTTGCTTTAACACAGTATCAAAGCTTTCGTATCCTTCCTTATTAATCTTTGCATTTATGGAAAAATACTGTGGCGGTGCTGTGATTCCCTCTGTCACTGCTCTTATAAATTCTTCTTTTGATGTAGCTTTCAAAGCATAATTTGTTTTTTTTTCATCTCCAATAGTACTGTGCGTATCTGGTCCTAAGTTTTTTCCGCAAGAACTGCCTGGACCATGGGCTGGATAAACGATCACATCATCTGCCAGGTGAAAAAGTTTGCTGTGAATGCTGTCATACAACATACCGGCCAGGTCGTTCATTGTTATCTCATTTCCTTTCTGGGCCAGGTCGGGACGACCCACATCACCTACAAACAAAGTATCACCCGTAAAAATACAATGGTCTTTTCCATTTTGATCTTTTAGTAAATAACAAGAAGATTCCAAAGTATGCCCAGGAGTATGTAAAACTTCAATAATTAATTTACCCAATTGAAATCTCTCACCGTCATTAGCAATATGCACCGGCAATTTTGTTTCTGTTTTTGGTCCATAAATGACCGGCACACCGGTGGATTTGCCCAGATCCAAATGACCACTGACAAAATCCGCATGAAAGTGAGTTTCAAAAATATATTTGATTTTAGCTTTTCTTTTATTGGCAAGCTCCAGGTATGGATCAATATCACGTAAAGGATCTATAATAGCGGCTTCATTATTACTTTCAATGTAGTAAGCCGCTTCACTCAGGCAGCCGGTGTATAATTGTTTTATAAACATGGGTTGTAGTATTATAACTACAAAGCTACTTTTTAAAAAGCAGAAAACCGGCTCGTTTTGCAAGCCGGTTTTCTGAATGAGTTTCGTAAATTATTATTTTAATAAATCAATAATAAAATGGTTCAGATCCACCAAACGCTGATGATTCACTGAATAATAAATGAATTTTCCTTCCCGGTCTGTATTTACAAACCCTGTTTTTCGCAAAATAGCAAGGTGTTGAGATGCTACTGATTGTTCTAACCGGAGCTGTATGTAAATTTCTGTCACGGTCATTTTACCATTTTCGTCAATCAGTTTCAATATTTGCTGACGTAACGTGTGATTGACAGCCCGAAGAATCATTGCCGCTTTTTTTGCATTCAGCAAATTCAGGTTCAGCAATGTTCCATTTTCGGAGGGGGCGGGAAGTGTTGATGATAAATTGTTCATAGCTTATAGCGTTAAATATAAATAATGAGGTTACACCTGGTCGTAGAATAAGGGGAAAAGCTGCCTATTAGACGCTTGTTTATTTCAATGGCTTGCGGGTAAATGAAAAAATTCTTTCAGGTATGCAGGTTCGCAATAAGCAATATCTGCAAACCGCCCTAAAACAAAATATTCCAATGTCATCGTTGCCATATTGGAAGCATCAAAAAAAACCTCTGCAAAGATAGCATTGCCGTGATTTAAGAACGCTAATGATTTGTTACTGCCGTTGCCAAAGATTAAAATTGTATTAGAATTTAAAAGCCCGGAAAGGAAATCTTTATTTAAAACCATTGCATGTGGACGAATTACCTCTTTCAGAGATTTAGTGTACACAGCTGTATAAACTTCCATTCTCCGGGCATCTATCATCGGGCATAATAAATCGGCCTCCAGGTTTTGGGCAGCATAAGCCATCAGTTCCAATGTGCTTACTGCAATCAAAGGAATATTTAAGGCATAACACAAACCTTTTGCAGAGGACAGGCCTACTCTTAAACCGGTGTAAGAACCCGGCCCGATTGTTACGGCAATGGCATTGATATCTTTTAATTCAAATTCTGATATTTGTATCAGTTCTGCAATGGCGGTTTGCAACCAGCTTGCATGATCTTTCTGCTCCTTGTTAGCGGCAGTATGTAACACAATGCCATTTTTTGCAAGGCAAATAGAGGCTGTTTCAAGAGCTGTATCAATATTTAAAATCAGGGGCATTTATTTCTTGTATTCTTTTAGTAAATGTTCTGCCGGTTCAAAACGTTTATGAATACTGCTAAGTTTATTTAATAATTTTATAATTTTCTTTACCCCGATTTTTTCAGCCCATTCAAATGGGCCATATGGATAATTGGTACCAAGTTTCATAGCTACATCAATTTCATCTTTTGAGCTTACGCCTTCGCCCCATGCAAAGTAAGCTTCATTGATAACCATGGCTACTACCCTGGCGGTGATGAAGCCGCTTTCATCGGCTACCCAATCCACCTTTTTGTTTAACAAAGAAAAAATTTCTTCTGTTCTTTTTTTTAATGACCCATTGTTGCAGGAAGCTTCTACTTTTGGTCGCTTTAAAAATGTAGGCCAACCATTGAAGCGTACAAAACCTTGAGGTAATTCACTCAATGTAGTGTCAACAGAATTAATCAAAACCGGCATGGGTAGCAACTTACTTAACAATTCAATTCTTTCAGAATCGGGTTTGAATAGCAGGTCTATAAGGGCATCAGCATCAACCTGGGTTTTTAACTCTTCGATTCCGGGCAGCCAACTTATGGCGAGCGGTTTATTGACCCCCTGGGCCAGTAATTCTTCTTTTAATTCAATATCAGCAAGCACCACAACCCGCATAGACTATTTTTTGCAAAGAAAGTGTATAAACCTAAATTCGCCTTTCTGTTTTTTAAAATCAATGTAATGGAAAAGAATATTATTAATACCTCCAGTGCTCCTGCACCCATCGGCCCTTACAATCAGGCGGTACAATCAGGAAATTTTTTATTCATTTCAGGCCAGGTTTGTATAGACCCAGCTTCTGGCGAATTAAGGAATAAAGATCTTGCCGAAGAAACACACCAGGTCATGCATAATCTCAAAGCGATATTACAGGTTGCCGGTATGAACTTTAGTAATGTTGTGAAAACAACCATCTTTCTTACCGACATGAAACGTTTTGCAGAAGTCAATGAGATTTACGGGAAATATTTTAATGATCATTTTCCGGCAAGGGAAACAGTGCAGGTTTCGGCATTACCCAAATTTGTGAATGTGGAGATCAGTATGATAGCAGCAAAATAAAAGAGGCTGTCAAAAGTAATATATCCCTCAAAGTCCAGATACAGAAAAGGGAATAGGGATTAAAAAAATGACTTTTGACAGGCCCTCAGGTTTTTTTTAAAAAGCTTTTTTCCAATCATTATTATCCCGATTCCAATCTGGCAACTTTTTATCGGGATCAAGAATTACTTCTTTTATTTCACTGGTAGTAGGTACATGGAATGACCATTGTGCGCCCCGTTCCCATATTTCAACAGGCAAATCAAGGCGGTGTTCTTTCCCATTTGACTCTTTCACCAAAACGGTTACCGGCATGGGCATTTTCTCCAGGTTTTCTATAGTGATCATAGCGCCATTTTCAGGTGTATCGTTTATATATTTTACTCCTTTTACCGCCTGGTCAATTTTCCAATTGTTCAATACCCAGCCTCTCCAAAACCAGCCGAGATCTTCACCGGAAACATTTTCTATAGTATGAAAAAAATCCCAGGGTGTAGGATGTTTGAAAGCCCATCGGTTGATATATTCTTTAAATGAAGCATCAAACCGTTCCGGTCCTATTACTACATCTCTCAGTGCATGTAACATCATGGCGGGTTTCAGGTAAGCAGCCACTCCTAAATTTTCCTGCTGAATGGCATCAGGTATATTAAACAGGCCATCCATTTTATCTCCAAAAACATATTTGACCATGAAGGGAGAATTGGGATCGCCAAAAAAGTTTTCATTTTTAAATTCGCCATTATGAAAATCCGCAGTGGAAAGATCATTGATGAATGTATTGAAGCCTTCATCCATCCAGGCATATTTTCTTTCATTACTTCCTACTATCATTGGAAACCAGGTGTGGCCAAATTCATGATCCGTTACACCCCACAGTTCGGCACCGGAATCATTAGAGCTGCAAAACACAATGCCGGGATATTCCATTCCTGCCACGATTCCTGCTACGTTTGTTGCAACAGGATAGGGAAATTCATACCATTTTTTTGAATTATATTCAATGGAACCTTTCACCATTTCCGTACTTCTTTGCCAGCCATCTTTTTTTATACTTTCGACCGGGTACACACTGGCAGCCATTGCTTTTCTTCCGCTCGGCAAATTCATTCTTGCGGCATCCCATACAAATGCTTTGGAGGCAGCCCATGCCACATCTCTTGCATTTTGAATTTTAAATTTCCAGGTACAGGTAGCCCGCTTCGGCCTTGAGTTTGGATCATTTATTTCTTTATCGCTCCGTATCATTATGGTTTTATCGCTCTTTTCTGCTTCTTTCCATCTTCTTTGCTGTTCTACGGTAAGGCAATCCTGAGGATTTTGCAATTCACCCGAACCCACCACAATCATATTGGCAGGTGCGGTAATAGTATATTCAAAATCTCCATACTCCAGGTAAAATTCCCCTGCACCGAGGTAAGGTAATGTATTCCATCCCTGGATATCATCATACACACACATGCGGGGAAACCACTGCGCTACTTCATAAATCCATCCGTTTTTTGATTTCATTCTTCCCATGCGGTCTGTTCCATATTCCGGAATTTCAAAATCATATTTTATAGTCAATTTCAGGTTACCGCCGGATGGTTTCAATTCATTCTGTAACCACACCTGCATCCTTGTGTCTGCAATATTATATTTTGGTGTGTACGTTTTTCCATCATATTCTACCGAGATGGATTTTATCACATCTCCATTAGTAAATTCGGCATTGGCCCATCGGCCACCGGTTTGGGTAGTGGTAGCAGTGGCCCGGGAATCTTTTTTATAAATATCCTGATCCACCTGAAGCCATAGGAATTTCAGATTGTCCGGGCTGTTATTAGTGTAATGAATTTCTACTTCTGCTGTCACTGTATTTTTCCCGGTATCCAGTGTGCAGTTGATTTTATAGTCTGACCGGTTTTGCCAGTAGTGTGGGCCCGGTTCACCACTTGCGCTACGGAAATCATTTCCGGGGTAGGGATAAAACTGGGGATAAAAGGCCTCCTTGTTATCATAATTAGATGTTGCCGTCTGAGAATAGGAAATCAATACTGTGAATAAGCCGAAAAATAATAATAATGTTTTCTTCATGATAAAAAATTTTACAGGTTGCAAAAAAATCCCGGTATCGTAGTAAGGCTGATTGATTTTAAAGTCAGCAAAGTAAAGTAAAAGGTTGCAAGAGCTGCTACCGTTGTAATAGTATTTGGAAATATTTATACCTTCCTGGCGAACAGTCAGCGGAAAAATGTCTCGGCAATGGCGATATTTTCTGTTTTTCCGACATCAACCAGCTTATCTCCCGAATGATCAAAGCCGAGTATCGCATGTTCTTTTGCTAAAGCCAGATAGACATCAACCAATGAAAATTTACCTGTGAAAGGAATCAAGGAAAAAATGTTGGGTTCAAACACCACGACACAACTATAGGCTTTTTCAACAAGGCCGGGTTTCTTTATTGAAATTTTTTCTTCTCCGGTTTTTTTATTTCTCCATCCGCAAAGGCGGTTGTTTTCGTCAAATAAAAAATACCTGGACGTTTTCCGGTGAGACACTGCCATAGAGATCAATGGCTGATGTTGTTTGTGAAATGAAATCAGTTTGTTTAGGTCAAGGTTGGTGAGAATGTCTGCGTTGATGGTGACAAATGGTTCTTTATTGGCTAACCATTTTTTTACTTTTAATAGTCCCCCGCCTGTGTCCAATAGTTGATCCTGTTCATCACTAATATAAATAGTGCTGCCCCATCCATTATTTTTTTTCACCGCATCATAAATCTGGTTGGCAAAATGATGAACGTTTACAATTACTTCCTTAATATCAAATTGCTGAAGATATTCTATGTTTCGCTGCAACAATGATTTCCCGTTTACCAAAGCCAGGGCTTTGGGATGTTCATCAGTCCATGGTTTGAAACGGGTGCCGAGTCCGGCGGCAAAGATCATTGCTTTCATAACGCAAAATATTTATGGCGTGTTTTTCCAGTTCTTTTTCTCCTGTACCAAATGTTTCAACTCAATCTTCACTTTGAATTTATTCCTGAGATGCCGGGCTAATGCATCAGCAGCATATACGCTGCGGTGTTGTCCGCCGGTACAGCCGAAACTAACCGTCAGGCTTTCAAATCCTCTGCGTAAATAATTATCTATAGTAATATCAACAACGTCAAAAACACTGTTCAGAAAATCGGTCATTTTTGTTTGCTGTTCAATAAAATCTTTTACAGGCTTGTCTCTTCCGGTGAGTGGTTTAAATTCATCAAGCCGGCCTGGATTCAGAATACCCCGACAATCAAAAACAAAACCACCGCCATTACCGCTTTCATCTGCCGGTATTCCAACTTTATAAGAAAAACTATTGATGGTAACTATTAAAGGAGTTTGATCCGTTGCCTGCAGTGGCGTGAATTGTTCAATCACTATGTCCGACACACAAAGGTCAAGTACCTTTCTAAATTCGGGAACTACAATCCCGATACTTTGAGTGTTGAAAAATTTCTTCAGGTTCTTTAACGCTAAAGGGATGCTGGTGAGAAACTGCGCTTTTCTTTCAAACAAACCACGAAAACCATAGGCGCCGAGAACCTGTAACAAGCGAATAAGCACATAGCCATTATATTGACTTTGAAACAAATTTCTGTCGAGCGGCCTATTAATGATTTTTTCAAATTCGTTCATATAATCCACCAACAGGTTTTCTTTCCATTCATCGGGGAGGTTTGCTCTTGCCTGCCAAAGCATAGAAGCCACATCGTATTGCGGCGCTCCTTTCATGCCGCCCTGGTAATCTATGAAATGAACGGCCTCCTCCAAGCCCCTTACCCGGGAGCGGGATGTAACCAGAATATTCCGGCTTTGAAAATCCCGGAACATAAAATATTTATATTCCGTATGTGTGAGATAAGTACTCAATGCTTCAAAATCATCCAGCAGTTTTTGTTTATCATAAGGGCGACGTAAGGCATCGAGAAAATAATATTTGAAATACAACAAATCAGCCATAATGGCCTGCTGACCGAACTCTTTGTTGGTAAGACAAAGGTTATAATTTAATCCTTCATCACCCTTTATCTGTAATTGTGCTAATGCTTCCAAACTATTTTTAAAAAGATCATAAACCGGCTGCGTAAATCGTTCTGCTTCTAAACGGTTTAACAAAGAAATTTCACCGAAGTCTTCCTGAAGATAACAGTCCTGTTTTTCATTGATTGCAAAAATTTCGGGTACTGCAAGATTTTTTTCCCTGAAATGGCGGGAGAAATAAATGAATGTTTCGTTTTCTTTTATATTAGCTCCATAGGTTCCGATAACGGACACTTCCTTTGAATATAAACGGAAATAACGACGCTCACTCCCGCTTTGCGGCAATACATCTAAGGAAACAACGTTTTCACCTTTCCAATCCTTATACAATTGCTTTATGGAATCCAATTTTTCCTGCATGGCGCAAATGTAGTTTAATTGATGTGCTTATGCTTTTCTAACAGCCGTTAGTTTTTATTAATTTTGTGTGATTACAAAAGTTATGAGCTATACTCCAAAAAATAAAGTTCGAATCGTCACAGCCGCCAGTTTATTTGACGGGCATGATGTGGCCATCAATATTATGCGTCGCATTTTGCAAAGCAAGGGCGCTGAAATCATTCATCTTGGTCATAACCGCAGTGTGAAAGAAATTGTAGAAGCAGCGATTGAAGAAGATGCACAGGGGATTGCTATTACATCTTATCAAGGAGGCCACATCGAATTTTTTAAATACATGAAAGATTTGTTGGATGAAAATGGTTGTGGACATATAAAAATATTCGGCGGCGGTGGAGGTACTATTTTGCCAGATGAAATAGAAGAACTGCATAAATATGGTATTACAAGAATTTATAGTCCTGATGATGGAAGAAAATTAGGTTTGGAAGGAATGATAGAAGATGTGATAAAGCAATGTGATATCCAATTAAATGGTAAGGCCGATTACAAAACAGCATTGAAGCTGGATGAAGCAAGAGATGTGAGAGTGATTGCAAGGAAGATCACGAATGCGGAAAATGGGAATCAGTCGTCTGACGGCGGTCCACAAACCACAGTTACTATTCCGGTACTTGGCATTACTGGTACGGGTGGGGCAGGTAAATCATCGGTGACGGATGAGATAGTAAGAAGATTCCTGAACAATTTTACTGATAAAACGATCGCAGTTATATCTGTTGATCCTTCCAAAAAGAAAACAGGCGGGGCATTACTGGGCGATCGTATCCGGATGAATTCCATTTCTAACCCGAGAGCGTATATGCGATCCCTCGCAACAAGAGAAAGTGATAAAGCATTAAGTGAGCATGTGCAGGAAGCAATTGACATTTGTAAAAGCGCCGGATACGATTTTATCATATTGGAATCAGCGGGTGTGGGGCAAAGCGATGCTTCCATCCTGGATCATTGCGATGTGAGCATGTATGTAATGACACCGGAATATGGAGCTGCTTCTCAATTGGAAAAAATCAATATGCTCGATTACGCTGATCTTATATGCATCAATAAATTTGATAAAGCCGGTGCGCTGGACTCGCTGGCCGATGTGAGGAAGCAATACAAACGTAATCATCAGCTTTTTAAAGCAAAAGATGAAGAGTTGCCCATTATAGGAACGGTGGCCAGTAAATTCAATGATGACGGAGTCAATCATCTCTTTGAATTATTTGTAAAAAAAATTAAGAGTAAAACCGGAGTCAGTTTCGGAGCCGTTCAATTTAATGAAACCGCCAAAGTATCTCAATCAATTATTCCATCTAACAGGGTACGCTACCTGAGTGAGATTAGTGAAAACAACCGGCAATACGATCAACTGGTAAAAGAGCAATCTGCCATTGCAACCAAATTGTATCAATTGCATGGTGCATTAGAAACCATGAAGGGAAATGCCGATACTGCATTATTGGATTCTATTCAGCAGCAAATCGTTTTTTTTACAGATCAACTGACTCCTGTTTCCAGGAAATTGATTCATCACTGGCCTGAAAAATTGAAGGAATATGAAAAAGATTATTATGAATACTCGGTTAGAGATAAAGTGATTAAGCAACCGATGTTCACAAAAAGTTTAGCCGGCACCCGAATTCCGAAAGTTATCTTACCAAAATATAAAGATTGGGGAGATATATTGAAATGGCAGGCGCAGGAAAATGTTCCCGGAAGTTTTCCATTTACTGCGGGTGTGTTTCCATTGAAAAGAGAAGGTGAAGACCCCACAAGAATGTTTGCCGGAGAAGGAAATCCTGAAAGAACAAATAAACGGTTTCATTATGTTTCTTTGGATCAGCCAGCAAAGAGATTGTCCACAGCATTTGATAGTGTTACACTTTATGGTGAAGATCCCGACTATCGCCCCGATATTTATGGTAAAGTGGGAAACAGCGGTGTCAGTATTGCAACCGTAGATGATGCCAAAAAATTATACAGCGGGTTTGATCTCTGTGATCCGAAAACTTCCGTAAGCATGACTATCAATGGACCGGCGCCAATCATCCTTGCCATGTTTATGAATGCAGCTATTGACCAGGAATGTGAGAAGAAGATAAAAGAACTGGGATTAGATAAAGATTTGGAGAGGATTAAGAAGGAGAAATTCGGTGATGGACTATTACCAAAATATTTGAATTCATCAGAGTCTTCATTTATCCCCACGTCGGTGGGCGGGGACGCTTTACTCCCCGAAGGCAATAACGGTTTAGGATTAAAACTGCTTGGATTAAGTGGTGATGAAGTTTTACCCAAAGAAATTTATGAGCAATGCAAAGAAACGGCGTTGCAGCAAGTGAGAGGAACGGTGCAGGCTGATATTTTAAAAGAAGACCAGGCACAAAACACCTGTATTTTCTCCACTGAATTTGCTTTGAAACTGATGGGTGATGTGCAGGAATATTTTATTCAAAAAAAAGTACGGAATTTTTATAGTGTAAGTATTTCTGGGTATCATATTGCTGAAGCAGGGGCAAATCCAATATCGCAACTGGCTTTTACTTTATCCAATGGATTCACTTATGTAGAATATTACCTGAGCCGTGGGATGAAAATTGATGATTTTGCACCCAATCTTTCTTTCTTTTTCAGTAATGGAATGGATCCTGAGTACAGTGTCATAGGAAGGGTGGCCAGAAGAATTTGGGCAAAAGCCATGAAGTATAAATACAAAGCTAATAAGCGCAGCCAGATGTTGAAATATCACATTCAAACATCGGGAAGAAGTTTACATGCACAGGAAATAGATTTTAATGATATCCGAACAACACTCCAGGCGTTGTATGCTATTTATGATAATTGTAATTCGCTGCACACAAATGCCTACGATGAAGCCATCACTACGCCAACTGAAGAAAGTGTACGAAGGGCAATGGCTATCCAACTAATCATCAACCGGGAATTAGGTACAGCCAAAAATGAAAACCCGAATCAAGGCTCTTTCCTCATTGAAGAATTGACGGATCTTGTGGAAGAAGCGGTGTTGACAGAATTTGACCGCATCACTGAAAGAGGTGGTGTGTTAGGCGCTATGGAGCGAATGTATCAACGAAATAAAATACAAGAAGAAAGTTTGTATTATGAATCGCTTAAGCACACCGGCGAATACCCGATTGTTGGCGTTAATACTTTTTTAAATAAAAAAGGATCGCCTACTATTATCCCGAATGAAGTAATTCGCAGTACGAAAGAAGAAAAAGAACAACAAATAAAAAACCTGCAGGCGTTTTGGGAAAGAAATAAGAATAATGCAGACGAAATGCTTACCAGGCTGAAAAAAGCGGCAATCCATAATGGCAACCTTTTTGAAGAGTTGATGGAATCGGTAAAATATTGTTCTCTTGGGCAAATCACTCATGCTTTATATGAAGTAGGAGGGCAGTACCGTAGAAATATGTAGTTACTCCGCCCTGGAATGTAGTCGTAACTTTCCATAATAAAATCATTGGATGAAATTTTTTTCCTGGCTACCGGTATTTTCCATTTTATTTTTGTGGAACCCTTCCTCAAAAATTAATCCTGCTTTGGTACCTGCCTGTAACGGTACTTATTCTGATGAATTATTTGAGAGTAATGATGTGCTGAATATTAAATTGAAAGGTGATCTCCGGACATTATTTAATGACAAGGCCGATAATGCAAAATATCATGACATCGCCATTTCTTATTTCGATAAAGATGGCCAAGAGATCTCAGTGGCAGCAAAGGCAAAAACCAGAGGGCATTTCCGCCGTAAATTGGGCAATTGTGCTTACCCTCCCATTTTATTAGATTTTTCTGAAACTAAAAATCAGATGCCTTCTTTATTCAAAGAGCAAAAGAAATTGAAATTGATAATGCCTTGCAGTGGTGATGATTTGATAGTTAAAGAATATTTGACATATAAAATCTATAACCTAGTTACGGAAAAAAGTTTTCGGGCCAGGCTGGTGAAAGTAGAAACTGAGGATACCCGGCGAAATAAAAATGGAGAACCATTTTTCGGAATGTTGCTGGAAGAAGACAAACAAATGGCAACACGCAATCATTCTATATTGGTGAAACGCCCATTGCTGCGAATGCAAAACATGGATAAATCTGCGTTTCTTAAAATGGCTGTTTTTGAATACCTGATCGGGAATACAGACTGGTCTGTAGAATATCAACAAAACATCCGCTTGCTTGCTAAAGATTCCTTAAGTGTACCTGAGCCTGTCCCATACGATTTTGATCATGCAGGCCTGGTAGATGCACCTTATGCGCAACCGGCCGAAGCATTGCAGATGAATTCTGTGAGAGAGCGGCGTTACAGGGGATATTGTATCATTGATATGAATGAATATGCGCCTGTAATCTCTTTTTATAATCATTTTAAAAAAGATATCTATGATTTGTATACAAACTGTACATTGATTAATTCAAAATACCTGAAATCCACTATAAAATACCTTGATGAGTTTTACTATACTATCAATAATCCCAAAAAACTTCAGGAAGAATTTGGATATCCCTGCCGGCCGGACGGCACCGGAAATGTTATCATTAAAGGATTAAATAAAGAGTAGAGGAAAACAGGCTTCAACTTATATATGTTGTTTATCTGTTAAGATTTTTGTTCTGTACATCATGTTACTGTAATTTACACGTATTATTATTTTCATGTGTAAATTTTTATAGATATTTCATGTTTGAAAACTTTTTGATGAAACGTAAACATATAGTCTCTTTTGCAATACTTTTTTATCTCTCTGCCGGCTCAGGGATTGCACAAAATATTGACAGTACCATTCAAAAATATGCAGATGATTATGGCCAGGAACGAGTGTATTTTCAATTTGATAAATCCACCTATATACCCGGCGAAACTATCTGGTTCAAAGCTTACCTGATGAATGGATTTTACCCGGTGAATGACAGCAAAAATTTTTATGCTGACTGGACAGACGATCATGGGAATTTATTGTTCCGAACCATCAGCCCTATTGTAGATGGCACCACCAATGGCCAGTTTAATATTCCGGCTAATTATTCCGGAAAATTTATTCATGTAAAAGCGTATACAAAATGGATGCTGAATTTTGATTCTGCTTTCTTATATGAAAAAGACATTCTGATACTGGGCCCGAAAGGAAATTCCCCTGAATTAAAGAGCAATGTAATTTCTTCTTTACAATTTTTTCCCGAAGGCGGTGATATCATAGAAGGTGTCGGTAATAAAATTGCATTTAAAGCAAATGATCAATGGGGCCACCCCGTTAAAATAAAAGGGTTTATTCAAAACAATAAAGGAAAACTTATTGATAGCCTTCGGATACTTCATGATGGGATGGGATATTTTTTTATTTTTCCCCAGGCCGGCGAATCATTTACGGCAAAATGGAAAGATGAAAAGGGAAAAGAATATAGTACCGATTTACCCGGAATCAAAAAATTCGGAGTTTCCATGCAGGTGGTTGTATCCGGTACCAGGCGAATTTTCAATATTAGTGCTGCACCGGATGTAGCAACAAGTTTGCAAACGGTTACTATCATCGGGACCATGCATCAGCGGGAAGTTTTTAAAGTTTCTAAAGAGATTAATACAGGAGTAGCCACAGGGGTTATTCCAACACAGGATATTCCGAGTGGAATTTTGACCATCACGGTTTTTGATAAAAGATGGCAACCGCTGGCAGAACGTATTACTTATATTAATAACCAGGAATATTATTTTCATCCTGAAATGACAGTGCAGCATTGGGGACTAAGTAAACGAGCCCGTAATGAAATAGTTATTACTGTCCCTGATAGCTTACAGGCCAATATGGCCGTTTCTGTTACAGATGCCGCCATCAATGCTGATAGCAGCGATAATATCATTTCTCATTTATTATTAACAGGCGACATCAAGGGACAGGTGTATAATCCTTATTTTTATTTTTCCAATAACAGTGATTCTGTAAGTCAGGATCTTGACCTGGTAATGCTGACACACGGATGGAGAAAATTTAACTGGGAACAAGTAGCGGCAGGAAAGCTACCCAACATTCTTTATCCGAAAGATACATCCTATTTGAACCTTTCGGGACGAGTATATGGTGTATTACCTTCTGACCTGAGGCAGGGAGCAAATATAATTATGATTGTAAGTCAGCAAAAGCAGGGAGGAAAAGTGGTTGTACTTCCGATAGAAGCTGATGGCAGTTTTAATGATCTTTCATTGATATTGATGGATACAGCTCATATTTATTATCAGCTTCCTAAAAAGCATTTTGGGGATGCGTCGGTACGTTTCATGGAAAATCTACTTCCTCCTTTAAGAGCTAATATTTCTGCCACAGGAAAATTTAATAACAACGTGAATGATACAACGGGAAATTTTCATCATTGGCTGCTAGCAGATGAAATGAACAAACTATTGCTGCAATACGAGGGTAAGGTGCTGGAAAATGTTACTATCACTTCAAAAACCAAATCACCACTCGAGGTCATGGATAAAAAATATACCTCCGGACTTTTCTCAGGAGGGGATAGTTATCAGTTTGATATTATGAATGACCCTCTGGCATCTGCTTCGCCAAATATATTTTATTACCTGCAATCCAAAGTTGCAGGCTTACAAATCAACACAACCTCTACGCCTCCTACTCTCACATGGAGAGGAGGTGCACCGGGACTTTATGTTGATGAAATACCAACGGATGCTGATATGGTAAGTTCTATTCCGGCATCAGATGTTGCATATATAAAAGTATTTCGGCCGCCATTCATGGGAAGTTTTGGCGGAAGCAACGGAGCTATTGCCATTTATACCCGTCGTGGAGATGATATAAAATCTTCCCCCGGAAAAGGTTTGGCAAATAATATTGTAACGGGTTATACTTTAATCCGGGAATTTTACGCTCCAAACTATGATAATTTTAAACCTGAGAATGAACGAAAGGATGTTCGCACCACTTTATATTGGAATCCGCAGGTGATAACAACTCCGCAAAAAAACCAGGTCACTCTTACTTTTTACAATAATGATGTTACCAAATCTTTTAGAGTAACCATTGAAGGTATGACCAAAGATGGCCAACTGGCACATGTAGAGCAGATCATGGAATAAAAAATATTTTATCTTTTACCTGGTTAATATAAAATAGACAGGAATAAGTTGAAAAGATATTACCGGGTTTTTTGTTTTTCTCATTTTAACAGGCAGGGTAAATTTCTTTTTTTATACAGTAAGTAAAATCTTCGTTACATTCGATTCATTTAAATGTAAAAAATGAAAAATTATACTAAGGTAATCTTTGCTTTTGCTGGTGTGATTGTTATAAACGCCTGCTCACATAACCCATATTTGACTACAAATAAAGCATACAAGAAACAAGCAAAATCTTACGCTAAAATTATTGCTCAATACCCGGTCAAGGATTCAGTCGTCAATTCTCCGTATTGGATAGGCACTACTAATTTCAATATGCGTAAACCTAATTTTGTAATTATTCATCATACGGCTCAGAACAGTTGTGACCAGACATTGAAAACATTTACTACAGTTAAATCCAAAGTAAGTGCTCATTATGTTATTTGTAAAGATGGAACGATTCATCACATGCTGAATGATTATTTAAGAGCATGGCAAGCAGGTGTTAGCAAATGGGGGAATGCAACAGATATTAATTCACTCAGCATAGGAATCGAAATTGATAATAATGGTTCCGAACCATTCACGGATTCGCAAATAAAAAGTCTTATCGAACTGTTAGGCAGGCTTAAAGAGGCGTACGATATTCCCTCAACTAATTTTATCGGGCATTCTGATATTGCACCGGGGCGCAAGGTAGATCCCAACCGGTATTTCCCCTGGCAAAAACTTTCTGAAAACGGGTTTGGTTATTGGTATGATACAACCGGGATAAAAGTTCCTGAAAATTTCGATGCCTTACAAGCGTTAAGAATAATAGGCTATGATATTAAAAAGCCAGAAGCAGCTGTTTATTCCTTCAAACTACATTTTGTTCAGAATGATTCAACAAAGATTATTAATGATGAGGATAAAAAAATTCTTTATGACCTTGAGAAAAAATATCAATAGTACAGGTAAGGCTTAATCTTTTCTTTCCAATCTTCAGTTTTTAGTTGTGATGAGATGATCTCTTTAGTTTTCATTTTTTTAAAAGAGTTAAAAATGCCTGTCAGTTTATCAAGATGCTGACTGCCGGAAGGATTAGCTCTTGTCTTATATAATCTTTCTTCGCATTGTTCTGGATGAAGGGAAAGAATAAGTTTGATTAATTGTAATCCGATATTTACGGGCCGGAATTTTTCAGGGTCAGTAATTGTAAGTTTTAATCCATAACAGGTTTCATTTGCATATAAGGCGTTTGCCGGTTTATAAGAAATTGACTTGCTATTGATTCCCTGTATTTCCAATAAATCAAATTCTTCTTTTAAATAATTTGCATTTATCCAGGGAGCACCAAAAATTTTGAAAGGGGTAGCAGTCCCTCTGCCTTCATTTACATTTATTCCTTCCAATAATCCCATTCCGGGGTAAAGGAGAGCCGTTTCCACATCTTTAATGGCAGGAGATGGTGGCATAAAATGCCAGTTTACTTTTTTTTCAACATGTTTTCTGTTCCAATTCTGAATTTTTATGATTTTAAGATCAATATTTTTCAGTCGAATGAATGAAAAATAGTTTGCTAATTCACCAATGGTACAACTATGGCGAACAGGAATATTCCAGCGGCCAATAAATGAGGAACAATTATGTTCATCTAACATCGGGCCTTCTGATAAACTGATATTTCCACTGGTAGGATTAGGGCGGTCAAGAATATACAGAGGCTTTTTGAATTTTACGCAAGCTTCCATCATATAAGTCATCGTCCATAGATAAGTATAAAACCGGCAACCCACATCCGGGATATCAAACAGTAGAATATCTATATCAGTAAAATCCTCTTCGTCGGGAATCAGTTTTTCCCCATACAAACTGGTGACAGGCAATTGTGTCAACGGGTCAATAATGTTTTTTTGATAAGCACCATCTTCGCCTTGGGCAGATAAGCCATGTTCCGGGGAGAATAATCTTGAAATGGTAAAGCCTGCTTTAAGTAATGCGTTGCGACTTGATTCTCCCCCTGAAGTTGTTGCTGCATTGTTAGTAACCAGACCAAATCGTATGTTTTTATATAAGGATTTCAATTGAAGAAAGCAGTCAATACCCAGTTTTGTTTTCTTATTTTCCATTGAGTTTCTCAAATCTCAGTTTATAATTATAGATCTCGATTTTCAAAAGACGGCAGGCCTGGCCACATATACAAATCATACTTTTCTTTACCATCCGGTCTTGGTTTAGACGAACGAATAGTAAAGACTGTTTGATAAACTAATTCTTCAGAAGGCATTTCAAAATTCAAAATTTCATTTATTTCAGAATCAGTTAAAACCGGTGATAACCATTTTTGTTCAAAATCTTTTGTCAATAATAATGGCATCCGGAATGAATTACTTCCTCCATTATGAATTTGCCGCATTATAGAATTAGCAGGCCGGGTAAGTAAAGTAAATGTGCCGGTCATTTCACCGGTTTCGGGATCCGGGAGCGGCGAATAATGATAAAGCCCCGGGATACAAAAAATTTCTCTTTCTTTCAGCTTAATAAAATAAGGTACTTTGTTTTTCCAGCCTTTTATTTCCCGGTGTTCATAAAACCCGGTTACAGGAACCAGGCATCTTTGTTTTCGGATACGATGCCAGTATGATTTTTTGTCTCCCAGTATTTTTTCGCTTTGTGCATTACACATCCACGGTCTTGATTGCCTGACCTTATCGGGAGTATTCATATAATCTGCAATAACACCCCATTCAAATAATTTTAATTTATATGAACCGTCTTCAAAAATAATTACAGGACACGGGCTGAATGACTGTGCCATTACATGGGCCCTGTCAAAATCAATTTGCAGTTGGGGATCTGTCTGAACATCGGGGAGGTAATCCCGGATAGTCTTCATGGATGTTTTGAAGGAAATGTCGTAACACATATTCAGTACTTTTCAATTTCATCCAAAATTACTTCCACTCTGTTACCTTGCCAAGTGAATAATAAATATAACTTTCCAAATAAATCCTGTATATGAATGCTCAGTTTTTTGTTTCTGTCTTTCTCCCATTCAGGAAAAGTGGCCACCATGTATTTGTAAACCTGGTTTCTCAGATGATTGGGCGCAGCCCAGGGATCCGGAAGAATATTTAAGTAAATTTTATAACCCACAGGTTGTTTTGAGGCAATGAATAATTTCTTCACATCATCATCATGGGTTGTGTCATATAAACGGCGGTATGGATCTTTTTTTACCAGGTCAAAATGCCTTTTAGCCCTTTCATTATCTACCCCGTGTTGGGAATAATGGGTTAATAAAAACGGGATGAGCTTTGGATTATTTTCTGTGCCCCGGGTATAATATTCTCTTACAAAATACATAGGTTGGCGCAACATAGCAGATAGTATATTCTCACTTAAAAGTACAAAGGGGTTATACATATTATTGTATTTCGAATAATTCATTCCACCGGGTTGTATAGCGTTTGCTTCGCAATTCCTGGCGCATTTTCCAGTTTCTTTTCATACCCGTAGCCGCATATTTCACTACATCATCCCGCATGCTGAAATTAATATTGTCCATAGCATTCATTAAAGACGGTAAATGGTTTTGAGCATGCGTTGCAAATAGGTTGGACTGAATGGAATGGTCAGGAACCAATGCCCCGAGCACTACTCCTGCTTTTAAATATTTTGTATTGGGCCTGAAAAGTTTTTCGGCAAGAGGCAGGGCATATTCAATCAGTTCATTCGTATTGGCAGTAGCTTTTGGCAAAATGAAATATGTATGTTTTGCCTGGGGATTATATTCGTATTTCTGGTTTAAGAAACCGTTGGTTACAACAAAGACTTCAATGAGCCCGGCTGCACTGTGCTGACGACGGATTTTTTCTGCTGCTCTTGAAGTGTAGGTTGCAACGGCCTCTTTTAGGTCTTTAAGCTCGTGTACCGGTTTGCCAAACATTCTTGTCGTAGCAATCATTTTTTTTATTTGCAATGGATTTTTCATGGGGATGCAGGGTATGCCCTTTAACTCTTTTATTAACCGCAGCCCCACGACACCGCCGAGATTTTTCCGGCACCATTCTTCCGGCATATTTCTGAGCTGCCAGCTATTTTCTATTCCGAAATTTTTTAATTTGGCAGCGTATTGCCGCCCCACTCCCCACAAATCACTTATCTCTGTTTTTTCCAGCGCCTCCCTGATATTTTCGGGTGTGCTAAGAATCATTACCCCGTTCGTTCCCTGCTTATCTTTTTTAGAAAGCCGGTTGGCCACCTTAGAAAGTACCTTGGTCGGGGCTACGCCTATGGAAACTTTTATTCCTGTCCATTGTTCCGTTATTTCTTTAATCTGTTTTGCAGCATCATACAATTGATCTTCAGGAATCATACTTAAATCAAGAAATGCCTCATCTACAGAATATACTTCCACGCTCTGTTTTCCTATTGACATGCGCAACGTATCCATCACCCGCATACTGAGATCACCATATAAATTATAATTGGAAGAAAAAACAGCCACATTATTTTTTTCAATGACCTCCCTGTTCTGGTAGTATGGCGCTGCCATGCCGACCCCGATTTTTTTGGCTTCATCGGTTCTTGAAATAATACAGCCGTCGTTGTTACTGAGAACAACTACAGGCTTACTCATGAGATCGGGTCTGAATAATATCTCACAGGAACAATAAAAACTATTGCAATCAATAATGGCTTTCATCCGGTGATAATTATCTTAATCAAACCGCCTGCACAGTTTTCTTTATACCTGGTGAATAGTAAAAGTAACAACACCCCATAAAGCAAAATCACTGAATTCGGCAAGATTGATGGTTTTGTAACGATTGTTTTCAGGAATCAGAAATGCGGAAGAAAAGTTTTTATGAAACCTGCGAACCAGCAACTCGCCATTTAATATCGCTACAATGATTTTACCATTGGCTAATTTTAATGACCGGTCAACGATCAGCACATCTCCTTCAAAGATGCCCGCATCCCGCATGGCATCGCCTTTCATACGAAAGAAAAAAGTGGCCGGCTTGTTTTTGATGAGTTGCTCATTCAGGTCAATACCTCTTTCGGCATAATCATCCGCAGCAGCGCCGAAACCCGTAGCATTTGCTGTTCGCACATTTTCCTGTGAAAATTTTTTAGTACCCCGGTACCCCGCCTCGTACAAATATTCCCCCTCCATAAAAAATAATTTTGAAAAACTAAATTAATTAGTAAATTCGTACTAACAAAATTTGCCATTGGAAAAATGAAGGAATTATGAAAACTATTGCTGGCACGATTCCCGGTTACCGGGTGTATGAATATTTGCTGGTATTAAGTCCGCATGAAGAGTTGTGGAATAAGATCATGGAGGCAAAGAAAAAATTTGCCCGGGAATATAAATGTGAGCAGGCTGCCTGGGGCAGGCCGTATGTAACGTTAGTAAACTTTCTGCAATACGAAATGATGGAGGAGCGGATCATCAACCGGCTTAAGGCTATTGCCATGAGCCAATATCCTTTCAAAACAGAGCTGAAAGACTTTGGAAGCTTCCCATCGCATACCATATATATAAACGTAGTTACAAAAATTCCTATTCAAACATTAGTGAAAGAGATAAGACGGGACACGCAACGGCTGATGAAGCTGAATGATGATAATAAACCACATTTCATCCTGGAGCCGCACCTGACCATTGCAAGAAAACTAAAGCCCTGGCAGTATGAAAAAGGGTGGCTGGAGTATAGCCATAAAAATTTTACAGGGCGATTCATTGCTAATGGAATGGTTTTATTAAAAAGACTTATGGGGGAAACAAAGTATCATCCAGTTGAAAAATTTGAATTCCAAAATCTTCCTGTTTTAACCAAGCAGGGAGAATTATTCGGGTAAATGATTATCCTATACAAAGTATAAATGTGAGGATGGGGTTATGTGAAGACGAAGGAGAATAAAGAGTATGATTTTGTGCAAATGATTTGAAGAGATAGCTCTTTGTTCTCCTTTTTATTTTAAAATTAAAACCAACGGATATGCCAAAGCCATTGCAACAAGACCATTTTAGAGTTACTCCACAAAAACATGAAAACTCCTCAATACCTGTTGATGGGGAATCTTCATTGGGAAGACAACAATACCTCACAGGCCGGGGTGCACAGATCAATACAAAAAACCGGTTTCTGAAAGATGAATATGCACAGGAACATATTGAAGGTATTGATGTTCCAAATGCTATCGGGGATGAAGAAAAAAATGAAGCCACACAATACCAGGAGCAGGAAGTAAAAAGTATTGTGAACAAAGTGGAAAGCCCGGATGTAGGTATGATGTACAGCATGAATCCCTATGCCGGATGTGAACATGGCTGTATTTATTGTTATGCCCGTAATGTACATGAGTATTGGGGCTATAGTGCCGGCCTGGATTTTGAAAGAAAGATCATTGTAAAAGCGAATGCAACAAAATTGCTCCGAAAATTTCTGATGCACCCTAAATGGGATGCCACACCTATCATGCTGAGCGGAAATACAGATTGTTATCAACCGGCTGAACAAACATACCGCCTGACAAGAGGTTTATTAGAAGTATGTAATGAATTTAATCAGCCAGTAGGAATATTGACAAAAAATTCATGGATATTAAAAGATAAGGATGTACTGCAGGATATGGCGAAGAAAAAGATTGTATCTGCAATGGTTTCTATCACCTCGTTTAATGAAGATCTTCGAAGAGTGATGGAACCGAGAACAACAACAGCTAAACAAAAATTAAAAGTCATTAATGAATTGAGTACTGCGGGTGTTCGCATGGGCATTATGATGGGCCCGATGATCCCCGGATTAAATGAACATGAAATGCAACGCATCATGAAAGCGGCAAAAGATAACGGAGCTACCTTTACCGCTTATACATTTATCCGGTTGAATGGTGCCATCAAATTTTTATTTCATGATTGGCTCTATAAAAATTTTCCGGACAGGGCCGATAAAGTCTGGCATCATATTGAACATTCACATGATGGCAAAGTAAACGACAGCCGCTGGGGAGTAAGAATGAGAGGTGAAGGGCCAATTGCGAAGCTGGTTGCCGACCAATATAAAAAATACGGTAAGCTTTATGGTATGAATACCGAGGAGTGGAGTTTGAATCGGAATTTATTCAGGAGGCCGGGGGAGCAGGGAAGGTTATTTTGATTCCAACACCAGCAACAACATCCTATCATCGTACAGCAGCAGTTTCTTGTTTTTCAATTCAAACCGATTTGCTTTTAAAAGAGCCCTGAAAAAATCATTCTCTGTTTCCTGTATCCCCTCGCAGTACATCTGCGTAGAGATCATTTGAGAAAATTGTATGTTGTTACCTTTTACGGATAAGTTTCCGCCAAAACTGTTACAACCTCCACTTCCCCCTACACTTTTTTTCAGGTTATTGAATATAATAAAAGTAGTTTTCCCAATTACTGTATCCGTTTTAAAAGAAGGTAGGTCATTCCCCACGGGTAAATGAATCATTGTCACATACCATTTTTTCCCGTAAAAGGAAGAGTCAGTCGGATAAGAGAGGTCGGAGGAAAATACTTTTGCATTGATAGCCATACAAGTTATTAAAAAAATAGAGGCAGCAATAAATGTTCTTTTCATGTGTTTTTGTTTGAGACATACAAAAGATGTTGCAGCGGCTTTTTATGCATAAAATGATTTTCTAAAAATTTTCTTAATAAAAATTGGCTACAACCAAAAAATAATTCCATCTTTGCATCCGCAAAATAAATGAGATGCTTCGCACAGATGTATACATAACAATTATGGACCGGATCAGCCAAAATGCTGAGGATGCGGCCTGCGGGGCATGTTATGTAAAAGAGTAAGCAACCGAAATTTTTTTATATAATATAACCCCGGCTGTAATTGTCGGGGTTTTTTGTTTTGTGAATATTAAGTATATGAAATTTTTAAAGTAGTGCATCTGTAACAAGAATGAATATAATGATGGAACAAATGAAATATTTACGATTTAGAACATTGAATGGAAGCAATCTTCCAGGCAGTTGGCAGCACTATACCCATGAGGATCGAAGCGCTGACTGCAACATAGTTGAGCAAGATTGTATCCATAAACGACCGGATCATAGCCAGACCTGATCTTTTGAATTAATCAGAATGGTAAGCCCGGCCGTAATTAACGACCGGGTTTTTGTTTACCTGGCAATTGATAATAAAAGGAGGTAAAACATGAAATTGGTTTTGATTGTCTGGGCAATAATGATCGGAGCTGGTTTGGTTAAAGATGTTTTGAATAAAAGAAACAGAAGAATTGTAAACACTGATCTGAAAACAAAAACCCGGGTACAACACCCGGCTGAATTTCAGTTGAGGTAAATTATGCAGCGGCGTGTATTGAACATCGTCGCTGCATCAGGCCTGTTCGTCTAAGTGGCGAGGACGCAAGATTTTCATTCTTGAAACATGGGTTCAAATCCCGTACAGGCTACACGGTTCGTTGGTGTAATGGCTAACATCTCAGATTGTCGATCTGAAGCTACGGGTTCGATTCCCGTACGAACCGCAATAAATAAAGAATGATGAGTTGAAAAGTTGACGCCTTAAACTTTTATATAAATTTTCTTCTTATCCATCCAATAACAAATAGCCCACATGAAGATAATGAAGCTGATGGCGAATGCGAGGGAACCGATTCTCGGATCACCGGGTATTTTAGCGCATATATTTATATAAAACCAGTGCCAGGGATCTATATAAACAGGTTTACCTGATTGATCTACTCCATGTGGAATTCTTATTAGCCATAAAATTTTCGGAAGAAAAGCGCTGAGTGCAAAAACAAACAAGGCATTTTTCCCAAACACATCAAAAAATTTACTCAACCACACTTTTACATTTTTAATTTCGATCATATAGATCATTGTGGCAATAATAATGGTAGCAAGACCTGTGGTATAAACTACATAAGAACTTGTCCAGATTTTTTTATTGATCGGGAAAACCATATCCCAGCAAAACCCGGTCAGCAACATAACCGTTCCCGCTACAAACAAACCTGAAATCATTTCAAAATTCTTTCCTTTCTTTTGAATATAATCTCCAATAAGATAGCCAAAGATTACCTGTACAATCGGGCCCATAGTACTCATGATTCCTTCGGGATCAAAAGGGATACCTTCACCTTTGTACATGTGCGGAATGTGAAGGATTGCTTTATCTACTTTGTTCCCAAACCAACCGGTCATGCTATATGGATCATTGGGATCACCCAATAAATAACAAAGAGTCCAGTACAATAAAAGAATCAGCAGACCGACTAAAAAAACTTTCCGTGGTTTCAGGTAATAAATAAGAATGGAAGCAAAAAAATAGGCAATAGCAATTCTTGCCAACACGCCCAGGATCCTGACTCCATTTTGAGGATTTTCCGGATCTACCCAATGCCGGAAAACTAAATGATCCCCTTTCCATAAAAAGAAAGGCCACCAGGTAAGAAACAGACCAATAAAATAAATGAGCAGTGATCTTTTAATAACTTTTTTCCAGAAAACCCCATCACCACCGGCTTGCAATCTCGGCATCACAAAAGATAAAGCGTTGCCTACGGCAAAAAGAAAAAATGGAAATACAAGGTCGGTTGGAGTAAGCCCGTGCCAGGGTGCATGATCTAATGGCGGGTAAATGTGAGCCCACGAGCCTGGATTATTAACCAAAATCATCAGGCAAACAGTTGCTCCCCGGAAAACGTCCAGTGAATAAAACCGTTCTTTCAAAGCAGTTATTTTATGATTAAATATATGAAATTGGGTTGGTAAGCACTAAATGATTTATTTTGGAGGTATGGAAAACGAACAATTTTTTATTCATCCCAGTTCAATAGTTGATGCCGGTGCACATATAGGAGCCGGAACTAAAATCTGGCATTTCTGCCATTTGATGCCCACTTGTCGCATCGGGGAAAATTGTAATATCGGGCAAAATGTGTTTATTGATAATAATACAATCATTGGAAATGGTGTTAAGATTCAGAATAATGTATCTGTTTATAACGGAGTGGTGATTGAAGACGGAGTATTTCTTGGGCCGTCTATGGTTTTTACAAATGTTATCAATCCAAGAAGTTTTATAGAAAGAAAAAGCGAGTACAAAAAAACTTTGATACGTATAGGTGCTACCATAGGTGCCAATGCTACTATAATTTGCGGAGTGGAAATAGGCGCTTATGCACTGATTGGTGCAGGAGCAGTAGTCACCAAAAATGTTCCTGCATTTGCTTTGATGATGGGTAATCCATCCCGGCAAAAAGGTTGGGTTAGCAAGGCCGGGCTTACTTTAAATTTTAATAATAGCAAGATGGCTATATGCCCCGAGACAGGCAAAAAATACAAGTTAGAAAATGAAACAGTCTTTGTTATAGATTAGTTATTAACTCTTGGGGACAATTCCTTCAAAATCTGCGTATTTTAACCTCTTGCCACTCCCATTCTTACACTTATATTTGCAACCGAATAAAAGCATTTCTAAGTTTTTATTCTCTCAATTTATAATAGGTGTAGTAATCGGTCATATTAAAAACATAGTATGTGACTGAGATGGCGAAGCCGTCAAAAAAATTCCGTTGTCTCAAAAATGGATGGCAATATATACTAAGCCCCGTTGGGAAAAAAAGGTGGATCATTTACTAAAAGAAAATGGTGTAGAAAGCTATTGCCCATTGAATAAAGTGCGAAGAAAGTGGAGTGATAGGATAAAAATTGTGGAAGAACCGCTTTTCAAATCTTATGTTTTTGTAAAAGTAAATAATGGCGACAAAACGAAAGTTCGTATGACTAATGGTGTGATCAATTTTGTGTATTGGGAAGGAAAGCCAGCCGTGATCCGGGAGAAAGAAATCAATGCCGTAAAGCGATTCCTGAATGAGTATGAGAATGTTGAAGTAAGGCCAATGGAATTTCAGCAACATCAGCGGGTGGTTATTACCGGTGGACCTTTGATGGATCAGGAAGGGAGTGTATTGGATATTAACCGTAAAATGGTGAAAGTGGCTATTGACAGTCTTGGCTACATTTTGGTGGCTTATATTGAAAGAACTAAGTTATCTTCGGTACATTCCAAATAGATGCAAATCTTATTTTTGCACCACCTTGTTATATATTAAAATAAAAATCTTCATGAAACTTATCAGGTTATTTGTTTTATTTACTTTTTCTGCAATCATGATCTCCTGTGCCGTTCGGCAAAAAACTCCCACCTATCTCGAAAATGTTGGAGATACAAGCAGTTTGATTAACACCCCATTTCCGGAACTGCATATCCAAAAAAATGACCTTCTTTCCATACAGGTATATAGTGCCAGTACAATGCCACAGATTTCTGATACATATTATAATCTTCTGGCCATGAATTCTTCCGGAGCTACGGGTTCAGCAGGGCAAAGCAGCGCTGGGGCTACAAGCGGCAATTCCAGCGGTTTTTTAGTAGATGTCAATGGTGATATAGAATACCCGAGATTAGGAACATTGCATGTAGAAGGGTTATCTAAAATTCAATTGGCAGATCTTATTAAGAAAAAGATCAATGAAAAAGATACAGTACTCATCAATCCATCGGTTATTATAAGGTTTTTAAATTATAAAGTAAATGTATTGGGCCAGGTAGGTCATGAAGGTGAAGTAAATGTTTCCGGGGAACGATTAACAATACTGGAAGCTATTGGGCTTGCCGGTGGCATTACGGACTATGGAAAAAAGAACGATGTAAAAGTAGTCAGGGAAATTAATGGAAAAATTGAAATAGGCACTATTGATCTTTCATCAAAAAATTTGTTCGATTCACCGTACTACAATTTAATGCAAAATGATTTGGTAATAGTTTACCCCACAAAACAAAAAAGCAAAATGGTGGATCAGACCATCGTGACACAGCGCATCAGCCTTGCATTAAGTATTATTACGGCATCAGCTTTTCTGTATAATATTTTCAAATAAAGAGTATATTTCAAAGATTTAATTCAAATAGTATAATTCTGTGGAGGATCAATTTAATTTTAACAGGAGTGAACTTGGTAACCTGAGTATCAGGGATCTTTTTTTCAAATACGTCCGGTTTTTACCGTTTTTTATTTTGACAATAGCCCTGATGCTGTTTGCTGCTTACGGATATCTGAGATATGCTACCCGTATTTACAGTTCATCTGGTACACTACTCATTAAAAATGACCAGCAAAAAGGAGGAAGTTCTAATGATAAATTTGAGAACTTATTTGGTGATAACAAAAACCTGAATATTCAAAATGAAATGGAGGTGCTTAAATCAAAGCCTTTGATGGAAAGAGTAGTTAAAGATTTAGGCCTCGAGATAAGTTATTATGGAGTTGGAAGAATTAAAAAAAGTGAAAATTTTTATAATCAGGGACCTTTTCGTCTTCAGATTTTTAATCTGGCAGATTCTTCCAACTCATTTTCCATTGACATAAAGTTTATAAATAACAATCAATTTCACGTTAATAACGGAGATAGTACCTTCACATTCGGAGAGCGGTTTCAAAACAGTAAAGGTGTCTTCAGCCTGGAGCGAAACCCTTTTGGTGTGATTAGTCATGATTATAGTGTCACCTGGCAACCGACTGAAAACGTTGCTGCATCTTTAGTAAGTAATCTCCAGGTAAATCCCAAAACATCAGGTGCCGGAATAATAAGCATTGCCATCCAGGGCACTAATTCAAAAATGTGTGCCGATGTGATTAATCAATTGATGGAAGAATACAAAATAAAAACTATAGAAGATAAGAATCAGACAGATGAACAAACACTTGCATTTATAAATGACCGGCTGGATTCTTTGGGTCATGATCTTGACAGTATTCAAAAGATCAAGTTGACATACCAGATGAATCATGATGTAATAGACCTTCAGGCACAGGCCGCTGATTATTTTCAAAAATTTGGTGAAACCGATAAACAACTTGGTGAACAGGAATTTCAAATGAACATTGCTGACTATGTAGATACTTATCTACGGGATAAAAAAAACACATACAATAAAATAATTGTACCCTCATCCTTGTCTATAAACAACCCGGTACCTTCATCATTAGGGCTAAATGATATAGTATTGAACGGGTACATAGAAGCGTATAATAAAGCTCAAATAGACAGGCAAAACCTGATAAATGCTAATATTCCGCCCCAAAACCCCTCTGTGAAAGAGTTGACTGCGCTAATCGAAAAACTCAAGCTCAGTATTTTAGAAAGCTTAAAAAATATAAAGGCCACACTCACTAAAGCTATTGGTGATCTGAACCAAAAAAAACGAGATGCTGAAACAGAGCTTAGGGCATTACCGTTGAAATCACAACAATATCTCGAAATTTTAAAACTGGTAGAAGGCAAGCAGGATTTATATAAAATTTTGCAAACAAAGAGAGAAGAAACAGCTATTTCAAAAGCTTCAAATGTTTCCAACAGCCAGGTGATTGAAAAAGCAACTGTTTCTACCACTCCAATCAAACCTAACCGGAAAGCCATCCAGGTTTTTGCCATCCTGATTGGGTTAGCCATTCCAGTTGTATTCATTTTTCTGAATGAAGTATTGAATGATAAAATCACTACCCGGTATGATATAGAAAGAATCACACCTACACCTATTCTTGGCGAGATCGGGCATTCATTCGCTGGAAATTCTCTTGTGGTAAATAAATCAACAAGAAGCATGGTAGCGGAACAGTTCCGGATCATTCGTTCCAACCTTCAATTCGTCTTAGGCCAGGCTGAAAAATCGGTAATTTTAGTTACCTCTTCATTTAGTGGAGAAGGGAAATCTTTTATTTGTACAAACCTGGGTGCGGTTATGGCATTGGCAGGGAAAAAGACTATTATCCTGGAATTTGACATCAGGAAACCTAAGATCCTTTCAGGCCTCAAAATGTCTAAACGGGCAGGAATCACAAATTTCCTTGTACAAAAATCAAATCTTGCTGAACTAATTATCCCTGTTCCGGAAAGCGAAAATTTATTTGTACTTCCTTGCGGCCCCGTTCCGCCTAATCCGGCAGAACTGCTTTTGGAGCCGGCTGTATTAGAAATGTTTGATTACCTGAAAAAAAATTTTGACGTAGTAATTGTTGACACTGCTCCGGTTGGAATGGTAAGTGATGCTATGACATTAGGCAAACTGGCTGATTGTACTTTGTATCTCGTTCGTCAAAGGCATACTTTTAAAAAACAGATTGCGCTCATTGATGATTTTCATAAAGAAAACAAATTGCCTAAAATTTCCATAATTATCAATGACGTGAAATTAAAACCCGGGTATGGCTATTACGGATATGGTCGTTATGGATACGGCTACGGATACAATTATAAAAGTTATTATGATGAAGAAGCTCCGAAGGAAAGCAAATTCAGCAGGTTCCTGAGCAAGCTTGATGTTACTAAGATATTCAGGCGATCTTCTAAAGACGAATAAATCAATAACAGAATGAAAGTTCTTGTCACAGGCGGAGCAGGATTTATAGGATCTAATCTCGTAGCAAATTTATTGCAGGATAAACGGATTTCATTGGTCAGAGTTCTGGATAACCTCGCAACAGGTTCCATTGAAAATATTGAAGAATTCAACAGTGATCAAAAATTCCAGTTTCTCAAAGGGGATATTCGTGATTACACAACCTGCCTGGCTGCTTGCGATGGAATGGACACGATATCTCACCAGGCCGCATTAGGATCTGTTCCCCGGTCTATAAAAGATCCTCTTACTACCAACGAGGTGAACATTACCGGCACATTGAATATTTTTAATGCAGCAAAGGATAAAAATATAAAACGTGTAGTTTATGCTGCCAGTTCTTCCACTTATGGCGATCATCCCGGGTTGCCAAAAATTGAAGATAAAATAGGTAAACCGCTTTCTCCGTATGCCGTTACCAAATATGTAAACGAGCTTTATGCAAAAGTGTATGCCGACCTTTTTGGAATCGAAACAATAGGACTTAGATATTTCAACATTTTCGGACCTAAACAAAGTCCGCAAGGCCCTTATGCTGCGGTGATTCCTATTTTTATTACATGTTTATTGGAAAATAAATCACCAGTAATCAATGGTGATGGAAGTTATAGCCGGGATTTCACTTATGTTGACAATGCCGTACAGGCAAATATACATTCATTGTTTACACAAAATATAAAAGCAGTAAACCAGGTTTATAATATTGCCTGCGGCCATCAAACCTCAATTATAAAATTGTTTCAATTATTGTCCGCTTTTGCTTCGGCTACTGTTCAACCTACTTTTGGCCCGGAGCGATTGGGAGATGTAAGAGACAGTCTTGCCGATATTTCAAAAGCTGAAATACTATTAGGGTACCAGCCTGCGGTTTCCGTAGAAGATGGGTTAAAGAAAACTTTGGATTGGTATAAATCCAAAAAGCGAATCAGCATTTAATACATATTTGGTTTTGCCGATAATGTCAAAAGCTATAATTATAACTGGCGGCGCCGGATTTATAGGCTCTCATGTAGTAAGGTTGTTTGTAAAAAAATATCCAGGTTACAAGATCATCAACGTGGATGCGCTTACTTATGCAGGGAATCTTGAAAATCTCAGGGATATTGAGAAATCTTCCAATTATTTTTTTGAAAAAGCAAATATTCTCAATAAGGAAGAACTGGATAAAATATTTAAACTGTATCAGCCGGATGCCATCATTCACCTTGCTGCCGAAAGCCATGTAGATCGTTCTATTTTATCCCCCATGGATTTTGTTTATACCAATGTAATTGGAACCGTTAATTTATTAAACGCAGCCAAAGACGCCTGGGCAGGTAATTATCATGAAAAATTGTTTTATCATATATCCACCGATGAAGTGTTTGGCTCACTTGGTGAAAAAGGTTTTTTTACCGAATCTACTCCTTATGCTCCAAATTCTCCGTACTCTGCTTCCAAAGCATCATCCGATCATTTTGTCAGAGCTTATGGTGAAACATTTTCTCTGCCGGTCATCATCAGCAATTGTTCTAACAATTACGGCCCTAATCAATTTCCCGAAAAACTAATTCCACTTTTTATCAATAATATCGTACTCGGTAAACCCTTGCCGGTTTATGGAGATGGATTATACACCAGGGACTGGCTCTATGTAAAAGATCATGCTTTAGCGATAGATAATATTTTTCAGAAAGGCGAAAAAGGAGAAACATATAATATCGGTGGCGGCAACGAATGGAAAAATATTGACCTGGTAAAAATGCTTTGCAGGCTGATGGATGAAAAACTCAAAAAGAAATCCGGGAACAGTGAGCAATTGATTTCTTATATAAAAGACAGGCCCGGGCATGACAGGAGATATGCCATTGACGCTTCTAAAATAAATAAGGAATTAGGATGGAAACCATCGGTTACATTTGAACAAGGACTTAGTGAAACTATTGACTGGTATTTGGAAAATAAAGAATGGCTGGAACATGTTACAAGTGGGGAGTATCGGAAATATTATGAAGGGCAATATGGATAGAGGAATGAGAGAAAAAAGATTGGGGTTAAGGTTTAGGGTATAGTTGGTATTATTTAATTTTCATTTTTATGCGGCACCGAACTTTTGAAAATATGCCTGTATGGCAATTGGCAATGGAAATTGTTTGTGAAGTTTATACCTTAACTGAAAGCTTGCCCAAAAAGGGAAGATTATGCATTGTGTGGGCAAATGAGGAGAGCAGCAATCCGCATTGCTGGAAATATTACAGAAGGATTCGGGAGAAAACATTCAAAGGATAAAATGAATGTTTATTATTACTCACTAAGAAGCACCTATGAAGAATGAAGCCATTTGCTTTGTGGAGAGAAAGTAAAATATTTTGCTATAGAGAATATAGAGCCTATCAAAAAAAATGTAAATCTGAAATAGAAGAGCACAATAAAATCATTAAATCTTTATCCTAACCTCTAAACCTAAACCTCAACCTAAAACGCTCAATATTCCACTCATGAAAGGAATTATTCTCGCAGGCGGTTCCGGCACAAGATTATACCCAATAACAAAAGCAGTTTCTAAACAGTTGATGCCAGTATATGACAAGCCGATGATTTATTACCCGCTTTCAACTTTAATGATGGCCGGCATCCGGGAAATTCTGATCATCACCACTCCCGAAGATAATGCTCATTTCAAAAAATTATTAAACGATGGAAGCCAGTTGGGTTGTCGCTTTGAATATGCCATTCAGGAAACTCCCAATGGACTGGCACAGGCCTTTGTAATCGGTGAGAAATTTATAGGAAAAGATAAAGTGGCATTGGTGCTTGGCGATAATATTTTTCATGGAGCTGGTATGGGCCGTCAGTTGCAATCTTTAACAGGCATTGAAGGCGGTTATGTTTTTGCCTATGAAGTTTCTGATCCCGAACGTTACGGCGTGGTGGAATTTGATAAAAATATGAATGCCGTTACCATTGAAGAAAAGCCAACGAATCCAAAATCGAATTATGCAGTACCAGGTTTATATTTTTACGATAATGAAGTGGTGAAAATTGCTAAAGAGTTGAAACCGTCAGCACGTGGAGAGTATGAGATCACAGATGTCAATAAAGAATATCTTAAAAAAGGGAAATTAAAAGTAGCAGTATTGGACAAAGGAACTGCCTGGCTGGATACAGGAACATTTGAATCATTAAATGATGCCGGTGAGTTTGTACGGGTGATCGAAAAGAGACAGGGCACGAAAATCGGTTGCATTGAAGAAATAGCATGGAGAAACAGGTACATTACAGATCAGCAATTGTTGAGTCTTTCAGTGCAATTGGATAAAAGTGGTTATGGAGTTTATCTGAAAAACCTGATCGGGCCCGGTAAAAGCTAAACATTTATTATCAAATAATTCAGCGGAAATACTTACACTCAAATCAAATGAAAAATTTTGTACTAATCGGTGTCGGGGGTTACATAGCTCCACGCCATCTTAAAGCAATAAAAGATACCGGCAACAACCTGGTAGCGGCATTAGATAAAAATGATTCTGTGGGTGTTCTCGATAATTATTTTCCGGAAGCAGATTTTTTTACAGAGTTTGAACGGTTTGACCGCCATCTTGAAAAACTGAAAAGGAAAGGAACCCGTATTGATTACCTTACGGTGTGTTCGCCAAATTATTTACATGATGCGCATATTCGTTTCGGGTTGCGCATAGGAGCTGATGTGATCTGTGAAAAACCGTTGGTGCTGAATCCCTGGAATGCTGATGGGCTGATGGAGATGGAAAAAGAAACAGGAAAAAAAATATTTACTATTCTTCAGTTGCGATTGCATCCTGCCATCATTGAATTAAGGGAAAAAATTAAAAAAGCACCCGTCGGAAAAAAATTTGATATTGACCTGAAGTATATTACTTCAAGAGGGCATTGGTATCATGTAAGCTGGAAAGGTGATCTGCAAAAGAGCGGGGGTATTGCCACTAATATCGGTATTCATTTTTTTGATATGCTGATATGGATATTTGGAAATGTAAAATCGAGCAACGTCAATCAGCATACCGATGATACTGCGTCGGGGCGGCTGGAACTCGAAAATGCGAATGTAAACTGGTTCCTGAGCATAGATGCAAATTCTTTACCGGCGCAGGCCAAACAGGCAGGAAAAAGAACTTTTCGTTCCCTGGCCATTGATGGAAATGAATTTGAATTCAGTGATGGGTTTACGGAACTGCACACAAAATCTTACCAGGAAATTTTAAATGGGAATGGGTTCCCGGTTAATGAAACAAAGAAATCTATTGAAGTAGTACATGCCATAAGGAATTTTAAACAGGCAAATGGTTCCATTGAGTGATTATTTAGTGCAATTATTTTTCAATATTATTGATTTAGATATTTTTTTTGATGTTCGGTAAAGCGTTACTTAAAGATTCTTTATTATACGGCGTTACAGATCTGGTAGCTAAGGGAATTGCAGCATTATGTTTTCCTCTTTTTACTCACTATTTAAGTGTAGATCAATTTGGTATTCTGGCCCTGATTACTATCATAGGTTCATTAGCCGGATTAGTTATAGAATTTGGGATCAATAATGCAGTTCAAATCATGTATTTTGAAAAGAAAACAAGAGAAGATCAAAAAGCTCTTGTTTCCACCGGGCTGATTATCCAGGCTGCAATAGGTGTCATAACAGTAACTGTTTTAATTGGCATTACATACCTGTTTAAAGATTTTTTTTATAACCGGTTCCAGATAAAATGGATTTGGGTTGTCATGGCGCTGTTGATCGTTATTCCAAATTCCCTGATTCGTTTTACACTTAATATTTTGCGGTTACATTATAAGCCGCTGGTATTTGGTTTAATTACCACCACAACGAATTTGCTATGGATGTTTTTGGCATTATATCTGATGTCCACTACAAATTGGGGATTAGGAGCATATTTTTTTGCCAACTTAGTTGTTGTTTTGTTGATACTTCCTTTTGCTATTTTAGCAATCCGGTCTGATGTTGGAAATGAATATTCACCGGAAATAAAAAATGTTGTCGTTAAGCTGGCATATCCGTTTGTTTTTTCCAATGTGGCTTATTGGCTTTATGGCTCTATTGATAGATGGATATTGGCGGAGTATTCTAATATTTTCCAGGTAGGATTGTATAGTGTGGGCTATAAATTAGCCGTAGTTGTTGCTTTTGTCAATGCTGCTTTTTCCCAGGCATGGAGCCCTATTTTGTATAAATCAATAAACAAAGATGAAAAGGAGGGTGTTGTTTTTATTAATAAAGTAGCTTCTATATACTTGTTTTTTATTTCTATAGTTTGCTGTGTACTTATTCTTTTTTCATTTGAAATATTTTCAATATTAACGCCAAGTGAATATTGGCCTGCATCCATTTGTGCTGCATTTATTATTACGGCTTTATTTTTCAGCGCTACCACCCAGTTTACGTTAATCGGGGTATCCGTTCGAAAAAAAACAAGATTTATAAATACAGCCTCATGGATTGCCGTTATTGCAAATATTATTTTAAATCTTTTCCTGGCTAAATACCTCGGAGCCATAGGTGCCGGTATTGCCATGATAGGCACCTATATGATTATAACAGGAATATATAACCACTTTAGTAAAAAAGTTTTCACTTATTATTTAAAAACACAACACCTCGTGTGGCCTGTTATTTATCTTTTCATAGCCAATGCCATTAACTACTTCGGCAGCTACTACAATGTTAATTCTACCATTTGGTTGCTTGGAATAAAAATTTTTACCATAATTATTATGGTTCTAGTTTTTTTTAAAAAAAGCCAGCTTTCTTTTAAAATGATATTTGAAACATTTAAAGTAGCCCGCCAGGCTTAAAGCCCTATATTTTCATTTTACATTCGATTATTTTTTTATGTGCGGTATCGCCGGTATTGTAAAATATAAAAAAGAACCCGTCACCATGGAAGTAATAAAACTGATGACGGATGTTTTGTCTCACCGGGGGCCGAACGGAGAAGGCCAGTGGATCAATCCTGAAGGCAACGTTGGCTTAGGCCATCGGCGTTTATCTATAATTGATCTGAGCGATGCGGGTTATCAACCGATGAAATATTTAGATCGCTATTTTCTTATTTTCAATGGGGAAATATATAATTATGTTGAATTGAAACAAGAGTTGCTGGCTAAAGGTTATACTTTTCGTTCTCATACCGACACAGAAGTGTTGATGGCGCTTTACGATTTGCATAAAGAGAACTGCTTGCAACATTTAGACGGGATGTTTGCTTTTGCATTATACGATTCGGCAGAGAGAATTTTATTTTGCGCAAGAGACCGCTTCGGCGAAAAACCATTTTATTTTCATTACCAGGAAGGCAAGGCATTTTATTTTGCCAGTGAAATGAAAGCATTGTGGGCCGCAGGGATTCAAAGACAGGTGAATGAACACATGCTGTTTAATTATATAACGTTTGGCCATCTTCAGAACTCCAATGATTTGAGCGAAACTTTTTATACCGGGATCTCAAAACTTGAAGCATCTCATTTTATTAAAATCAATACTGAGAAATGCAGCATTATTGAAAATAAACAATATTGGAGATTAACTGCCAAAGAATCTGCACCGGCTTCTGTAGAATCGGCAAAAGAACAATTCAAAAATCTTTTTATCACTTCTGTGAAAAGAAGGCTTCGCAGCGATGTTCCGGTAGGTAGCAGCTTGAGTGGCGGATTAGACAGCTCGTTGGTGGTCATGACCATTGATGAAATTAAAAGAGGAACTCATCAGTTACAAAAAACGTTTTCAGCACGGTTTCCCGGATATTTCAAAGATGAAGGCACATATATGCAGCTTGTCATTGACCGCTGTAATGTGGAACCGCATTTTACTTATCCCAATGAGGAATCATTAGCTACAGAGATAGAAAAAATATTTTATCACCAGGAAGAACCTTTTGGCAGCGCCAGCATCTGTGCACAATTTGAAGTGATGAAACTCGCAAAAAAAAATGAGATAACAGTTTTGCTGGATGGGCAAGGCGCTGATGAAATTCTTGCAGGGTATCACAATTATTTCCCCGTTTTTTTTAAAGAATTGAAATCACTCCACTCCGGGGTTTACAAGGGTGAATCTTCTGCTTATTCGGAAATGCAGAAAAACAGCACCATTAATCCATTGGTTAAAAAAAATTTTAAAACAGCATTAAAGGAATATGGAGGCAAGCCATACCAATTGGCCAAAAATGCCAAACAATATTACCGGCAAATGTTTAACCCGGAGTTGAACAAAGATTTTTACCGGGAATACAGGAAACCAGCGTATCCATTCAAACCTGCATTTCACAGTTTAAATGATTCTTTAATTTGGGATACCACCGTGGTAGGGCTGGAGCAACTGCTTCGTTATGCAGACCGTAACAGTATGGCACATAGTATTGAAGTCAGGTTGCCTTTTTTAAGTCATGAATTAGTGGAATTCATTTTTACCCTGCCGGCTACTTTTAAAATCCGGAATGGCTGGACGAAATGGATTATGCGGGAAACATTCAGGGATTTTTTACCGGATCAAATTGTTTGGAGAAAAGACAAAATCGGGTATGAGCCTCCCCAAACTTCCTGGATGGATACAAAAAAAATTAAAGATTTGATATTTGAGAAAAGGAAAGTGCTTGTAGAAAAAAAAATATTGAATAAAAAAATTTTGAATAAACTGTCAACACCTGCAAGCACCGGTATTATTAAAGATACTGCATGGAAGCATTGGATGGCTGGAAATCTGTTTTTATGAAGAAGGCTTTGATTATTTCATATTATTTTCCACCCTATTCCGGTATAGAAGGAAACCGTTGTGCATCCTGGGCAAAAGAATTCAGTAAACACGGAATTTTCCCCGTGGTTGTTACAAGGCACTGGAATCTCATCCCCCAGGAATGGAAGGATTATTTTAAAGAAGATTTGAGGAAAGCAGAAATTACCTTTAACGATAACAACAGGATCATTCGCCTGCCTTATAAACTTCGCCCCTCGTTCAAAATTATTAAGGGTACAAAGAATAAATTTTTATCATTCGGGCTTTACTGGGTCAATAAACTTGTTGGCAATTTTCATATCGAAACCGGCGCAAACTTTTCATTTAAAGGAGCATTGATTGAACTATTAAAAGTTGAAAAATTTGATATGATTATCGTTACCGCTCCTCCGGTAAATATTATTAAACTTGGAAGGGCTCTCAGTAAAAAATTCAAAATACCGTTGATTTGTGATTTCCGGGATCTTTATGACAATGATATATTGAAAAAAGGGTATAAACCAAAATTTGGAATGAGAATTAATAACTCTCTATTCCGGTATTACCTGAAAAGGTGGTTGAAGAAAGCAAGCCTGGTGACATCAGTTTGCTGGCCTATGACCGAAATTTTGTCCCGGTTTTCTAAGGGCAAAACGGATGTTGTTTATAACGGGTACGAAGAAGATTTGTTTGATCAGTTGTCCGGCGCTGAAAAAAATGAAAAATTCACTGTATCGCTGGTCGGTAATCTTTATCCTAAGCAAGACCTGGATTTTATGATTGATGCGCTCAAGCTATTTATTACCGGCAAAACCGAGCAGGAGGTGCAAATTAATTTCATAGGTATTAAAAATAACAAAGAGGTAAGTGATAAAATATCAGCACTGCTACCTGCTTCTTTTATTAATGTAACTCATCGGATACAAAGGGAGGAAGCCTTGCAATTCATCAAATCAGCAGATGTTTTGTATTATATCGGGTGGCCTCAATACAAAGGATTGTTTTCCGGTAAAATATTTGAATACCTTGGCGCCAGGCGAAATATACTTATTGCCCCATCCGATCATGATGCACTGGAAAATCTTATAAAAGAAACAAAAGCAGGAAAAACAGCAGATACAGTTGAGCAAATGGCCGAATATTTAAACCAATGGTTTGAAGAATGGAAGAAAAATGGAATGCTGAGCTACTATGGCGATGAATCAAAGATCAGGCAATTTACACGGGAAGAACAAGCCAGAAAGTTTGCTGAAATTATTAAGCAAACTTTATTTTAATAAGGTAATACCTGTAATTTTATAAGATCTATCACACTTCAAATGGATTTTAATAATAAAACAAACTCGAAGAGTTTAGTAATTGCACACAAAACGCTGTAAAGAATCGTTGCATTTCATAGCGCTTAACCATGACATTTTAAAAAGGAAAGTATAATAAAATCATTTTGACACATTTTATTCCATTAGTTAAACCTGGCATTGACGAAAACGACATTCATAATGTGGCAGAAGTATTGCGAAGCGGGATGTTGGTCCAGGGAAAAAATGCCGGCGCACTGGAAGAAAAGTTCCGGGAATATCACAGAGTAAAACATGCGATTGCTTTGTCTAATGGTACAGCCACACTTCATCTTGCGTTATTGGTTTCCGGAATCGGGCCGGGTGATGAAGTTATAGTTCCCGCTTTTTCTTACGTGGCTACAGCCAATGCTGTTGAATTGGTAGGCGCCATTCCTGTTTTTGCTGATATTGATTTGAAAACATTCAATATTGATGTCTCTAAAATTGAAGATAAAATTACTACCCGCACCAAAGCTATTATCCCCGTTCATGAATTTGGCCTTGCATGCCATATCATCCCGATAAAAAAAATTGCAGAGAAACATAAACTGATTATTATAGAAGACGCCGCTTGTGCATTGGGGGCAACTTATACTGGAAAACCTGTCGGATCATTCGGGGAATTTGGTTCTTTTTCATTGCATCCCCGAAAATCAATTACATCCGGCGAAGGAGGAATGCTATTGACAAATGACGAGGTTTTTGCAAAAAAAATAAAAACGCTTCGAAATCATGGTATCGATCCCGATAAACCTGAAATGGATTTTATTGAAGCGGGATTTAATTACCGGATGACGGATTTCCAGGCAGCTCTTGCGTTGGGCCAATTTGAAAGATTGAAAAATATTCTTGACAGTAAAAACAAATTAGCCGGAATCTATTTTAATGAAATCAGGAACCCGCATATTATTTTACCATTCATTCCTGATGAATGTAATCATACCTGGCAGAGTTTTCATATTCTGCTTGAAAAACCATTGATGCAAAAAGAGGTAATTGAAAAACTTAAAAAAAATAATATCGGATCAAACTATGGAGCTCAGTGTATTCCTGCGCAGACTTTTTATTTTAATAAAT
The DNA here is from genome assembly GCA_018266555.1 of Bacteroidota bacterium. Taxonomy (GTDB): domain Bacteria; phylum Bacteroidota; class Bacteroidia; order Chitinophagales; family Chitinophagaceae; genus UTBCD1. The sequence goes on along the minus strand of JAFEAF010000017.1, from coordinate 79 downwards.
ATAAAATTGATTCAGCAAAGGAGTACCCTAACGCATTTAAGGCATGGACGCAGGGACTGGCCATTCCGATGTATGACAA
>JAFEAF010000016.1 GCA_018266555.1 Bacteroidota bacterium | reverse complement strand
GAGTACAGTCACGCCAGTTGCTTCCAGATCAGGTTTTACTCCTTCAAGATACCACGTCACCATACTATCAAGACACTTCTTTTAAGCATGGAGATAAACATTTACTTTTTCCAAAACCATTGTAAGATTTAATCTTTTTTTCTTGCTCCCTGAAGCTAAGATCGCTTATTGAGTAGTCATATTTATCAGCATCTAAATTACTTAGCTTCTTTCCCGGTGAGTGTGGCAGTTGTATTTTCCTTCTCATTTTTTTTATTCCTCTTTCTGAAAAAACGGGTTTTGGTATCCGAATAAAAAATATTTCTCCAGGGGGCAATCAAGTTATTGTTTGATCAAATGTTCAGGGCAATCCATGCGCAGATCCTTGGCACTTAATTCCTGGTTTAGCAGCTTACAAAAATGATGTTGCCCATTGCCGGATGTTTGATAATGCGAACAGGTCATGCACATTCGCTGAATGGTAATAACGCCTGTTTTATTCAAATGCCGGATTATGTTCATTAAACTCAGCAGCAAATTCTCTTTATCGTCATCATGCAGTTTATCAATAGGGGTCTTTATTTCTTTTGAAAAAAGCGAAGTGGCATCAGCTATCTCCTTCCCTTTTTTGGTAAGATGAATGATGTAACTCCTTGTGTCGTGAGGCTCATATTGTTTGACAATCAATTTTTTTTGTTCCAGTGCTTTTATGCTCTCGCTGATGGTGGCTTTGGTCATATTAAACTCATCGGCCAGGTAGCTCACCTTGCATTTTTCATTGCTGTGGTGTAATAAAAAAATCAATACCTGCACCTGGATCGGGCTTACTGAATATTCCTTGCTTTCCTGCCACAGCAAAACCCGGAAGGCCTGTGCTATTCTTTCCAGAGAAGCGATGATTTTGCTTTCCACATTTTGGTTTTGATATTTCAGGTTAAAATCAGATTTACTCATTCCGTACAATTTTCCATTTCGTAAATATAATACCCATTTTGTTTTATAGCCTCTTCCCAGTCGGGTTTTACCGTTTCAATATGGCAAAACTGACATTCTTCAGATGATAAAGGCTGATCGTTTTGCCCTTTTACTTTGAGATATGTTTTGCCGTAATTGTGAATGACCGCTTCATCTTTCATTTCTGCGGGTGCAATAATATCAAAGTGCATTATTGTCCCGTCTTTTTTTGTTACATAAGTATCCCAAACTGCTACTTTCATTTTGAATTGATTTTTAAGTGAGGCTTTTACGCCGTTTCAAATATAAAACCGATAATGAATTTTTTTATTTCTTACTGAAAAAGGGATAGCTAAACCGGCTTTTGAAATAAAAAACATTTGTTCAGCTATCCCCCGGTTTTCAATATATTTTTTAGAACTCACCTTTGTTGATATATGGATATGTCCATAAAATAACGGTAAGCGTAACGGCCTTGAACCATGCATTATGCATACCCTCCACATCCGCCTGTGCATGTCCTTTTTTACCAAGGAATGATTTCATGGTTGCAGTGATTGGATAAATGAAAGCGGTCATATACCGGTAATGGATGATGGGAACTGTATCCACACCATCCGTTTTATTCTTTTTGGCGCTGTGGTGCCGTTTGGCAATTTCGTGTTGGTAGTTCAGCCAGTTTTGATCGTAAGGTTTTTGACATGTGTCCAAAACCCATTGATTGAATCTTGCCCGTACCGCAGTCAGGTAGTCCATATTGGGTTTCCCGTTTTTGGTGAAGTAATAAAGAAGGTGATCGTTACCGCCAACGTATCCATACCATAGGTCCAGCACATCGTTGGTTTGATCCTTCAGCGCTTCACCTGCCATTTTCAAAAAACGGTCATCGTCATCTGACCATAAAAGAGTTTTCTTGAGCAGGGCTAAGTCCTGCATGGTAACGGGCGATTGTTCCAGTGTCGCCTTACCGTAGTCGTAACCTTTGATTGTTTCCATTTTATTTGTTGTTTTAAGTTGGGGTGGCGCTATGGCCAGTGCAAATAAAGTTAGGATTCCTAACAATTACAAATAAAATTTTCCCCTCTTTCTTAGCCGCTAAAAATACCGGGGCTTACTGATTTCCACAATCACACTGGAGTGCCGCTTTCATTTGCAGGGAGCTAATTAAATGGTATATTGAGGTATATGCCTGTAAAATGGTGGATATTCAGCTGGGGAAAACTAATAATACTTCTTCACCAACAAATATTCTTTTACATAATCTCCCACTCCATCTTCAACTGAAGAAAATTCTTCTTTATATCCGGCAGTTCTGAGTTTAGTCATATCCGCTTCTGTGAAGTACTGGTATTTATACCGGATGTCAGCCGGCATGTCAATAAATTCAATATTCACCGGAAGATTTAATGTAGTGAATATCGCAGTAACAAGGTCAACGAATGTTCTTGCTTTTCCCGTCCCCAGGTTATAAAGACCTGGAGTAAGAAGTCCAAGGTCGGATGTCTGATTTCTGACCTCTGACTTCTGATCTCCGATTTCATTCATCATCCAAAACATTACCTTACACACATCTTCCACATAAATAAAATCACGCAACTGTTCTCCATCCTTAAATCCTTCTTTATGCGAACGGAAGAGTTTTACTTTTCCCGCAGATTTTATTTGATTAAAAGCATGAAACACCACACTGGCCATTCTGCCTTTATGATATTCATTCGGACCATAAACATTGAAAAATTTTAACCCTGCCCAGAAAGGAACGGAGTCAGGAGTCGGGAGTCGGAAGTCGGAAGTTTGCTTTATAATCCATTTGTCAAATTCGTTTTTGGAAACGCCGTAAGGATTCAATGGTTGTAATTTTTCTACTAATGCATGATCATCTTTATATCCTAATTCACCGCTGCCGTAAGTAGCCGCCGATGAAGCGTAGATCAATGGGATGCCTTGCCTGCCGGCAGTCAGATTTTTTTCAACACAATAATTCCAGATATTTTTTGAATATTCTACATTCAATCTCTCGTGAATAGCATAATCAAATTCGGTGGTATCGGTTCTTGCTCCCAAATGAAATATAAAATCAATTTTAGGATTTTCTTTTTTTAACCAATCGAAAAAAACATCCCGCTCCACTCTTATCTTATATTTTTTCAGATGAAGATTCAACTCCTTTTCATCCTTGTCAAATTCATCAACCAGAATGAGGTTTTCAAAACCCTGACGATTCAGAAAACCCGTCATGTAACTTCCGATAAAACCGGCAGCACCTGTGACCACGATAGTAGCATTCCTGTCCATCATAAATTATTATATTGAACTCAGTGCGGAACCCGCTTTTTCTTTGGACAAATAATTTTCAATAGTGTTATCATATTCTTCCTTCCACCAATCCATAGTGCCCCAGAAATCTCCATCAACAACTATTTCACCGCTGGTAACAACTCCGATATTCTCAAACGGAAAGCCTGTCATAAATTTCTCAAACAATTCTTTTTGATTCAAACTTACCGTTACCACTACCCGGCTCTGCCCTTCGCCAAATAAAAATGCGTCTTTCCTTATCCCTCCTTTGGTAATGATAGAAAACCCCAATTCTTTATTGAAACCGCTTTCACAGAGTGCAAGAAATAATCCACCTTCACTGATATCATGTGCTGAACGAATCAATCCATTTTGAATCAGGGTAAAAAGTTTTTGTTGCAAGATAAATTCTTCATCCAGATCAAAGTAAGGGGCAGGTGAATATTTTGCTTCGCAAACTTTGTGCAGGTATTCGGAACAGTTGATATCATCTGTAATATTTCCGATTACATAAATCAGATCGCCTTCCTCTTTAAAATCAAGCGTCATCTTGTTTTTTATATCTTCTATCAATCCCACCATTCCAATAGTTGGCGTTGGATACACAGGACCTTCCGGATTCTGATTATAAAAACTTACGTTCCCCCCGGTGACCGGCGTATCAAATTTCCTACACGCCTCTCCCATACCTTTAATGGCATGTACAAACTGGTAATACACTTCGGGATCATACGGATTTCCAAAGTTGAGGCAATTGGTTACTCCCAATGGTTGCCCGCCGCTGCACACAATATTTCTTGCCGCTTCGCTTACTGCAATCATCGTTCCTTTGTATGGATCGGCAAATACATACCGGCTGTTACAATCTGTTGTAAGTGCCAATGCTTTTTTAGTTTCGCCTGATCCGGTTGTGGTTCCTTTTACTAAAGCAATAGCAGCATCGGAAGGAGCATTCGTTGAAGCATTTACTGTTCCAACCGTACTATCATACTGAGTATATATCCATCGCTTGGATGCAATAGATGGTATTTGGATAATTTTTTCAGCCACTGACTTTAGATTTTCAGGAACCGGAACTAAAGCAGGATCAAACTTTTTTATTTCTGAAAAATATTGTGGTTCCCTGTATTCTCTTTCATATTGAGGAGCACCGCCGCCTAACACTAATTCGAATGCAGGAATTTCAGCTTCCAGTTCCCCATGCATGTAAAAACGAAGCAAGCCGTCATCTGTTACTTCACCAATTACCGAACAAGGCAAATCCCATTTGGAAAAAATATCTATAATTTCTTTTTCCTTTCCTTTCTCTGCAACTAATAACATTCGCTCCTGGCTTTCACTGAGCAAAAGTTCCCATGCTTTCATATTCTTTTGACGGGTTGGCACTTTATCCAGATCAATACGCATTCCCACTTCTCCTTTAGCACTCATTTCTGCAGTGGAACAAATAATACCTGCGGCGCCCATATCCTGCATTCCAATCACAGCGCCGGTTTTAATTACTTCGAGGCAGGCTTCCAGTAATTTTTTTTCCTGGAAGGGATCTCCCACCTGTACTGCAGGTAAATCTTCAATGCTGTCTTCTGTAATGTCTGCTGACGCAAATGATGCTCCGCCAATTCCATCTTTTCCTGTAGCACTACCCACGAACAATACCGGGTTGCCGGTTCCCTGCCCGACTGAGTCGTTCAGGCGGGCTTTTGCAGTGGCCGAAACGGTTTCACCCACATTCACAATTCCTACACTCATCGCATTCACAAGCGGGTTGCTGTGATAACATTCATCAAAATAAATTTCACCACCGACCGTAGGCACCCCAAAACAATTTCCATAATGCCCGATGCCATGTACCACACCGGCGAGTAAGTGCTGAGTCTTATCTTCATCCAAATTGCCAAAGCGTAATGAATTCAGTGATGCAATCGGCCGGGCTCCCATTGTAAAAATATCCCGGTGAATACCGCCCACTCCTGTGGCAGCGCCCTGAAAAGGTTCGATAGCTGAAGGATGATTATGTGATTCTATTTTAAAAACAACTCCCAACCCATCGCCAATGTCCATGAGTCCCGCATTTTCTTCTCCGGCTTTTACCAACATTCGTCCACCTTCTCTTGGCAGCGTTTTTAACCATGTGATTGAATTTTTATAACTGCAATGTTCACTCCACATTCCTGAAAATGCACAGAGTTCATTAAAATTGGGAGTGCGTCCGAGTTTTTTTTTGATAAGTTCAAATTCTTCTTCTGTTAGCCGAAGCTGCCTGGCCGTTTCTGCTGTTACCTGCATTAGATAATTTAATTTACCGATGTAAGAAACCGCAAATTTACAAACAGTACCTGCATTTTGAAGAAACAAGTTGTCAACCGTTTCTGAATAATAATTTCTATTTTGCGATTACAAAACCTGTAGCCGCTTGGAGTATCTTCTATTTGTTGCCTGGCTTGTATTTTTTGCATGGCTTGTCACCAAGGTCCGCTTTTTCACTAATTCGGGGTTGAATCAATCTCAAATCATCATTGTTTTTTTGCTAAAAGTCATGGCAGGGATATTATACGGTTGGATCGGAGTTTATTATGGCGGCCTTGCTCATATGGTGGATACATGGAATTATCATTACAACAGCATCCAGGAATATCATCTCCTGCAAACCAACCCACACGAATATTTCACCAATTTATTCAAGGACCCTTATGAAGGCGGACTTATGCAATTTTTTGGGAACAAAGATTCATTCTGGAATGATTTAAAATCGAATGTGGTAATTAAAATCCTTTCCGTCTTTGACATCTTCAGTTTTGGATACTATTATGTCAATGTGATCTTTTATTCTTTTCTCACTCTGTTCGGCCCTATTTGCTGCTTCAGGCTTATGAATGATGTTTACCCGGGAAGAAAACTTATTATTGCCATTGCCACATTTCTGATCCCATCATTTTTATATTGGACCAGCGGTATTCACAAAGACGGCCTGACATTTTTGGGTATCGCAATCTTAACTTACAATATTTATTTCGGGCTGAAAGAAAAAAAAATCAATTTCAAAAGAATCTTTCTGATCCTGCTGGGGCTGCTTATCCTACTGTTATTCCGTAATTATATTATTGTGATCATTGCTCCGGCTATTCTGGCATGGCTGCAGGCGTCAAAATGGCCAAAGCATGGCCTGGCTATTTTTGCCGGGGTGTATATTTTATTTATTTCTTTATTTTTTACAGTTCGATACATTAATCCAAACTGGGATTTCCCGCAAGCCGTTGTTAATAAACAGGAGTCCTTCATGCAGCTACAGGGCAATTCCTATGTTCCCATAAATAAACTTAAACCTACTGTACTCAGTTTTATTGTAAATATTCCACAAGCATTTACCCTTTCAACCATCCGGCCATACCCCAGCGATGTAAATCATATACTTTCCCTGGCTGCAGCTCTCGAGATCGATTTGCTTCTATTACTCGTATTGCTTTTCTTTTTATTCAGAACCAATGGCACACAGTCAAAAAATTTTATTTACTTCTGCTTATTTTTTTCTTTTTCTGTATTACTGACCATTGGATACACTGTTAATTTTCTCGGAGCCATTGTCAGATACCGAAGTATTGTGATACCACTCCTGATTGTGCCGGTGATGGCTCAAATAAACTGGAAAAAATTAAGCAAAATAATTTCATAGATAATATTAGTTAAATATATAATGTTATTATTTTATACCATTACCCCATGATTTTGTTGCCAATCATGGTTTTTTTCATATTTTTCTCCACAGATTTGCTAAATATTGAGGATTATTCAAAAAAAAATTGGACTAATTAGCTGAAAACATTTTTTTTGCTTAAAATTATAAAACATGTCTTTACGATTTAATGCTATCAGCAATCTACTTAGCTCAGAGGTAAATGTGCAGGGTTCAAAAAAAATTACTGCCATTTTTGGAGAAAATGTATTTACTCAAAATGTGGCTCGACAATTTTTAAGTGACGAGGCATACAAGAGCCTTGTTTCTTCCAGTAAGTCAGGGCAAAAAATAGATCGCTCCATGGCGAACCAGATTGCCAATGGTATCCGGGCATGGGCAGAAAGTAAAGGTGTCACGCATTTTACACATTGGTTTCAGCCATTAACAGGGACAACAGCAGAAAAACATGATTCATTTTTTACAATTAAAAGTGATGGTACTCCCATTGAGCAATTTGATGGTGATGCCCTGATACAGCAAGAACCGGATGCTTCTTCATTTCCAAGCGGTGGGTTGCGTGTTACATTTGAAGCAAGGGGATATACTGCATGGGATCCTTCTTCGCCTGCATTCATCATAGAAATCGGGCAAGGCAGCACGTTATGTATCCCAACCATTTTTGTTTCTTACACCGGCGAATCATTAGACTACAAAGCACCCCTTTTGAAAGCTCTGGAAGCTTTGAATAAAGCGGCTGTGGATGTTTGTAATTATTTTGATAAAAATATAACCAGGGTTACTGCTACGCTTGGATGGGAACAGGAATATTTTGTAATAGACGAAGGGCTGCATAATGCAAGGCCTGACCTGGTGCTTTGTGGCCGGACTGTATATGGTCATGCTTCTGCCAAGGGTCAGCAATTAGAAGATCATTACTTCGGTTCGATCCCCGAACGGGTATATGCATTTATGCGGGATTATGAAGAAGAAGCATATAAGTTAGGTATCCCGTTACGAACCCGTCATAATGAAGTGGCTCCTGCACAATTTGAATGTGCGCCGATATTTGAAGAGGTAAATCTCGCAGTAGATCATAACACACTCTTGATGGACATCATGAACCGGGTATCTAACCGCCATAATCTTCGGGTTTTACTTCATGAAAAGCCGTTTGCTGGGATTAATGGTAGCGGAAAACATAATAACTGGAGTATGGCTACTGATACCGGGGTGAATCTGCTGGCTCCGGGGAAAACTCCTAAGACAAATCTCATGTTTCTTACTTTTTTTGTTAACACTATCAAAGCTGTTCATGATTATTCAGATGTGATGAGGGCATCAATCGCATCGGCACAGAACGACCACCGTCTGGGAGCTAACGAAGCACCACCTGCTATCATCTCCGTTTTTACCGGGCAATACCTCACAAAAGTTTTACAAGATATCAAAGCACGGGTGACTGCAAAAATGGACGAAACCGATGAAAGCATGTTGAAAATTGATATTCACAAAAGCATCCCCGAATTGTTGCTTGACAATACGGACCGGAACAGAACTTCTCCTTTTGCGTTCACGGGAAATAAATTTGAATTCCGTGCTGTTGGGTCATCAGCTAACTGTGCCAATGCCATGACTATTTTGAATGTGATTGTTGCTGAAACCCTGAAACAATTTAAAAAAGATGTGGACGCATTGATTGAAAAAGGCGAGAAAAAGGAAATTGCCATTATGCATGTGATTCGTGAGTATATTGTTTCAAGTGAAAAAGTTTTATTTGAAGGTGACGGTTACAGTGAAGCTTGGGAAAAAGAAGCTGAGAAAAGGGGCTTGCCCAATGTAAAAACAACCCCGTTGGCTTTGGATGCCATGGTTACCAAAAAAGCAAAAGCTTTGTTTGAAGATAACAATGTGTACACCCACGCTGAACTGGAAGCCCGTCATGAAATAGAATTGGAAAAGTATATTAAAAAAGTACAGATTGAAAGCCGCATTATGGGAGAATTGGCTACCAGTCATATTTTACCGGCGGCTATTCGTTATCAAAATGTGCTTGCCAATAATATTAAAGGACTGAAGGATGCCGGTTTAAAAGAATCCGCCTTTGCCAATCAGAAACAAATACTTGAAAAAATATCTGAGCATATCAATTCACTCAGCGACCTGGTAGAAAAAATGATTGAAGCACGGAAAGTCTGCAACAATATGGATAATACAAGAACAAAAGCTATTGCATATTGCAGCCAGGTAAAAGAAGGTTTTTTTGATAAGATCAGGTATCATGCAGATAAATTAGAATTGCTGGTAGATGACCGGGAATGGTATTTGCCTAAATACAGGGAACTGTTGTTTTTGAGATAAAAACTTAATGTATTCAGGATACGTGGCACAAGAGAACATGGAATCACTTGTGCCTTTTTTATTTCACGATTTTATAACAAAACCGGTTCATTCTCTTTTCAAAATCAAATGGCGTGGTAGCTGCCGTGATATCCTTTATGGAAGTCACTCTTATTTTTTCTTTATTTAAAATAAATTTCCGGTAGTTGGTACTGAAAATGAGGGCCCCTCCCGCTCTCATAGCTCGCAAACAAAGTTTGATCAATGCCACATGATCCCGTTGTATGTCAAGAAAACCCTCCATCTTTTTACTGTTGCTGAATGTGGGAGGATCCATGATCACCAGGTCAAAATGCCCGGGGTGTAATTCCTGTAAAAATTCTTTTACATCAGCATTTACATACCTCAATCTTGCCGAAATGCCTATACCGTTCAACCGCATATTTCTTTCTGCCCACTTCAAATAGGTGTTAGAGAGATCAACAGTCACCACTTCTCTTGCTCCACCTGCAGCAGCATAAACAGAAAAAGAACCGGTATAGGCAAAAAGATTCAGCACATTTTTATCCCTGCTTTCCTGCCGGATCATTTGCCGGGTCAGGCGGTGATCTAGAAATAAACCGGTATCAAGATAATCGTTGAGATTCACAAGAAACTTCAAACCGTTTTCTTCCACAATAAATTCACTTTTCTTTCCCCCCATTTTTTGATACTGCCCGGATCTGCCGGCTTTTCGTTGCCTCAGTTTCAAAAAAATATTTTCTTTAGAAATGGAAAGAATTTCTGAAATGATTTCTATACTTTTTCCCAGCCAGAGTTCATGTTCCGAATCAGACATTTCATGCCGGCGCTTGTATTCCGCCACATACAATTGATCTCCATAAAATTCTATACAAAAGGGAAATTCAGGCAAATCATGGTCATAAACCCGGTAGCATCCTGCAGATAATCTCTTTGCCTGTTTATGCAAATGGCGATAAACCTTTTGAAGGCGGTTGCGAAACATTATAAATTTTTCTTCCTTCACTTTTTTCTGTTCAATGGTTTTACGAAATTCGCTTTCTCTTCTGATTTTATGTATGCCATCGTTGATATTGAAACTACGGGGGGCTATGCTGCTGCAAATGGCATCACTGAAATTTCAATTTTAATTTTTGACGGCAACAAAATACTGGAAAAATTTCAAACATTAGTGAATCCCTGCCAACCGATACCCCGATACATTCAGGCATTCACGGGCATCAATGACAAAATGGTGGCCAATGCGCCAAAGTTTGAAGCTATTGCAGAAAAGATTTATAGTATTCTTCATGATAAAATATTTGTGGCTCATAATGTAAATTTTGATTATTCTTTCATCCAAGCCGGGCTGCAGGTGGCTGGTTATTCATTCAACACAAAAAAACTTTGCACCGTACGGCTTAGCAGAAAAATATTTCCCGGTTTTCCATCATACAGCCTCGGCAATCTTTGTGATTCACTTCAAATTGAAATTTCAGAAAGACATAGAGCCGGAGGTGATGCAGAAGCCACGGTAAAAATTTTTCAAAAGCTCCTCGCTAATGATACGGAACAACATATCCCAAAAAGCCTTTTGAAAAATTCTAAGGAAAACATGCTGCCACCCAATGTACCCAAAGAAGATTTTGAAAAACTGCCTTCCTTGCCAGGTGTCTATTATTTCCACGATGGCAATGGAAAAATAATTTATGTAGGTAAAGCCAGGAATATCCGTAACCGGGTCAATAGTCATTTCAGTTCGGGATTTGAGGGCCGCCAAAAACAGAATTTTGTACGTTATGTATATTCCATAAGTTTTAAAACCTGCGGTACAGAGCTGATGGCATGTATTCTTGAATCCACGGAAATCAAAAAACTGTGGCCCACATTTAATTATTCCCAGAAAAGATGGGAAGATTTATATGGAATTTATTCCTTCGAAGATCAGAATGGATATTTGCGCCTTGCAATAGAAAAAAATAAAAAAAATCTTAGCTCGCTGTTTACATGTCATTATTTGGTGGATGGCCATGCCATGCTGAGAAAATTAATTAACCAATTTCAGCTTTGCCCCAAACTTTGTTTTTTGCAAACCGGCAATGAGCTTTGCACCGGAATAGCAGAAGAAAAATGTTTTGGTGCCTGTGAGCGGAAAGAAAAACCCGCTCATTATAATAAAAGAGTGCTTCATGCATTAGAATCACTATCTGCTCAGCCTTCTTTTGCTATTATTGACAAAGGTTTGAACGAAGATGAACGTTCCTGTATTTTAGTGATGAACGGGAAGTTTTACGGAATGGGTTATTTACCTTTTGATATTTCCATCAATACACCTGAACAACTAAAAGACTTTATTACACCCTACAAAGAAAATAGTTTTATCCGCAATCTTGTAAATGGATACGCAGCAAGATTCCCTTCCCGGGTTATTTCTTTTCAGGTGAAGCAGGTAAATCCAACCATTGAAAATTTTCGCTGAGCGGCATATTGCTGAATACGTGAAACACTTCCTGCGGGGGAGTAATCAATCTTCTTTTTATTGTGCTCATCCAGGCACCATCAACTGTAAGTACTGCAGCAATAGTATCGTTATTCTTTACAATTTCATGTTGAATGCTCCATCTTGAATAATCCCGTTTTGCTCTCAGCAATTGAAGATTCATTTTGATGGTATCTTTCAGCCTGATTTCTTTTCTGAAAACACATTCTTCACGAACCAGTATCGGGCCTATGTTCAATTGTTCCATCACCTCGGCAGTTAGGTCATACGCTACTAGAAATTCCACCCGGCAAAAAGCGCCCCAGTCATAATATACCGAATGACGTAAGTGAAAATTAGGATCCAGGTCGGACCAGCGAACTTGTATTTCTTTAATAAAATGTTCCATCAGTCTGTTTATACATACCGGAATCTGTAAAAAAGAAAAGAGGCGATGATACAAACCCCGGCCACGGTGTACCAAAGTGTGTTAAACCCAAAATGATTTATGATTTGCGAACCGATCGTTGGCGCCAGCACATTGGCTAATGAAAATGAAATAGTATAAATAGATGCATATTGCCCCCGGTTGTGTTCCTGGCTCCGGGATACCCAGAATGTGTTTACAAAAGGAAACATCAGCATTTCACCCAGTGTTATAATCAACATACTCAAAATGGCAATAAAAGCCATACTCCCAATATTCAAAGTAAGATAAGCCATTCCAATACAAAATGCGCCAAGGCTGATATAAGTCATCATGTGTCTTCTGCCTTCAATTTTATATACCAATACCATTTCCACCATTGCAACGATGAGCCCTTTCATACCCAGCATCATACCGATAAATGATGCATTCACATGCCTCTTTTCTTTAAAATAAACCGGCACCATGCTGAAAAGC
>JAFEAF010000015.1:22668-22961 GCA_018266555.1 Bacteroidota bacterium | reverse complement strand
GTACTGTCATTAATGCCATCACCCACCATAGCTACCACTTTACCCTGTTGTTGCAATTGTTTTATAAATTCAGCTTTTTGTTGTGGCAAAACATTTGCTTTGTAATGCTTGATGCCAGTTTGCTCAGCTATCGCTTTGGCAGTGGCTTCATGATCTCCGGTGAGCATGTATAAATCAATATCCATATCCTGCAATGCACGGATAGCTTTTGCAGAAGTTGCTTTTATTTTATCCGCAATGGCCAAAACGGCTAATGTTTTTTTGCTGTCAGCAAACCATATCACTGTTTTTGA
>JAFEAF010000015.1:0-22577 GCA_018266555.1 Bacteroidota bacterium | reverse complement strand
CAACAGTTTGTTCATCTTCAAAATATTTTGTTATGGCTTCTGCCAAAGGATGCTCTGATTGCTTTTCCAGGCTGAATAAAATTTGTTGAGTTGTGGCATCATTATTCAACCAACGTATATCGGTAACTTGTGGCCTGCCTTCGGTGATGGTGCCCGTTTTGTCAAGCACTATTGCATTTATTTTTTTTGCCAGCTCTAAGCTTTCTGCATCTTTTATCAATATTCCTTTATCAGCACCTTTGCCCACACCCACCATGATAGCAGTTGGTGTTGCTAATCCCAACGCACAAGGGCAGGCAATTACTAAAACCGTAACCGCTGCCATCAAACCCTGAACAATACCATTCTCTCCACCAAGTACAAGCCATATAATAAAAGTCAGCACTGCAATTCCAATGACCACCGGCACAAATATGCCGGCAATCTTATCCACCAGTTTTTGCACAGGCGCTTTACTGCCCTGGGCATCCTGCACCATTTGAATAATGTGTGCCAGCATGGTTTCCTTACCTACTTTCACTGCTTTGAATTGAAAACTGCCTTTCTGATTGATAGTGCCGGCAAATACTTTTTCACCTTCTACTTTTAATAACGGAACCGGCTCTCCACTCAACATGCTTTCATCCACATACGAACTGCCCGAAATCACAATTCCATCCACGGCAATTTTTTCACCCGGTTTTACAAGAATGATATCACCGGGAATGACCTCTTCCATGGCTATTTGTTTTTCAGTGCCATCTTTTTGAATGATTAAAACTGTTTTTGGTTGTAAGCCGATTAATTTTTTTATGGCAGTAGATGTATTTCCTTTTGCTTTTTCTTCCAGCAATTTCCCGAGGAGGATAAAGGCAATCACTACAGATGCAGCTTCAAAATATACATGTGCTTCCAATCCCTTTTGATACCAAAACTGCGGGAATATCATATTGAACACACTAAACAAATATGCAATACCAGTGCTCAACGCTACTAGTGTATCCATATTGGCCGAACTGTGTTTTGCCTGCTTCCAGGCATTGATAAAAAAAACATTGCCTAACCAAAGAACAACCGGTGTGGCAAAGGCAAACATGATTTCATTGGCATACGGAATATGCATAAAAAACATTCCAATTACCACGACTGGCAATGATAACAACACAGACCAGGTTGTTTTACTTTTCAGCTCTTTAAACTTTTTTTCATGAATTGCTTCCAGGGTTTCCTGTTGTGTGCTTTCATCTTCAATTAATAAATCATACCCGATAGATTGCACTGCTTTTTGTAATGTTTCAGGATTGGTTAAGTTAGGTAAATATTCAACATCAAGAGTGGCTGTTGCAAAATTGACAGAAGCACTTACAACCCCTTGCACATTTTTTGCCATACTTTCTACACTCACCGCACATGAAGCACAAGTCATGTTTAAAACGGGGAATGATTTTTTTACAGTAGTAACACCATAGCCTAAATCTTTGATAGCTTTCACTGCAGTTCCAACTGATGCATCATCATCCACCGTGATGATAGCCCTGTTGTTGTTGAGTTCCACTTTATGACTTTGCACTCCTTTTACTTGTGAAAGGCCTTTGTCCACAATTAAAGCGCAATGCTCGCTTTCAACATTTTCTAAAGGAAGAATAATTGGTTCATGAATAGTTATTGCCATGATAGAAAATTTTGCTATACAAAGTTGGCATTAACTGTGGAGTGGATTGTTGTGGTTTTATGGGATTGGTTTGTAAGATTTACACTTTATCCAGCGGCTTCCGTTTTTCCACTTTTACTTGCTTAAAATGGCTTGGCGTTAGTCCTGTTACTTTTTTAAACTGGTTGCTCAAATAAGCAACGCTGGAATAATTTAAGCGAAAAGCAATTTCACTTAATGATAATTCATCATACACCAGCAACTCTTTTACTTTTTCTATCTTTTGTGCAATAAAATATTTTTCAATGGTTGTGCCTTCCACCTCCGAAAACAGGTTGGATAAATAATTATAATCGTGATGAAGTTCCCTGCTCAATAACACAGACAGGTTAGTTTTGAGGTCGTTATCCTGCTGCTGCACCAGTTGAATGATGATCGTTTTAATCTTTTCTATGAGACGGCTTTTTTTATCATCAATCAGTTCAAAACCCAACGGCACCAGGGCTTTTTCCAATTTACTTTTTTCTGATTCTGTGGCAGGCCTTTCGAGTGTTACTTCTCCAAGTCTTACATTTTTGGCTTCAAGTCCCAGTTTGTCGAGCTCATTTTGAACCACCATGATACAACGGGTGCAAACCATATTTTTTATGAAGAGGGTACTCATTTTTTTTACAAAGATAAAAAGTAAAGCAGGAAATTAATCGCATTCAGATATTGTGATGTGGTATTTAATCATTGATCAGGGTTTGATGAGTTTGGAATCGTCGTAAGCCCAACTCATATTAATTCTGTATTCTGATATTTATTCTCTCAGTCATAAAACTTACCTTTGCGCCTCTTTATGAAATATCATAACGAAATACAAAAGCGTAGGACATTTGCGATCATCAGCCACCCCGATGCGGGGAAAACAACTTTGACGGAAAAATTATTATTGTTCGGCGGGGCCATACAGGTAGCCGGTGCCGTAAAAAGTAATAAAATAAAAAAATTTGCCACCAGTGATTTTATGGAGATTGAAAGGCAAAGAGGAATTTCTGTAGCCACATCCGTAATGACTTTTGAGTATAAAAATATTTTGATTAACCTTCTTGACACTCCGGGTCATAAAGATTTTGCTGAAGATACTTACCGTACATTAACAGCAGTGGACAGTGTGATATTGGTTATTGATAGTGTAAATGGGGTAGAAGAGCAAACACGGAGACTGATGGAAGTGTGTCGCATGCGGGATACGCCGGTGATTGTATTTGTAAATAAAATGGACCGGGATGGTAAAAACCGTTTCGATTTACTCGAAGAAATTGAAAAGGAATTAAAAATTTCTTTACACCCGATGACCTGGCCTATCAACAGCGGAAAAGAGTTTAAAGGTGTTTACAATCTTCATAATAAAAATTTACTTCTTTTCACTGCGAACACTAAAGGAACGGAAGATGACAGTATTTATATTTCGGATTTAAGTGACCCGGTAATGAATCAGAAACTGGGGGAAAAGGATGCTTCTCAGTTAAAAGAAGATGTGGAGTTAGTGGATGGTGTTCATGGCTCATTAAATGCAGATGATTATCTCGCGGGGAAAGTGGCACCGGTTTTCTTTGGGAGTGCTATCAATAATTTTGGAGTTAAGGAAATGCTGGATACATTTATTCATATTGCACCTACGCCAAGAAGCAGGCAAACAACAACAAGGCCGGTGGATGTGGAAGAAGACAAAATGAGTGGCTTTGTTTTTAAAATTCATGCCAACCTGGATCCCAAGCATCGGGACCGGATAGCATTTTTCAGGGTTTGTTCAGGTAAGTTTGAGCGGAATAAATATTTTCATCATGTACGGCTGGATAAAGATATCCGTTTCAGCAATCCGTACAGCTTTATGGCGAGAGAAAAAAATATCATTGAAGATGCATACCCGGGAGATGTAGTAGGGCTATTTGATACCGGAAATTTCAAAATAGGAGATACGCTGACGGAGGGTGAAGATTTTTATTTTACCGGTATTCCTTCTTTTTCGCCTGAGATATTTAAAGAAGTGGTGAACAAAGACCCGATGAAGACGAAACAACTCGAAAAAGGTTTATTGCAACTCACGGATGAAGGAGTGGCGCAATTATTCACCCAGTTTGGCGGTAACAAAAAAATTATCGGATGTGTGGGAGAACTTCAGTTTGAAGTGATTCAATACAGGCTGCTTCATGAATATGGCGCTTCTGTTGTTTTTAATAGTCTTCCTTTTTATAAAGCCTGCTGGATTGCCGGCGCTGATGAAAAAAAGTTAGATGAGTTTACCAGGTTTAAACAGGCGAATATTGGTGAAGATAAAGACGGGCACCTGGTGTACCTGGCGCAAAGTGAATGGTTCCTGAATACAGAGCGAAATAATAATCCTGATATTGAATTCCATTTCACTTCGGAAATCCATAAAGAAACCGTATGATCATTTTTGAAACGGAAAGATTGATTGTTCGTCGTTATACTGATGATGATAAGGATAATTTATTCCGGTTGAATGGTGATGAAGAAATCATGCGGTATATCAGGAAGCCAAAAACAAAAGAGGAATGTGATCGTCATCATGAAGAAATTCTTGCCGGCTACAATCAAAAAATAGAAATGGGCCGCTGGGCTGCTGAAGAAAAACTCACGAAGGAATTTATAGGCACTTTTGTAATTGTTCCGATTCCGGCTCAGCCTGATAAAATCCAATTGGGCTATGCCTTATTGAAACAGTATTGGGGTAAAGGGTATGCGACGGAACTTACAAAGGCCGGGCTGCATTTTGCATTTGATCAGCTTTGTCTTGATTTGATATACGGAGTTACAGAGATTCAAAACACTGTTTCGCAAAAAGTCTTACTGAAATCGGGATTTAAAGAAGCTGAAGCATTTATGGAGGACGGAAAGAATCTCCTGCTTTTTTCTTTTGCAAAAACGGATTGGAAAATTAACGGATCAAACTAAATGTTCCTTTCCTGAAAATATTCTTCAGACCACCTCAATATATGCTTTAAATTTTTTGGGAAATGCCTGTATAATTATTCGGGCTGATCTGTTTCATCTCTTTCTTTAGTTTATTGTCAATTTTTAAGCTATCAATAAACTGGTGAATAGTCTTTTTTGTTATTTGGTTATTTCCTCTGGTCAGTTCTTTTAATGCTTCATAGGGCTTTGGATAGTTTTCTCTTCGTAAAATAGTTTGAATCGCTTCAGAAACCACCGCCCAGTTGTTTTCAAGATCATCTTGAATTTTGGAATGATTGACTACTAATTTTTCCAGCCCTTTTTCTATGGATCGAAATGCGATCATTGTGTGTGCAAAGGGAACTCCGATATTGCGTATCACTGTAGAATCAGTTAAATCTCTTTGCAATCTGGATACCGGAAGTTTCGAAGATAAATGGTCAAATATAGCATTAGCATAGCCGAGATTTCCTTCGGCATTTTCAAAATCAATTGGGTTTACTTTATGCGGCATGGCAGAAGATCCCACTTCATCTTTTTTTGTCTTTTGTTTGAAATAGTCCATTGAAACGTATGTCCAGATGTCTCTGCAAAAATCAATAAGGATTGTATTGATCCTTTTGAGACAATCAAAATGAGCAGCGAGGTTATCGTAATGTTCAATTTGTGTAGTGAATTGCTGGCGATGCAATCCCATCTGCTCTACAAATTCATTGGCCAGTTTGACCCAATTGGTTTTGGGGAATGCAGCATAGTGGGCATTGAAATTTCCAGTGGCGCCGCCAAATTTTGCAGAAAATGGTATAATGATAAACTGATCTACCTGTGCTTCTATTCTTTCTGCAAACACCATTATTTCTTTGCCGAGCTTTGTAGGACTGGCGGGTTGCCCATGCGTATGCGCCAGCATAGGAATATCTTTCCATTCTTTGGCCAGCAGTTTCAATTGTGTATTCAGGTTGAGTAAAGCTGGCAGGTATTCATATTCGATAGCATGTTTCCACAAGAGTGGGATTGCGGTGTTATTGATATCCTGCGATGTAAGCCCGAAATGCACCCATTCTTTTATTTCTTTTCCCCCGGTGTTTCTAAGTTCGTTTTTCAGAAAATATTCAACTGCTTTCACATCATGGTTCGTGGTGAATTCTATTTGCTTAATTTCCTGGGCATCTTCCGGGCCAAAGTTTTCTGATAGTTTTTCAACCCGGCGCTTCGTTTTATGAGAAAGCTTGAAAAATTTTTTCTTTTCAAGAAACAGCAGGTATTCGATCTCCACGAATAACCTGTATTTCATTAATGCATATTCGGAAAAATAATCGTCAAGTTGTTGAACGTATTTTCTATACCGGCCATCTACGGGAGAAATCGCTGTAAGAGAGCTTAGTTCCATGATCAGGTTTTAAAGAATTTCCTTCCTTTATCTTTGCGCAGCAAAAATAAATCAATTGAATAAGATAAGAGTAGGTTCTGTAAATTATCTGAATACTAAACCGCTGGAATACGGGCTGAAAAAACCCCCGATTATTGAAAGAATCAAACTGATAGAAGATTACCCGGCCCGTCTGGCAGATATGCTGATTCAAAACAAAATTGATGTAGGCCTGGTCCCTGTAGCCGCAATACCCGCATTACCGGAATATCATATTGTAGGTGATTATTGCATTGGGGCGGATGGGGAAGTGGCTTCTGTTTGCCTGTTTAGCGAGGTGCCGGTGGAAAAAATAGAAAAAATATATCTCGATTACCAGAGCCGCACCTCCGTAGCATTATTGAAATGGCTGATAAAAAAATCCTGGAATCATCAGCCGGAATTCATGGAGGCTAAAGATGAACAATACATCAATGAAATAAAGGGAGCCACTGCTGGGTTAGTAATTGGAAACCGGGCATTGGTACAGCGCAAAATTTCTCCTTACATCTATGATCTTGGGTTAGCATGGAAAAAAGTTACAGGGCTTCCTTTTGTTTTTGCTGCCTGGGTCAGCATGAAAAAACTTCCCGGAGATTTTATTTCCTTGTTTAATAATGCCAATGCGCTGGGGCTGGAACATCTGGATGAAATTGTTGCGGCCACTCCATTTGATATATATGATCTGAAAGAATATTATACAAACCATATCAGTTACGTCCTGGATGAGAACAAGAGGAAGGCCATGCAGAAATTTTTAGAATTCATTAAATGATTTTAAGGCCTGTAATATTTTGCTACGATAGTGATTGCTTTGTTATCTGTATCCTTGCGTTTCTCATTATAAGAACCTTGATATTTTCTGAATATCCGGGCAAATACATTTTCCTGAAACAAGATATAAATCCTTTAATTTTGCGCTCTGCAAGAAAGGGAATATGAAAGTTGTAATATTTGCCGGAGGACTGGGCACCCGCATTTCTGAAGAAACAGAAGTAAGGCCAAAACCTATGGTGGAAATCGGGGGTAAACCTATTCTTTGGCATATCATGAAAATTTACAGCCATTACGGGTTTAATGAATTTATTATTTGCCTGGGCTATAAAGGATATGTGATAAAGGAATATTTCATGAATTATTTTTTGCACAATGCTGATATAACAATTGACCTTGCTGATAATAAAATGGAAATTCATGGCAGCCGGTCAGAGTCTTTTAAAGTCACCCTGGTAGAAACCGGTTTAAATACAAAAACAGCCGGCCGGTTGCAACAAGTTCAGAAATACATTAACAATGAAGATTTCATGCTTACTTATGGTGATGGAGTAAGCGATATCAATATAAAAAACTTAGTAGCATTTCATAAATCACATGGAAAAATTGCAACCGTTTCTGGAATTCAGTTAGATGCCCGGTTTGGCGGAATGGAACTTAATGATGATGGGAAAGTGATTTCATTCCGGGAAAAGAAAAAAGACGATGGCAAATGGATCAATGGCGGTTTTTTTGTTTTGAAGCCGGGGGTATTTAAATATCTTCAAAAGGATATGAAAGATATCATGTGGGAAGATGAGCCTTTGGAAAACCTTACTGCCGATGCAGAACTGGTTGCATACAAACACAGCGGTTTTTGGAAATGTATGGATGCTTTGAGAGATAAAATTGAATTGAATAATCTTTGGGAAAATAATAAAGCACCCTGGAAAACCTGGAAATAGACAGAAAGGATGAAAATACTTATTATTGGAAACCTCGGGTATGTAGGCCCCATGGTAGTAAAACATTTTAAGCAGAATTATCCTGCTTATTTTATAGCCGGATTTGATACCGGTTATTTTATTCAAAATTATACACCCAACGGAATTACAGGAGATACATTACTGGACAGGCAATATTATGGCGATGTAAGAAAATTCAATGAAAACCTGCTCCGGGATTTTGATTCCGTAATTTATCTCGCTGCAATTTCAAACGATCCGATGGGGAATGTTTTTGAAAAGCAGACCCTTGATATAAATTTTCATGAAGCTGTTGACATTGCTAAAAAAGCAAAAGAAAATGGACTCAAAAACTTTGTATTCGCTTCCAGTTGCAGCGTTTATGGTTCCGCAGATTCTGCACCACGAACGGAGCACTCAGAGGTAAACCCATTGACGGCCTATGCAAAATCAAAAATATATGCTGAAGAAAAATTAGAACCTCTTGCTGATAAAGATTTCCGGATAACCTGTTTAAGATTTGCTACTGCATGCGGGTATAGTGACAGGCTTCGCCTTGATTTGGTTTTGAATGATTTTGTAGCCAGCGCAATGGTAAATAATAAAATTTCAATTCTCAGTGACGGAACCCCCTGGCGTCCGCTCATTCATGTAAAAGATATGGCCCGATCAATGGAGTGGGCTTTACATAGAAAAACAGGAGATGATTTCCTGGTTATTAATACAGGCAGTAACCAATGGAATTACCAGGTAAAAGAATTAGCAGGAGCCGTACAAAAAATTTTTCCGGGTATTGAAGTTAGTATCAACCCGAATGCACAACCGGATAAACGGTCTTATAAAGTGAGTTTTGATTTATTTGAAAAACTGGCACCGCAACACCAGCCTCAAATCAGTTTGCAGGATGCTGTGGAAGATCTGAAGAGAGGGCTTCTCTCTATTGGTTTCAACGATAATAATTTTCGCCAATCAGACCTGGTACGCTTAAAGGCTATCCAAAAATTAATAGACCAAAAACTTGTTGATGAAAATTTATTTTTCAAAACTATTTAATGGATAAATTAAGTTCTATAAAAAATACATTAAACGAAAATCAGCGGCTAAGGGATTATTTTATTCAGTCCCTGGTTGATTTTGAAAAGAAAGCAGGCTACCCGGTAGTGAATGTAAGGGATAGCATAACAGGCCCGCTATGTGATGAGTTGTTTACTGGGTTAAGTTTTGTAAAATCATTAGCCAATGGCTTGAAAATTAAATTTATCTATAACTCAAAAATTGCAAGAGAATTTTTATTGTCCGACCCTGTGATTCCTGATCATGTCTGGGAACCACAAACTACCAAGTTGCTGATGCATTTTTCAAAAGAAGCGAAAAATGTAATAATTGCCGGCGCATATTTCGGAGATCAGGCGATACCAGTTGCCGATAATATTAGGGAGAATGGGCTGTGCCACACTTTTGAGCCGAATAAAAATAATTCTGATCTTATTCAGGAAAATGCAAAACTAAACGGATTAAAAAACATTCTTGTAAATAATCTTGCTTTATGGAATAAGAGTAATGAGAAACTGATTTTTGAAGGAGAAGATGCGCTGGCATCTACGGTATTGGCAGGAAAAAGCGAGAAGAATATTTTACACACTATAACTATTGATGATTATGTTGACCAAAAAAAGATCACTGATGTTAAGTTAATTATGATTGATGTGGAAGGGAGTGAGATAAAAGTGTTACAGGGTGCTGCTAAAACACTGGCTGAACAGAAACCCGTAGTTGTTTTTGAAACGCATAGCCTCTATAATGACTGGAGTAATGGTTTGGAAAATTCTGATTCAATAAAACTGATGACAGCGATAGGATATACCGTTTATGCTGTGAGAGAGTTTCATCAGAATATTAATACCGGCAAAATGCCTGTTGAATTATTGCCTGTTAACAGAACATTTTGTGACATTCCGCCTCATCACGGTTTTAATTTACTGGCTGTGCCATCCATTCAGGTAATACAAAATGATTTGTTCCGTATTGTATATGATTTAAGCCCAAAATTGTTATTGCATAAACAGGATTCGAAATTTTTACCATCAAAATTATAAGAATTCAAATGATCTTTAATCCACTTTCATTATCCGGCGCTTTTACTATTGACGTGCAGCCATTCCAGGATAACCGGGGATTTTTCACCAGGACATTTTGTGAAAACGAATTTTCAGGACAGGGTCTGGTAACTCATTTTGTACAGGCCAATCATTCCGGAACGAAAGGGAAAGGAGTGGTACGTGGTATGCATTTTCAATTCCCTCCTCATGGTGAAGTAAAGTTGGTTAAATGTGTACAAGGAGTAATTTTCGATGTTATTATTGATGTGAGAGCCGGGTCCTCTACATTTCTTCAATGGTATGGTGCAGAACTTTCTGCAGAAAATAAGCGGATGATGTATGTACCTGTCGGGTTTGCACACGGTTTTCAATCCCTCTCTGAGTATTCTGAAATCACTTATATGGTTTCCAGCTTTTATAATAAGGAAAGTGAAAGCGGGATTCGGTATGATGATCCTCTGGTTAAAATAAATTGGCCTTTGCCTGTATCACTGGTTTCGGATAAAGATTTGAAGATTCCTTTGGTTGATGAAAAATTTCAAGGTGTTATAGTATAAGTATGATCGAAACGGCTCCATTAGTAACTGTTGCTGTTCCTACATACAATAGGGTACAGGGGTTGGAGCGGACACTTTCGTGTATGCTGAATCAAACTTATAGAAACCTTGAGATCATAATATCGGACAATTGTTCACCTGATCCGGCTGTGAGAGAATTATTAGAAAAGTTTTCTCAAGAAGATAAGAGGATAAAGTATTATGTGCAGGAAAAAAATCTGAGTATTATCCCGAATTTTCAATTTCTGCTTGACAAAGCCAATGGCAGGTATTTTATGTGGGCTGCTGATGATGATAATTGGGATGATAATTTTATTGAAGTATGTTTAAATGGTTTTCAGGGTGAACCCGAAGCAGTGGCCTGCATAAGCGATGTTAAAATAATAAATAAGGATGGAAAAGAAAATACAGGAATAATCACTGAGGGATTTATGTATTCAAACCTTTACCGGCGAATGTTTCAGTGGGTGAGGGCGAGGGGAGAAACGAGATATTTTTTTTGCGGCCTTTTTAAAACCGATATAGCTAAAGGGTGCACTCTCCCAAATGACTGGGGCGGAGACCAGATGTTTTTGCTTGAATTAATTTCCAAAGGGAAATTTCTGTATATACCTGAGCAGTCAAATTTTTATTATTACAGGGGTGGCAGTTCGACCAACCTGGAAAGAATCAAAAGAGCATTTAATATTAAAAATAAATTTTATTATCCGGAGAGTTATGTATTCCGTTATGCCTGGCATCATTTCCGGTTTAATCATTTAAATATTTTTCAGAAAGGTTGTTTGTTATTTGTGAATTCAACCGGTTTAATATTTAATAGGGAATTCATTCTGTATTATGCGTTGATAAAAAAACCTGTTATGAACCTGAAAAAATTTTTCCAAAAAAAATTACCCCGCAGGAAAAAACATCGAATCACCTATAGCCAGGATGGATTGACTACTGTACATAATGCAGGTTTTATGTACGAAGATGATTTTAAATCCGCTGAGCAGGCAGGTGCATCCACCGGATCCTGGTCCAATATTCATTGGAGGCTTCATACTGTTTTATGGGCTGCACAACATTGTAAAAACATTGAAGGTGATTTTGTAGAATGTGGTACCAACAAAGGAGGCTTTGCCCGGGCAATTATTGAATACACCGATTTTAAAAACACTAATAAATTATTTTACCTGCTGGATACTTTTAAAGGCCTGGTGGACGAACTTTTGACAGAGTCAGAAATTGCAGCCGGGAAAAAGCAGCATTTTGAAAAAGTTTATGAAGATTGCTATGAACAAGTAAAAAAAACGTTTTCAATTTATGAAAATGTAAAAATAATTCAAGGAACTGTTCCCGAAACATTACCTCTGGTAAAAAGCGATAAAGTAGCTTTCTTGTCAGTTGATATGAATAGTTTAAAGCCTGAAATTGCTGCATTAGATTATTTTTGGGATAAAATTTCAAAAGGAGGAATGATCTTACTGGACGACTATGCATATGTTACCTGTGAATTGCAATATGAAGCACATAATATCTGGGCGAAACAAAAAGGAGTAAAAATATTATCTCTTCCTACGGGCCAGGGATTAATTGTCAAATAATGTGAGAGCTAATAGGAATATCCCCTTTAAAATCAGAAAATAATTTGCAGGGTAATTTATTTAAATCAATAATGTGAAAAACTAAACTCAGCGATGGATTCATATACTGAAAAAACTAAAAAATACGTTGATGACAGATTTAATATGACCATTGATGGAATATATTTTTCACATCAGCCTATTTACGGTTATCGGAATAAATACTCATCCACCAGTCATATTTCGAGATATATTATAACAAAATCTATACTGAATGCTTTAAGTAAGTACAAATTTTCAAACCTGATTGATATCGGCGGGGCAGAAGGCTACACAGCTTATTTAATTCAAAAGTTATTCGGGGCAAATGTTCAGATCACCGACTTTTCCCCCAATGCATGTTTAAGAGCAAATGAAATTTTCGGAATAAATGGCACCACCTGTGATATTCACCAACTGCCCTTCGCTGATAACGAGTTTGAAGTAACCCTTTGTAGTGAAACGATCGAACATGTTACGGACTATAAAAAAGCGATAGCAGAACTGCTCAGGATCACATCAGGTGTTTTGATAATTACCGTTCCCCATGAAACACCAGAGATTGTAGCTAAAAACATTAAAGATAACATTCTGCATGGCCATATTCATTATTTTGATGTTCATACTCTTGATTATTTAAAAAAAGAAGTCAATCTGGCCTGTCAAAAAACCCTATCCCCAATATTGATTGTACCAAGAGTCATGGCCGAGGCTTACAAAAAGCCCAATACAAAATTAATTTTTAAATTGTATAACGCTATAACACCGCTTTTAAAAAAAATGTTTAGGAGCAGAACTGCTAAAAAATTAGTTAATGCGGATAATTGGTTTGTTCAAACTTTTGGAAAATACGGCGGGATTACTTTTGTATTAGAAAAAAAAGGGTGCCGGAAGCGGGATACTATTCAAAAAATTAAGACAACTGCTTTCATGGAAATCAAAGTAAACGAGTTTTATCTTAAAACGCCTTTATAATGCTAATATGATGAAGATTTTAATAACGGGTGCTAATGGATTTATAGGAACATACCTGGCAAACTTTTTTTTAAAAAAAGGAGTTCATGTTATTGCTACCTCCAGGCAGTTTCATCCAACGACAACAAAACTTTTAAAAGGTGCAGACCTTATTGAAATGGATATTCTTAGCCCAACGCAACTACAGAATATAAAACCAGATGCCGATATTATCATTCATACTGCTACGGCAAATGACATCCTTTCAAAGAACACATTGAAAGGGATTGAATTATCGGCTTTAGGGACGAAAAATATACTGGATTTTGCAGGTAAAAACCATATTGACAAATGTGTTGTCTTCTCCACCTTCCAGGTTTATGGAACAGAATTAACCGGAGCGATTTCGGAAAGCACTGCTTTGAATTATCAAAATGATTATGGATTAAATCATTTATTGGCCGAAATGTATGCAGAAATGTATAGCCGGCAGGGAAAAGTAAAATGTGTTTCGGTTCGACCCACAAATGTCTATGGCCCGATTCTAACTGATGCTTTCAACAGGTGGTCATTAGTCCCAGGTTGTTTTTGTAAAGAAGCGTTTGAGTCAGGGGTTATTAAAATTAAATCATCCGGTAAACAGATGCGCAATTTTGTACACTTGGAAAATCTGAGCAGGGCTGTTGAATATATCATTCAAAATTTCCCTGATGAACATGAACATTACAATTTGGCTTCTTCCCAGGGGAATACCATGCTGGAAGTAGCTGAAACTGTAAAACAGGTGTATGAAAAGGAGTTTCAAAAACCTCTTCAGGTTTATATTGAAGGAAGGGAACCGGAGGCTACTAATTTTTTTACTGTACGTATGGATAAACTAAAACATATTGGTTTTGTAGAAGACAATAGCTTTTCTTTGCAATCAGCAATTAAACAAATTTTTGAATATCTGAAATCCAAAAAATAATTATGAACCCCATTGACCAATTTAAACAGGAACGAGCCGCCGCTCAGAAAAAAATGATTCAGGATGCTGAATTGAAAAAAAAATCATTAGACTGGATGCTCCATTCAGACAAGTATAAGTACACGTATAATTTCAGCTGGATGGGCAGGCCGGTTATTAAATATCCGCAGGATATCATGGCGATGCAGGAACTTATCTGGCAGGTGCAGCCGGATCTGATCATCGAAACCGGTATTGCCCATGGAGGTTCGATTATATTTTCGGCTTCCATGCTTGAATTGCTGGGAAATGATGGTAAAGTAATTGCTGTAGATATTGACATCCGGAAACATAACAGGGATGAAATTGAAAAACATCCGATGATGAAACGAATTACCATGCTGGAAGGATCATCTATAGATGAAAAGATCGTTAAGCAGATTACTGATTATTCTAAAAATTTCAAAAAGGTTATGGTTGCTCTTGACTCCAACCATTCTCATGATCATGTTTTTCGGGAATTGGAATTGTATTCGCCTTTGGTGAGTATGGATTCCTATATTCTTCTGCCGGATACTTTTGTTGAGTTTTTTCCTAAGGGATATGTAAAAGACAGGCCTTGGGATGTTGGTAACAATCCATATACTGCCATGGAAGCCTTTCTGAAAACAACGGATCAGTTTGTAAAAGACGAGGCCATCACAAATAAATTACTCATCACTGAAGCATTTGGCGGAGGATATCTAAGACGGGTGAAATGATTTTCTTTGTCAGCAGATAAACAAACTCATAATTCAATGAATGGTGTAACTGGCGAAGTTGTTAATCAGGCAAGCTCCGATTTTCCTCTTGTATCTGTAGGCCTCCCCACCTATAATCGTCCCGAAGGATTAAGAAAATGCTTGGAATATTTAATTGCACAGACCTACCCGAATTTTGAAGTTATTATTTCTGACAATTGTTCTTCTGATCCTTCCGTGCAGGATATAATAGTACAATTTGCTGCGAATGACAAAAGAATAAAACATTTTAGGCAAACTGAAAACATAGGATTGGAAGGTAATTTCAATTATGTTTTTTCTCAATCCGCAGCTCCATACTTTATGTGGATGAGCGATGATGATTATTTTGATAAAGATTATATTGAGAAGTGCGTAAAATTTCTGGAAGCAAACCCCGGATATATTTTATGCTCAGGAGTGGCAAAATATTATTCTGGGGATAAATTCCTTTTTGAAGAAAATATGTTTAAAGTAGATGAAGAGTCGTCACGTAAAAGGGTTTTTAAATATTTTTCGAAGGTTGGAAAAAATGGAAACTTTTATGGAGTGTTTAAAAGAAGTCTGGCAGACAGGGAACCTATAGGAAAATATATTGGTTGTGATTGGGTCTTCATGGGCAGGTTAGCCATAATGGGAAAACTTAGTTTTATAAACTCAACATATTATTACAGGTCAGCGGATGGACATTCTACTACAAGACGGTCCATGATAAGAAAATTCAAATTTAATTGGCTTCAGGCTTTTTTCTTTGAAACTTATTCTGCATTTATTATTTCTAAAAATATTTTTAAATGCCCCTCAGTTCACAAACAATTCAATTGGTTAAACCGCAAATTCATTTCTGCACGATTATTTTTTAAACTAAATTGGAAATATTTTAAATATGCTGTGCTCAGGAGAATAAAAAAGTAATTGTTCGGAATATTACATTCACATCACTTCCGCTGCTTTCTTTACAATACTTCCCCAATAATAATGTTCATAATATACGCCGGGTGTAATGGAATTATCAGATGCATGTTCAAGTATCGCATTGGCAAAGGCATTCCAGTCATTATCAGGCAATACAAATAACTTTTCACCACAAAAATTTTTATCAATTCCCAAAGCACCGTGAGTTGTGGAGATAACCGTGGTGCCAAATGCAATGGACTCCACCATTTTTGTTTTAATACCTCCGCCGGTTAAAACAGGATTTAAAAACAGGTCAGCCCCTTTAAAATACATTTCAATGTCATCCACAAAACCTGCGTAGATAATATTTTTAGCCGCATAATTTTTCAGTTCATTTAATTCTCCCGGTAACCCTTTGCCGCATAAAATAATTTTATATTTGAAATTTGCATTTGCTAAAAGTAATGGATTAATGAATTCAAGGATTGCTTTTACCGCATCAAGATTAGGTCTGTAACCCAGCAGCCCGTTGAAAAGAAATATTTTTTCATTTATATGAATATCATGAATGGCAGCAATTTTATTTCTGCACTCCTGTTTATCCGGTGGGAATTCCTTTACCGGCACTCCAAAAGGAATGGTAAAACATTTCCCCTGATTTATTTCCCATTTTGAAATCGCAAACTCCCGGTCATTATCTGAAATGAAAAAAACAATATCTGCACCTCTGAAACAGTTTCTTTCATAATTTCTTAAAACCGGCCACCACCAATTCCCGTTGGACTGAAATCGCTGGTACTCGATATTGTGCGTATGAAATATAGTTTTAACTCCTGTCTTTTTTTTAATTTGTTTTGCAAGCCACCAGTAATAGGGATGTTCCCAGATCACTGTGTCAATTTTATTTTCCCTGACCAGGGATGTTAACCTTTTAACCAGTGAATAATCATAATACCGGGAAGATGATTTTTTCAACAAAGGAATCACGGAATAATTTTTTGCAAGAGCCCATTCATTAGAAATGGAGCCTGCTACGGCCAGGCTCACTTCATTTCCGAGATATTCCAAAAATTGCCCGATGGATTTTTGTCCTCCGGAAAACCACGGAAGATAAGGATAGGGAACTATGTCAAGTACTTTCTTCAAGCTTCATTGCAGATTTATTACCATGTTATTTAGGACTACCGAAACGGGTAAAGCAGCCATTGGCCATTCACAATTCATTATTGACAGGCGTCCCTTTGCTTTTCCGCCATTGCATATACAATCCTCCTATAAAAAAGATAAGAATAAGATAGGAAGCAATATATCCGATCTTCAATCCTTTCTTATACGATTCCGGTTCAAAAATAAATTTGATTTCATGGTTACCTGCAGGAATAGACATACCACGAAGAATATAATTAACTTTACAATAATCCGTTTTTTTACCATCGAGATAAACATTCCAGCCAAATGGATAATACACTTCGCTGAAAACGGCAAACTGCGGTTTATTACCTGCAAATGAATAGATCATAGTATCATTATCAAAATGTTCCAGTTTTATTGATCCCGTGGAATCCCATTGAGGTTGTATAACAAACTTGCTGAAATTACTTTCTACAAGAGCTGTGTCTTTAAGATCGGTTGTGCCCAGTGCATCCATTTCATCTACCAGTCCATTCACTACTTTTACATTCTTCACCAGCCAGCAAGGCCCATACGCATCGGGATTGGGGGCAAGTTGCGGTTGATTATTCTGCTGGTTGGATGTGATCATATATTTTGTATTCAGCATATTCAGCACATTCTGATTAAATGGGCCCGATAAGTATTTATCAATGATATCCTGGTAAATCCGGAGCTTGGCAGGATGATAACCACCGATTGATTTAAAGAAATAAGAAGTTCTTGATTCGGTATAAGGATTTCCGCTTGCTAAATCAAAAACCCTGAAATCGGGATCTTTATCCTGCAGTATTTGCTGATCAATGGGAGTAGGGGTGAAGTGCTGTGCTGTGATTTCATCGGCAGGTACAAAGCTATCCGCATTGAGATATTCTTTATCCACAACCAAAAGATCAATAATACTTACCAATCCCAATGCAATAGCAACAGCAAAAGGTTTCATTTTGTTTTTCATGAAGAGATACAACATGCCAATCACGAAGACAGCGAATGCTAAAGTGCGAAGCAACTGACCGCCAAACATGGACCGCCGGTCTTCTTTCATTCCCGCCACAATGATTCTTCCAAATTCATCGCTTCCGTTCTTATCAGTATACCCCGAAATAATCTGTTTGTCAATTGCAGAATTATAGTCCATCATCAGGTACATGAGTATGAGTAACCCAAACAACCCGCCGACTGTATATAATATTTTTTTGAAATCGGCCCGGAGTAATTCTTTGCTGTTGTCTGCATATAAAATTTGCTGCAAACATAAAACAGCTATAAAGGGCAAAGTAAATTCTGCAATCACCAAAGTCATGGATGGGGCCCGGAATTTATTCAGCAGGGGGAGGTGATCGAATAAAAAAATATTGAATCCTTCAAAATATTTTCCCCAGGCCATTAATATGGCAAGAACAGTGACAGCGAGCAAAGCCCAGCGAATTGGTTTTTTTATTATCACAAATCCAATCAAAGCAAGAATACAAATGATAACTCCGGCATAAGGAGGGCCTGCAGTTGTTTCCGAAGGATCAGACATTCCGCCCCAGTATTTTGGCAAACTTGATGCGACCTGCATGGCTTGTGCTTCGGGTACTCCTTTTGCAGTTAGTTTTTCCACTACATGGGAGTCATCATTCAAAGTTTTTCCGCTGCTTTCGCCAAATGCTTTCGGCATTAAAAGTACGGTCGCTTCCGGCTTGCTGATACTCCAGCGGAGTGCATAATCGGGATCAAGACCGGTAGTTTTGGCAGTAGAAACTTTTCCGTCTTCAATCGAAATATCTTTTCCACCCCGCATGGTGGCTTTTACATATTCGGAGTTAGTCATTAAGCTCATGGCAGAACCGGCCACACCAACTATTGCAGCGATGGCTGTGGTACCTGTTGCGATGATCAAATGTTTCCATTCTTTTTTCCGAATCCATGCAATGACATAAGCAATGGTAACAGCTAAAGCCACAAGAAAAAAATAAAAATTGATCTGCGGGTGATTGACAGCAACTTCAATATAAGTGGCAATGGTAGTTAAAGCCAGCCCGATCCAATATTTTTTTTCATAAATTAAAAGCATACCGGCCATCAATGCAGGCATGTAAGCAATGGCAAACATTTTTGTTTCATGACCCACGCTGATGATAATTGGGTTATAAGTGGAAAATGCAAATGCCAAACTTCCTGATATAGCGATAACTGTATTAGCACCCAACACAAGGCAAAGAATATAAAAACTGATACAGGCAAGAAAGAAAAAATTTATCGGCTTGGGTAAACCTAGCGTAAAAATTTTATTGATATCCGGAAGCACCGACTTCCCATCCAGGGCTATCTGGTAATTGGGCATGCCGCTGAAAAGATTGGGGTTCCATAACGGGAAATGTCCGTGTTTGTCTTTATATTCAAAAGAATTCTGAGCCATACCTTTCCACCCGGAGATATCACTTTGATTCAACACATTTCCTTCCAGTGCGGGTTTGCAAAACAAAACGGAGATGATTAAAAATATGGAGATTGCAATGAGATGCGGTATTACTTTCCGGAAAAAAGATTTTTTCATTTCAGTGAGATATTAAGCTGACAAAATAATGCTATTTTACACTAAAATCATTCATGCGCTGGCTTTTATTTTTGTCAAGGCTTTCCTTTATCTGCGGCTTTTTTTTCCTGCTGTCCATTTCACTCCGGTTCTACAACTGGACCCATGACGAAGTCACTACTTCTACAGTCATTGTCATCGGGTATTTTATGGGGCTGATCTTAGTACCGGTTACTAATCTTTGTTACTTGGCGGTTTGGGTGATAAAGCGAAAATTGAAAATCTATGTTCCCCGGTGGCTGATCATCATGAATATTTTGTTTTTATTATTGTTGATTTATTATATATTTTTCCAACATGATCCGGTTGTTGCAAAATGAATACAAAAGCAATATAGATTGTCAAATCAGAATTTTTGTATTACTAATTTGGCTACAATTTTATCAATCGGTAATGTGACTGTTTCGGCAGAAAAATCATTTTGATCTATAAAGCGTATTGATTCCACTTGTTTTGTTTGCCGGTACAAATTTAATTGCGGTTCGTCAAAATCAAAAGGTTTGGTATGCAACGGAACCCGGATTGGCTCCAGGGGTTTTGCATAATAATAAATTGAAATAATCTGATGCGCCGGGTTGAAAGCAGATACCTGGAAATAATCCGTTGTGTAAATATGACTGCCGATTTCTGATTCGATTCCTAATTCTTCCTTCAATTCTCTTTTAAGGCAATCACGGGTGCCTTCGCCAAACTCCAGGCCTCCACCAGGAAATTTGGTAAAATAATTTCCCCGTATATATTCATCGCTTACCAGTACCTGCTTTTTCTCATTAATGATAATCCCGTACACTCTGATATTGAACATGTGATTTTATCTAAAAAGGTTTACTCAAACTTCTACAATGCCTTCATATACTTTTTCCGCAGGGCCGCACAACCAGATATTTTCATAGTGGCCATCTGCAAAACGATCAAATTCTACTGTTAGCGAACCGCCCAGCGTTTTTACCTCTACATCATTAAAGCCGGCTTCGTTGTGAAAACAAACCAGGGCGGATGCCGTTACGCCGGTTCCGCAGGAGTAGGTTTCATTTTCAACTCCACGCTCATACGTACGGACAATAATTTTACTGGGGTCCGGCGAAAGCTCTACAAAGTTTACATTGATACCTTCTTTATCAAATTCTTCGCTGTGGCGGATCTCGCTACCGGTTTTATTGATATCAATTTTCATTACATCCGTAACAATTTTAACATAGTGAGGGGAGCCTGTATTGAGTACAGAATCATTTTGAAATTTCTTTATGCCTCTTACGTCTTTCATTTTTAAAGAAATGACACCATCGGTGTCTATTTCAGCTTCATGGTCTCCGTCAGCAGCCTGGAATTTATAAACGTCCTTATGTATGCCTAACTGATAAGCGAATTTAACCATACATCGCCCGCCATTGCCACACATGCTCCCTTCCTTTCCATCTGAATTATAATATTTCATTTCAAAATCATAGCTATTTTTTTCATTCATGATCATCAACCCGTCTGATCCAATACCAAAGCGCCGGTCGCATAGGCGGCGTATTTGTTCAGCAGAAAGTATAGGGCAATCTTTTTTCCTGTTATCAAGAATTACAAAATCATTCCCGGTTCCCTGGTATTTATAAAATTTCACTTTTAAAAGGTTTAAATATTGATTTAAATATAGTCAGAAAAAATTCCCAATGCCGTTACTATTAATTTTTCTACTGCTGCTTTCGGATCTTTGGAAAATTGTTTATTCACCCGGTCTGCTATAATTGCATTAAGTGCAAGGCAATGATGCCCGAGCAATTTTCCCAAACCATATATAGCAGAGGTTTCCATTTCAAAATTGGTGATGCGGTATTGTCCAAAACGAAAATCAGTAAGCCGCTCTACCAGTTGCGGATAGCGTACACCAAGCCGCAGTACCCGCCCCTGGGGCCCATAAAAACCAGGGCAGGTGACAGTAATTCCCTGGTAAAAACCTTTTACAAAATTTTTTAATAAGGATGCAGAGGCACTGCTGATATAGGGATAAATCATTTGCCCGTGCATTTGTGTATGTGTAACAAATGAATGTAGTAATTGTTTTTCTTCCTCATTTTGTTCAAGCCTGTAAAAGTTCAAAAGATTATCTATTCCTAATCCATGTGTAGAAGCTACAAGGCTGTCCGGAACTATATCTCCCTGCAAAGAACCGGAAGTGCCAAGTCTTACAATGTTTAATGATGTCAGATTCGGTTTGATCTGTCGTGTATTAAAATCAATATTTACAAGCGCATCCAGCTCATTGACTGCAATATCAATATTGTCCGGCCCTATACCGGTAGATAGCACCGAAATCCTTTTTTTCCCGATAAAACCGGTATGAGTGATGAACTCTCGGTGATGAGATTTCACTTCGATGTGGTCAAAATGCTTGCTTACTTCTTTTACCCGATCCGGATCACCGACAGTAAAGACAGTTTCTCCAATTTCTTCAGGCCGTAGATCCAGATGATAAACGGCACCCCGTTCATTGATAATTAATTCAGATTCTGCTATACGATTCATACTCTTAACTCGTTTATAAAAGATAGGTTAATTGATGTATCTTTGACCGCTTTCAGGTTCAAATCTAAACTGTAAAATCTGAAATCAGAAATTCTGCCGGTACCGTGGCCGAGTGGCTAGGCTGAGGTCTGCAAAACCTCCTACAGCAGTTCGAATCTGCTCGGTACCTCACAACAAAAAATTCTGCTATCCCCCTGTCTTGATTTCTATGATTAAAACAAATCTGTTTTAAGCTGTTTTTCTCACATATTCCTTATCGTTTTTCACAACAGATACTACCCTTGCTAACAATTTAAACCGAACAGCATTAATGACACTCATTTTAGGTTTTCCATCCAATACTTTTCGATCATAGTATGCTTTTATTTCAAGGTCATATCTGATAGCGGTCAATGCAGCCAGGTGAAGATTGGTTTTAAGTTTTTTATTGGCCATGTGACTAATTTTTGTCCAGTCTTTTAGGGGGCTAAGACACGCCACAATAACAGGCAAGTTTTCTGCTATCACACTTTACATTAAATCCCTGTGTGTGGATTATAATGTATCGTCCTGAAAAAAGTTGACACTTTTTTGTTTGATAATCCTACTGCAAGTTTACAGGTAGCATGCAACGGCGGATCGGGGCTTGGCGCAGTTTTGTGGCGGTGGACGGCGAAGCCGGACAGTAAGCTACAAAACAAGCCTGACATCCGGAATAAGCCGCCACAGAATTGGGCTAAACCCAATGATGGCAGACAATGGCTCATAAGTTCTTTTTACCGG
>JAFEAF010000014.1 GCA_018266555.1 Bacteroidota bacterium | reverse complement strand
ATACAGCAATCATAACTGATGTAACGAAACCTACACCGATATGTGCCAGAACAACAGCGCCGAAGTTGAGTGAAACAGCCGAAGGAACGGGAACAATCACTTATCAGTGGTACAGCAATACATCGAACAGCAACAGCGGAGGTACATTGATCAATACCGCTACTTCATCCACCTATACACCGGGTGTAAGCACCGCAGGCATGTACTATTATTATGTAGTAGTACACAGTGATTGCGGAACGGATGTAACGAGTGCGGTAGCCACAGTAACGGTGTATGAAGCTCCTTCATTTACTGCCTGCCCGGGCAATATTTCTGTCAATACGGATAATAATGTTTGTACAGCAGTAGTAACTTATACGGCAACTGCAAACGGCACACCTGCGCCTTCTTATAATTATGTATTTACCGGCGCAACTGTGGGAAGCGGCAGCGGAACAGGTAGTGGTGCTACATTTAATAAGGGAATTACGCATGTAAAGATCACTGCCTCTAACTTATGCAGTACTGCTACCTGCGAATTTGATGTCACAGTAGAAGATCATCAGAACCCGACAATCAATTGTGTAGTAAATCAAACAAAAAATACAGATCCGGGAGTTTGTACTTTCACCGTAGTGGGTTCTGTTTTTGATCCAACATTTGGTGACAACTGTCCGGGAACTACAATCAGCAATAATTACAATAACAGTTCCTCTTTATCCGGAGCGGTGTTCAACAAAGGAACCACAACTGTAGTATGGACTGCAACTGATGCCAGTGGTAACATAGCAACCTGCAGCTTCACCGTAACCGTACAGGATAAAGAAAAGCCAACCATTACCTGCCCGGCTAACATAACAGTAAACGCACCGGAAGGGCAGTGTAATACATTAGTAACTATTACACCTCCTGTAGTAGGAGACAATTGCGGAAACGCCACATTATTGCCACCGATCCGGGATGATGGTGGCGCTATTACCGATCCATTCCCCATTGGTGTGACTCATATCACATGGGTTGTGGTAGATGATGCATTCAACAGTAATCTTTGTGTTCAGACTATTACCGTAAATGGTGATGTGGTGGTAACTATTCAGTGTCCTCCTGCCATAAACCGTAATAATGATGCAGGTAAATGTTATGCCATAATACCCGTTGCTGACCTCGGCACACCTACCTTGCTTTCAGGTTGTAATGTGGTAGGCTACACCAGGGAGCGAAGTGATGAATTGCCTTTCAGTTCTCCATACCCGGTAGGTACTACTACCATTACATGGAAAGCAGTGAATGAATTTGGCGCTGTATTGAAAACTTGCACCCAGGATGTGATAGTAACCGATAATGAAAAGCCGGTGATCACCCTGCCTGCAGTGGCAGCAAGTTATAATGCAGATAATAGTGTATGCCAGGCATCACTCAGCTTTACTGCAACGGCAACGGATAATTGTTTAATGGATCATTTGAATTATTATCTCAATTATGGTACGCCAGGCCAAACGGAGATTACGTCATTCCCTTATAATTTCCCGGTTGGCACTACAACGGTAACAGTAGAAGCAACCGATATACATGGTAAAGTAAATACATCTCCGTTTAATGTAGTGGTTATAGATAACCAGCCACCTGTACTTAATAATATTAATGTAAACAGCAGCAGCCTGAACCAACTCACATTAGACCAGTGCTTGAGTACTGCCAATGGATTTAACGGGCATAGCCTCGAAGCTGCAGTAGCGGCTTTGTATCATGATAATTGCGGAGCAGTAACAGCTACTTTGACCAGTTCTGATGGTAATATAGCAAATAGCAATTGTGAGTGGACGATCACATATCATTTTGCTGTCACCGATATTCATAACAATACAGTGAATTGTGATGTAGTATATAGCGGAGGTGATAATACACCGCCAACAATCACCACAACAGCAGGATCGCTGGATGCCACACTGGAATGCAATAACACAACAGGATTAACAGCGGCATTGGCAGCAGTGCCCGCAGCAACGGATAATTGTACCACAACGCCAACGCTTAATTTGGTAAGTGATGTAACCACACCGGATGCGAATTGTGCCAATGCGTATGTAAGAGTAAGAACCTGGAACTTTACCGACGGATGCGGCAACACTTCATTGAATTTTGTACAGACCATCACAGTACAGGATCATACAGCGCCGGTTCTGATTGGTCAGTTACCAACCGGACAAACCGGGGTGAATGCATGTATGGGTAATGCTCCTGCAGGGGCTACAGAAGCGGATATCGCTGCATTGTATTCTGACAATTGTGGTACGGTACATGTAACAAAGACCGGTACACCGATCGGTACCAATTGCAGTTGGACAGCTACTTATACATATCATATCACGGATGATTGTGGTAATGCGGTTGCAAATGATGTAGTGCTCACATTCAGTGGCAGCGATCAAACTGCTCCTGTATTAAGCAGCGAACCTGCTAATGTAACGGTAAGCTGCGATGCAATTCCACCGGTTCCTGTAATTACGGCAAACGATGGTTGCTTTGGAAGCGTACCTGTGCAATTCTCTTCAAGTAATACACAGGGAACTGATCCTGCTAACATTAATTTCTATAATTATACAATAACAAGAACATGGAGCGCTACCGATGATTGTGGTAATAACAAAACATATACACAAACCATCACTGTGCATGATATTACAAAGCCGGTTATTGTAAAAGGAAATATCAGTACCTGCTTCAAGAATATTGGAGAAGCAACGCAAGCTGTACAGGACAATACTTCATTCAGCGATAATTGTGCAAGTAATGATTACCTCATTGCCATGGTAAGCTATCCATTCAGTGGATGTAACAGGAACATCACGGTTACTGTTACGGATCCGAGCGGCAACAGTAATTCTGTTACTTATATTATAAAAATTCTAACAGGCATTCCAGCGATAGATGGCGGACCTGTAACCAACACAAGTAATGTTGAATGTGTTGGCGATGCAGTGGTACCAACAATACTTCCTGTTGTGAAGGATGCCTGTGGCGCTATCATAGCACCGGACGGCGCCCCAACTGTAAGTGGAACTTTTGATGGCTGCTCCGGAACAAGGATATACACTTATACCTATTCGGATTGTGCAGGACAGCAATTGGTATGGAGTTATACATATAATATCCATGATGATATTGCCCCTGTATTAACAGGTACATTACCAACCGGCCAATCAAATATTGATGCATGTTTGAGTGCAGCACCTGCAGGACCAAGTGAAGCAACGATTGCTGCTCAATACACTGATAATTGCGGAACCGTGGTTGTTACTAAGAGCGGCACACCAAATGGAACCAATTGCAGTTGGACGGCTACTTATACCTATCATATCACCGATGGCTGTGGTAATGCAGTTGCCAATGATGTAGTAATTACATACAGTGGCGGAGATAAAACAGCACCGGCATTGACAGGGGT
This sequence comes from Bacteroidota bacterium, assembly GCA_018266555.1. Taxonomy (GTDB): domain Bacteria; phylum Bacteroidota; class Bacteroidia; order Chitinophagales; family Chitinophagaceae; genus UTBCD1. The sequence goes on along the minus strand of JAFEAF010000014.1, from coordinate 224,825 downwards.
ATTACCAACGGGTCAGTCAAATATTGATGCATGTATGAGCGCTGCACCTGCAGGGCCTAGTGAAGCAACGATTGCAGCATTGTACACAGATGTTTGTGGTGATGTACATGTAGTGAAGAGTGGCTCACCAACAGGTACGAATTGCAGTTGGACGGCTACTTATACATATCATATCACAGATGATTGTGGTAATGCAGTTGCCAATGATGTAGTAATTACATACAGTGGCGGAGATAAAACGGCGCCGGCATTGACAGGGGTATTACCAACCGGCCAGTCAAATATTAATGCATGTATGAGTGCAGCACCTGCTGGACCAAGTGAAGCAGTAATAGCAGCATTATACACTGATCTTTGCGGCACGGTGCATGCAACCAAGAGTGGTGCACCAACCGGTACGAATTGCAGTTGGACGGCTGCTTATACCTATCATATCACAGATGATTGTGGTAATGCAGTTGCGAATGATGTAGTAATTACATACAGTGGCGGAGATCAGACAGCGCCAACTATTACATGCCCGTCATTTAGTGGTAATAATGCAAGCCGGAATGCCAATACGGCTAACTGCACCTATGTGGCTTCAAGTGGCGAGTTTAACGCCAGTGCGTCCGATAATTGCAGTACACCTACTTTGAGTTATAGCTTAAGTGGAGCAACAACAGGTTCGGGCAGTAACCTTAATGGTGTTGCCTTTAATGTTGGAGTTACTTCAGTAACATGGACAGCAACTGATGCATGTAACCATATCAATACTTGCAGCTTCACAGTAACTGTTGCGGGTAATGCAGGCAGTCTGAGTATTGTTTGTCCATCAAACGTTTCAGTTAATGCTTTACCATTTGTCTGTTTCGGCATTGTGAATCTTGGCACACCGCAAACAACTGCGGGCTGTAGTCCTATAGTATCTGTAACTAATGATCATCCATTACCAGTATTCAATGTTGGAACTACGGTGGTAACCTGGACGGTCAGGGATGCATCAGGAAATACAGCAACATGCCAGCAAAATGTAACAGTTGTTGATACACAGGATCCATTCATTCTTTGCCCGGGTAACAGAACAGTGAATGCAAATACCGGTCAATGTTATGCAACGAATGTAAATCTGGGCACACCAACAACATTTGATAATTGCGGAGTAGCAAGTGTTACCAATAATGCACCGGCACAATTCCCTGTTGGAACGACTGTAGTTACCTGGACAGTAACTGATGTTAATGGAAGAACCAGTACATGTACACAGAATGTAACGGTCAGAGATATTCAGAATCCAACTATAGTATGTCCTGCTAATATTACCGTGAATACTAATGCCGGCGTTTGCCAGGCAACGGTAACTAATTTGGGTACACCAACGACAAACGATAATTGCGGCGTACAATCTGTGACCAATAACCATCCATCTTCCGTTTATCCTTTAGGTACTACTACGGTAACCTGGAGAGTAACGGATATACATGGTAACCAGGCAACCTGTACGCAAACAGTAACAGTGGTAGATAATCAGGCGCCTGTACCAAATGTGACTAATCTGCCAACAATAACCGGATTCTGTTCAGCTACCGTTAATACGGTTCCGACAGCAACGGATAATTGCAGTGGTCAAATCAATGGTACCACGACTGATCCGACAAGCTATACTGCACAGGGTACACATACCATTCATTGGACCTATACAGATACTCATGGCAATAGTTCCACACAAACGCAAACGGTAATAGTAACAACACCTGCTGCGCCAACCGGAAATACCACACAGACATTCTGTAGTACAAGCACCGGATTGCAAACACAGTGTGTACCTCTTACCAGCCTGGTAGATTTGGTACAGAATCCATCATGTAGCTGGACAGACCCTGCAGGTCAATACTATGGTTATGGAGCCAGCAGTGTGAATGTAGCAGCAGGAGTAGGTACACATGTTGAAGCTTCTTATGATGGAACGTCAAAGAATGAGATTGCCATTATAGGGATGAAGATAACCGGAACGACAGGTGATTATACGACCTTTAACGTATGGGCATATATAGATCCGGCGACGAAGCGCCTGTATTCAGGTATAGGAAATTACACTGAATTACATTTAGGTCCTACCGCATTACAGGCTGGAGATCTGTATGGAATATTCGTAAGTGCTTCGGGAGCTATAACAGTGCAATATTACCGGTCAGGTTCATGGCATTTGGAATCAACCTTTATCAGAACTTACCCTTCGGCACCAAAATATTTTGTGGTCCATAAATTAGGTGTTGGTAAGGTTGTATCAAATCTGAAAGCAGAGTTTGGAGCATCATCAACACCAACAATAGCTGATCTTACAGCAACCGGTTCGAATATACGTTGGTATGCATCAGCTACAGGCGGATCACCGCTGGCATCAACAACGGCACTCGCAAATAACACGCATTATTATGCGAGCCAGACCGTGAACGGTTGTGAGAGTGGCAGCAGGTTGGATGTTTTAGTATTCACTTCAACTCCTGCACCTACCGGAAATGCGACACAGACATTATGTAGTCAAACATCAGTCACTCCGACTACACAATGTGTACCACTTACCAACCTGGTAGATTTGGTACAGAATCCATCATGTAGCTGGACAGATCCTTCCGGTCAATACTATGGTTATGGAGCCAGCAGTGTGAATGTATTACCGGGAGTGGCAACACATGTGGAAGCTTCATATAATGGTACAGCAGCAAATGAAATCGCTATCATCGGAATGAAGACAACAGGAACGACGGGTGATTATACGACCTTTAACGTATGGGCATATATAGATCCGGCGACGAAGCGCCTGTATTCAGGTATTGGAAATTACACTGAATTACATTTAGGTCCTACCGCATTACAGGCTGGAGATTTGTATGGAATATTCGTAAGTGCTTCGGGAGCTATAACAGTGCAATATTACCGGTCAGGTTCATGGCATTTGGAATCAACCTTTATCAGAACTTATCCTTCGTCACCAAAATATTTTGTGGTGCATAAATTAGGTGTTGGTAAGGTTGTATCGAATCTGAAAGCAGAATATGTATTGCCCGCAGCAACATTGACAGTAGCTAATCTTACAGCTACAGGCTCAAATATTCAATGGTATGCAGCAGCCACTGGCGGATCACCTCTGGCTCCATCAACACCGCTGGTGAATGGCAATCATTATTATGCAAGCCAAACTTTGAACGGCTGTGAGAGCAATTCAAGATTGGATGTACAAGTAACCTTCAGTACAGTTTCGCCTCCTGTTGTTGGAATCATTACGCAGCCGACTTGTACTGTTGCAACAGGCAGTGTTGTATTAAATGGGTTACCTTCCGGAAACTGGACTATTAATCCTGGAGCAATAACTGGAAATACTTCATCAAGAACAATTACAGGTCTTGCAGCAGGGGCTACGTATAATTTCACTGTTACAAATGCAGCAGGATGTACATCTTTGCCATCAGCCAATGTTGTAATTAATGCTCAACCAACAATACCAGTGGTAGCACCAATAACAGGTAACACTACTGTATGTGTAGGTAGTACCACTCAATTATCGGATATAACACCTGGTGGTGTATGGATCAGTAGTAATCCTTCAAGAGCCAGTGTTAGCAGCACAGGTCTTGTTACCGCAAATAGTGCAATCGGTGGTGGCGTTACAATTACATACAGAGTAACAAATGCATGTGGCACGGGATCCACTTCGAGATTTGTTACTATCAATTCAAGACCGTTTGCATTGATCTTCTATGTAAGTAGTCCCTATTGTCAGAACGGAGGAACTGCAACTGTAACACGAATTGGACAATCTGGCGGAACCTATTCATCCACTTCCGGGTTATCCATTAACAGCAGTAGCGGGGCAATTAATTTAGGAGCCAGCACCCCGGGAACGTATACTGTCACATATACATTCAGTAACAGTGATTGTTCAAATACAACGACAACCAGTGTAAGGATTATAGCATGTAGCAGCGGTAACTCAAACCAAATAGGTGGAACAACGATTAATCCAAAACAACCAGTGTTAACAACAGACCAAATGGGAGTTACTGCATACCCGAACCCGACTCAAAACTACTTTAACCTGAAGATCAGCAGTGGCAGCATTGAAAGCGTTCAGATTAAAGTGTTTGATATGTCAGGCAAACTGTTAACCGTAATGAATGGTTCGGTAGGTGAAACATATCGCTTCGGTGAACTGTACAAGTCAGGCACCTATGTGGTAGAAGTTCGCCAGGGTGAACAAAGGGTAACTACGAAAGTTGTGAAGCAATAGGAATTAAAAAGTTTGCTTATGAAAGACTTATAGGTCATCCGTCGCAGCGGATGACCTTTTCATTTGCAGTCTTCTGTGCGATGATTCTAAGGAGTACTACGGATGATCTTTAGTGTACACATTGTGAGGAACGAAGTGAATGGTATTGAGTTGTGAGTGACAAGGCTTGTTCGAATGGCGTAAGCAGGGTGGGCAATCTGTATTAGTTTATTGAAGAATTTTTATGAAGTGAGAATGACGAGATCGCAAAAACTTTCATTTATTACTTTAAGAACGGTTAAAGTAAGAGTCAGGGAGTCGAATATTCTTCTGAAGTGTAAAGTATGCAGATCAATCAACCCCCTTGATCAAACCATTTTGCATTTTGATAAAAAATAATTTCTTGTTTTCAAAATAATCAAGGGAATTGGTTTTTTTATTGAGTACCGGTTGAATATCCAGCTCACGGATCACATTAAATTCTTTGCGGCTTATATTGGAGGCAATATCTTTTTTGTACCGCAATAATAAATTAGCAAAACGCCAGGTAGCTTCATATCCCCGCATCACCATATCACTTGGCCTGGCAAACATTTTTATATTGAACCAATTGACAATTTTTTTACTTACGGTATCCGTTCGGGGATTATAAAACGGAGTGCTGTAAATAATTTCAAGGCCCTTGAATTCGGGTTTTGTAAATTCAAGATTCAAATTATCAAACGTAGGCATTCCCATTAAGGTAATGGGGTATTGGTTACTTACAGATGCCAGTTGTAAAGCAAGCCGTTTACCAAAATTTTCTTCCAAACTTCCGGCAATACATACAGAATGACGATTACTGTCAATGTTTTCAGTTATTTGTTTTACAGCGAACGAATCAGTCAATTCAACATATTTGAGCTTCAGCGGAACCCCCAGGGTATTCTTCCCGGCTTCCTCTAAATAAGAATGTATTAAATCTTCAAGCTGTCCTTTTTTTCTGAATACAATCAATTCATCCAGCGGGAAATGCTTTTGTATATAGCGATAGATAGCTTCTACATGTGTTTTCAACGTAGAATTCAATAACACCAGATAAGGATTATCATAAACGCCGCCATCATTGGGCAGATTCACATTGATAAATGGAATTTTCATTTCCTGTGATGAAAAAGCCATTTGCTGCAATTCGCTTACAGTGGATGTATATCCGATTAATAACTGTACGCTATCGGATTTTGCCTGTGCAAGTTGTTGTTTCAGATTTTTTCCGGCAGCACGGGTGTCATAGACATAAACTTCAAGCGACGCTTTTTCATTGGCAAGAGAGTCTAATGCCAATTGTACCCCTTCATAGAATTCAAGCCCCGGATTATTGATATATTTTGGTGCAGCATCGGGAAACTTATAATTACCCGATCCATCAAATGCTGAATCAAGATATAAAGGCGCAAAAATGGCAATTCGCTGTTTTGATTCAGCAATAGTATTCTGAGCCCATACATTTTGTGCATTGAGAAGTAGTAAGGAAAAAATGAACCTCCAAGAAAATTGTTTCATGATAAACTCTTTTACATCTTAGAAATCGGGATTCTTACTTACTCCCATTCGATGGTAGCCGGGGGCTTGCTGCTGATATCATATACCACACGGTTAATACCTTTTACCGAATTGCTGATCTCCCCTGAAACGTTGGCAAGAAAATCATAAGGCAAATACGCCCAGTCTGCGGTCATCCCATCCACACTGGTGACAGCTCTCAATGCAATAGTATATTCATACGTTCTTTCATCTCCCATCACACCAACGCTTTTTACCGGTAGCAAGATTGTAGCAGCCTGCCACACCGTTGCATACAACTGATGATCTTTTAATGATTTTATAAAAAGATCATCGGCTTCCTGTAAAAGTTTTACTTTTTCCTCCGTCACCTCACCTAAAATTCTGATAGCAAGTCCCGGCCCGGGGAAAGGATGGCGATCAATCATATCATCAGGTATTCCTAATTCCTTTCCCACTTTTCTCACTTCATCTTTGAATAAAAATCGCAAGGGCTCTACTAAGCCCAAATGCATTTTTTCAGGCAATCCGCCTACATTGTGATGAGATTTAATGGTGACAGATGGGCCATGTACGGATACGCTTTCAATTACATCAGGATAAATGGTTCCCTGCCCGAGCAATTCAACGTTCACTGCTTTTTTCGCCTCTTCCTGAAAAATATCAATAAATAAACTCCCGATGGTCTTTCGTTTTGCTTCAGGATCACTTTTGCCTGCTAATGCATCATAGAAACGTTTTTTTGCATCCACACCTTTTACATTCAGACCTATCCGTGAATAGGTTTTCAATACATTTTCAAATTCATTTTTACGCAGTACACCGTTATCCACAAAAATTCCGTAAAGATGATCACCGATGGCTTTATGAATTAATGTAGCTGCTACGGTAGAATCTACACCACCGCTTAATGCCATAATCACTTTACGGTTGCCGATTTGTTTTTTTAATGCATTCACGGTGTCGGTAATGAAATGTGCAGGTGTCCAGTCCTGAGAGCAACCGCAGATATCAACTAAAAAATTGCGAAGAATTTTTTTCCCTTCGATAGAATGATAAACCTCTGGGTGAAACTGCAGGCCATAAAGCGGAAGCCCGGAATCCTGAACTCCGATTTGTGATTTTTTAAATGCAGCGACAGGAATCGTTTCTGTAGTAGCTAATAATTCAAATCCTTTTGGTAGTTCAAGAATGGTATCGGCATGACTCATCCACACCTGCGATTTTTCTGTTACATTCTGAAACAGAATATCTCCTTTTTCTTTATGCAGCAATGCTCTTCCATATTCTCTCTTACTGCTTTTTTCAACTCTTCCACCAAAACGTTTTGCGGCAAGTTGAGCGCCATAACAAATGCCAAGCACCGGAATTTTTTTTATAAATTCCTGTATAGGAACTTCAGGAGCATTTTCTTCGTTTACTGAAAACGGCGAACCGGAAAGAATTATTCCTTTTAATCCGTGTTCAAATGAAATGCGGGCGGAGAAGGGAAGGATTTCGCAATACACATTGGCTTCTCTTACGGCACGGGCAATCAATTGGGTATATTGGGAGCCAAAGTCGAGAATAAGAATTTTTTCAGTCATGGAAAGAATAAAAGGTTTTTCATTAATCCACCACAGATTCGGCGAAGGCGGAATATTCTTGCTGCGAAGATAGGGAAGTGTTGGTAGTCAGGAGATGTTTTACATTAGATCGTTGGCCATTAAGTCATTGGCACATTAGATAAGCAGAGGTTTAAAAATGCTGAATGTGTGTAACCTGTGGTGGTTGACATTCGTCTAAGATTTCGTGAACCCAAAACTATGGGGCATCTTTGCATTTAATAATACAATAGTTTATGAAACGAATTTTGATCTTATCTTTTCTTTCTGTTGTTGTTTTATCTTCATGTTGGAATGTATTTGGTAAAAGAATTCACGGCGATGGGGCTATTAAAACCGAAAACCGGGATATCACCGGATATAATAGTATTGATGCCAGTGGGGATTTTGATGTATATGTAAAACAGGATTCCGTCTCCTCAGTTAAAATAGAAACCGATGAAAACTTACTGAGATATATCATTATCAGAACAGAAGGAAATATATTGAAAATTTACCCAAGGAGCAATTATAATCTCAGGCCAAGCGGGTCTATCAAAGTATATGTATCAGGCCCGGAATTCAAACACTTTGAAGCATCCGGCGCCTGTGATTATTATACAGAAAATAAAATCAGCAGTACGGATAATATTTCAATTGACTTAAGCGGAAGCTGTGATGCTAAAATGGAATTAAATGCACCGAAGATCAGCGCCGAAATATCGGGGTCTGGTTCTGTTACTTTAAAAGGGGAAACTAAAGAATTGAGCGTAGATGGCAGCGGAAGCTCAGATTTCAAATGTTTTGACCTGATGGCAGAAAATGTCAGTATTGTCATTACCGGTTCAGGTGATGCAGATGTATTTGCCAGCGTGAAATTAAATGTGGATGTAAGCGGATCAGGAAGTGTTCAGTATAAAGGAAATGCTACAGTGAACCAGAGAGTACGTGGCTCCGGTTCTGTAAAAAAAGTTGACTAGGCAAATTCAGAAAAATATTCATAAAAGATTTTCATAAACTTTAGTGAGAGGCTCTTTTTTTTAGTTTGGCTTTTTGTATCAAAAAACGGAACTTACAATAAACCAAAACTATTCTTATGAGCTCACGCCGTACATTCATTCGTCAATCCTTTTACACTGCAGGCGGAATAATTGTTTCTTCACAGGCGTTCAGCAATTTTTTTATTCCTAAAAAGCCAAAGGTGATTATTATCGGTGCCGGTTTTTCCGGTCTCGCAGCAGCTTATTATTTACATAAAAAGAAAGTTGATTTTGTGGTATTGGAAGCCCGGAATCGTATCGGTGGCCGGGTTTTTTCTTATCCTATTGATGAAAAAGAAAACCTGATCATAGAACTCGGAGGAGAATGGGTGGGCAACTCGCATACAAGGATTCAGGAACTATGCGGTGAGTTAGGACTTTATTTGTTCAACAATCAATTCGATACACATCTTATTTACAAAAACCAATATTTCAAAAACAATGAGTGGGATTACAGTGAAACATGGAAAAAGAAATTCAAATCCATTTTGGAAAACTATGAAAAGCTGACGCAGGCAGATAAAATGAAACTGGATAAAATGGATTGGTGGCATTACCTGGTGAATAATGGTTGCAATGGCCGTGACCTCGATATACGTGAATTATTAGATAGCACAGATTTTGGCGAAACCATCCGGAGCGTATCAGCTTTTGCAGCACTTTCAGAATATGCGGAAAGCGATGAAAAAAATGAGATGGATTTGAAGATACGGGGCGGCAACAGCATGCTCGCAAAAAAGATCGCAGAAAAAATAGGCGCTGATAATATCAAATTACAGCATACTGTAAAGAGGATTGTTCAAAACATCAAAGGAGGTGTCCAGGTCTATTGTGAAAACGGGCAGGTTTTCACAGGCGATAAGATCATTTGTACGGCCCCCGCATTTGCAGTAAAAAAAATAAAATGGGAACCCGGCTTGCCTGCAAACCAGGTAAATGCCATGAATGAATTACAATATGCACGGATCAATAAAAACCCTTTGTTGTTCAGTAAAAAATTCTGGAATGATGAAAGTTTTGATATGGTGACAGACCAGGTTCCTCACTATTTTTATCATGGAACGAAAAGCCAGCCATCTCAAAAAGGAGTACTCATTTCTTATACAATCGGAGAAAAAGCCGCTGTTTTGGCAAATCAAAGTGACGCATGGAAAGCAGATTTGATACAACAGACTTTACAACCTTTTTTTGGTGATATAAAATCTTTGCTGGAGAAACAGGTTAATTATTATTGGGGAAATGATGAGTACTCTCATGGTTCGTATGCATTATATGGGAGAGGACAATGGTTCCGGGTGATGCCTGTATTAAAACGATCGCATATACATACCCATTTTGCAGGTGAACATTTGGCCGACTGGCAGGGATTCATGGAAGGTGCCATCAATACCGGTGAAGAAGCTGCAGAAAAAATTTAAAGATTTACATACTTCACATAAATAGTAATATTCCTGTTTCTTCCTTTATCATCCGTACAGGAAATTTTAACCGGGCCTTCGGTGGGCTTAAAAAATTGTTTTTCTCCCGCATAAGCCACTTTATAAAATTTATTGTCAATATACCAATATACCTTACTGACATCGTTTGCAGTCTTGCAGGTAAGCTGAAGAGGCTCCGGATTTTTTTTACTGATTAAATATTCCGAACCATTGACAGGCGAGGTAATCATCGGGGCAGCGCCCTTGAAAATTTTTTCGCAGTCAGGATTGTGCGGTGGTATCTGCTGATAGCTGATATTATTTTCCCGGTACCAGGATTCCATATCCGGGTCAATTATTTTATACCATTTCTTTTTATAACCCGATTCCGGAACGCAACTATTGCAATATGATATTTTTTCATCTGAACTTACCATTATTTCCTGCCAGTTGTCGCAGGTTTTAGTTGATGAGACCAGGGGAATAAAATAATCTGTTACCAGGTTGGTACAATGATCCGACGGAACCAACCCCGTTTCGCTGCATACTTTCCGGATATCACAATCACCGGGTTGGGAAAACCATTCATTCGTGTTGTTATAATCTATTGTGTTGAAAATTTTAAAAAGAAGTGGCGTTGCTACACTTGCTCCGCTGAGATCGGGGACGCCTGCACCGGAAAAATTCCCGGCCCACACGCCAACTGTAAAATTTTTATTGTATCCAATGCTCCACGCATCTCTTCTTCCATAGCTGGTTCCGGTCTTCCAGGCAATCTTTGGCATGTGCTCCGTTGCCTGCCAGTTCAGAGGGAAGTCCGGCCGGTTAATGCGGGAAAGAATATTGTTAATCATGAATGAAGCAGCCGGGCTTATAATTATTTTTTTTGTACGCATTGTATCCTCCTGAGTAAAGGACGGAGCGATGAATATTCCATCGTTTGCAAAAGAAGAAAACAGCCCGGTCAATTCTTCCAGGGTGGTGCCGCATCCGCCAAGAATCATTGATAGACCTAATTTGTTTTTATCTTTTTGTATTTGTTGAAAATGACAATCTGATAATTTTTGTATCAGTCTTTCTTTACCTAATAATTTCAAGCTTTTCACAGCCGGAATGTTCAATGAATGTTCCAAGGCATGTTCCACTGTCACATACCCATTAAATTTTTGATCATAATTCTCAGGAACATAACCTTCATAGTTTACCGGCACGTCAGTGATCACTCTCTTGGGTGTCAGTAATCCTTCATCAAAGCATAAGGCATATAACAATGGTTTTAAAGTGCTGCCTGGTTCCCGGATTGCATTAGCACCGTTCACCTGCCCTGCATCGGAGGTATCATAAAAAGAAGAAGAACCTACATAAGTGATCACTTTGTGCGTTCGATTGTCTATAATGACAACGGATGCGTTCTTTATGTTTCGCAATTTTAGAGTTCTCACATAATCCTCCACCAATTTTTCCGTTTTCAATTGTGTGTTCAGGTCAATATTTGTTTTTATGTTGTTTTTGTTCTGTTCTTTAAGGAGTTTGTAAGCAAGATGAGGGATATAATGGGGAACAGTTCTTCTTGTTGCAGTCAGAGGTTCATTTAATGCATCTTCAATTTCTTTTTCAGAAAAAATTTTGTCTGTTGCAAACTTTTTCAGCCACCGGTTTCTTTCATTCACTATCCGGTCGTTATTTTTCCCGATCACTAATGAGGAAGGACGATTGGGAATAATACTCAATGCAGTGATTTCCGCCAATGAAAGATGATCAGGATTTTTGTTGAAATAGAGTAAGGAAGCGGCCTTTACTCCTTCGATGTTTCCTCCATAAGGAACAAGGTTCAGATAGAGCTGCAGAATTTCATCTTTACTGTATTTCCATTCTAACTGAAAGGAACGGAACATTTCCCGAAGCTTGACCCAAATCGTTCTTTTCCCGGGTTCCAAGGCCCGGGCCACTTGCATAGTGATGGTGCTGGCACCCGAAGTCCGTTTCATCTGTATCATATTTTTAAAAAAAGCCCGGATAACTGCAAACGGGTTAACACCCGGATGCGAATAGAAATATTTATCTTCTTTGGCAATAATGGTTTTACGAAGCAGCGGAGAAATCTCACTCAATTCAGTTTTCATTCTCCATTGCTGGTCTTTGGTCAGGTACGCATTGACGATATCGCCCTTGTTATCCGTGATGACCGTTGAATATTCAATTTTATCGGGTAAGGGGAAAATCAGATTAAGCAGTAAGAACAAAAGAAACAATGATACAACAGCTATGCCTGTACGTTTACAAAATTTTAAAAAACTTCTTTTGGTGATTTTTAGTTTCATGGATGTGAGTGGCGTAAAGTGTGCCAAGGTTCAAAACCGTGGCACACTTCATATCATAAAATATTTTTTAAATCATCTTCATTAATGATTTTATAAGAATCTTCATAAAATGTTTTCATATTAATATCTAATAGTTGAATTGCTGATTTCATATTGCATAAAGTTCCATTCCTAAAGCCACAATAATCCTTAAATGACGAATAAGGCCAATCTTCCATTTTCATAACTAATTTGGCTTTTAATGGATTTTGATGGATATAATGAAAGCAGATAAGATCATATTGCTTGCTGCTTTTTTCAATCTGTTTAGCTTTAGTATTTTGCTGAAATAATGATCCTGTTGTTTGATTTTGTTTATTGATTGCTTGTGTATAGGAACTTAAAAGATTTTTAATTCCTTCCGAAAGAACATTTTTTTCTGTTCCGGCAATAGGCTGGGCAGATAAACTTCTTATATCGCAATGAATCAGGAAATGAAAATGTGTCGGCATAAGGCAGTACGCTAAAATATCGCAGGACGACAAAATGTGTGACCTTACTTTTTTCAGGAAATAAATATAATTACCAGGATTAAAAAAGATTTTTTGCCTGTTATTTCCCCTGTTATAAATGTGATATAGTTCACCTTCTGAAAAAATCATGATACCGCTTTAGAGCTCATTAGTTTTGGAACGATGATTCCTGTTTATGAAGTTACGACACTATTGTAAGGTAGGGATGCCACGGTTTAAAACCGTGGCATCCCTGAAAGCACTTAACAAATATTTATCGCCTGGAAGTTTCCGCAAACATTTTCTGCATCTTAATTTTCCATGTAAATTCTTTATATAGTTTATGGGTTTTCCCGATTTATCGCAATATATTCGTGATATCCCTCCATAGAAAAATTTCAAATAGTCTTTTTTTAAAAAAAGACAGCCTGATACCAATTTTTTTCAGAGGATTTCTTTATCTTTTACTTACAACAGTCATCATTCAACCCTCAAACTTGTATGCGAAACAAATTATTTTTTGCCGCTTTTCTTGCATTTGCAATTTTTTTTACTTCCTGCAAGCAAAACGCCGTCAGTATTGATTTTACCAATGCCAAAGGTGAAGTGCCGCTTCTTGGCAATCTTGTTTTTAAATTTAATCAATCTCTGATGAAAGATTCGCTACTGAATCAATGGGATTCAACTGATTTTGTTTCATTCGAACCAAAAATACCAGGACGGTTTCGCTGGGAAGCGCCCGATCAGTTAGTTTTTTCCCCATCGCAACCATTGCTGCCTGCTACATCTTACAAAGCAAGCATTAAAAATGCAGTACTTCGTTTCAGCAAGTATAATTCGGTGAAAGATGGTAATAATATCAGCTTTCATACTCCTGCCTTGGTACTTGATAATTCACTGGCCTCCTGGGTTCTGGTTGATTCTTCAGAAAGAAAGGCTGTACCTGAGATTGATCTGATATTTAATTATCGGATCAACCCAGCCGACCTGAAAGATAAATTAGGAATTAAAATAAATGGAGAAAAAGCTGATTTTACATTGCTGACTGTTTCTGCTAATAAAAAGATTTCTGTGCAGATTAATGGGATAAAAATGGAAGATAAAGATTACGAAACAAAAATCACTATTGACAAAGGATTGAAACCAGAAGCCGGCACAAATGCTACACCTGATGCATTGACAAGTTCATTTACCATTCCATCTCCTTATGTTCTTACCGTTCAGAATGTAGAATCAGATTATAATGGCGCAGAAGGAACAGTTATGGTAACCACCAGCCAGCAGGTTAGCAATGAAAGTTTACAATCATTTGTAAAAGTGGATCCCGATCTGAAATATGCAGTTTCACTAACGGATAACGGTTTCATGATTTCCAGCGATAAGTTTGATGCAGAGAAAAGTTATGCTTTGACTATTGTGAAAGGGTTAAGGGGAAAAATTGGCGGTGTATTGCGTGATGATTACTATGGCAGCGTTGCATTCGGAGAACTCGAAGCGAATATTACTTTTACCAACAGCAAAGCGGTTTATTTATCCAAAGAAGGGAATAAGAATATTGAAGTGCAGATTACGAATGTACCAAAAGTGAAGCTGGTGATTTCAAAAATTTATGAAAATAATTTGTTGATGGCACAACGCTATGGATATTCTCCACGGGAACCGAGAAACACTCAGTATGCAACCTACGGTGATGAGGGCGATTATGAAGGCGATTATTATGATGATTATGGAAGTGATGCGCAATTAGGCGATGTGATATTCTCCAAAGAAATTGACACCCGTACTTTACAAAAAAGCGGGGGAGGCCGTTTATTGAATTTTTCTGATTTTGAAGACCGTTTGCCGGATTTTAAAGGGATTTATCATGTCATGATCCGCTCTACAAAAGATTATTGGGTGAGAGATAGCCGCTTTATTTCTTTGTCCGACCTTGGGTTGATTGCCAAAGAGGGACAGGATAAAGTTTTAGTTTTTACCAATTCAATAAAGACTGCGAAAGCTGTAAACGGTGTGAATGTTTCTTTATATGGAGTCAATAATCAATTGATCGGAACCGGTTCAACCGGTGCCGATGGCGTGGCAACCATTAATTATACAAAGAAAGATTTCAATGGATTCAAACCGGCGATGATCATAGCTAAAACCGCTGATGATTTCAATTATCTTCCGTTTAACAGCACCCGTGTAAATACATCCAGGTTTGAAGTGGGAGGGAAAAGAAATAACCCAACGGGACTTGATGCTTTTGTGTATGCCGAGAGAGATATTTACCGGCCGGGTGAAAAAGTGAATTTTTCCGTTGTGATTCGTGACAAGCAATGGAAAAGCCCGGGGGAGATACCGGTGAAAATGAAATTTCTTTTGCCCAACGGAAAAGAATTAAAAACGTTCCGGAAAAATCTCAACGAAGAAGGTTCGGCAGAGGGTAATATAGATATTTCCACATCTGCTATAACAGGAAGCTACACCTTGGAACTCTACTCTTCCAATGATGTACTGTTAGCCAGTAAAAATTTTTCGATTGAAGAATTTGTTCCGGACAGAATCAAAGTGAATACAAAATTGGATAAACCATTTCTGAAACCGGGTGAATCCGTGCAACTCAGCATCAATGCTATGAATTTTTTTGGAACCCCGGCTGCCGGCCGCAATTTTGAAACGGAGATTCAGGTGAAGCCAAAATATTTTTCTTCAGAAAAATTCAGTAGTTATGATTTTACACTTGCTAACCAGAAAGTTTCTTTTGATAAAATTGTAAAAGACGGAAAAACTGATGCCAATGGTAATGCAGATGAAAGCTTTGATGTGAAAAATGAATACAGTAATTCAGGGTTGTTAAAAGCCAATTTTTATACTACTGTCTTTGATGAAACAGGACGACCTGTAAGCCGCAGCACCTCTGCAGATATTTATACACAGAATGTTTTCTTTGGAGTGAATTATGACTGGTATTATTATTATCCGCTCAATCAACCTGTAAAATTTCAAATGGTTGCGGTAAACAAAGATGGAAATGCAGTTTCTTCACCGGCTAGAGTTCAGGTGATCAAACATGAGTATCATACAACTTTAGTGAAAAGTGGCAGTTTCTTCCGTTATGAATCTTCCAAAGAAGATAAAGTGATGATCGAAAGTAAAATGACGATCGGTAGTAACACGGCATATTCTTATGTCCCCCGCACACCGGGTGATTATGAATTGAGGATTTATAATCCTGATGCCAATACCTATGTAAGCCGGAGTTTTTACAGTTATGGAAACTGGGGTGCTAACAATTCTTCATTTGAAGTAAACACCGAAGGGAATATTGAGATCAAACCGGATAAAAAATCATATTTCTCCGGTGAAAAAGCAAAAGTTTTATTCAATACTCCTTTTAGCGGCAGAATGTTGGTGACGATGGAAACAGATCATGTAATATCATATCAATTTGTAGATGTTGATAATCGTTCGGCTTCTTTGGATCTCCCGTTGAATGGTGATGAGGTTCCTAATGTGTATATCACAGCAACACTTTTCAAAGCACATGAGGTATCAGATATTCCGCTTACCGTTGCTCATGGATATGAAAGCGTAAAAGTGGAAGAAAAAAGCAGGAAGATACCAGTGGAAATTGTAGCACAAAAATCGGTTCGTTCTAAAACGCATCAGAAAATAAAAGTAAAAGCAACAGCAGGCAGTTATGTCACCCTGGCAGCCGTGGACAATGGTGTGTTACAGGTAAGCGATTTCAAATCCCCCGATCCTTACGATTATTTCTATCAGAAAAAAGCTTTGCAGGTAAGTGGCTATGATCTGTATCCGTTATTATTTCCTGAATTGAGAACCGTGGTGAGTAGTACCGGCGGTGATGAAGGAGCGGAGATGCAAAAGAGAGTAAATCCCATGCCTGCAAAACGGATTAAGATTATGAGTTACTGGAGCGGCATCAAAAAGGTAAATAGCAGTGGTGAAGCAGATTTTGAATTTGATATTCCTCAATTCAGCGGCGAGATTCGGCTGATGGCTGTTTCTTATCAAGGCCAGAATTTTGGCAGCAGTGAAAGTTCCATGACCGTTGCTGATCCTGTTGTCATCAGTACGGCATTACCCAGATTTTTGAGTCCCGGTGATGTGGTAACCGTTGGCGTAACGCTGAGCAATACTACTGATAAAGCGTCAAATTTATCAGCGACTATGAATGTTTCCGGCCCTTTAAAAATACAGGGAGAAAATAAACAAACTGTTTCTGTAAACGCAAAGAGTGAAGGCCGTGCTGTTTTTCAAATTGCTGCTGATCCAGCCATGGCTGTTGGAAAAGTGACGGTAACAGTAAACGGAATGGGGGAAAAATTCAGTGATGAAACTGAAATATCTGTTCGCCCGCCATCTGCATTACAAAAAATAACAGGAAGCGGTTCCATTGCCGGAGGCAGTTCTCAAAAAATAAATATCGGCGTTGGGGATTTTATTCCTTCCAGTATTGAATATGATTTGGTGGTAAGCCGTACACCCGTTTTGGAATTTGCAGATCAATTGCAGTATTTAGTGCAGTATCCGTATGGATGCACGGAACAAACTGTCTCTGCTGCTTTCCCACAGTTATATTACGGCGATCTTGCCGACCTGATGCAACTGAATGCTGCCGGTAAGAGTAATGCCAATTACAATGTAATGGAAGCCATCCGGAAAATAAAAATGCGGCAATTATATAATGGCGCCGTTACCTTATGGGATAATGCAGGAACTGAAGACTGGTGGACAACCATATACTCAGCTCACTTTTTACTGGAAGCAAGAAAAGCAGGGTTTGATGTGGACAATAGTTTATTGCAAACCATGCTGAGCTATATCAACAATCGTATGCGAAACAAGCAGCTCATTACTTATTATTATAACAGGTCACTCAACAAGAAAATTGCACCTAAAGAAATTGCGTATGGATTGTATGTATTGGCTTTGGCAGGCCAGGGTAATGTACCGGCAATGAATTATTACAAAGCCAACCCGGATATCCTGGCGCTGGACAGCAAGTATCTTTTATCGGCAGCCTATGCTACGGCCGGTGATAAGAAATCCTTTGCTGTGCTTTTACCAACTTCATTCAGCGGGGAAGAATCCGTGGCACAAACAGGAGGAAGTTTTTACTCTGACATTAGAGATGAGGCCATTGCTTTAAATGCTTTGATAGATGCTGATCCGGGTAATACACAAATTCCGGTTATGGCAAAACATATAAGTGATAAATTAAAATCCCGTACCTGGCTCAGTACACAGGAAAGTGCATTTTCATTTTTAGCCCTGGGAAAATTGGCCCGTTTAGCAAATAAATCGGATGTAACAGCCGGGATCGTCGTCAACGGAAAAACCATTGCAAAAGTGGAAAACGGGCAATGGAAAGGAGATAAGGATGTACTGAAGTCAACAAATGTTGAAATTGCAACTAAAGGAAACGGGCGGTTGTATTATTTCTGGCATGCAGAAGGGATCAGCAGCAGCGGAGCATATAAACAGGAAGATAATTATCTGAAAGTGCGGAAACGTTTTTATGATCGTTTTGGAAAAGAACTAACCGGAAATACTTTCAAACAGAATGAACTGATAATAATCGGTATCACATTGGAACGTTCATTCTCCACTGATATTGACAATGTCGTCATCACCGATTTGTTGCCTGCCGGTTTTGAAATTGAAAACCCAAGGACAAAAGAAATTCCGGGCATGGATTGGATCAAAGATGCATCGGAACCGACGGCATTTGATGTCCGGGACGACCGGATACATTTCTTTGTGAATGCAACACAGAATAAACAGGTTTATTATTATGCGGTTCGTGCCGTATCACCCGGAGAATATAAAATGGGTCCCGTCAGCGCTGATGCCATGTACAACGGAGAATATCATTCTTATAATGGAGCGGGAACGGTGAGGGTAACACAGTAACATTAAGCCTGCCGTCCAGGCTATGGTTGGCATTTACGGAGTTTGAAGAGCGGTATATTAAAATGTATAACACCGGCATTACCTGTTAATGCCGGTGTTCATTTCATGCATCTTCATTTCTTCACATACACGTCTTTGCCGCCAATGACTGTTCTCAGAACTTTCACATCAAGCATCTTTTCGGGAGCTATTTCAAAAAGATTGTCGCTCAAAACTACAAAGTCGGCTAACATGCCTTTCTTTAGAATTCCCAGTTTATTATCCTGGAATCCTGCGAAAGCATTATTCTGTGTATAGCATTTCAAAGCCTGCTCTACTGAAATTTTCTGTTCAGGATACCAGCCGTTGGGATTTTTGCCATCAAGGGTTCTTCTTGTCACGGCAGCATAGATTCCTTCAATTGGTTTCATAGGCGCTACAGTCCAGTCGGAACCGAAAGTCACGACAGCTTTTGCATCCAGTAAACTCCTGAATACATAAGTGCCTTTGAGCCTGGCATCCTCCAGTCTTTTGTATGCCCATCGTCCGTCATCAATAGCATGATAAGGCTGAACGGAAGCAATGATATTCAGTTTAGCAAATCGTGTAATAGCGGATGGAGTCAAATGTTGAGCATGTTCAATACGAAATCGGCGGTCTCTGTCCGGGTTTACTTTTTCTGCTTCTTCATAAACGTTCATGATAAAATCGTTTGCCCGGTCGCCAATTGCATGTACTGCCACTTGCAAACCTGCAGAATCGGCAGCAAGCACCCATTTCCTCAACAAGGCAGTGTCAGTTACCTGCAGTCCTGTATTTCCCGGTGCATCCAAATAAGGTTGGTAAAACCATGCCGTGGTGGATCCAAGGGAACCGTCTACAAAACCCTTTAACCCGCCCCACCGGAGCATATCATCTCCTTTTCCGTTCTTTTTACAAAATGAATCCAGTTTTTTCCAACTCCATAATGCAACAAAAGAATAGATGCGCAGCTGCAGTTTTTTTTGTTTATAGTTTCTCCTGTAAGTTTTCAGGTCAGTCCAGCCTCCGTAGCTCCCCATATCATGAACCTGAGTGACTCCGTTTTCAAATGCATACTGTTGTGCCGCTGAGAAGTATTCATCGAATTCCTGTTCCGACGGATCGGGAATAATCCGGTTCATCAATGCCATAGCTTCATCTTTCAGCATGCCGGTCGGTTCACCATTTTTATTTTTTATGATTTCTCCTCCCGGCGGAGCCTGTGTGGTGCTGGTGATACCTGCCATGTGCAAAGCTTTTGAGTTGGCAAATGCCATGTGCCCGTCATAGCGGTTGACAAATACCGGGTGATTGCCTGTTATAGAGTCGATCCATTCTTTTTCCGGGAGAGCACCACCCCATGTTTCATGGTCCCAGTCTCCCCCGAGAATCCAGCGGTCATCATTGTGGAGCCTGCAAAATACTTTCAATGCATTAATGAATTCCTGCTTTGTCGTTTCTTTTCGCAGATCAACTCCCGAAAGATTGTATCCGCCACTGAGGAAGTGAGTATGGTTGTCAATAAACCCGGGGATAAGAAATTTATTTTTTATATCTATGAGTTCTGTCCGGTCACCTATGTAAAGTTGGTAATCGTTCCCTACGAAGATGATTTTATTCCCGTTTATTGCTATAGCGCTGGCTCCGGGCATCTGTTCATTGCCTGTCCAGATAGAGGCATTGAAATAAATTTTATCAGCCTTTTCGGCCTGAGCCATAGAGAAGACAGGCAGGATAAAAAGAAAAATGTAAACTACTGTTTTCATGATCCCGAATTTAACAAAAAGAATCCATAGCTTACCCCTGTAATGAAGGCGGATGATGTAATGTAAAGAATTTTCTGCAGGTATAATTTATTATATTCACTTCATGAATGAAACCACCGTCGGTTCTATCCATACTATTGCAATTGTATGCAATCCTTTGGCCGGATCGGGAAGGGCAGTAGCATTGGCTGATAAAATTTCGGGAGTGTTGATAAGAAAAAAAATTCCTCATCAGGTTTTCAAAGAAGAGTGGCCTGATGAATTCGATGGTTTTAGTGATGTCTGGATCGTTGGTGGCGACGGCACCCTGAATTATTTCATCAACCGGTACCCGGAAACAAAAATGCCTTTTGTAATTTTTAAAGGTGGTTCCGGCAATGACATGCACTGGCTCTTATATGGCGATAAAAGTTTTGATCAGCAAATTGAATATGTTTTGCCGGCTGCAGCCAGGCCGGTTGATGCAGGAAGATGTAATGAAAAACTTTTTATCAATGGGGTAGGGGTGGGGTTTGAAGGTGCTGTTGCAGAAAGTGTGGCAGGGAAAAAGAAGAGTGCCGGCAAAGCATCTTTTTATATCGGGGTATTGCAAAAAATATTGTTTTACCGCTCAGGAACGTATAGAATTGAGACAGAGGAATTCAACTGCCGGAAAAAATATTTGATGATCAGTATCAGCAATGGCCGGCGTGCCGGTGGTGGTTTTTATATCGCACCGGTGGCAAGAGTTGATGACGGGCTGCTTGATGTGACGCTTATTGATCCGATTCCACCACTTGTCAGACTGCGCTGGCTTCCTGTTATTGAAAAGGGAAAACATTTACATCTTCCGGTGGTCTCCCATTTTACAACAAAAAAGATCCTCATTGAAAGTGATCAGGTACTCCAATTGCACCTGGATGGAGAGATTTATAAAAATAGAAAACTTGAAATCGAAATACTGCCGGCCCGCTTTCTTTTCAGGTATTAGCCTAAATGGAAAAAGTCCGGCCTAAGGGCCAGACTCAATGACGATCTTATATCTGCTTAAGATTAATAATCGTTGTTGTAGCCGCCACGGTCACGGTATCCACCGCCACCGCCTTTGTTGTAGCCGCCTTTTTTAAAGCCGCCACCACCGCCGCCGCCAAAGCTTCTTTTCTTGAAGCCACCACCGCCGCCACCTTCCGGTTTCGGGCGGCTTTCATTGACGACGATATTACGGCCGTCAACTTCGGTTCCGTTCAATGCTGTAATGGCTGCCTGAGCTTCTGCATCATTGGCCATTTCAACAAAGCCAAAGCCTTTGCTGCGTTGAGTGAATTTGTCGGTGACAATCTTTGCTGAGACTACTTCGCCGTGCGGGGCGAAAAGGTTGGACAGATCCTGATCCTTCAGGTTCCAACTTAAGTTTCCTACGTAAATGTTCATTTTGAGATGTTTTTTAAAAAATAAGTGTCAACAGTAAACAGTAACCAATGAACATTTAACGGATAAAGAAAACGTTCAGGACTTGTGAAACTGAAAGAACACCAAGACATGCAAAGTAACGTATTTTTTACTGACATATTGCCAAATATTCTTTCAAGTAATATAAAAAAAAGGAAAACGAACTGAGATTTAGCTTTGGACAAGGTATTCCCATTAAAAAAACAAAAAAAGTCCCCCTTTTTGGGAGACTTTCGAATATTTTCCTGGCCTTTATTCTGTCACGACCTCAAAATCTACTTCAGCTATCCGGTCGTTACCAAAGTCAATAGTTGCTTTGTAAGTACCGAGTTCCTTTACTTCCTCCGGAATGTTGATCTTTCTGCGGTCAATTTCATACCCTTTTTGTTCACGGATAGCCCGGCTGATTTGAAGAGGTGTTACGCTGCCAAAGATTTTGCCGCTAGTTCCGGTCTTTGCTCCTATTCTCAAGGCACCTTCTTTGAGCTTTTCAATTACACTATTAATCTGGGCCAGCATTTTATCCTCTTTCTTTTTCAGTTGTTTCATTTTTTCTTCCAACTGGTTGCGGTTACCGGGGCTGGCTTCTACAGCAAGCTGGCGGGGCAACAAAAAGTTACGGGCATAGCCGTTCTTTACTTTTACCACTTCATTGGCAGCGCCAAGATTATCCACATCTTTTATCAATATTACTTCCATGGCGCCTCCTTATTTTAAAAGATCAGTTACATACGGCAATAACGCCATCTGACGGGCTTTCTTTACCGCATCGGAAACTTTACGCTGATATTTCAGTGAGTTGCCGGTGAGGCGGCGTGGTAATAATTTACCTTGCTCGTTCAGAAACTTTTTCAGGAACTCTACATCTTTGTAGTCAATGTAGCGGATGCCATATTTTTTAAAGCGACAGAATTTTTTTATTCTTTTATCACTCTTAATGGCGGTCAGGTATTTAATTTCATTTTTTGCCATTCTATACCTCCACTGCTTTTTCAATTCCTGATTTTACACCACTTCTCTTTTTGGCATTGTACTCGACGGCGTATTTATCGAGGCCGGTGCATAGGTGACGAAGTACTGATTCGTCACGAAGAAGCTGAATTTTCAGCTTCTCATTGAAGTCGGATGGCGCAGTATATTCCATTACCCAGTAAAGACCGGTAGTCTTTTTCTGGATCGGATACGCCAGTGATTTTAATCCCCAGGGATTTTCTGCTACTATTTCTCCGCCATTTTCTTTGACGAAAGCAGCATACTTCTTTTGTTCTGCTTTGAATTCATCATCGCTCAGAACAGGGGTAAAAATCACCATCAATTCATAATTGTTCATGACCCTGTTTTAGTTTTTAAAATAATGGGTCGCAAAGATAGTGGTTTTAAGCTTCAAACGGGAGAAGTAATCAAGAAAAATTTAGGCGGCTTCTGCATGTTGGAAACCTTAGTTTTCAGCAGGTTTCCCTGGAATTTTATGTATAGCCGTTACCTTAAATGACCTGCAAGAGAGATTGATTATCTTTTTTCATGATAACTGCATTTAGTTTTTTCCCGGGATGAATATGTTGAATAATTTTAAAGTTATAGTTTAAAATGGTTTTTAAATGAACGGGACTGGCATATAAAAACCATATGGTGCGGGGAGCTTTTTTTAATGAGATATCAATTTTTTGTAAAAATTTTTCCAGAATTTCTTTTTCAAATGGGTTGAACATAAAAAATACACTGTCAGTATTTCTTATTTCATAATTTAATACGTCTTTGCAAATCACATCCCATTCAATTTTTTTGAATAGAGGTTCAATCCTGGCCATATTTTTTTTGGCTTCGACGCATAATTCTTTTGCAAAATCAATTCCTGTCACTGTAACAAATCCAAAAAAAACTGATACAACCATCACCCGTCCTTTGCCGCAACCCAAATCAACAAGAGCAGTAGCTTTAGAAAATTTTCTGAAAGTACTTAAAACCTTTTCAAGAAGATAGTAACTGACGGCTTCATAAGGAGACCCTTTTTCAACTTCACCTTCTGTAATTGTAAGATACTTTAATTGTTCCGGCTTTACTGTATTGATTCCGTATTTCGGCCCCCTTTTGATTTCGTGCCACATAACGAAAAAAGCCAGAATGGGATTCCAGTTAAATGACAGGTAAAAAAAATAGTAAATATTGTGAATGATTTTTTTCACGGTTCACTGATTCGCAAATCAAGTACACGCAGTTGCAAGGTTTTTTCTCCATTCCATTCATTTTCGTCAATCTTGTAAACAATGTCAATCGGTTTTTTTTCACGATTGCTATCGGTATGGAGCATCTGAAATTTTTCTGCCATACCAAAGCCTATGCCTGTAAAAGTAAATTGACCCTGGCGCAATGAAAAACGGACATGTTCTTCTTTTACAATTCGGGAGTAGCCGGTATCGGATACATTTTTTGTTATAAATATGGGGCGCAAATTATCTGGACCAAATGGCTCCATTTGACAAAGAATATTATAGAAAGGCCATTTGATATCTGTAAATAAAATTTCTGAATCAATAACTATTTCTGGGATTAGCAAATCATCAGCAATTGAAGACGCCACTACTTCTTCAAATTTATTCCTGAAAGCTTCAATGTTTTCAATTTCAAGAGTCATACCTGCTGCGGCAAAATGGCCTCCGTATCCCAACAAATATTCTTTGCATGCATGTATGGCTTCATATAAATTGAATCCGGGAACACTTCGGGCACTGCCGGCTGCAAAATCACCGGATTGTGTCAAAACAACTGTAGGTCGGTAATGATGTTCGATAAGCCTGGAAGCTACTATGCCAACAACACCTTTATGCCAATGGGGTTGAAATACTACTGTTGATTTCCGGTCTATCCATTCCTTTTTACTTTGAATCAAATCCAGTGCCTCTTCTGTTATGCTGGAGTCTGCTTCTTTACGATCTGTATTATCATGGTGTAACAATTCTGCATAATGTAATGCCTCTGCATAATCTTCAGATACAAACATTTGAACAGCTTTCCGGGCATCATCCATTCTGCCCGCTGCATTCACACGAGGTGCAATCATGAATACAAGGTTGTTAATATGTAATGCTTTTGTCACTCCGCTTAGATAAGAAAGCGCTTTGATCCCATTATTTGGATTTTCATTAGCTTTTTTCAAACCAAAGTAAGCCAATACCCGGTTTTCTCCCGTCATCGGAACAATATCTGCAGCAATAGCCGTAGCGACCAGGTCAAGGTATTGAAAGATTTCTTTTTTTGGCAGTTCTAATTTTTCTGCTAAGGCAGTAATTAATTTAAACCCCACTCCACATCCGCAAAGTTCTTTATAAGGGTAATTACAGTCTTTTTGTTTTGGATTTAATATAGCTACTGCGGGCGGAAGAACTGTATCTGGTAAATGATGGTCGCAAACTATAAAATCAATACCCTGATTTTTTGCATACGTTATCAGGTCTAAGGATTTTATACCGCAATCAAGTGATATGATTAATGTGAATCCATTTTCTTTGGCAAAATCAATCCCGGCTTTACTGATACCATACCCTTCCCGGTAACGATGGGGTATATAAAAATCAATCGAGGTATGAATTTTTTTCAAAAACTGGTACAGGCAGGCTACTGCAGTAGTGCCATCCACATCATAATCACCAAATACTAAAATTTTTTCAAAATTTACTTTTGCAGTTAATATTCTTGAAACGGCTTTGTCCATGTCTTTCATCAGCCAGGGGTCATGCAAATGATCCAGATCGGGTCGGAAAAATTTTTTTGCTTCTTCATAAGTTTTAATCCCCCGTTGCACCAGGATTCTGCAAACAACAGGGTGAATGTTCAAGGATTTTCTGAGCAGTTCTATAGCTGGTTCATCAGTCTGTTGTATGTTCCATCTTCTCTTCATTTACGGGATTTCAGTATTTACGTTCTGTTACAAATAATACAAGATCTTCCAGACCTTTTCGTATGGGAGATTCTGGAAATTCATGAAGTGTTTGCAGGGCTTCCGTTTTGTAAGCATTCATTTTCTCCTTTGCATAAGATATACCGCCTGTTTCTTCCACTTTTTGGATAACCCATTTTACCTTTTCAGCATCCCGGTTATCATGTTTAATTATGCGAATCATTTGCCTGCGATCCGAACGATTAATATTATTTAAAGTATAAATAATAGGTAGGGTAAGCTTTTTTTCTTTGATATCATTGCCTGTAGGCTTACCGATTTTTTCGCTGGCATAGTCAAACAAATCATCTTTAATCTGAAATGCGGTACCTGTTTTTTCACCAAATAAAGCCATTTTTTCAGTGATAGCCTTATCTAAGCTTGTGGACCATGCTCCAGCAGCACATGCAGATGCAAGTAATGAAGCAGTTTTATTTCGTATAATATCAAAGTAGGTGTCTTCTTTTAAATTCAAAGACCTGGTCTTTTCTATTTGCAGCAACTCCCCCTCACTCATTTTGCGAACTGCATCGGATAATATATGTAATGTCTGATAGTCATTATGATCTAATGAAAGTAATAATCCTTTTGCCAATAAATAATCCCCGATTAGGACAGTTGCTTTTGCTTTCCATAATGCATAAACTGAAAAAAAACCCCTTCGTTCCATGGCATCATCTACCACATCGTCGTGAATTAAAGTGGCGGTATGCAACAATTCAACGAGTGATGCAGCCCGGTATGTGGCATCATTGACATCACCACATAGTTTAGCAGATAAAAGGACAAACATAGGTCGGATTTGTTTGCCTTTACGTTTTACTACATAGCGCATGATCCGATCCAGCAACGGTGCCTGGCTTTTTACGGCCCCCTGAAAACGGCTTTCAAAGGTTTTTAATTCCGGTTCAATTAATTCTGTAGGTAAGTTCATGTTGAAAATTCAGGCAATTTACACCCAAAAAAATAATGTGTATTCAAGGCGGGAAATCACCAATTTTTGCAACTAAGTAGTTGAAAAATATAGTAGGTATGTTGTAAATAATTTTGTGAAAAATTTGGTAATTGGGCTTCAATCTCTATTTTTGCCAATTATTAGGACATTGTTTCGTTAATCTTAATCCTTAGTTATGGCAAGCAAAAAGTACACTCTACTTGCAGTTTTATTCTGCATGATGACTTCATTTATGTTTGGGCAAAGGGTAGGAACCAGCTACGATGTAAAAGACACATCTCTTGTTCCCACTAAAAGAATGCCCCAGCACACTGAATTTTTAAACGGGACTTATAACTTTCCCGCCAAACCCCGCAACCAATGGGAAGTAGGTATCAAAGCAGGCGCATTTACCGTTAGCGGTGATGTACCGGCTATTTTCCCCACCCCAGGTTTTGGGCTTCACATTAGAAAAGCTTTTGGTTATGTATTTTCCGTGCGAATGGAATATATGTATGGAATCGGCAAAGGCTTAAGCTGGCTTCCATCTTACAATTATTCTAAAAATACTCCATGGCGCAACGCTGGGTATTCCGCTCCTATAAGGACAACCAGCGGACAAATTGTTTCTACCACCGGAGCTGCAACCTACGACCCTGTTTATTATAATTACAAAACCAAAGCACAAGATCTTTCCTTACAAGGTGTAATTACGTTAAATAACATTCGTTTTCATAAAGCTAAGACGGGCTTTAATATTTATGGTTTCGGCGGAATTGGAGGAGCAATATATAATACAAAAGTTAATGCCTTAAACAGCAATGGTCAGAGATATAATTTTGCATCCATTACAAATTCCGGTATTTATAAAAACCGCAGAGATACCCGTAAGGCATTAAAAGCTTTGATGGATAACAGCTATGAATCTGATGCTGAAAATGATGGAACACGTCGTCCTAAACTTTTTGGACAAACATTTATGCCTACCGCAACATTTGGTGCCGGTATCGCATTCAAGTTGAGCAATCGTTTGAACCTAGCCATAGAAGATCGCTGGACTGTTACACGTAATGACCTGTTAGATGGTCAACGTTGGCAGGAACATGCAGAAGGTGACCCAGTATTAACGGGCCAATTTGATGCATTTAACTATGCAAGTGTTGGTTTGAATATTAACCTTGGTGCTAAATCTGTTGAACCACTTTGGTGGTTGAATCCATTGGATTACGCTTACAGCGAAATCCGCAATCCACGCCTAATGCGTTTACCAAAACCTGTATTACCTGATAGCGATGGTGACGGAATAACAGACCAATTTGACCAGGAACAAACTCCCCAAGGCTGCCCGGTTGATAGCCACGGTGTAAGCAGAGATACTGATGGTGATGGTGTTCCTGATTGTAAGGATAAAGAATTAATTACCCCTACATATTGTCAACCTGTTGATGCAGATGGAGTAGGTAAATGCCCATGCCCTGCAGAATCCTGTTTCCCGAAACAACCGGCTGTTGCTACAGTAACCTGCGCTCAAAAAATGGGTGCTTTGCCGAGCGTTGCATTCAAACCAAATTCCAATAAGCTGAGTGAAGATGCAAAAGCTGTATTAGCTACTGTGGCATCAAGAATGCGTAACAATCCTGAGTGTAAAGTAGTAGTTGTTGGATATTGTGCTTCCAGCAAGAAAGAACAACAGCTGAGCTGGGATCATGTAAATGCAGTGATCACTTACCTGGCAGAAAAAGAAGGCGTCAATGCTGATCGTTTCATATTCAATTATGGACAGGAAGGCGGAGATTGCAATACTGTTGATCTGCGTGCAGCTAATGATGGTGAAGAAGGACCGAATTCGGTGCCTGCGCCTCACCCTAACCTGCAAAAAAAGAATAAATAAAATAGTGTGTTTACTTTTTGCTGATAATGGCTCTCCCTGAAAAGGGAGGGCCTTTTTTTATAGATCAAAAATTTAAATTTTTATCTAAGTCTCCCTTTATCAAAACCTTAACCCGGGGAGTTTGGATGCTTTTATTTTTTATCTAATTTTTGCCAGTAAGCATTAACTTTGCGCACTTTTATGAAGCACGTTTTATTTATTGCTTTTACCGTCATGCTGGCTGGCTGCAGTAAGCATTTTTCTAAAATAATGAAGAGCCATGATGCAGAATACAAGCTACGTATGGCCGAACAATATTTTGTAAAAAAATCATACAACAAGGCCCAACAGCTGTATGAAGATGTAATGCCGTACTTTAAAACGTCAAAAGAATTCGAGGATCTTTATTATAAATATGCTTATTGTGCATGGTACCAACAAGATTATTTGAACGCAGAAAACTTATTTAAAAGTTACCTGGAAATTTTCCCCAACAGCCCCCGTGCGGAGGAAATAGATTTTATGCATGCTAAATGCTTTTATAAACAGTCTCCGAAGCCGGAACTGGATCAGACCAATACCATTAAAGCCATGGGAATGATGCAGACTTTTATCAATACTCATCCTGGCTCCTCAAAAAATAAAGAGGCGGGTGAAATCATTGATATTTGTCGTAATAAATTAGAAACCAAAGATTATAAAAGTGCGCAATTATATTTTGATCTTGGGCAATTCAGGGCTGCAGGTGTGGCATTTACCGGAGTTTTGAATAATTACCCGGATTCGCCCAAAGCTGATGAATATAAATTAATGGTCATTAAATCTTATTTTCGTTTTGCTGAAATGAGCATTGATGAAAAGAAAAAGGAAAGGTTTGAGCATGTTATAGATGAATGTAATGACTTTACAGATAGATTCCCTGTGAGTAAACTGAAGAATGAAGCCGAACATTATTTAAATTTATCACAAACCAATATTAAAAACTTATCAAATGAGCAAGTTAAGACGTCAACTTAGCGTAGGCACCAGCAGTATTGTGGAAACAAAAAATCTGGATGACATTAAAAACAAGACCGGAAACCTTTATGAATCCATAGCGATCATAGGTAAAAGGGCCAACCAGATTAATATTTCTTTGAAGGAAGAGTTACACAACAAACTGGAAGAATTTGCCAGCCATACAGACAGCCTGGAAGAAATTCATGAGAATAAAGAACAAATCGAAATTTCAAGGGCATATGAACGCATGCCCAACCCGGCCCTGCTGGCTACCCAGGAATTTCTCGAGGGTAAAGTTTATTTCCGTAAGAGTGAAGATGAACTTTTCAATTAATTTCTGAAATAATAGTTTAAACTTATAAAGCGATTCGATTTACGGATCGCTTTTAGTTTATATAAGTAAATGGTAATTTTGAAGGCAGATGCTTAAAAACAGAAAAATATTATTGGGAATAACCGGAAGTATTGCTGCATACAAAGCACCATATATTGTACGTTTATTGATAAAAGCAGGAGCAGAAGTAAAAGTAGTAATGACAAAATCTGCAAAAGATTTTGTATCAAAACTTACACTTTCGACTCTTTCAAAGAACCCTGTGCTGACGGATCTTTTTGATGAAGAAAGCTGGGCAAATCATGTGATGCTTGGGCGTTGGGCCGACTTAATGCTGATTGCTCCTGTAAGCTGCAATACACTTTCTAAAATGGCACAAGGGCAATGTGATAATCTGTTACTGGCAACTTATTTTTCTGCCACTTGCCCCGTTGCATTGGCACCGGCAATGGATGAAGACATGTGGCGTCACCCTGCTACGCAAAAAAATATTGAAAGGCTGAAATCATTTGGCATCAAAATCATACCAGTACATAATGGTGAACTTGCCAGTGGATTATTTGGAGATGGAAGAATGGCAGAGCCGGAGGAAATCATTCAATATGTAACCAATACTTTTTTTTTACCTAAAAAACTGGCTGGAAAAAAGGCGTTGATTTCGGCCGGCCCCACGTACGAACCAATAGACCCGGTTCGTTTTATTGGCAACCATTCTTCAGGAAAAATGGGAATAGCTATTGCAAAGGAATTACAATATCGGGGAGCTCAGGTGACGCTGGTAACGGGCCCTATTCAAAATGGGTTATCAACAGCGGCAATAAAGACCATAGCAGTAACTACTGCACAGGAAATGTATGACGTTTGCATGGCCGAATTTGATGATTCAGATATAACTGTAATGGCAGCTGCTATCGCAGATTTTACCCCTGTAAATATCTCTAAAGAGAAAATAAAAAAGAGTAGTGATAATCTTATCCTTGAATTAAAGAAAACAAAGGATATTTTAAAAACCCTGGGATATAAAAAGAAGGTAAACCAGGTTTTGGTGGGCTTTGCATTAGAAACAAATAATGAGAAAGAGAATACTTTAAAAAAACTTCAGGAAAAAAAAGCAGACCTTCTCATTTTAAATTCGCTTAGAGATGCTGGTGCCGGATTTGGGCATGATACCAATAAGATCACCATTTTCAGTAATGACGGGAAAGAATTCCCGTTTGAACAAAAATCAAAATCTGATGTAGCCAGGGACATTGTAGATACAATAATTCATCTTTATTATGAATAAGAAAATAATTTTGGGTTTTATATTTTTCTTTTTTGTTTCCGGTGCACTAGGGCAGGAGTTACAGGCCCGATTGACTGTTTCGGCAATGAAGATCAACAGCCAGGTGGATAAGAAAGTCTTTCAAACACTTCAAACCGGGCTGATTAATTTTTTGAACAATAGAAAATGGACACCGGATAATTATCAGCCAAATGAGAAAATCCAGTGTAGTTTTTTCCTGAGCGTAGAAGAAGATCTTGGCAATAATGTTTTCAAAGGAAAATTGACAGTACAAGCCGCACGGCCTATCCTCAACAGCACCTATCAATCACCTATCATTAACTACCTGGATGATGAAGTTACATTCCGGTATGTAGAATTTCAACCTATTGAGTTCAATGAAAACAGGATTCAAGGCGCCGACCCGGTAGCGGCCAACCTCACAGCTATTTTTGCTTATTATGTTGATATCATTCTTGGGTTCGATTATGATTCTTTTGCTCCAAGAGGTGGCGATATTTATTTTCAAAAAGCGTGGAATATTGTAAATAATGCTCCGGAAAGCAGCAATATTACAGGTTGGAAGCCATTTGACGGGCAACGCAACCGTTATTGGCTGGCTGAAAATCTTCACAATAATCAATATGCCCTGATCCATGACGCCATTTACGCTTACTATCGTTCTGGGCTTGATAATTTTTATGAAAATGAAAATACAGGCCGCAGTGGAGTCATGAATTGCATTAATTACCTGAACACTATAAATTCTGAAAATCCCAATTCAATGATCCTGGCTTTTTTTATGCAGGGAAAAAGCTCAGAGATAATAAAAATCCTCAGTAAAGCAGATGCAGGAACTAAGAGCAGGGCCAGTGATATTTTACAAAAAATTGATATAACCAATATCTCTGCTTACAAAGAATTGAAATGAAAAATTATTTTCCCTTTTTATTCTTAGCATTTTTGGTTTTTTCCTGCAGCGGAAAAAAAACTCCCAATGGCGTTTTAACCCAAAAAGAAATGGTAGCCGTGCTTTGGGATATGTTTCGTGTCGATGAATTTCTTACAGGCTATGTGTTACCGGCAGATTCCATGCTGAATAAAAAAGATCAAACCATCGGGTATTACGAAGAAGTTTTTAAACTTCATAAGATTGACAAAACAACATTTCAGAAAAGTTTTACTTTTTATAAAAACCATCCCATATTGATGCAGGAAGTATTAGATAGCCTGAATACACGCAGCACCTCACCTGAGTTTGAACAAGACAAGCCTGTTATTAAGGACAGTATCCGGACTAAAAAAATGAAGGCTACTACGGTGCAATAAATGCGAATCATAACTGTTTCATTGAAGCAACTTTGTTAATTTTATGGTTCAATAAAATTTCCATGAATAAAGTGGTACAAAATGCAGATGAGGCCATAAAAGATATTCAGGATGGTGCCGTGCTGATGCTCGGTGGTTTTGGCTTGTGCGGAATTCCTGAAAATTGTATTACAGCACTTGTGAAAAAAGAAGTAAAGAATCTGACCTGCATTTCCAATAATGCAGGCGTTGATGATTTTGGAATCGGCCTTTTATTACAAAAAAGACAACTCAAAAAGATGATAGCATCTTATGTGGGTGAAAATTCAGAATTTGAACGGCAATTATTAAGTGGAGAATTGGAAGTAGAATTGATTCCACAGGGCACTTTAGCTACCCGGTGTTTGGCGGCAGGGTATGGTTTTCCTGTTTTTTATACACCGGCAGGTGTGGGCACAGAAGTGGCTCAGGGAAAAGAAGTACGAAATTTTAACGGGAAAGATTACCTGATGGAATATGCTTTTGATGCTGATTTTTCTATTGTAAAAGCATGGATGGGTGATACACACGGCAATCTTATTTTTAAAGAAACGGCCCGTAATTTTAATCCGTTAGTAGCTATGGCAGGCAGGATCACCATTGCAGAAGTTGAAAAATTATTTCCGGCAGGCCAATTGGATCCAAATATCATCCACACTCCTGGTATTTATGTTCACCGGATTTTCCAGGGATCTAACTATGAAAAAAGAATAGAACAAAGAACAGTAAGAAAAAGAAAGTAATCAGGTACTTTGTCAAAGAATGATTTTATGGCATTAACAAAAGAACAAATAGCACAACGTATAGCTAAAGAATTGCGGGATGGGTATTATGTAAATCTTGGTATTGGAATACCCACATTAGTGGCTAATTATATTCCACCGGGCATTGAAGTGGTATTACAAAGTGAAAATGGATTACTCGGTATGGGGCCTTTTCCGTTCGAGGGGGATGAAGATCCTGACCTTATAAACGCCGGCAAGCAAACTGTCACTACGGTTCCGGGTTCTGTATTTTTTGATTCTGCCATGAGTTTTGGTATGATAAGAGCTGGTAAAGTGGATCTCACTGTTCTTGGTGCAATGGAAGTAAGCGAGGAAGGTGATATTGCCAGTTGGAAAATACCGGGCAAGCTGGTAAAAGGAATGGGAGGTGCTATGGACCTGGTAGCCAGTGCCAGGAATATTATTGTTGCCATGATGCATACTAATACAAAAGGAGAATCAAAGTTATTGCAGAAATGCAGCTTACCATTAACAGGAGTACGATGCATAAAAAAAATAGTAACAGATATTGCAGTGCTTGAGGTTACTAATGGCGGATTCAAATTATTGGAAAGAGCTCCCGGGGTGAGCATAAAAGAAATTATATCTAAAACTACTGGAAGATTAAGAGTGGAAGGCGAGATCCCGGAAATGAAATTCTGAATCTAAAAAAAATATTACCACTCGGTAATCATTTCGCATAGCGTCCTCTTACTTCTCTATTGAGTGTATTGCATTTAGTGTTTTGATAATAGAATCTGGCGTTACTGATATACTGTCAATTCCTTCTTCCACTAAGAATTGGGCAAAGTCAGGAAAGTCAGACGGCCCCTGCCCGCAGATACCCACTTTTACTTTATTCTTTTTTGCGGATGCAATCAGCATGGATATTAATTTTTTTACAGCCGGGTTTCTCTCATCATAAATACTAGCTACAAGTGAAGAATCCCTGTCAAGCCCCAATGTTAGCTGTGTTAAATCGTTGGATCCAATGGAAAACCCGTCTATATGTTTTGCAAACTCATCGGCCATTAAAATATTTGAAGGAATCTCCGCCATCAAAAATAACTCTAATCCGTTGTCACCCCTGTTTAAACCATACTCGTTCATTACCAGTTGCACTTTTTTAAGTTCTTCCACTGTTCTGCAAAAAGGTATCATCACCACCACATTACTCAGGCCCATTTCATTTCTCACTTTTTTAATAGCTTTACATTCCAACCCAAATGCCGCTTTATATTCTTTTGAATAGTACCGGGATGCACCCCGCCAGCCAATCATCGGGTTTTCCTCCTCGGGTTCAAAATGATTACCACCCAATAAATTATAATATTCATTGCTTTTAAAATCAGAAAAACGTACAATCACTTTATTGGGGAAAAATGAGGCTGCAATTTTTGCAATCCCAAAAGATAGTTTATGGATAAAAAATTCTTCCTCATTAGCAAAACCAATTATGCGTTTCTCAATTTCAGCCGTTAATGCAGTATCGTTTAATTGCTTGTGTTGCAGTAACGCAAGCGGATGAATCTGGATATAATTATTAATAATAAATTCTTCCCTGGCCAGGCCCACACCGGCATTGGGTAAATGCGAAAAATTAAAAGCCATGGCGGGTGATGCTACATTAAGCATCACCGGTATTTTAGTGGCTGGTAAATTATCAAGATTGAATTCTTTCATTTCAAATTCAATTGCGCCATCGTAAATAATCCCCGAATCACCTTCTGCACAGGAGGCTGTAATAAGTTTGCCATTCGCTAGTAGTTCTGTAGCAGTGCCGGTGCCCACAATAGCAGGAACGCCTAACTCACGGGCTACTATTGCCGCATGGCAGGTGCGGCCGCCTTTATTGGTAATAATGGCTGCTGCTTTTTTCATAATAGGTTCCCAGTCGGGATCTGTCATATCTGTTACCAATATATCACCTGCTTCAAATTCATGCCCTTCTGTAACCCTTTTATCCAATGAATATAATATACTTACTTTACCGGTTGCTATCTTATCACCAACAGCAATCCCTTTTAGGATAATTTTATCAGCCCTGTTTTCGTCATGAATTTTATATTGTGTAATTAAACTATGGTTTTTTTGTGAATGAATGGTTTCAGGTCTTGCTTGAACAATAAATAATTCTTTACTTAAGCCATCTATAGCCCATTCTACATCCATAGGTGTCCACTTATTTCTTATTTGAGTATAATGGGTTTCAATTTTTACTACCCAATCTGCTAACTTTAAAATCGTTTCATCTCTGAGGCAAAATCTTTTTTGTAATCCTTTTTCTGTTGGTATCACTTTTACTCTTTCGTCAGGATTATCCCCATAAACCATCATTTTATCTTTATTTCCAAGTTTCTTTTCGATGATAGCGTTAAATCCCTTGCTTAATGTTGGTTTGAAAACAATATATTCATCGGGTGATACGGAGCCCTGAACGATCATTTCCCCCAAACCAAAAGAGGCATTAACAATAACTGCATTTTTAAATCCGCTTTCTGTGTCAATTGAAAAAGCAACACCCGAAGCGCCAAGATCAGAACGCACCATCTTTTGAATACAAACAGACAAGCCTATCTCAAAATGATCGTACTTGATATGTTCACGATAACTGATAGCCCGGTCGGTAAATAAAGAAGCAAAACAATTACGGACAGAATCTATTATAGCAGCGGGGCCACGAACATTCAAATAGGTTTCCTGCTGGCCTGCAAATGATGCATCAGGCAAATCTTCTGCTGTGGCTGAGGAACGAACGGCTACATCGGTCTCCTTTTGTCCATAATCTGCTGAAAGGGTATAATATTGTTCAATGATTTGTTTACTTAACTCCGGTGGAAATTTACTGTTTCTCAAAAGCTGCCTTACCTGTAAGCCACCTCTTCTTAATGATTCAATATCGTCAAAATTAATAGCGCCAATCATTTCCCTGATAGAAGTATCAAGATTATTAAACCTTAAAAACTCTTTATAAGCGGCTACAGTGATCACAAATCCATTTGGAATATTTATACCAAGCACGGTTAAATGTTGTATCATTTCGCCCAACGAAGCATTTTTGCCACCAACAATCTCGATATCGTGGATGCCTACTTTATTCAGCTCCAGAATATATTTTTCTTTATTCATAGAATTAAAATTTATTTACATGATTTTTTAGTCAACCACTGATCATAGAAAAAAACTATCTTTTAAAATATTCCCCAAAAACTTATTGCCCATTGTTTCAAATCCCGTTACAGTAGACTAAGGCATACATTCCATTTTTATTTTCGAAATACGGTTGCAACCTATTTTTTATACTAGTTCTGCAAATTGTTATAAAGAGGATCTGCGGCCCTGATTGGTATGGTTAGTCAATTAAATTATTTTTCACGGCAAAAAATACCAGCCCCGCAGTATTCTTGCTCCCAAAACGCTCCATGAGCCTGTCTTTAATGGCTTCCACTGTGCGTGGGCTAATCTCCATTTTCTGAGCAATTTCCTGTGCTGTAAATTCCATGCAGATAAATCGAAGCACATCTTTTTCTTTATCACTTAGAGTGATCTCGTTATTTAATGAGGGGACTACTTTTTGGCGGGAGTGAGATTTTTTCAATAAGATGCGGTTCACAAAATTATTAAGATAATATCCCTTTTCATATACTTCCATTATGGCACGACGTATTTCCTGTGGTTCTGCATTTTTTAATAAATAACCATTGGCGCCGTTTTCCATCAGGTGATATACGAACCGCTCGTCTTCATACATACTCAGCACCAGCACTTTTATATTGGGATATTGTTTGCTTACGATTTTTGTAGCTTCTATTCCGTCCTTACCCGGCATACGGAGATCCATTAAAATTACATCCGGTTCAGATGCAGGTAATCCATTCAACAGATCATCCCCATTTTCTGCTTCCTGAACAAATTTAATATTGGTAAATGGGCGAAGTGAAAGAATTACCCCTTTCCTGAATATCTTGTGATCGTCGGCTATGGCTACTTTTATGATTCCCATGGTATCAGATGTAGGTCAAATTTAGCAAATAGTGAGCATACATTTACTGGTACGGTTCATCCTTAGGCATTTCAATGGTCACTTTGTAATAAGTCTGTGAAATATCTTTTTCAAAACTGATATTACCATGCACCACTTTCAGGCGGCTGCTGATATTCTTTAATCCCAATCCTACATTACTTTTATTCAGTTTTTCAAAATCAGCCTGCACCAATCCTCTGCCGTCATGGTGTATCCTTAGGAAAAATTTATCAGCATGAATATTCTGAGTCAGGTGAATGAAGCTGGCGCTGCTGTGTTTAAGAATATTATTTACGAGTTCCTGCACTACCCTGAATACAATGAGTTCTTTTTCCCCCTTCAGCCGGTCTTTGTATTCATGAAAACGGCTGCTGGCATTGATGCTGCCTGACCCGCTGAGCTTTTGAAATAGGTCATTGATGGCTGATTCCAGTCCAAAATTTTTCAGGGTAGGAGGCATCAGGCTGTGACTGATATTCCGGATCAATTGTATGGTATCATCAATGATTTGCCTGGCCTGGAAAATGGATTGCAATTGGGTAGCTTTATCCTGGTTTACCAAATTTTCATTGAGATAAAGCCGGGCAGTAGCCAGCAACGGCCCGGCATCATCGTGCAGATCGGCTGCTAATCTCTGACGTTCTTCTTCTTGTAATTTGATGGAAGCTTTCAAAAGGATTTTTTGCTGTTCCTGTTCCATCTGCTGCAAGCGGGTTTGGTAGCGGATCACTTTTCGTTGGTGAAAGATGATAAAAAGGATCAACCCGATAGTCAGGATCATCATCCCGATAGTACCCAGAAAAAGTACCAGCGATACATTGCTGCTAGGTGTGGCCTGTAAGAAAAACATAGTGGGTCGTAATTATCAGTTAGTTTATAAGGTCAGGTTCCAGGTAGGGTATTGATTTTTCCGGTTTAGTTTTCTTGGGCTGGCGGGCATACATTACCATGGCAACAGTAAACAAGATGTTCTTTAGAATTTCTGCGATATTCGTTATAACTCCCCATTTCATTACTTCTTCATTAGAAATATGATTGGCAAGAAGATTAATGAAGAAAGAGCTACCGAGATAAAGCAAAATCCCTATTGCAAGCACAAAGCAGGGTTCATTGTAAATATATTTACTTTCAACCTCTTTAAAATATTGGTAAAAGAAAAACAGTATGTAAATAAACAACAGAATTGTTTCAATCCCAATTGGAACGGTGTCAATTTTTAAAAATGAAGAGTTGAAAAAATAAAAAACCTGGAATGAAAAAAACAATATAGACAGAATAACAATGGCAATCCTGAATTTACGCTTTTGGATATCTTTCCATAATACTAATGTAAAGAAGAAGTATTCCAAAAAAGTATAAGAATTGCTGTATAGTTTTCTTTGAGCTACAGTGGTAAAATCGTTTACGAAATAAAGAAATAAAAAGAAGATCGCCCCGTAAATAAAAAAAGAAAAAGTCCTCCTGGTTTTTTGAATTCCGATCAAAAAAGTGAGGGGAAGCAGGAGGTAGGAATACGTTACAATATTAAAAAAAAGTTTTTCTATATCTTGGATTTTATCCAAAAATAGAAAAACTTTTAAAACATAGATAGTTTTTTGATCAAAACATTAGTCTGCCCATGAAGTTGATGATTCATCAACAGGCCAATAAACACGACTAACTTTTTTCATAACAGTAACGATTTAGATCTTTTTGGAACATTCCAACAGTAAAAATTGTCCATAATGGATGGCTTCTCAATAGGTTTGCCTATCGGTAAAAACTCTTAGAATAGCCTGAAGTGTAGTGCAGTGGCGGGTTTCAGGATATTTCCCTCGTAGAGTTACTTTTCAATTATGGGTATAATTACTCTAAATTATTAGTATATTTACGGTAGTAAAATTAGTGATTATACCTGAAATCTTTTCAATTTCAATCTTTTTATTAACATCTGTGGATAAGACTGGCGGTTAGGTAAATGAAGCTGTTTTAGGAGCGAACTATTCAATATATCAAAGGATATATGAAACTTTTGTTGATAATAAGGAGTTTAAAGTGAAAACCTATAAAGCTTAAGTGCATAAGCAAGCATTTCATTTAATATAAATTTTGATAAAGCAAGAGAAATATCAAAAAGCTGTTTCAAAGTTATAATGTGGGTTAAAGACAATCTATAGAGAAATTTTTTCAGATACCTTTTGAATAATAAATAATTTAACGACCCGGGAAAATACCTGGTTGTAAATGAAAATTTACTAGGATATCAAAAATGAGAACATGAATCCTAAAAATGAGTGCAGGTACTCATAAACTCTGTATTCAATTAAAAAGTGAAGCAATTAATAAAAAAATTACTTTTGGCATTGAAAAATTACGACCTATTAAATAAACGATAATCTCATATCCATGGCCACCGAACAAATTAAAGTAGCTATTGCAGATGATCACAAGATTTTCCGTGATGGAATCCGAATGGCTTTAAAGGACAAAGATTACCTGAAAATTCTTTGGGAAGCAGAAGATGGTAAAGATCTGATGCATAAGCTTAAGCTCAAACTGCCTGATGTAGTGTTGATGGACATACGGATGCCTGAAGTGGATGGAATCAATGCAATCAGCCTTATCCGGAAAGAATACGAAAGTCTGAAGATCATTGTACTTACAATGTATGATGACCAGGAAATGATCACTAAGATGATGGAGATGGGTGCTAATGCATATCTCACAAAAACAACCGACCCGGAAGAGATTTACCAGGCTATACTTACCTGCATGAATGATGATTTTTATTTTAACGATTTGGTGAACAAAGCTGTACTCCTGAAACTACAACATAAAAAATCAGTACGCCAGTTTTATCCGAACCCGGTGAAATTTTCAGAAAAAGAGTTGAAAATTTTAAAATTGATTGCAGAGGATAAAACTACAGAAGAAATTTCAAAAGAAGTCTTTCTCAGCCCGAGGACCATTGAGACGATACGGCAGAATATGAAACAAAAAGTGGGCGCCAAGACTATTGCGGGGCTTGTCATGTATGCTACAAGGAATAAATTATTGCAATAAGATTTTTTCCAGGCAAGGATTTTTTAATATAAAAATAACCGGGAATGGCGGATCAAACAATTTATGAAAATGTGAATGATATCTATTTTGATGGATATTATAAGGAAATATGGCGAGCTTTCATTCCCAGTGAACTTACTGCAAAAGAGTCGGACTTTATGGCTCAGTATTTTAATCTCACATCTGAAAGCCGGGTGCTGGACCTCATGTGTGGGTATGGAAGACATGCCCTCGCACTTTCAAAAAAAGGCATTCATGTTACTGCGGTAGATAATTTATCTGATTATATCATTGAAATAAAAAAAAATGCAGAACAAGAGCAATTGCCATTGACGGCAATCCGGGCTGATATTATTCGTTATGAGCCGGAAGGGCAGTATGATCTGGCGATCTGTATGGGAAACAGCTTCAATTTCTTTGAAGCATACCATGCTCAAAATATTATTACCATGGTAGCAGCTCATTTAAAACCCGGAGGTCATTTTCTGATCAATACCTGGACGCTTGCCGAAATAGTCATCAAATATTTTAAAGACCGTTACTGGAGTGAGATCAATGGAATTAAATTTTTAACGGAAAGTAAATTCCTGTTTCATCCTACCCGTATGGAAACTGAAAGTATAATGATAGCCCAGGATGGAAAAACCGAAACTAAAACCGGGGTAGATTATATTTATTCACTTTCAGAAATGGAGGTGATGTTGAAAAATGCGGGATTGACTTTGGAAGCCACCTATACGGTTCCGGGTAAAAAGCATTTTTCCCTGGGCGATGCAAGGGCTTATCTTATTGCCCGCAAATGAATTAGAAATCACAGCCTGCTTTCCGGTAATGATTGTATTTAAAAACAAACCCTCCAAAAGGAGGGTTTTTCGTTACTGTTATGAAAAAGAAAAATTTTTATATACTTCAGAAAATAAAGATGAAAGTTGATTGGCTGGAGAGTGTCGTTTGGTTTTTCAAAGGAATTGGAAATAACTTTCTGGACGGTTCAGGACATTGGATGAGTAGGAAAAACGAGTCATCCGTGTCAATCAACTTTCGAAGTCAAAAATATAGCC
This sequence comes from Bacteroidota bacterium, assembly GCA_018266555.1. Classification (GTDB taxonomy): domain Bacteria; phylum Bacteroidota; class Bacteroidia; order Chitinophagales; family Chitinophagaceae; genus UTBCD1. Next base: position 183,495 of record JAFEAF010000014.1, on the reverse strand, counting down.
ACATAGATACCGGTGCAATAGCATAACTGCCCTATTTTAAATCTTCAGTATTTACCCGGATTCTCGTAAAACTTCAGTATTTCCATTTAGTAAACTTTCGGTTTTTTTTACGCAATTGCTTATAGTATTCTATCGGTAGTTTCTGCAATAGTAAAATTAAGTAGTTCTACTATGGGATATATTGCAGGAATTTTTCAATTTGCATCCAAGAACAATTACTTTTTATTTTTTATTTTAATTTCAAAATCCATGAAAAACCACGACAACAACACAGTAATTAAAGTAGCCATTGCCGATGATCATGCACTGTTCCGTGCCGGTGTAAAAACTTCACTCTCGAGCCGAAGAGATGTTCAAATGGTAGCTGAAGCCGAAAACGGTATGCAGTTATTGAATCTCCTTAAGCACATCAAGCCAGATGTAATTTTGCTGGATATTCAAATGCCGGTTATGGACGGGCTTACTGCTTTGCCGGAGATAAAGAAATTATACCCGGATGTAAAAGTGATCATGCTGTCTTTTCTTAATGACCATTCTGTTATTTCCAAAATGATGGAAATAGGGGCAAACTCCTATCTCACAAAGGAGTCTGGAGCTGAAATGATCTATGATGCTATTAAGGGTGTCTATGAACAGGATTTCTATTTTAATGAACTTACTAACAAAGCACTTCTGAGCGGGTTGCGTACCAAACGCACTAATGAATCTTCCATGCCGCAGGATGTACAGTTAACCGAAAAAGAAATTACCATTCTGAAGCTGATGTGTGATGAAAAAAGCACAAAAGAAATTGCTGATATTGTTGACCTCAGCCCCCGTACGGTAGAAGCAATTCGTGACAAACTGAAAACCAAGACCGGCACGAAGTCTATGGCCGGGCTGGTGATGTACGCAGTAAAAGCCGGGATTGTAGAACAACATTAACCTTGAGCATTTTTATTTCAATGCCATCTGCCAAAACGGATGGCATTTTTATTTTACTTTAGGTTTATGAAATGGATATGCCTTAATGGTAAAATGCTCCCGGCCGACCGCCCGGCACTCATGTATTCAAATCGTGGCTTTCGGTATGGCGATGCATTATTTGAAACCATGAAAGTATGGAATGGAAAAATAATTTTGTCAAAATATCATTTTGAACGCCTTTATTCAGGGTTGCGTTTATTAAAATATAAAGGGGTATCATTAATAAGCCGGAAAATAATTTCAGAATTGATTCTGGATTTATGCAGACGAAATCAATGTTTTGAACGGGGCCGTGCAAGGCTTACTATATTCCGGGGAAACGGAAGCTTAAATGAAACTGAAGAAAATTTGCAGTACCTGGTTGAAGCTTATTCATTACCCGCCTCTATGACAACATTAAATGAAAAAGGTTTTTTTCTCGGGTTGTATCCGGTTGCCCGGAAAAGTTGTGATATCTTTTCGAATCTGAAATCAGCCAATTATCTGCCTTATATCATGGCTGCACAATTTGCAAAAGCCAACAAACAGGATGACTGCCTCATTTATAATGAAAAAAACAGGATAGCCGATGCAACTATCGCCAACGTTTTCCTTATAAAAGAAAAAATGATCATCACGCCATCATTGGCTGAGGGTTGTGTAAATGGGGTAATGCGGAGATACCTGCTGGATCAATTAAAGGCAACAAATGAATTTGAAATCAGGGAAGGAGTAGTGACTTCAAATGATATGAAAGATTTTGATGAAGTTTTTTTAACTAATGCTATTTACGGAATCAGATGGGTCCGTCAATTTGAAAATAAATTATTTCAACGAGACCAGACTGCATTAATATATAAAAAATTTATAGCTTCCCTGTATTCATGAGCCTGCTTGATATAAATGTTTCAGAAGCGAAGCAAAAAATTTTACAAAAAAAGATGATTAGATAAATCTTCTTTTTTTTGACTTGAAGTAAGGGTGGTCTTATACAATATCCCGATAGCATTCCTCCCTTCCTTGCCGAGGCTGATAGAATAATTATTTACATAAAGTTCAATATGCTGACGCATCACCTGCTCACTCAGGCTTTGTGAATGATGTTTGATGTAAGTGCTGATTTCCGGATAGTTTTTAAATGAGTACGCAATACTGTCCCGGATAAGCTTTTCAATTTCCCGGCTCACTACGCTTTCAATATTTTTTTTTATTGCAATACCTCCGAGCGGTATAGGCACTTGCATTTTTTCCTCCCAATATGCTCCGAGATCTTTTACTTTTTGCAAACCTCTTTGCTGATAGGTAAAACGGTTTTCATGGATTATTACGCCAAGGTCAGCTTCCCCATTGATTACGGCATCTTCAATAGCAGAAAAGATCATGAATTTTTTGTTCAGAGCATCAGGATAAGCAAAACTGAAGAGTAAATGAGCAGTAGTATTTACTCCGGGTAAGGCCACGGATAACTGCTCTGATATTTTCATTTTTAATTTTTCTGTCTTCCCGGTTTGTGTATATTTTCTAATTAATAACGGGCCCACTCCTTTTCCCAGGGCGCTACCGGAGTCAAGCAAAATATAATGATTCAGGGATCGAAAAAATGCAGGAAAACTTAGCTTGGTTATATCTAATTTTCCCTGCAATGCCCATTCATTAAGCGTTTCCACATCTTCAAGCACAACATCGAATTCATACCCGTTCGCATCAATTTTTTTATTGACTAATGCATCAAAGATGAACGTATCATTGGGGCAGGGACTGAACCCTAAAGTTAACTTCATACCTGTTTCTTAGCTCTTGAGAGGTTTAACAATCCAGTGAGTGTTTTGTTGAGGTTAAAAATAGATTCATTCATGTTCCATTTTTTCTTATCTCTTTCTCCGATATAATTGGAAATACTTCGAATTTGCAAAAAAGGAATTTTTTCCATTAAACAAACATAATGCAATGCTGCTCCTTCCATGGATTCGACAGCCGGATGAAATTCAGTTTGATAAAACCGGATCATCTGTTTTGATGTGGTGATCTGATTCACCGAAATGGCTTTTACTGCTCTCAACCTGCCGTTTTTAATAAAAGGAGCATGCGGGTTTACCAGCCATCCTTTCTGAAACGGGAATTGATTTTGCGGCACAAGTTTCAATGCAAATAGTGTTTTCAGTTTTTTTAATTCAATTACACTCTGATCGGCAATAGTGTCCTGTGTTACCATCACTACGGAGCCTAAAGGGATTTTTTTATCAAAACATCCGGCTACTCCTGCCTGGATTACCAGGTCAGGTTTTTTGAATTGTATTTGTTTAGTAAGATGATAGGCAGTGGCGGTAAGCCCAATACCCGAGATAAGAACATCCACACCGGGAAAAATGTCGCTCTTACGATGTTCATTCAAAAAAGGTTTTATTTCTTTTGCTGTTGCAGCAATTAATAAAATCTTCATAAGACTGCAAAGGTACGTTCAAATAATTTCTGCTTTTACAACCGAATAATCAAACATTTACCGACTGTTTGATTTGAATTACCTTTGCAGTTCTCTTTTTTTAAAAGGTTTTGACAATGGTTTACCTTACACGATTAGAACATTTCAATGCTGCACACCGTTTGTTTAACCCCGAATGGAGTCATGAAAAGAATGAACTCGTCTTTGGGCAATGCGCTAATGAAAACTGGCATGGGCATAACTATGATTTATTCGTCACGATAAAAGGAGAACCGGACAAGGGAACGGGATTTCTGATGGATGTAAAAAAATTAAGTACTATAATTAAAGAGCAGGTAACTGAAAAGCTGGATCATAAGAATTTAAATCTTGATGTGGATTTTATGAAAGGACAAATGTGCAGCACTGAAAATTTAGCAGTGGCTATCTGGAATCAATTAAAGACAAATTTACCGGGAAATATTCAATTGCATAGCATCAAATTGTACGAGACGGCACGGATTTATGTAGAATATTTCGGAGAGTGAATGAAGATGGTAATTCAACTGTCATTTACAGGACTGAAAAACCGGTAGATAAAATATAATTTTATAAACTGTTTTATGGGTGAAAGGGTATCAGTAATACGCCGGGAACATTTTAATGCAGCGCATCGTTTGTATAATAATGACTGGGATGATGCAATGAATGAAAAAGTATTTGGCAAATGCTCCTGGCCACATTATCACGGCCATAATTATGAATTGGAAGTGAAAGTTACCGGCGAAGTGAATAAAAAGACCGGCTATGTTATTGATATGAAAGAACTGTCCGGGCTGATCCGGAATGAAGTGCACCGGCGATTTGATCATAAAAACCTGAACCTTGACACAAAAGAATTTAAAAAATTGAACCCTACAGCAGAAAATATTGTTATTGTAATCTATAACCTATTACGCCCTCATATTGATAAAAAAATGGATTTACAAATACGGCTATATGAAACACCGAGGAATTTTGCTGAATTCCCAGTTTAGTAAAAACAACATAATTTAAATTACGAAATCAAAAGTTTATGATGTACCAAAAAGTGGACGAATACTGCGAGGAAACATTACCGGACCTGATGAACAATTATAAAAATATCCTTAGTGTATTGGGAGAAGATCCCGAACGGGAAGGGTTGAAAAAAACACCAGAACGGGTAAGCAAAGCTATGCAATTTCTTACCCAGGGCTATAAACAGGATGCTCATGCTATTATCAATTCAGCAAAATTTCATGAGGACATCAATGAAATGATACTGGTAAAGGATATTGAGATTTACAGTATGTGCGAACATCACATGTTGCCTTTTATCGGGAAAGCACATGTGGCTTACATTCCAAACGGATGGATAACAGGATTGAGTAAAATTGCAAGAACAGTTGATGTGTTTGCCCGTCGTTTGCAGGTACAGGAACGGTTGACCATGCAAATAAAGGATGCTATTAAAGAAACGTTGAATCCGTTGGGGGTAGCAGTTGTAATAGAAGCGCAGCATCTTTGTATGATGATGCGGGGGGTACAAAAACAAAATTCCATAACTACTACTTCAGCTTTTGACGGAGAGTTTATGAAAAACGCTACAAGAAGTGAGTTTCTGAAACTGATTTCTACCAAGCTTTAGGTATAAATAGCCCGTTTTTCAAAATGCTATAAAGATTTTTCTAATTGAATGCTTTGTAGCATTTTTGTTTTCAGTAATTCATTATCATGAAGCATGCTTATGTATTTCCCGGCCAGGGATCCCAGTTTCCCGGAATGGGGAAATCGTATTACGAGAATAGTGCATTTGCAAAAAAATTATTTGACCAGGCAAATGAGATATTAGGATTCCCGATTTCTGAAATTATGTTTAATGGCACCGAGGTAGAACTTAAACAAACAAGAGTAACACAACCGGCCATTTTTTTACATTCTGTAATTGCATATAAAAGCATTGACCCCCGTCAGAATCATTTGGCCGGGCAAGCATCTGAAAGTTCAGGGTTAAAACCTGATATGGTAGCAGGACATTCACTCGGAGAATTTTCAGCATTGGTGGTCAATGAAACATTGAGTTTTGAAGATGCGTTGAATCTTGTTTCCATCAGGGCGCAGGCTATGCAACGGGCCTGTGAAATGCAACCATCCACCATGGCTGCGGTATTAGCCCTGGCAGATGATAAAGTGGAGCAAATATGTGCGGAAGTACAAAAGGAAACCGGCGAGATAGTTGTTCCGGCAAATTATAATTGCCCTGGGCAATTAGTGATTAGCGGTTCTGTAAAGGGAGTTGAACTTGCCTGTGAAAAAATGAAAGCAGCCGGAGCGAAAAGAGCGATGATACTTCCCGTCGGTGGCGCATTTCATTCTCCGCTGATGGAGCCGGCAAAAAAAGAATTACAATCAGCAATTGACCGTACTAATTTCCATACGCCTACCTGCCCCGTATATCAAAATGTGGTTGCAAAAGCAGTGATGGATAAAGACGAGGTCAAACAAAACCTGATTGATCAATTAACCGGCGCTGTACGGTGGACACAAAGTGTGCAGGCTATGATAGCAGATCATGCATCTACATTTACAGAGGTAGGCCCGGGAAAAGTATTGCAGGGGTTGATTGGGAAAATAGATAAATCAGTTATCACAAACGGTGTGAATTGACACATCAGACATGCATGCTACAATTCACCCATTCGCTGTCAAACTGAGTATTGTATTTTTTATAAAAATTTATAGCAGGCTCATTCCACTCCAATACCTGCCAGATGATGCGATTAAATTTTTTTTCTTTAGCTTCTTCAATCAACCTGTCAAATAAAAGTTTACCAATTCCTTTCCCTCTCATTTCCTTTGTAACCAAAATATCTTCAAGATACATCGCCTGTCCTTTCCAGGTAGAGTAACGGATATAATACAAAGCAAAGCCAACGGCCCTACCCTCGAATTCCCTCTCTTTTAATGAGGGTGAATCTGCTCCGGTAAAATGAAGGGTTGCAACAAATGCCCACCATACAGGTTCTTTTCCAAAACCACTTTCTATAAAATGTTCCAATGCCACGGTTACTTCCTGTGGCGCTCTTTCATATTCTGCTAATTCATGCACTAATTCCAACAATCTTGGACAATCTTCCTTTACAGCTCGGCGAATTTTTATTTCCATTCTTAGAATTAAATTTTTGATTTTTTCATTTTGTATTTACATACCCCGGTCCTTTTAAAAACCTCCCCGGTTTCTTCCCGGTATGCTCACCGTCTTTTATAACCTGTACTCCGTTGACAAAGACATCTATAACCCCTGTTGCATATTGATGTGGTTTTGCAAATGTTGCATTATCTTTAACTGTTGCCGGATCAAAGATTACAATATCAGCATAATTACCAACTTTTAATTCACCACGTTTTTTCAATTTTAAATTAGTAGCAGGAAGCTTGGAAAGTTTTCTCACTGCCTCCGCAAGTGAGAGTGCTTTCTCATCTCTTGCATATTTTCCCAATACTCTTATAAAACTTCCGTAAGCTCTCGGGTGAACATTTGTTTTTAAAAACAGGCCTTCAGGAGATATAGATTCTGCATCAGAGCAAAAACTCATCCATGGAATAGCCATTTCTTTTTTTACATTATTGGAGTCCATAGAAAAGTAAGCTACACCGATGCGGGTACTATCCTGAACAATGAGATCCATTGCTGTTTCTTCAGGTGATTTCCCTCTTATTTTTGCTACTTCTGCCAATGTTTTACCAATATATTTTCGGAGGGAATCAACCCTGAAACTCAAAAGCAAAACCCCATCAGCACCACCTGCGCCATAATAAGTATTTTCCCATCCCTGTGGATTACTGTTCATTGCTTTTTTCATTTGTTCACGAATTGCGGGATCCTGCAAACGTTTCCAGAGTTTATCAAAGCCACCGTCCTGAAGTGACGGGGGAAATGCGGCTGTCAATCCTGTTGCACTGGCATTATAGGTGTACATATCAGCCGTTATTTGTAATCCTGCTTTTCTTGCCGAATCAACAATTTTCACAAGGCTGTCAATCTTCCACCAGTTATCTTTTCCGGCTGCTTTAAAATGATAGATCTCAGCAGGGCAGTTTGCTTCTTTTGCAATAGTGATCAACTCCCGGACCGCTTCAAATAATTGGTTCCCTTCATTGCGCATGTGGGATATATACATGCCGCCATATTTAGAAGCTTCTTTGCATAGTTCAATCAACTCATTTGTTTTTGCAAAAAATGCCGGGGGGTAAATAAGTGATGAACCAACACCCAGGGCGCCTTCTCGCATTGCAGATGCCACTAATGCTTTCATACTATCCAATTCAGCGGGAGTCGGATCTCGGTCATCTTCCCCTATTACATAATTACGGATCGTGGTGGCGCCAACAAATGACGCCACATTACAACTGATACCTTTTTTTTCTATCCAGTTAAAATATCCGTCGAATGTATTCCAGTTCACATTATATTTAATATCTACCTGCCCATCCTGCATTTGCTTTTTCATTCTTGGGTTCAGCGGCCCCATGCTTTCTCCTTCGCCCATCACTTCCAGAGTTACTCCCTGGCGGATCTCGCTTTGAGAACGTCCGTCTTCAATCAGGGATTCATTGGCCCAACTGAGCATATTGATGAAGCCCGGAGCCACAGCCATTCCTTTGGCATCCACACTTATTCTTGCAGAAATTTTGGAAAGATCTCCAATGAATGCAATAGTATCATCTTTTATCCCGATATCTGCTTTAAATGACTCCCCGCCATTTCCATCGTATAATAATCCGTTACGGATAATGGTATCATATTCCTCATGATGAAACTTACACGATGTAAATACAATGGAGAATATAACAATCCATGAAATAAACCTATTTTTCATAAAAATCTTTTTACACAAGTTAATGGAGCTTCTATTTCTTTTTATTGGCTTTAAATGTTCCGTTAGGTTGTATAAAACTTACTGAAATGATTTCACCTTTATCATTTTCTTCAAACTGTACGCTGTATCCTTTTAATATTTTCAGATCAAATTTGTTTTTATCAACCGGTATTAATTCATATTCAGGCTGACCCTCAATGAAAGCATACAGAGTCTTTTCACCTTTTACATAGAACTTTGCATCTTTACCAGGCGCAAATTCATATACGCCTTCATATTTTTTTAGTTCTTCTGCGGTAATTTCTTTAGGCTTGGCTTTCCTGCTGAATTCAATATCATCTAATCCGGGCTGCAGGGGGATTGATACCATATCAATATCACCGGCTGCGTTCATGTGAAACTGAATTCTCAGATCAGTTTTATCAGAAGTATCAATTCCGGTTTTCTTATCTACATCAAAGGGCTCAAATACATCATAATGAAAATGCCGTAACCACATATCCCCGTTTGGAATATGAGCGAATAAAGAATCATTTCTTAAAAAAACATCCAGCGTACCATAACCCGGATTATTAAACAACCCGGCATAATCTTTTAAATCATGGGAGAGATGAGTGCCTGTTTTTTGATTACTGGTTTTATTTTTTTCTGCTTCTTTAGCTGCTCTTTTTGCTTTGGCCTGCGCACTGTCTGCTCTTGAGGTCCAGTCAATTTGTTTCAATCCAAACATGCGGTCAGCTATTATATTTCTAACAATGCCCGGCACTGCTGAACCATTTTGATTGCTTAATACAATGATACCAATGCTGTCGGTCGGGAAAAAACTGGTGCTGGCAGAAAAACCATCAATATTGCCACCATGCTCTATCCTGTAATGTCCCCGGTAGGAAGTCAGGAACCAACCGAATCCATAATTACTGAATTGTGCATCGGGGATTTCAGGATCGGGCAGGCCTGCTGCTACCACCATTTGAGAACTCATGGCTTGTTTCACATAAGCTGCTGGTAAGATTTCTTTTCCATTAAATTTTCCTTCGTGCATCCACGTCATTACCCAATTTGCCATTTCATTTACGCTGCTGTTAATGCTGCCGGCCGGCCCCATGGCATCAATATCATAATAATCCAGTTTTTTTATAACACTGTCTTTGACGACTGCATATCCGAGTGAAGCATCAGTCGCTTTTTCTAAAGTATGGATAGAAAAATTTGAAGTATTCATTCCTAATGGCATGAAAATTTTTTCTTTTACATTTTCTTCCCAGCTTTTCCCGGTCAGTTTTTCAGTAATCATTCCCTGCAGCAGGAACATGAAATTATTGTATTGAAATATTTGGCGTACTCCTGCTGTAGGTTCCATATATTTAATGCGATACAATAAACTGTCTCTTGATGATGACCTGAATAAATACCAGGAATAATCATGGCGGGGTAAACCGGTGCGATGCGTCATCATATCTTTAACCGTTATCTCATTATCCATTTCTTTATTGAAGAAATGCAGGTCTGGCAAATATTCCTCGGGGGATTTATCAAAATCCACTTTTCCATCTTTGTTTAATAACCCGAGCAAGGATGCAGTAAATGCTTTGGTGCATGATCCGATAGCAAATAATGTATTCGGTGTAACCGGTAATTTTTTTTCTTCATCCCGGTAACCGAAACCTTTTGCATAGACAATCTTGTTTTTATTCACTACAGCGACAGCAAAGCCAACCGCATTTTGATCCTTTAGTACTCTTTGAAATGCAGTATCTAATCCGGCAAAAGGATCCGTTGTCTTTAGTTGCTTTTTTTTCTGTGCAAATAATATTCCGGCAGGAATAAAAAGCAGTACAATCAAAAATTTTTTCATGAGAACAAAAATTAATTGGTTTTATAATTTATTTTAATGCCTGGTCCAGGTCGTTGAGAATGTCCTGAATGTTTTCAATGCCTACATTCATCCGTATCAATCCATCCGTTATACCATATTTTACTTTTTCTTCTTTTGGTACACTATAGTGTGTCATAGATGCGGGGTGGGAAAGTAGCGTATCGCAGGTTCCCAGCGAAACGGTGCGAACACACATTTTCAGTTTATTCATAAAATCAATACCTCCCTGCAATCCTTTTTTCAATTCAAAACTTAACATAGCTCCGGGATGACGCATTTGTTTTAAAGCTACTTTATGATCCGGGTGAGAAACGAGCCCGGTGTAATTTACTTTAGAAACAGAAGTATGTTTTTCTAAAAACTGGGCCACCTGCATTGCATTCTGACAATGACGTTCCATTCTTACTTCCAGAGTTTTTATTCCATTGATCAATAGAAAAGCATCAAACGGGTTTGCATTGCCGCCAAGGGTTTTTGCCAGTGTGTAAACTTTTGTTTTCATAAACTCAACATTGCGGCTGAGCATGATTCCCCCAATGGCTGTACCATGGCCATTTAAAAATTTGGTGGTGGAATGAACTACGAAATCCACACCATACTTAAAAGGTTGTTGAAGATAAGGTGTCGCAAATGTATTGTCACATGCAATAATTAAATTATGTTGTTTGGCCAATTTACTTAAAGATTCAATATCCACACACTGAATGGTGGGGTTAGCCGGAGTTTCAATATAAAGCATACGAATAGCTTTGTCTTTTTTTATCCAGGCTTCTGCTTTGTTGAGATCACGAAGGTCTGCAATGATGGCGCTGATGCCGAGCGGCGGCAACACATTAGTGATTAATTCTTCTGTGCCTCCGTACAATGAAAAATGAGTAAGAATTTTATCACCGGGTTTCAGTGTGGCCAGCATCAGCGTGGTGATAGCCGCCATACCCGATGCATGAAGAATTCCTTTGGCTTGCACGGGCGAGCTATTGTATGCAACGCCGAATGTTTCCAATGCAGCAATTTTATTTTCTGCTTCTCTGAAAGTGGGATTGCCCCAACGGGAATAAATAAATCCTTCTTCCTTGCCGCTGAATCGCCTCATACCTTGTTCAGCTTCATCATATACAAATGTGCTGCTGGCATAAATAGGAACAAGGTGAGCATAGTTAGGATCCTGTTTGTGACCGCTGTGCACAGCCACAGAACTCCAACCTGAAAGCACCGTACCTGGTTGTTTCATATTAGTAATATCCTCATTCGCATTATTCATTGGGGGAAAACTTTTATCCATTATGATTGTTGAATTTTGAAATTTTGTAAAATGATTACGTCAAAGATTCCAATAAAGTCCAAAAGTAAAAGATTTCGTACGTTCATCCATAAAACAAAATTTTCAACGGAGGTACCAGCTATGAAAGAAATATTACAACAATTGGCTGATTATAACTTATGGGCTAATCAACGGTTGTTTGAAACCATCCTTGCTTTGCCGGACGAAAAGCAAAAGTCTGAAGTTCCCAGTAGCTTCAAAAGCATTTATGAAACGGTAATGCATACCTGGAATGCAGAGAGTGTATGGTGGCAGCGAATGAAATTGCAGGAACGGATTGTAGCGCCAACGGAATATTTTAAAGGCGGGATGAAGGAATTGGTTAATGAGTCATTGCAACAAAACCGAAACTGGATAGAATGGATTGATGCTGCATCAGAAGCCATGCTGGATCATGTTTTTCAATATCAGAATTCAAAAAAAGAAAGTTTCAAACAACCGGTGTTTCAAATGATACTGCATGTTTTTAATCATGGCACATACCATCGGGGCCAGTTAGTAAATATGCTGCGTCAATTAGGAGTAGAAAAAATTCCGCAAACTGATTTTATAGTATGGTCAAGGATGAAAAGATGATTACTTAACTGATCGCCCTGTCTAAATGTACATACCCGCCATCCACATGAATTAACTGCCCGGTAGTGTGGCTTGATTTTTCTGATAAAAGAAATGCTGCCATATTGGCGATTTCCTCCGTTGTTGTCATTCTTTTTTCCAATGGAATTCTTGAAGTAATGCTTTCTAATTTTGATTTGGGATCGGGAAAAGTATTAATCCATTTTTCATAAAGCGGTGTCCATGCTTCCGCAACGACTATGGCATTTACCCGGATGCCATATTTTAATAATTCAACAGACCATTCCCTGGTCAGTGCATTTCTTCCTCCATTGGATGCGGCATATCCTGATGTATTTCCCTGGCCTGTCTCGGCCGTTTTGCTGCTGATATTTACAATAGCTCCTTTAGATTTGATCAAATGCGGAAGTGCAAATTTGGCCATCAGGTAATAATGAACCAAGTTTTTATGGAGTGATACCATTAATGCTTCATAAGTTCCATGTTCCAATCCCACACCATCATTTACTCCGGCATTATTCACTAAACCATCAATGCGGCCGCATTGTTGCAGCACTGCATCAACTGCTTTTCTGCATTCGAGTGGTTGAATTAATTCTGCATTGACATAAAAAGCTCTTTTATTCCGGCTCTCAATTTCATTAACTATGGAAAGATTATCGGATTCATTCCTTCCTACTATAAACGGAATAGCGGATTCTTCTGCCAGGATTTTCGAAATAGCGGCTCCAATTCCTTTAGCTCCTCCGGTTACCACAATGACTTTATTTTTTAAAGACAAATCCATATTCAAAGGTTATAAAAATTCATGGCATTTATTCCAAATACTTTTTCCCGTTCTTCATCTTCAAAATTTTCCATATATTTTTCTATTAGGCTTTTCCATTGCACATACATACCCGAAAGCAACAACACCGGCCAGTCACTTCCGAATAAAAGGCGGTCACTCCCGAAACAATCAAATACCACATCGAGGTAGGGATAAAAAACCCCAGGGCTCCAATCTTTCCATTCAGCTTCAGTAAACAAACCTGAAACTTTGCAATAGACATTCGGATATTGTGAGAGCTCTTTTATCCCTGCTTTCCATACATCAATATTTTTATTTTTAATATCCGGTTTGGCACAATGGTCTAATACAAATTTTTGTTCGGGAAATTTAGAAACGAATTCAATGACAGGTTCGAGCTGGTAATGATAAATTAAAATATCATAGGTGTAATTAAAAATTTGCAACGCTTTTATTCCTCTTTGAAAATTCTCATTTGATAAAAAATTATCAGGCTCGGATTGTACAATATGCCTCCAGCCTTTGATAGCCGGGTATTGCGAAAAATATTGAAGCCGGTCTTCTATATTTATACTTTGTAAATCAATCCAACCTACTACTCCTTTAATTATTGAATGTGTTTTGGTAAGTTCAACAAGAAAATGGGTTTCCAGCTCAGATTGGTCAGCTTGTATTGCAACACATCCGTCTATTTCATTCCTTTTTAAAGAGAGAGATAGATGCTCCGGTAAATAATCCTGTCTCAGGATTTTCATTTCATCGGTGATCCAGCTATCCCGCTTTTTGTCGTATTTCCAGAAATGAACGTGGCTGTCAATGGTCATGGTAATTCAAATATTTTTTTCATCAAAACCCATTTTTCTCCTGGTTTGGCTCCCGGCAAAGCCTGTTGATATTTCCACATCAGCTTTTCCCACTCCTGTACTTTCGGGTTGGCGGCATCTGCTGTTACTTTTTTTTCAAAGGAAAAATTTTCATTTGCCTCAATGATCATGAAAAGACGATTGCCTGTTCTGTAAATATCCAACACTTCAATACCTGAGCTTGTAATACTTTCAATTATTTCCGGCCATACCTGCTGATGATATTTTTCATATTCGGAAATCAGGGAAGGATCATCTTTCAAGTCTAACGCAAGGCAATATCGTTTTTGTTTGTTCAATAGTCAATAGTGAATAAGAGAAGTTTACTTATGATGATCTGGTTTTAGATTTTAAAGCTATCATTCCTGTCAGCATTTCAAAACAATCAATTATGTAATTCTAAAGCAAATCTAAACTTGTATTATCAAGAAAATTCATGCTTTTTTGCAACATCCAAAGCTGCATGTATTTCATAGAACCTTTTTTTGTTCAACTCCTGATTTTCTTGAAACACCTTCTGCAATATTCAGATGAATAGAAAGAGCGGCTCTCCTGATTTGGGAAGTCATTCCAAACTTTTCATCTGCCGGCGATATTTTACTCAACCGATAACATTCTATTGCAAATAACTTTGAAGTTTTATAAACTTCTAAACTTTGATGGTTTAGTTGAAGAAACATAGAATTTATTTTATGGTTACGAAAATAATTAGCTCTTCACTATTGACTTTTCACTATTCACTAATTACTATTCACAGCTACCTGCCTGCTGCTCCCCAATCCATCAATTCCTAATTCCATTTCATCTCCTGCTTTTATATATACGGGCCCGGGTTTTTGTCCCATGCCAACTCCTGCTGGTGTTCCGGTTGAAATAATATCTCCCGGAAGCAAAGTCATGAACTGGCTGATATAAGAAATGAGAAAAGGAATTTTGTAGATCAAATTTTTTGTATTTCCTTCCTGCATGATTTTTCCATTCACTTTCAGCCATAGCCTGAGATTATCAATATCCGGAATTTCATCTTTTGTAGCCAGGAAAGGACCAAGCGGTGCAAAACTGTCAGCGCTTTTTCCTTTCACCCACTGGCCGCTTCGTTCTATCTGAAATGCTCTTTCGCTATAGTCATTATGCAACACAAATCCTGCCACATGATCCATAGCTTCTTTCTCCTCTACATAACTTGCTTTCTTACTCATTACAAACGCTAACTCCACTTCCCAGTCTGTTTTAGTACTGTTGCGGGGAATAATCAGATTATCATTCGGCCCGCACAGTGCAGTGGTTGATTTAAAAAAAATAACCGGTTCAGGGGGCACCTGCATTTTACTTTCCGCAGCATGATCGGAATAATTCAGGCCAATGCAAATTATTTTGGAAGGCCTGGCTACGGGCGGGCCCAGGCGAATATTTTTTTCTAATGGAGGTAATTCAGCATCGTTGGTGATCTCACTTAAAAAATGCAACCCATCATCAGCAAAAAAATGCTCATCGTAATCTTTAATAAACGCAGATACATCAAAATAATTTTCATTGATAATTACTCCTGGCTTTTCTTCACCGGGTTTTCCAAAGCGGATTAGTTTCATAGTCATTATGTATTAAGTTTAATGAATCCTCCGTCAATCGGGTAATCGCATCCGGTAATGAATGAGGCTTCATCGCTGCAAAGATATAACGCAAGCTGCGCCACTTCTTCCGGCTTTCCCATTCTTCCGATCGGTTGGGTTTTTGATAATTTATCAAACATGGCTTCTTCATTTCCCGGGTAATTTTTTTTCAGAAACCCGTCCACAAAAGGGGTATGCACTCTTGCCGGTGAGATGGAATTGCACCGGATATTTTCATGAATATAATCTTTAGCTACACTTAATGTCATGGCGGCTACAGCTCCTTTTGCTGCACTATAAGCAAAACGATCGGCAAGTCCCGTACATGCTGCAATAGATGCCATATTGATGATCACTCCGCCACCTGCAGATTGTAATTGCGGCAACGCTGAATAAATACAATTGTAAACGCCTTTTACATTTACCAATATTACTTTGTCAAAATCGGCTTCTGAAGTGTTGCCTGCTTTTCCAATATGAGCAATTCCTGCATTGTTGATCAATATATGGACTGGGCCAATTTTTTTAAAGACTTCAATGATTTTGCCCTGAGCAGAAACATCAGCCACATGGCTCATGCATTTGCCGCCGGCTTTTTTAATTTCTTCAACAGTTTGTTGCGGCGCTGTTTCATTCTGTTCAATAATGTGAACAGTGGCTCCCTGTTTTGCAAACAATATGGAAATGGATTTTCCAATTCCTGAACCGCCACCGGTGATGACAGCAATTTTATTATCGAGTCGGAACATGTATTATTTTTTTATTTTATACCCTTTCCATCCATACCAGGCCACCACAATGAAACAAATTAAAGGTACGATATACGACCGGGCAGTGGATGGTTCAGACAGCATACCCATAACATAGGGAACCAACGCACCGCCAACGATTGACATGATGATGAAGGAAGCCCCTTTCTTTGTATGATGCCCCAGGTCTTTTACACCAAGAGCAAAAATAGTTGGGAACATGATGGATTCGAAAAAGAAAATGGCCATTAATGAATAAACCGATAACCATCCTTTGCCATAGATCACGGCTACACACAGAATGATATTGATAATGGAATAAATCATCAGCAATTTATTTGCTTCCACCTTTTTCATCAGTGCTGTTCCAGCAAACCTTCCGGCGGTAAATAAAAACAAACTTACTGACAGGAGATAAGATGCTTTGGCGTTGTCTATATTTTTTGAAGTTTCCGTACAATAATTAATGAATAATGCAGCCACGCCTACCTGGGCCGCCACATAAAAAAATTGAGCAATGACGGCATTCACAAAATGCCGGTGTTGGAACAAAGGTTTTGTATCCTGAATTTTTTCAGATACAAGGGTGCTTTCTTTTATTTCGGGCAGTGAAGTTTTAATAAAAAATGCGGCTACAAGCAATACTATACCAGCAATGGCGAGATATACAAATTTTACCGAGTCGAGATTATCATTTTTGTTCCCAGAGAAAAAAACATTGGCGGCAATAATGGGCCCGATAAAAGAACCTACACCGTTGAAACATTGAGAAAGATTCAAACGGAATGCAGAGGTTTCCGGTTTGCCCAGTACGGTTATATATGGATTGGCTGCTGTTTCCAGGCAGGCGAGGCCGGATGCAATAATAAATAAAGCCAGTAAAAAGAAATTAAAATTTGCCTGTTGCGTGGAAGGATAAAAAAGCAAAGCGCCTAATGCATATAAGATTAGTCCGGCAATGATACCTTTTTTATATCCGAATTTATTCATGAATAAACCCGCCGGCAAAGCAACCAGGAAATATGCTCCGAAATAAGCAGCCTGCAATAAAGTGGATCTGGTCTTGCTTATATTTAAAGATTCCTGGAAATGTTTGTTTAAAACATCCAGCAATCCATACGCCAGTCCCCATAAAAAAAACAGGCTGGTTACCAATATCAGGGGAAATAAATAGGTATTCTTTTTCTCCGCATAAGTTTGTTGCATCATTTAAAAATTTTAGGTTGAAAAATAGGAATAAACTTAGCAATGAGAAAAGCAGAGAGTCAAATCTATAAAAATTTAGTGGAAGAAAAGCTTTCTTTTGATTTTTTGTTTTGATGCTTTATGCTGAAAATAAGTTGATGGTTTTCTGTCAACTTATTTCGGAACAAGCCAAATCATTTTAAGTAACGTTTCTGAGGCTGCTCAAGCTCAAAATGTGGAGACGTTTAGTCTAATGTAATTTTTTAATTGTAAAGAACCCGGTGGAGGCTATCCTGATCAATTAGGGATATTTATAATTTTAAACAAAAAGTGGAGGTTACCGGAGTCGAACCGGTGACCTTTTGCATGCCATGCAAACGCTCTAGCCAGCTGAGCTAAACCCCCGAAGGGTGGCAAAAATATGAAAAGCTTTTGTATGACTGAATTTCTCTTTACCGGGATACTATAAAATAATAACTTTGGCTAATGGGAATCTGGAGACAAATATCACAATACTTCTACCTGAGAAAGCCTGATAAACCGGAAACGAAATGGGTGGGGTATATGCACTGGATCAACCGTATCTGTTTTTTCATGTTCATTATCTGCATGATTATTTTAGCGATCAAGTTGCTCCGGTAGCCAGGAAATGAATAATGGACTGAGCTGCTTTTTGCGAAGCATTTCCTCCTTCGGTTAATAATTGTTTCAGGCTGGAATAGTCTTTTTTGATTTCTTTTATTCTTGATTCGTTCATGATCAGTTCATGCAATTCATGTTTCAGGTTTTCTTCAGTGAGATCATGCTGTATCAGTTCTTTCACCACTAATTTATCCATGATTAGATTTACAAGGGAAATGTATTTTACTTTCACTAACCGTTTCCCGATCTGATAAGACAAGGGAGAGCCTTTATAACAAACCACTTCCGGCACATTAAATAATGCTGTTTCTAAAGTTGCCGTTCCCGAAGTGACCAAAGCCGCTTTTGCCTGCAACAGCAAATCGTAAGTTTTATCAGTTACGGAACTGACATTTGGATATTTCTGCGTAAAGATTTTATAAAAAGTATCTTCTACAGAAGGAGCCTGCGCCACAATGAACTGATGATCGGGAAAATATTTACTTACTTCCAGCATCACCGGCAGTTTTTTAATGATCTCCTGTTTGCGGCTGCCGGGTAACAATGCAATGATCGGTTTGTGACTAAACTTCTCCCTTGTCCCTTGTGCCCTGAATTTTTCTATTTCTTCAACGAGCGGATGCCCGACGTATTCCACATCCCAATTCCATTTATCATGAAAGTACTTTTTTTCAAACGGAAGAATGACCAGCATTTTATCAATGCATTGCTTCATAGCCTTCACCCGGTTTTCTTTCCATGCCCACACCTGCGGGGAAATATAATAGATGATTTTTAATCCTTGTTGTTTTGCCCATTTTGCTATGCGAAGGTTGAAACCGGGATAATCAATTAGAATAAGTGCATCGGGTTTAAATTGAAGAATATCTTCTTTACAAAATTTCAGGTTGCGAAAAATAGTGCGAAGGTTCATCAGCACTTCAGCAAAACCCATAAAAGCGAGGTCACGATAATGTTTTACCAATTCCCCGCCTGCCTGTTGCATTTTATCACCACCCCAGCAACGGATAGTGGCTGGTACATCCAGCTTTCTCAGTTCTTTGATAAGATTACTGCCATGCAGATCACCACTTGCTTCCCCGGCGATGATATAATATTTCATGGTTGCAAAATACAATATAGTTTACTTCATCACAGGTAACTCTACATAAGTAGGATACATTGATGAAAAATAAACCGTCTGTGTTGCTTTTATATAATCCGATTCTTTGGCTTTAAATATATTGGGAACATATTTTTGAGGATTGCGGTCTATCACCGGGAACCAGGTACTCTGCACCTGTATCATGATTCGGTGACCTTTTTTGAATACATGATCAATATCGTGCAGATCAATGATAAATTCTTCCGGCTTGTTTGGAACTAATGGTGAAGGATTTGAAAAACTTTTTCTGAATCTTCCACGGAATACTTCCATTGCAACCGGAAACTGGAAACCACTCATTGATAAATTCTCCTGGTCAAATGCAGGATAAACGTCAATGAGTTTCACGATCCAGTCTGCATCCGTTCCGGTGGTGCTTGCAAAAAGATGTGCAACAATTTTTCCAGTCACTGTCAGATCTTCTGTCAATGAATCCATCGTGAAACTCACTACATCCGGTCTTGTATAAACGAAACGCTGATCTTCTATTTGCCAGGTTCTCCACCGGCTGCCTTTTCCATAAGTTGCTTCAATGGGTAAAGTGCGATAGGGAACCGGTTTAGCAGGATCACTGATATAGCTTACCGATCCTATTGTTGATGTCGGTTTATTAAATGAACAGGTATTATTCGGCCCGACATACAATTTTTCAATTTGTGCTTCTTTTGGCGGCCATGAAGAATATGTTTTCCATTCATTGCTGCCGGTTTCGTAGCAGGTAGCTTCATCAAATTTTCCATCGCCTACGCCTTTTAACCAATAGTCAAACCATTTTTTTTGAAGCTCACGAAAATCCTGGCTGAATTTTTCATTTCCTCGTCCCCATTGTCCATGATTCCAGGGACCAAGAACAATATAATTACGATTGAAGCTGTCTTTCTTTTCCATGTGTTGATACATCAGTTGCGGCCCGTTAATATCTTCCTGGTCATAAAATCCACCAACATGCAATTGCGGTATCTGCGGATACTGAATATAGCTCAACGGAGAATTTTTTTGCCAGAACGAATCATAATTCGGATGCGCTATAAAGTTGTTCCAGGTATCCACTTTATTATGAAAATATTTTTCATTCACATTTTTTAAAGAACCTAATTTTAAATACCAATCAAAAAGATCATATTGAGGAAAGGGAAAATCACTGTCTGTGGTTTTATTATATTCCACTTCATAGGTATATTCCATTCCATAACTTAAGCGGAACGCACCGTTGTGATGAAAATCATCACCCAAAAAAAGATCGCCCATGCATGCTTGTTCTGATGAAGCTTTCAATGCCGGATGCGGATCCACTGCACCTACCAATGCTAACCAACCGGGATATGAAATTCCCAATATGCCCGCTTTACCATTATTGTTTTTAGTATTTTTTATAAGCCAATCCACCGTATCCCATGTATCGGTACTTTCATCAATTGTGCCCTTTTGTGTTTCATGAATCAGCGGCTGATGAATCTGCATGACACCTTCGCTTTTAAATTTTCCACGGATATCCTGGAAAACGAAAATGTAACCTTCTTTGGCCATATTGGCTGTGTAAGTAAAATGCAGGATATTAAAATTATCCGGCCGGCTGGCACCATAAGGAGTGCGGGTAATTAAAATAGGAACTGGTTCTGTGGCTTTGTCAGGAGTAAAAATGGTAGTGAATAATTTTACTCCGTCCCGCATCGGGATCATCACCTCGGTTTTTTTATATGAAGTGATTTCGTTTTGCTGCGCAAACAAATAAAGGCATGACCAGGCAGCAATTACAAAAAAGAATACTGCTTTTTTCATAAAAAGATATGTATTATGCTTAAAGGTAATGAAGACTGATGAACTGCTAATTCAGCAATTTTAAAAGCAGGATACCGATACCATAAACCAGGGTGACGATAAAAATTCCTTTGGCAGTATTGTCCCGGTGCGTGTTGATGTAAATAGTAAACAGCACCACGTTTGCTAAAAGAGATAAAGAGCCAATGGATGTGATCAGGCGATTGGTATTTATAAAAAGATCAAAGAAATCCCTGAAAGAAATACCCGGGAATTTGATAAAATAAATAATGAACAACCCAACGACCGGGCCGATGAGGCCTAAAACTAATCCCAATTTCAGGTTATCTTTTTTAAATATCATTTCCAGATTTTTTCAAATTTCTTTTTCAGAGTATAATTGGTCAGGTCAAATTGTACTGGCACCACGCTGACATAATAATGTGCTAATGCCCATACATCGGTGTCTTTTCCTTTATCAAAATTTACAAATTCTCCGGTTAGCCAGTAATAATGCCGGCCATGCGGATCATTACGTTCAATAAAATCTTCCACATATTTAGCATAGGCCTGGCGGCAAACTTTAATACCCTTGATTTGAATTTCAGGGATTGCAGGAATGTTTACATTTAAAACAAGATGTTTGTCGGGTTTTTGTTTCAGCAGATGCTCAACTATAATTCGTGCATATTTTTTGGCGCCGGAGAAATCAGCTTCAATACTATAGTCTAATAGAGAAAAACCAACTGAAGGTATACTTTCGATAGCAGCTTCTACAGCCGCAGACATAGTGCCTGAATAAATTACGTTGATGCTATGATTGGCGCCATGATTGATACCACTGAGGCAGAGATCAGGTTTACGATGTAAAATTTTATCAACTGCAAGTTTTACGCAATCTACCGGGGTACCGGTACAGGACCAGGTTTCGATATTATCTTCTCTTTGCATCTTGTGCAGTCGAAGAGGTTGCCCGATTGTGATAGCATGACCCATACCTGATTGAGGTTTATCCGGTGCAACTACAACAATCTTGCCCAGGTCTTTTACAGCTTCCACCAGGTTTTGAATACCCGGAGCTGTCACACCATCATCATTGGTAATCAGAATGACCGGTTTTGGTTTCTCGTTTCGCTTCAGCGAAACCGATGCGGTTTTCTTTTTAGTCATAAATTCTTCAACAAATGTAATATGTTTCGTTTTTCTGAACAGGGTTAAAGAAATTCAAATCAACTCTGTACTGTTATTAAAACGGGATTCTGCAAAACTTATTTCACAGGTTCAGATTGAGGAAAATATTTTTTTCGTCATTAAAATATTTGCTTTATCTAAAATTATTAGTATTTTGCAGCTAATTAAATTGGGTATATGTCAATTGCTAACAAAAATCTCAAATATCTCCGCAATCAACGGGGGTGGACTCAGGAAGAATTTGCTCAAAGGCTTCATATCAAACGTTCACTACTGGGTGCATACGAAGAAGAGAGAGCTGATCCACGCATTGATGTGCTGGAAGTGGTAAGCGAAATTTTCAAATTGACACTTGATGATTTATTAAGGAAAGATCTTTCGGATACGAAAGGAGGATATCTGGCCAAGCGCAGAGCGATGAAAATGACGTCTGGACCTGCTCAGATTCCTTTTGTTCCGGTGAAAGCCGCAGCCGGTTATTTAGCCGGGTATGCTGACCAGGATTTCATTGATGAATTGAACACGTTTACATTACCAATGCTTTCAGGAGGAGAGTATCGTGCTTTTGAAATCATCGGCGACTCTATGTTACCTACTCCAAGCGGCTCCATTATCGTTGGCGAAAAAATTGAAAACTTAGATAATATAAAAAACAGCACAGCCTGTATCGTGGTATCAAGAAATGAAGGAATTGTATATAAAAGAATATTAAAAAACAATCGCACCAAAAATAAACTGACCATGGTGAGTGATAATCCTACTTTTCATCCGTACACTATGAATGCAGAAGATGTATTGGAAATGTGGCAGGCACAAATTATTATTTCAAAAGTAAAAGCTCAGGACCGCTGGGACATGCATCAACTCACCAATATAGTTTCTGAATTACAAGAACAGGTAAGTTCCCTTAAAAAAAGGATGAATTAAACCGTATTTTTACGGTCGTCATTACGAAATTTTATTTACTTCAGCAGCCTTTAAAACCTGATTTTAGTCTATTATATTTGTGCTACCAAAAAACTAATGCGTGAGTTTCAGAACCATTTTCTGCTTATCCTTGTTGCTGATTTGTCTTCCGGCATTTTCCCAGATTAAAACGTTGCAGGCTGTAAAAATTACACAGGCGCCAAAGATTGACGGGAACCTGGATGATGCCGCATGGAAAAATGCACCTGTAGCAACGAATTTTATCGAAAATTTTCCAACCTTCGGATTAAAAGCTTCACAAAAAACGGAAGTAAAAATTGTGTATGATAATAATGCTATTTATGTAGGTGCATATTTATATGATGATCCTGCACAGATACGCAAACAGATCACAGCAAGAGATGAAGAACAACAAAATGACGTTGATTATTTTTCAATATTTCTGGATACATATAATGATCATCAAAATGGGTTTCAGTTTCTCGTTACCACAGCTAATGTACAGAGTGATGCACGGCTTGGGACTAACCTTCCTTCAGGTTTTGGAGAATACGGTGATAAAACATGGGATGCAGTTTGGAATAGTAAAGTGAGTATCAAAAAAGATGGTTGGGTGGTTGAAATGAGAATCCCATACCTTTCTTTGCGTTTTCCTAAAAGGGATGTTCAGAATTGGGGCCTTCAGTTTTTAAGATCTGTAAGAAGAACCAACGAAAGCAGCACCTGGAATCCAGTAGATCCTAATGTGGGCGGATTCGTAAATCAATTTGGAGTTTTGGAAGGGTTAAAAGATATAAAACCACCGTTGCGATTAAGCTTTTCTCCTTATTTATCTACAGGCTATCGCAGCACTCCTGAAAAAAACGATTTCTATAAACAATGGTTGTATAGCGGTGGGATGGATCTGAAATATGGAATTAATGAAAGTTTTACCCTGGATGCTACACTGATCCCCGATTTTGGGCAGGTGGTTTCAGATGATGTGATTAATAATCTAACACCCTATGAAATCAAATTCCAGGAAAACCGGCAATTCTTTACTGAAGGAACGGAACTCTTTAATAAAGCGGGTTTGTTTTATTCGAGGAGAGTGGGCGCAATGCCTGAACATTATTATGATGTACAAAATTTGGTAGATGCAAATCCAAACCTGGAGATAATCAGAAATCCTTCTACAACACAACTTTATAATGCCATTAAACTTTCCGGGAGAACCCCCAAAAAATTAGGTATTGGATTTTTTAATGCTATCACAGCGCCTATGCATGCAAAAATCCTGAATATTTCTACCGGGAAAGATTCCATTATAGAAACAGAACCTTTGGCCAACTACAATATTCTCGTACTGGACCAGGCATTTAAAGGAAGATCTTATATCACATTTACCAACACCAATGTTTTAAGAAACGGAAGCAACAGGGATGCTAATGTATCTTCACTGGATCTTGCCTTATTTGACAAAAAAAATATTCATCAGTTCAGCGCCTCTGCCCGGTATAGCAAGATTTGGGGCACATCACCTTATGACGGATATAATACGTCTTTAAAATATGCTAAAGTGAGTGGCCGTTGGCGATATTATGTATCGAACAGCATTCTCTCAGAAAATTATGACCCCAACGATCTGGGTATTTTATTTTTTCCCAATAATGTTTCCTACAAAGGAAGTGTCAGTTATTATCAAAACAAACCGACGAATAATTTTCTGATGTACAATTATTCTTTAACGACTTCCTTGCAATACCTGTACCGCCCCTATGCGTATAACCGGTTTAATGTCCAGGCTTCGGCCATGTGGATATTTCATAATTTTTGGGATGTGTCCATAAATGCAACCGTAGATCCATTGTGGGATCATGATTATTTTGAACTAAGAACTCCGGGAAAATTTCTCGCTTATCCGCAGAATTACCAGGCCATATTGAACGGAAGCACAGACAGCCGCAAAAAACTTTTCTTTAGCTATGGCGCTATTTATTCTACTGCTCCAAAATATAATGATACATATTTTGAACTTGATCTTGGATTGCGTTATCGTTTTGGAAATAAATTCAACCTGGATCTGCAAACAAGCTCCGGCAGAGAAGTAAATCAATTAGGTTATGCTTTTGTTCGGGAGAATAATGGGGATCCGATTGTTGCGTTCAGGGATAACCGCAGTTTAACTTCGGTACTTTCCGGAATTTATAATTTTACACCACGGTTGAATATTACATTGAGAGCCCGCCATTACTGGAATAAGGTGGACTATAAAGAATTTTTTGATGTAGATGGAAACGGAAAGCTGAAAAACCGAAGCCCATTCTCGCCCCCGATAGGTAATCAAGATCAAAATGTAAATATTTTCAATACCGATGTATTCCTGACGTGGGATTTCCGACTGGGAAGCCGCTTGATATTAGGATATAAAAACTGGTTGGGTGATGATGAAATGGTAAATCTTAATCCCAATGAAAATACCTACTTGCGTAATCTGACAAAACAATTCGATCTCAGGCATGGGAATGAATTCAGTGTCCGGTTTATTTATTTTCTCGATTATAATCAGCTTAGAAGAAAGAAGTAGGAAGGAGGATACCTGATGTATGATGTAGGAAGTAGGAAGTAGGATGCAGGAAATTCAGGTTACCTGTATAATTTTTTCTGCGGCAATTGCAAAAACTATTTCACCTTTTTCCGGTTTGATAAGATGAGTTCCTGTAAACCGGCTGAATGCAGGAAGCACTGCATATTTTTTTGCAAAATAAAAACAAGGAAAGCGTAGCGACTGTTTGCTCATCCCGTTCAGATGAATTGCCGGATGAATATGACCGGAAAAAGAATAGAGTGATGAGTGATGAGTCATGAGAGATGAATCAATGAGATCGTGGCAAAAACAAAAATCCTGAACGATCCATCCCTGCTGATGAACTTCTATACCGGCATTTTGATACCAATCATCTGATAAAATATCATGATTCCCTTTGATAAGATGAATTTTCAGTAATGAAAAATCTTTTCTCCATTTTTGAAACATCTCCAATTCTTTATTTTCAGTGCTGTGGAATAAATCTCCAGCGATAATTATTTTTTCAGGTTGAAAATGCTGTATTTGATGTATCAACCTTTGCAGATCTTCTTTATAAACAGTTTGTGGTATGGCGATACCGGATTTTCTGAAGTGGCCTGTTTTTCCAAAATGAAGATCAGCAACTATTAATGCTTTTTCTTCTTCCCAAAACATGCACCGTTCAGCAGAAAGCCAAAATGAGTTGTTATGAATTTTATGTAGCAATGGTTTTTGCATGATTAGCCAGGAGCCTGCAGGTCATTAATAGCGGTACCAATTTAATTTCAAATCCATGTATTACACAAATCTCATAAAAATTATCGGGACCTGTTCGTTGTTATCTGTGTCATTTGTGTAATTTGTATCAAAAGCATTTTATTGAGGCAACATTTTCCTGATCCGGTCTTCCAGTTTTTCTGAAGATAAATCTTCCCTCAGGCTATCTACTTTTATGGGAAAACAAAAAGGTGTTAGCTGTTGCGGAAACGTTATAATGATCTTTGAATTTTGTATTCGCCAAAGCATATCCATCAGCCTGGATTCCTCCATTTGCTGTTCCAATACTTCAGAATATGATTGACGAAGGAGTAAATTATCAGGCTCGTATTCGCTTAATACATTAAATAATAATGATGCACTGTTTTGCAAATGCCTTGCTTTTTTTTGTTCGCCGGGGAATCCCTGGAAAATTAGCCCGCCGATGACAGCAACATTCCGGAACTTTCTTTTCGCCATCTCTGTGCTGTTGATGCTTCGCTGAATATCATTCATTAAATTTTCGAGGGAAAACAATTCATATACATTCGAATCATCTACCGGTATAGGCTGATCACTCAATAACTCAAAGCCGTAATCATTCATAGCAAAGGAGAATGTGATTGAAGTGATACGGCTGATACGATAAGCTAAAATAGCAGCCATAGCTTCATGCACCAGCCTTCCTTCAAATGGATAAACGAACAAATGAAAACCATCTTTCGTTTCTATCTGCTCAATGAGCAATTCATTCTCCTTTGGAACATGGGATACCTGTTGTTGTAACTCAAAAAGAGGGAAGAGAGCTTCCAATTCGTGAAACATGAAATGTGAGACGGGAGAAATAGAAGCATTTGCCTTTCTATTTTTCTGTTTGATGATTGACATTTCACTTTTCACTGTATTTAAAGTTTTTCTCAGCATAAAACCTAAGTTAGCACTCAGGGGCATTCTTCCTCCCTGCCAGCTTGGTACTATTGATTTTTTGGAAGATGATTTTTTTACCAATGCTGTCATGTCTTTTATTGTTACAAATTCAAGGATTCTACCTGCCAGGGTAAATACATCGCCCGGTTGTAATCTTGATATAAAATATTCTTCGATCACTCCCACATAGCCACCACTGATAAATTTTACTTTCAGCATGGATTCACTAACGATGGTACCGATATTCATGCGATGCCGCATGGCAATGCGGCGATTCTTTATTTTGAATAATTCGTCTTCCCATTCCAGTTTTTTATAATCATCATATTGCTGCAGCGCATTGCCGCCACTACTGATGAAATATATAATCCGCTCCCATTCCTCTTTAGTCATTTCTTTGTAGCAATGGGTAGCGATGATCTCTTCAAAAATTTTGTCAGGACTAAAACCATCAGAAATTGCGAGGGTGCTCAAATATTGTATCAACACATCATAGCACAATAGCATTGGCACGCGGCTTTCAATTATTTTCTCAGAAATTGCTTTCTTCAAAGCGGCCACTTCCATTAGTTCTAATGAATGTGTAGGAAGAAAATATATTTTACTGGTTGCATCAAAACTATGACCGCTTCTACCGGCTCTTTGTAAAAACCGGGCCACACCTTTTGGTGATCCAACCTGAATTACAGTTTCTACCGGGCGGAAATCCACGCCAAGATCAAGCGAAGCTGTACATATCACCACTTTTAATTTTCCGTTATGTAAATTTTCTTCCACCCAGTTGCGCAATTCCATATCCACAGAACCATGATGCAACGCAATAACGCCGGCAAGATCGGGGCAGGCATCCAGGATTTTCTGATACCATGTTTCACTCATTCCCCTGGTATTAATAAAAATAAGTGTCGTCTTACTTTGTAGAATTATTGGAATGACTTTATCAATCAACTTAATTCCGAGATGGCCTGCCCATGGATATTTTTCTATTTCATCTGGAAAAATGGATTCTACCTCAACGGCTTTTTTCATATCAGCTTTTACAATCACTCCTTTTTTTACCAACGGGTTTATCAAAACATCCTTAGCTTCTTCAAGGTTTCCAATGGTAGCAGAGATTCCCCAGATCATGAGCGTTGAGTCATGATTGGTGTGTCGTGTGCCAACAATCCTACTGATCGCCAATTCCACCTGTACACCTCTTTTACTTCCAAGCAATTCATGCCATTCATCAATGGCAATAATTTTCAGAGAAGAAAATAATTCAGCATATCCTTTTTGCGCCAGCAATAAATGCAAACTTTCCGGAGTGATGATAAGCACTTCGGGTATTTGTCTTTTTTGTCTGGCTCTTTCTGCTGTATCAGTGTCCCCATTCCGGATACCTATTCCCCATTTCATATCTAAAGCGGACACAACTTCTTCCATCGCTCTGGCAATATCTTTTGCCAAAGCCCTGAGCGGAGTGACCCACAACAATTGTAACCCTGAATTTTTTATATTCTTATATTCTTCAGGATGCTGATTAATGAATTGAATAAGAGCGCCGAGGAAAATAGAATAGGTTTTACCGCAGCCGGTTGGTGCATTCACCAAACCGCTTTCACCATTGATAATATGCTGCCATGTTTTTTGCTGAAACAAAAAAGGCTGTCGTTGTTGCGAAGCAAGCCAGTCACAAATGACCCGGTAACCGACTGTATTTTCCAATGGCAGGGACATGATGCAAACTTAGGGAATAGGAGACGAGGAATTTGTTGTAGCACCTTAAGATTAAGGAAATAATGATACTTCAGAATAGGATTGCTTTTTGAATCAATCAATTCATAGATTGTAAATAGTAAATCATAATTTTTACCTCACCTCCTGCATCTCCACCAGCTTTTTATAAAACCCGTTTTGACTTAATAATTCCTCATGTGTACCTCTTTCTACAATTTTCCCTTTTTGCAAAACGATAATTTCATCAGCATGGCGGATAGTGGATAGACGGTGCGCAATGACAATGCTCGTACGGTTTTGCATCATGTTGTTGATGGCATCCTGTACCAACCGTTCGCTTTCCGTATCGAGAGAGGAAGTGGCTTCGTCTAAAATGAGTATAGGAGGGTTTTTTAAAACGGCTCTTGCAATAGTTAGTCGTTGTTTTTCGCCACCGCTGAGTTTATTTCCACGGTCTCCGATATTCGTATCATAGCCCTGCTCCTTTTGCATTATAAAATCATGCGCATTGGCAATTTTAGCAGCTTGAATAATTTCATCACGGCTGGCGCCTTGATATCCGAGCGCAATATTATTTGCAATAGTATCATTGAAGAGTATCGGCTCCTGGGTTACAATGCTCATCTGGCTGCGCAGGGATTGTAAAGAATAATCCTTGATATTGACAGAATCAATTAACAATTCTCCCCCGGTAACATCATGAAACCTCGGAACCAAGTCTGCTAAAGTGGATTTACCAGCTCCGGATGAACCAACCAATGCAATCGTCTTTCCTTTTTCAATAGTAAGAGAAACATTTTCGAGAATGATAGCATCTGCATAAGCAAAACTCACATTTTTAAATTCAACCTTATACTTGAATGATGTTATTTTTTTCCCATTTGGATTATCATCCACCGTGACAGGAGTATTCAAAACTTCTTCAATGCGATTGATAGCCGCTGCACCTTTTCGCATATTGCTGAATGAAGTGGATAATGTTTTTGCTGGATTAATGATATTGTAAAAAATTCCAAGAAATCCTAAGAAAACAGATGCTTCCAGGAAATGCCCTTTTAACACCAGCCGGCCTCCATAATATAACACAGCAGTGAAAAGTATGACACCCAATACTTCAGAAAGCGGTGAAGCAAGATCTCTTCTGTTCGATACCTTGTTTTTGGCAGTTAATAATTCTTTATTAATAGTAAAGAATTTATTGCGTACAATTTTTTCAATGGTAAATGCTTTTACCACTCTTAATCCACCAATTGTTTCATCAAGAATGGAAAGTGTTTCCCCGTATTTTGTAGCTGCCAGAGCTGAATGTTTTTTTAGAGAACGGGTGATGCGGCCGATCACAAGCCCCAGCAAAGGAATCATTATAAGTATAAACATGGTGAGCTGAACGCTGATAAGAAATAAAACTGCCAGTGTTACTATAATTGTCATCGGATCCCTGATCCAACCTTCTAATGTACCTACAACAGAGGTTTCCACTTCTGCCACATCAGTGGTCATGCGACTCATCAGGTCACCTTTCCTTTTTTCGGTGAAAAAGCCGATCGGTAATTGCAAAAGTTTATCGTAAAGGTCTTCTCTTAAACGGTTCACTACTCCGTTTTTGAGTGGGTTGAGTACATAATAGGACAGATAGAGGAATAAATTTTTTAAAACAATGAAACTTATCATCAGCAGGCAAATGAATCCCAGGGTGGGAATATTTCCCCGTGTGGAAATGGAGTTATTTAGAAAATCATTGATCCATTGAATAATGGCATTACTGCTGGAAGTGGTGATGCCAGCTTTGTTTCCAAGAAAGATCAACTGTAAGAACGGCATCAACATACCAATGGAAATGATGGAGAATAAAATACTGAGCAGTGTACAAAAGAAATAAAGAAAAATTTTGGCTTTATAAACCCTGAGATATTTAAAAATCCTGGAATATTGTTTCATGCTGCAGATACCTCTGTTAAACGGAGCAAAGTAAGTACTTTTGCAGCGAATGAACCACTAATACTATGCAGGAAGGAAAACGACAGAAACAAGTAGCCGGATTGATACAGCAGGAGATGAATGAAATATTTCAGCGGCTTGGTATTACCATGCTGGATGGTGGCATGGTTTCCATTTCAGAGGTAAAAATAACTCCTGACCTGCTGGAGGCAAGAATATACCTGAGTTTTTTCCAGGTTCTATCTCCGAAGCAGGCTTTAAAAAAAATAGAAGAGAAAGGTTGGGAAATAAAAAAGGAGTTGTCGCAACGGGTACGGCATCAGCTACGGAATATTCCGGAATTGAAATTTTTCCAGGACGATACGTTAGATCATGTTTTCAGGATGGAAGAATTGTTCAGGCAAATAAAAGAACAGCAAGCCCCGGACAAACCCGGGAAGAAAAAAGGCTAACAACAAAATTTTAAAATCATTGAGCCTCTTAAACTTTCTGTTTGCATGGCGCTATTTCAAAGCAAAGAAATCCACTAATGCTATTAATATTATTTCGTGGATCAGTATTATTGCTGTTGTCATTGGTACCGCAGCATTGATCCTTGTACTGAGTGTATTCAATGGCTTTGAAGGACTAGTAAAATCTTTATATTCCACTTTTTATACCGATCTGAAAATTTCCCCCGTTACCGGGAAAACAATTCTTATTACACCGGCTCAGATACAAAAAATAAAGTCGTTAAAAGAAATTAAGAATTATTCATTGGTAGTAGAAGAAAAAGCATTATTGCAAAACGGCGATTATCAGTCTGTAGTTTACCTGAAAGGTGTGGATGATAATTATCGTTACACTTCAGGAGTAGCCGGTCATTTGGTAAAGGGGAATTATGATCTGGGTACAGTAGATACCCCTAAATTAATACTTGGTGCCGGAGTAGAAAATGCCATTCATATCCTGGCAGATCGAAATCTCTTTACATTGAAGATTTATTTACCGAGAAAAAGTAATACAGAACAGATCAATTTATTGGAAGATATCAGCGCTGATACAATCAACACTTCCGGCACATTCCTTATACAGGAAGATTTCGATAATAAATATGGTATTACCAATATTGATTTTGTAAAAAGAGCTTTGAAGCTAAACCCGGATGAATTCAGCAATCTTGAAATTGCATTATATGATCCTGGAAAAGCTGATATGGTGAAACAAGATCTCAAAAAGATATTTGGAAGTAACTACCTCATACAAGACCGGTTTGAACAGAACCGCAGTTTATATTCGGTCATGAACCTGGAACGGTGGGTTATTTATGGAATACTTTGCCTGATCCTTGTGGTGGCTGCATTTAATATGGTCGGCGCATTGACCATGCTGGTACTGGAAAAACAAAAAGACATCAGTGTGCTTCATGCATTGGGAGGAAACCGGAAATTTATTCAAAAAATATTTCTCTGTGAGGGGCTTCTGATTGCCATTATTGGAGGAGGATCCGGGATGTTACTGGCCTGGTTGATTGCGTTAGCTCAAATTCATCTGCATTTGATTTCATTGCAAGGGGGCTCATTCCTTATTGATTATTTTCCCGTACAACTTCGAATGATGGATTTTCTGCTAGTGGGAGCCACTGTTTTTATAATTGCATTACTTGCATCCTGGATTCCTGCAAGAAAAGCAGCATTATATGAATTTTCGTTGAGAAGTGAATAGGGCAGTACCATGATTTACACGACTAAAAAAGATTATGAAGAGAAGGGATAGTCTTTTGTCTTACGAGTTTCAAAGAAGTTCTGGCAATGATTTCATAATCTTTTAAAATCCTTCTAATCCGGATTCTCAATAATCTCCCAAAGTTTCGGGTAATTGAGCTAACGCTTTTGCTAATTGTTCATCGTTAGGCGCTACACCATGCCAGTTATGATCATTTTCCATGAAATCAACTCCTTTTCCCATGATGGTATGCATTAAAATAGCAACGGGTTTTCCCTGGCCCGTCATTGTTTTTGCTTTTTCCAATGTAGCTACTACGGCATCTATGTCATTACCGTCCAGTTCCAGTGTAGTCCACCCAAATGCATCAAATTTCTGACGGATATTTCCAAGCCGCATCACTACATCTGTGGGCCCATCTATTTGCTGGCCATTCCAATCAATAGTGGAAATTAAATTATCAACTTTATGATGAGCTGCAAACATGACTGCTTCCCAAATTTGTCCTTCATCTAACTCACCATCTCCGTGCAAGGAAAATACTTTAGTAGTTTCCCCATTTAATTTTTTTGTTAGTGCTGCACCAATAGCCACGCTCATTCCCTGTCCGAGGGAGCCCGAAGCAATTCGTATTCCGGGTAAATGTTCATGAGTGGCAGGATGTCCCTGTAGCCTGGAATTAATTTTCCGGAAGGTTGATAACTCCTTAACATCAAAATAACCTGAACGGGCAAGTGTAGAATACCAGGCTGGAGAAATGTGCCCGTTTGATAAGAAGAAAACATCTTCATTCGTTGCATTCATATTAAATGCAGGGTTATGCTTCATTACTCTGAAATATAAAGCAGTAAAGAAATCTGTACATCCCAGTGAGCCCCCCGGATGACCACTATTGGCACCATGTACCATTCGTACAATATCACGTCTGATTTGGGAAGCAATTGCACTAAGCTCTGGCATAAAATTTTTTTTCTGATTAAACCTATTGTCACATATATCTTCCAATTCAAAATTTTGCTAAGCAAAATTGCAATCTTTTTCAATACGAAACTTATCTATACAGATTATTGCCGGTTAATTTTTTAAAAGTGAATATGAATCTGATGTTCTGGAAATAAATAGTTGTTAATTGGCAAATTTAAGGAGTTAAAAACCTATTTTTGCACTGCAAAACCCTGCTAGATGCTGGATATTTTACTAACGGCTTCGGTTTCTTTTATCATTTGTTTCCTTGCAGTACCCGTAGTCTTGCAAATCGCCGAACAAAAAAAGCTTTATGACGTGCCTGACGAAAGAAAAGTGCATATCATGCCCGTTCCGTCTTTAGGGGGAGTTGGTATTTTCGGAGGATTTTTACTGGCATCACTTCTTTCCATACAGGGTTACATGAACCCTGAATTTCAATATTTTTTTGCAGCCTCACTTGTTATTTTCTTTTTAGGCCTTAAAGATGATTTACTCGTATTATCTGCTTCAAAAAAATTCATCGGCCAGGTAATTGCCGCTTCCATTCTTATACATCTTGGCGGCATCCGGCTAGATAGTATGCACGGTTTATTTGGATTTGATAAATTGCCAGTAGGTTTTGGATTAGCCTTATCATATCTGACAATTATTGTCGTCATCAATTCTTTTAACCTTATTGACGGGGTGGACGGATTGGCAAGCAGCCTCGGTATTTTCACCACAATAATCTTCGGAAGCTACTTTTTCTTAATCGGGGAGCAAGCCTATTCATTGCTGGCATTTGCCATGACCGGCAGCCTCGTGGCATTTTTAATATTCAATAATCATCCTGCAAAAATATTTATGGGTGATTCGGGATCATTAATGATTGGATTGATAAATGCAATCCTGGTGATAAAATTTATCAACACAGCCGATCAGGCTTATGTATCCATCCCGGTTGAATCAGCAGTGACAATAGGATTCGCCATTCTTATTGTACCTCTTTTAGATACCCTGAGAGTTTTTTCAATTCGTATATTTCATGGTAAATCACCATTTACTCCCGATCGCAATCATATTCATCACTTACTGCTTTCAAAAGGATATGGCCACAAGACTATCACTCTATTTTGTGTGGCCGTCAATGCAGGATTCGTGGCGTTAGCTTATTGTGTGAGAAGCATAGGACCAACCAATTTGTTCCTTTTGATGCTGATTTTAAGTTTTGCAGGTTTTGGATTATTATATTACCGCAAACCCCGCCGTACTTTGGTTGTTGCCAGAAAAATAAATGGAATGACAGAGATTAAACAAACTTCAAAATTGGTAACCTTAACTCAGGAAACCGCAGCCGTTGACGAAAAATAAGTTTTATCAGCAATAAGTATCATAGCCGGAAGTTTATTTTTAAATAGCTTCCGGCATTTTTTTGAGTTAATGCCGTTTTCTTAGTTTTGCTTGTTCAAAGATTATAATATGCCAGAAGATATTTCAGCGATTGCAGTTACTGCAGACGAAAATATGAAAAAAGCAATCGGCCATTTGGAAACCGAGTTAACTAAAATAAGAGCCGGGAAAGCTAATCCGCAAATGATTGACGGAATCATGGTAGATTATTATGGATCTTCAATGTCTATCAGCCAGGTTGCGAATGTCAGTGTTATGGATGCAAGAACACTGAGCATACAGCCCTGGGAAAAAAACATGTTACAGCCTATTGAGAAAGCTATTCTTGCTGCCAATATTGGAATAACCCCTCAAAATGATGGTAACCTGGTCAGGTTATTTTTACCGCCATTGACGGAAGAAAGAAGGAAAGACCTGGTTAAAAGGTGTCATACTGAAGCAGAACAATCCCGGATAGCTATTCGAAATATCCGGCGTGATGCTATTGAGCAAATAAAAAAAATGGAGAAAAACGGTTTGAGTAAAGATGTGGCAAAGGATGCGGAAAACAATGTTCAGCAAATCACCGATAAATATATATCAACCATTGAAAAACATCTTACTGCTAAAGAAAAAGAGATTATGTCGGTGTAAATGATTTCACATTATTTATTTTCATTGCTTTTGCGTGAAGCTAGATAGACTCCTGCAAGAATAATTATTAATGACACTATTCGAATTGTGGTGATTTTTTCATGATAAATGAATCCCCAAAATAAGGCAACGAAAGGTGTACCGTAAATGATCATCGAGGCAAAGACGCCGCCCCCTTTTTTAAGAAGTATATAAAACAAACCTGTTGCAATAGCTGTTCCCGCAATACCTAATAGAGCAACAGCTGATACCGACTCAAGTATATCAGAGTTATGAAAATTAAGTGTAAGAAAACCCTGTTGCCACAATATAAAAGCAGAAGGAATTATCAGGAATGAAATAGAAACAGTAGTTATATGAATCGGGTTCTGTTCTTTTAAAAAATAACTTACCAGCAGGATATTGAAGGCATAACTTATGGTAGCTAACACAATCAGTAATGCATAACCGGAATTTTGAAAATTTATTGTTTGTTCCATGAATGTTAGAAGACAAATGCCGGTAAAACCAATCAACACGCCGATTGCTTTTGTTGAGCTTACCCGGTTTCTGAAAAAAAGAAATCCCAGGATAATTACAAAAATGGGGGTAAGGGCATTTAGAATACCGGCTAAAGCACTGTCAACATTATTTGAAATTGCGATAGGATAAAGAAATGCAGGTACTAGATTCCCAAAAATCCCAGCTATTAATACAAACCCAATTTTTTTTGGAGAAATTTTTGAAATATGAAATAAGGCAAATGGAAGCAATACGATACCTGCTGAAAAAATTAAAAGAGAAGTTATCAGCAAAGGAGGCAGGCTTTCCTTGCTTAATTTCATAATGATAAAAGGGCTGCCCCAAATAAATGACAACAAAATAAAAATTCCCCAACTAAGCACTTTGTTATTCATAATCTATGCCTGGCAATTTAACAGCTATAAAACTCGGCGAAGGTACATTAGCCGGATAGATTTTTTTACCTTGCTGTGTTTTTAATAAATTTATATATGGATAAAATAAAATTAAACGAAATCAATACACGAGCGCCTAAGGATTTTGACAAAAAAGAAACAAAAGAACGGTTGGAAGAAATATTGAAAGGGCTTGATGAACTGCAAAATTTATTGTTTGCAGAAAATAAACATTCTGTATTGATAGTTCTCCAGGGACTGGACGCCAGCGGCAAGGACGGAACTATTCGTCATGTATTTGGATCATTGAATCCGCAGGGTGTTACGGTTCATTCTTTTAAAGTACCAACAGTTGAAGAAGCCGCCCATGATTTTTTATGGAGAGTGCATCAGCATTCGCCGGCCAAAGGAATGATCCAGATTTTCAACCGTTCTCATTATGAAGATATTTTAGTGACAAGAGTTCATAAATGGTGTGATGATGAAACAGCTTCAAAAAGGATGAAAGCCATTAATGATTTTGAAGAGTTATTGTACCAACATAATGAGACCCATATTTTGAAATTTTATCTTCATATCTCAAGAGAAGAGCAACAAGAGCGGCTGAAAGAACGCACTAAAGACCCGTCAAAAATGTGGAAGTATAATGAGCAGGATTTTAAAGAAGCAAAACTGTGGGATGATTATATGAAAGCCTATGAAGATTGTTTTGAGCATTGCAATAAAATTCCTTGGACCATAGTACCTTCAGATCAGAACTGGTACAAAGAATATGTAATTGCAAAACAGCTTTATGATTTACTGAAAAGCCTGGATATGCAATACCCGGGCATTAAAAAATAATTAGAACGTCATTTAAAAATAATTGAAACGAAGGCAATCGTTTTAGAAATTAAAAATGTACTTTTAATACTTCACCAAAATTTATATTATATGGGAATGCTAAAGGAATTTAAAGATTTTGCTACCAAAGGCAATGTAATGGACCTGGCAGTAGCCGTTATTATGGGTGCTGCATTTGGCGCTATCATCACAGCGTTAACTGACAAAATCCTGATGCCGATTATCGGCAGCTTTGTAGGAAAAAGTTTTGAATCGCTTGCCTTAGAAGTGAACGGAGTCCACATTCAATACGGGGCTTTTCTTCAGGCCGTTGTAAATTTTGTACTCATTGCCTTCTTCCTTTTTATTATGATCAAAGCTATGAATTCAATGAAAAAGAAAGAAGAAGCCCCGCCGCCTGCCGGGCCATCTTCCACAGATAAACTATTAATGGAAATAAGAGATGCATTAAAAAAATAAATTTCTCAATTAAATTCAGGGCAGGAATAGTTTTTGCTATCCCTGCCTTTATTATTTTACAAAAAAAATTATGAAAATCATTTATTGTCTTTCTTTCCTGTCCCTTTTGGGCAGCCAGGCATTGTATTCACAGGACCAAACTGTAAAACAATTGCAGGCAGATGCCAATAAAACAATTACAAAAGATGCTACAGACACTTCACAAAAAGTTTGGAAAACAGGCGGGCTATTTAATCTGAATCTTAACCAGGGGGCATTGAAAAACTGGGCCGCCGGCGGAGATAAGTCTACACTTTCCATTGCTTCGCTGCTGGCGCTTCATGCGTATTATAAAAAAAGAAAACATCAATGGGATAATACTCTTGAAATGGCTTATGGATTTATAAACACCACAAGCCTGGGTAGCCGGAAATCAGATGACCGCATTGATCTTTTGTCAAAATATGGCTATGAATTGCACAAGCAATGGTATGTCAGTGCCCTTTTTAATTTACGTTCACAATTCAGTAAAGGGTATTCCTATCTTTCTGATAATTCCAAAATTCTAACTTCAGATTTTTTTGCTCCAGCTTATATCCTGGTATCTCCGGGTATTACCTATGAGCCATGTAAGAATTTTTCTGTATTTGTTTCCCCTGTTACAGCAAGATGGGTCATTGTGAAAGATGATAGCCTTTCATCTGCAGGAGCTTATGGTGTGGATCCCGGGAAAAAATCAAAGATTGAAATCGGAGCTTTTGCATCGGCAACTTACAAAACTGATTTGAGTAAAAACGCAAGTTTCCAGGGAAGACTTGATTTGTTTTCCAATTACAAACATGATCCACTGAATGTAGATATTTATTGGACAAACATGCTGTTAGTGAAGGTAACTAAAATCATTACTATGAATCTAAATCTAGATATGATATATGACAGCGATATCAAAACGGTGAAGAGTGATGGCAGTACCGGTGGACCCTCACTCCAGTTAAAAGAGCTAATGGGTATCGGGTTTGCCGTCAAATTTTAATAATCAAATATGTATAAACACACCCTTTTGGGTATCAATCACCTGTATCACACCGGAATTGGGCTACAATCCTTAGCTTTGCGCCACGATTTATTGATTCTATTAACGATGTCCATTTAAAATACAGTGTAGTGAATACATCGAATTACCAGATCAAGCTTCCTCAATTTGAAGGACCTTTCGATTTGCTTTTATTTTTTATCGAAAGAGACGAATTGGATATTTATAATATTCCTATCACTAAAATTACCAATGATTTTCTTCATTACATTCATGAGCAGGAAACACTGAACATTGAGTTATCCAGCGAATTTATTCTTTTCATTTCTACATTGATGCGTATCAAAGCCCGGTTGTTGTTGCCTCGTAAAGAGCTGGATGAGATGGGTAATGAAATAGACCCGAGGCAGGAATTGGTGAATAAAATTTTAGAATATAAAAGATTTAAAGAAGCCTCTGCGCAGATGGCCGAAATGGAAGCACAACGGATGCTGCTGGTAAAAAGGGGTAATATTCATAAGGAATTATCCGAAATAGGAGAAGCTGCAGGGGAAGGAACGGAGATACAGACCATCACCATGTTTAAATTGATGCGGGCATTTGAGAAAGCCATGCAAAAATACTCGGATCGGTTTAATAAGCAGGTGCACACAGTGGTCCAGTATAACTATACTATTGAGGAAAGCCGGGATCAGATGCTTTCACTGGCACAGCAACGTAAGTCTGTGGCTTTTCATGAAATATTTGATTCTTGTGAAAACAGGGTGCACGCAATCTTTTTATTTCTATCTTTATTGGAACTGGTACAACAGAAATTTTTAAAAATACTTATTGGGACAGGGAAAAATAATTTTATGATTGAATATAACAAGCCTGAAGACCGGCTTGCCGAACTGGAAGAGATCCATCAACTTTAAATAAAATATATTTTATGAAAAGAACAGCAACAGCAAACTGGAAAGGAACCGGAAAAGAAGGAAGCGGGAAATTGCTTACTCAATCCGGAGTTATTAAAAACAAAGCGTACGATTATCGCAGCCGTTTTGAAGATGGAACATTTACCAACCCTGAAGAGTTGATTGCAGCGGCTCATGCGGGATGTTACTCCATGAAACTTAGTTTTGTTTTAGGGGCTGCTGGTTTTACCCCCAGCCGGATTGAAACAAAATGTACGGTAACTCTCGAAGCAGGCGTTATTACAGGCAGCCATCTTGAAGTACGGGCAAAAGTGCCCAAGCTGAAAGTAAAAGATTTCCCGCAATATGCTGAGGAAGCCAAAGCAAACTGCCCGGTGAGTAAGGCATTGGCTATACCAATAACAGTTGATGCGCTGCAGGTAAAAAGTTTTAAAGCAATAGCTGAAAAATAATAGTATTGTTTTATGAAATCGGAAGAGCCGCTTTATATAAAGTGGCTCATTTTATTTCAGGTTTCAATTGATACCAAAAGCAAAGAGAGTCATCCCTCCATCCATGGACGGCATGCCCATTCCCATCGTAGTAAAAGCATACTCACCCTTTGGCAAGGGTTTATCTATCACTAATTCCCAATATCCGTCCCTGATTTTTTTCAGGCTGAATGTGTACTTATCACTGCTCTGGTTTTTATGACTGCCGAAATAACCACCTTGTTTCATCAGGTAAATTTTTCTTTGATCTTTTGCTATATCCATTTTATAAAGTGTAATGTTGTTGGTGGGAT
Source organism: Bacteroidota bacterium (assembly GCA_018266555.1). Taxonomy (GTDB): domain Bacteria; phylum Bacteroidota; class Bacteroidia; order Chitinophagales; family Chitinophagaceae; genus UTBCD1. The sequence continues at coordinate 143,107 of JAFEAF010000014.1, read as the reverse complement.
CCATCATACCTTCCAGGTTCAGCATCTTGGAGTCGACACCGTTTGCTTTCATCATTGAATCCGATCTGCTGTTTGAAGATGAGGATGATGTCCCGGTTGAAAAAACAAAAGACAGATTATTTCCACCCTGGATTCTTACATTGGATTTGGTGCCGTCCAGAGAATATCCTTGTTCAGAACCTTTGATCATATTGGTTTTTGTCTCCATTTTGGAAGCGCCTTTCTCAAGACGTATCAATGAATACGGGTTATCTTTTTTTAAAAAATAGATTTCATTTGCAAATTCCGGATCAGGATATGTTTGCGCATTAGGAAAGTTCATCACTGCTATCAGCATTGATGATAAAAATATTTTTTTCATTATTTTTTCTTTTTTGATGAGTTATTACCAAACGTCCAACCTGCAAAAATTTGTACAACATTGTTTTTGGCGTCTTCCGTACTAAAGGAAGGCATTTGACCGGATTCCATACTTTTATAAATTTTGCCGAGGCCAATATTATACCTTGCCCCGATCAGTAATCCGGATACAGGATGGATTTCCGCACCGGCTGCAAAGCTGTAATCAAATTTATTGTAGTAGCTCATAATAGAACTATAAGGACCGGAGCTTCCCCCCGTATTGGTACTGTCTGCTTTGGCATTGAGGAGAAAAGCCATCTGGGCACCGAGTTGTATCTGGACAAACTTAGTGATGTTGATACCCATTAATTGTGGTAACAAAATATAATCCAGGTTTACATTGCCGGTATTGGCGCCGGATTTGAAACTATAACCCTGCCGGGAATATTCTAATTCTGTCCGGGAACTGATGATACTTTTACCGGCTGGTGCCAGGAATACACCCACATGGAATCCGGAGCGGTTGCTGCTGTTTATGGAAGAGGCACCGGAGACATTGGCAAAATTCAATCCACCTTTTAACCCGATGCCGAGTTGAGCAAGTGCGCTTAATGGTAACAATACAATAGCGAAGAGATAGTTTCTTTTCATATTATTTTTTTTGAAAGTTCGTATTAAAGTTAGGGCCGGGCAATAGAACAAAAGTTAGAATACGGATCAATTACTGCTTTTCCAGTCTATTCCAAAAGCAAAAACGATAAACTCTTTCAGCTCCATATTTTTTACCCAAACAAATCCATATTCACCAGCTTCTAATTGATCTGATAATTGGATCAGGTAATTATCTGCAGCGATCATTTTTACACTAAAGTTGATCAGCTTTCCTTTTGATTCTTCTTTGTCAGTCAATAGCCCTTCTTTTGAATTGATGGTCACTTCCCGCTTCTGATCTAATGGCACAAACTGGTATAGTTTGATATAAGAAGTAAGATCAATCACATCGCCGCTTGTTTTGATCATAAAGCCAATATCTTTTTTTGCCGTAAACCGGATATTCGATGATGTGCCATCCATAGTGAGCGATTGCTTAGCGCCTTTCAGTCCTAATGTTTTCTTCCTCGTCACCATTTGAGCTGTGGCATTTTCCAGCTTTATCAGTTTATTATTGTCTTTATCAAAATAATAAGGTTGATTCACAAATTCCGGAGTGGGCATTACTACTATTTTTGTAGTATCCGGTGGTTTTACAATGGCAATTTTTGGCTTTGGTTTTAGAACCGGCTTCGTAACATGCTTCCGGATAATGGTATCGTATTTCGTTCCTTTTTTGACAATCGTTTGTGCCGTTGATTGTTGACAGGTCCAAAGATTTACTGTTAAGATCAGGACAACATTAATTTTCATTTTAAATATATGTGAGGATTTAAATTTTAAATTTACCGGCTTGGTTATTTAATAACAATAGAACAAAAGTTAGTTCACCTTATAGATGTAAATCATCGTTTTTTCTTCTTTGCCTGTAAGCACCAATTCATTTCTCGATGCTTTACCTGCATAATGAATGATGACATCGTCGCCATCAATATCAAAGTTGATGATTTTTGGATCTGCCATTCTCGGCATGCTTGGAACGTTAAAGCTGTGATCTTTGCAGGTAACTGATTCTGAGGGTGTATTACCCATTGCGGGTGCAAAAACAATATTCACATTTGGAAGCACTCCTTCTGAAGCAGGCGTTACGCTTGAACCCGTAATGCCTGTAATTTCTACTAAGCCTTTAAGGGATTCTTTGTTGGTCCAGGTCGTCTTGCAGGGCTTATCACACTGAGGCCAATCACTCCAGGGTTTATAATTGATGATATTAGAAATACTAACCTTATCTTTTTGCATGTTGATAATGCAGCTTGAAGAATCCACCAAAAAAAAACATCCGTTTTCGTCAATGTGAATGTAGGTGAAATGATATTGATCACCAATGACGGTAACATTGCTTGTCAGTAAAAGCTTTTGGTTTTTATCTGAGAGAATTTGTACTGAAACAGCAACGGGATTGTTTTGCGGAGTGGTGCCGGGGGCTTTGTAAACAGCATGGCGGTTATCTTGTTTCGTTGCTGTTCCAACAGTATTATCTCCGTTGACTATTCCATTTACTGTCCATTCTCTGCTAAAGTAATGATAAGGATGTGGTGCTGCTAAAAGTGCATTATCATCACTACTGTTATCATCCGAAGATGCGGAAAGTTCATCGCCCAGACGATCCCTGATATCTTCGAGGCTGATAATTGTAAATGAAACGGTTTTATTCACTTTAACCCTTGCTTTGTTAGGGCTTAAATAAATTTTATCAAATCTGGACCAGCGGCTAAAATGTGAAACAAAACAGCAAATAGTTTTTTGTACTGTATCAATAACCGCTCCATTTACACTATGCCAAATTCCTTTTGAATCCTGCCATCCGATACGTTTAATGTCAACGTTTGAGTCTTTAAAATGAAAAATGAGCTGAAGCGGTTTTTTAAAGTTTATTCCTGTTGGTTCCAACTGATATGCGCCTTCGTCATTTTCGTTTAGTTCGTTATGTATGGATTGTATTGAAATAGTTGTGCTGGTATCAAGCGCAGCTCCCGGAATGATTATTTCAAGCCCGCTATCTTCCGATCTTAGTTCACCACCCCGGCTATCAATTTTTGCACTGATAATTTTCCCAAACGGAGTTCCAAAGGGAGTACTATATGGTTTACTTTGTTTGTCATTTTGGGCATATAAACATATTCCATACAGTGATAAAAAAACCAGTAAGAAAAATTGTTTCATTTTGCTTTTAATTTGTGTAAAAGCTAACTGAATTGGTTCTTACCGGCAATAGAACAAAAGTTATTCCGTTGTTTTTTTAATGAATTGGTTTATCCATGAAACAGCAATATTATCAAAGCAAACCATCCTGTCTTTATCGCCTGAAGATTTAAAACCAAAGAAAGTGATGTAAACTGAATTGGCACCCGCAGGAACATTTACTGTTTTTTGATAGGCCGTCCACTTTTCTTTTACACGTCGTAAAAGATCTACCCAAAGAATGCCTCTCCGTCCGTCTTTTATTTCCTTTTGAATAAATTCAACTTCCATTTTTGTTCCCATTACATTGGCGGGAATATAATAAGAGAAACTTAGTTTAATCTTTTTGGCTTTAAGCGAATCCGGCAGATCTACAATGAGACGAATAATATTATCACCCGTATAACCTTTGCCGCCCGACAGTAACATATACCGGTAACCATTTTCTGCCGGGGCTATTCTCATTTCATCCACATCGCAAATACGCCAGTTACCGGTTACAATTTGCCACGATGACGAATCAATCTTTTTATTTTCAAAATTGGCGGTAAATAAAATATTCTGTGCAGATAATTGCTGGATAAAGATAGCCAGAATGACAGTGAAGTTTTTTTTACCGGTATCATGTCAGGAATTAATCTTTATCAAAAAATAATTTGTTCATTTAGGAGCCTATTCGCAAAAAATTATTATTGATTTCCCCTGCCGTGTGGCGTCACAATAAGTTTATATGTTTCACCCCGCCCTATGGTTATGTTATAGCGCTGTTTCTGTCCATTAGCAATGAAATTGATTTCTTCGGGCACACGCATAAAGGTAACCGGTCCCCGTTCCCCATAAATACCCCGGGCATTGTGCTGAATTTCACACATGACAATTTCCTTTGGCGCAAATTCAAAATAAACTTCGGGAGGATAATCATGGCTTAAACTGTCTGAAAGATGGGAGTCGGTTATATCAATAGTTCCCGGGTAACCGTCAGTAAACACTTTTTCTTTGAAAGGACCATTCCTTCCTTCTTTGATTACAACGGGTTCATAGTTTTTTATTTCACTTATTCTGAAATTACGATTTGGCGAAACACGAACCACGAAAGTTCCTTTATCACCAATTTTGCTGTGCATGGATGCTCTTCCGGTATATTCATGATTGATCTCTATTTTATATTCATCATACACTAGGATTTTGCAGCTTACTACGCCCCAAACTTCTTTCATTAATATTTCCGAATAGTATTCAAAAAACAGATGGATGACTACCGGATTTTTTGGGGGCATTATTTTTGGGGCTGTATATACACCCAGCGAAGTGCCGATTGGTGGCGCAGTGGCAAAGCCTTCCACATCACTACCTTCCCTGACACCATTCACCACCCAATACCTGCTTCCTACTGAAAGACGATCACTATTCCCGATAAGCGGACCCGACTGAACAGTACCGTACCGGTCATAAAAATTAATATTTACATTACTTTCTACAATAATAAAATTCTTTGCCGGTGAAATCCGGGCTCCATTGGAATTGGCGTAATAAGAAAAATGATGGATAAAGCCCTTTAAAGTATTTGTGGTACTATCCCATTCTTCATATTTATCAAAACTCCACTTACCATTTTGATCCTGCATGGCAATATTCATCAGGTCAGCCGGGCAGGTTTCAGATTCCTCTTTTGTATAATGAAAAATAATTTGTACCGGCTTTTTGAATTGTATGCCTGATGGTTCAAACTTATAAGCTTTGCCTGTTCCACTATTTAAAAGATTTGTAGTTGGCTGAATGCTGATGTTGGTATTTACTGTTAATGCGCCCTCTGGAAAAATTAATTCCACTCTTCCGTCCTCAGAAAGGATGGTTCCGCCTGCCACAGTTATTTCCTTACTTACCGGTTTTCCATCAGGGTCGCCAAACCCGGTAAAATCTCCAGACTCATTAAATTTTAGCAATGAACTGTCTGTTTGTGCATTTAAACTTTGCAGGGCAAAAAGTAAAAGAACAGTCAGTATTTTTTTCATATCAATAGCGATTATTAATTAATTCACAGAATTACCTTCAAGCCATCAAACCATCATTCCTTCGTTTCTTTTTCATAACATACTTCCGATTCTCCCAAATTATCTTTTTTTAACAACCAGATTTTATCTTTCCATCCGGCGCCTCCATGATTTATTTTTTCAAACCGGAATCTTATTTGCTCTGTATTGTTTTCACTTCTTTTTTTCAATAAAAGCTGATCGCCGGAAATCGTATAGCTGCCGCTTCCCTGGAAAGGATAGGCCCGGTTATAAATATATTTATAATACATATCGGATGTGGTAGTGGAAGATCCTATCCCGCCACCATGTTCATAATTTCCATTGGCGGCAAATACATAGTCTGCAGATACCACTCCGGTTGAAATAATTTTCCACAAACCCAAAATTCTCTGCCTGGCATCAGGTGCATTATTTTTTTCGGGCAAAATATTTTTGATGGAGAAGCTGTTTATAAACCGCCTCCACGTATTGTAATTCCTGTAACATTCATCGTGGCCCAATGAACTGCTGTTATGCCGGGCAGCAATAATCACAATCTTACTGCCTGCTTTTACTACCATAGCAACACCCTCTTCAATGAGATACTGTCCGTTACCATTGTACCCCGTCATCGTTCCTTCTTTCATAAAATATTCCTGCCCCTTTGGTAAAATACCTGTGGACAATAAAAAACTTTTTTCACCTTGCTGCTGATAGCTCCATCCTTTGTACATCATTTCAAAAACAGCATTTGCATCTTGCTCTATGTTTCCGGAAGAAGGCTGTGGTGTGAGTATTTGAATGATACATCCGGACCTGGGATTCTTTATGGAAATAAAATCTTTATTTTTATTGGTTTCCCAATTTTCAGGAGGGATGAATTCATAATCATTCATACTGATGGAGCCGTTCATGATGGTTTGATTATTGCTTGAGTTATCATCTTGTTTTTTTAAAGAAGGTATGATGCCTGCAATTTTTAAATTTTGCTCCGCAGAAAGCCGGCAACTTTTTATGTCTTCACCGTTTTTTTCCCTGCAGGCTTTTTCATAATAGTGATAGGTAAGCCCACCGGCAATAATCATGAGTTCATATAATTCTTGTTTTTTTTGATCGGTCACATTGTTGAAAAGCCCGTTGTCAGTAGCATATTCAGCTACTACATCCCGCAATCCCACATTTTGCTCAAAAGGAATAATCAGTTTTTCCGTGTTACCATTATAAACATGGCTATTAAGCCCCACGTAAGAAACAAAGGCTAAAGCCCAGTCATTCGGATAACCTTTCGCCGCAGCTTCTGCCTCGTATTCTTTAAAAATTTTCAAAATCAAATCTTTTAATTCTATTTTATCTGCTGCGTTTATCTTGACGGCATCAAGATATTCCTGCAATACCAGCCTAGTGCCGGTTGGTTTGAATTGAACTGCCCGGTACCTGCGATACTCAGGAATTTCTTCGGGCTTAGATGTTATTGAAGAGGGGGATTTAGTAACGGAGGAGTTGCCTTTATATCCCTTTGTATAATTTTCCATAGATGATTTCCAGATACTATTATCAATCATGGTGCTAATGAAATTTGAATAATTGGGGCTGCTATAAAAATTGGTCAGTTGGCTGAGCGACTGTTGTGAGAAAGCAACTATTATCAGGACAACGAAGCCAACCGAATAAAAATTTACGGTTTTCATATTAAGTTCTCCTTTTTATATGATCATTTATTTATCAATCATCGCTTTCAGTTTTTCCAAAGGAAAATTTTCTTCAAATTGATTTTTGAAATGTAAAGCCACTGGCTCATTCGTGTTATATATCCACATGAGTTGAATAAGTTGAGGAACATACCGGGGCAGGGTGGTATCAAAATATTTTGTGCCGCCGCCGAAAAGCGCCAGGCGGTATCCGCCTTCTTCTTCATCGCCGAATTTTCCTTTGAAACCCCAAATCCCCGATTTAGGATCAATGATAGCGGGCTGTTGTATGGTTTCTTCATCGGTGATGGAGAGATAGTCATGGATGTACTTTAATTTATTTTTATAATCTGCTTCATAACCGGACCCCGCTTTAAATTTTTTTACTTTCGTTTCATAATCATTCTTCAGTCCCGTTAAATATTCTTTTTGTGTCAGCGTTCGCCAGGGAATTTTTCCATTGCGCCCGATCACCACAGTCCGATGAGTGACTTTTGCCGGAGTGCCATTGAAAAAATCCGGTTCATACACAGTCATTCCCTTCCATTTCCCGGCTTTGGGCGGAAGCTGGTAAATGGTTCTTGGTTTACCGTCATCGTTGATTATCCATTTATCTACATCATGAAAAAACCAATTCATTTTGTTTACAAATACGTAAACCCAGTTAAAAGTTTCATCACCCAATAGGATCTTGTTCGTGTTAGTGTTACAGTAATAAGTGAAAAAGAGATTAGAAAGATGGTAGGGTACCGGCCCGCCAGGTATATAAGCATCTTCCCGGATAATTCTTTGCCAGCGAGGTTCCATTCCGCTTAAATCAAGGATGCTGTTTATCAGCATCGCTAAAATGCTGTCGAGGCGGACGAATGAAAATTTATATTGACTTTTCGGAAATGTTTTATCCGGAAACACTAAATTATCTTCACCCTGTCTTTTCCATTTTCCTTTTCTGCTGAATATGGAATCCTCTCCGCCGCAAACAGCCATTTCTTTTTCATAAAAACTCCTTGCTTCATTCTTTGAATCCTGAGCAAAGCAGGCGTTTGAAAATAAAAGGAAGATCAGGAATAAAAACTGGTTCATTTCAGTTAGAATTATAATTTTTTACATTTTTATTTACCGGTGTTTCCGGTTTATCCTTCAGCATAGCAGGCGTTTCAAAACTTACACCTGAGTTGATTCCGAATTTCCATCCTACTGACCCGCCCATGTAACCAAGATCTCTTTTTATTTTAATTCGCTCCCCTGCAGAAAAATTAATACCGGCACCTGCTGAAGCGCTGTACGTCATTCCTGCATCCGTGCAATTGCCCGCTTTATCAAAAGTGAAATACATGGACATGTCCATACCGGCTTCCAACCCTGCCTTCACTGGCCCTACTTTTTCTGCAGCATCTATACTCATTCCACCACCAATACTAATGGTTGATTGCCGTTTACCGGTAAATTGTTTTTCGAATTTAAAAACGATGAGCTCACCTGCTTTGAAAGAAAATTTTTCACAATTTATTGTAAGCTTACCCACCGCAAAGCCTATCTCTACCTCAGCCGGGCAATCAAACTCTTTTAATTCTGCTGGAACAGGTTGTTCTATTTCATCTGTTTCTGTTTCTTCACAGGGCTCCAATATTTCTACCTGGGATAACCCGTTTACTTTGTACAGATAATTTTTTACCCAGAAATAAAACCGGTGGCGGTAATCATTCAAATCTGTAGCACTGAAATAACACCAGTAAAGGAGATCGTCAATGTATTTGTTTTGGATCAGCATGTTGCGACTTTGCCATTCTTCATTCAACTGTGCAAACAGCGGCAGATACCTGTTTTTGAGTTCATTTTCTTTTGCGCAACTATAACCACTTGATTTCATCAATTGCTCATAAGCATCATTGTATTCTTTTGCTATCTGATTATACTGCTCCCTGTTTTCTGATTCAAATTTTTGCATATCAGCAATATCGTTCCGGTATCCCAGTTCTGCTTCAGCCGACATGACACTTCCCATTAACTGGTATGGCCGCATATAGCTTTTCCCCTTCATTACATTTTCCATGGTTTTACTGTTAACTTCTTCTGCCCAGTTTTTCCCCATATTTTTTTCTGCTTCTTTTTCCAATACTCTGAATTTGTTCATTTCAGCGTTCAGCATTTTTTTGTACGCATTGAATTCTTCCCGTACTGTTGCAGTTTCAAATACATTCAGGCATTGCCTGGGAAATTTGTTGTATTTAAACTGGTTAAAATATTCAGGCTTATTCACCTTTGGTTTGATGAGATGCGCAATCTTTAATTTGTCTTTGTTGTCTTTGAAAATGGTGGCTAACCCGTTATATGCAGAAATATTAAAACTGCCACGAAGCGAGTTTTCAAAATAAGATTGTGCTTTTTCTTTGTTTCCTCTTTTTAATTCAATATACCCTGCCGTATTATTGGCTTCGGGATGCTGTGATGATAAACTGAGGCATCGGCTGAAATAATACATTGCGGAATCCCTCATGCCAATCGCAGTATAGGCCTGGCCAAGATTATTAAGCGCAATAACATTTTGCGGCGCATGGCTTACCACGGTACGCAAAACAGGAATGGCTTTTTCAGGCATGCCATACATATCGAGTATGCCTCCTGCATTCGTAAGCAGCAATCCATCCTGGATTACAGTTGTTGCTTTCGTAATAAGAATAATTGCTTCTTCATCGGCGCCGTTTTGCCAGCCGATTAATGCAGCGGCTTCTAATTTTGCAGGATCATTCCCCAATTTTGACGCAATGGATTTTGCAGAATTCACTGCATCTTCCGGGAATTTTCGGCATAACTGATCATAAAGGTTGTTAAGATAAGTGCTGAGTTCAGCAGGAGTAAGAATTTTTTTTGGCAGGCTGCGAACTCTTACAGAGTCCAATTCCGGAAGTTTTAAGCCTGCTTGTCCGGCAGGCAGGCTTTCGGTTGTTTTATTCGTTTTGTTTTTTTCCGTTTTTATTGAGCCGGGAATATTGTTGGTTTTACCGTCGCTTTTCTTTTTCATAGAATTCAGCATCGAGTCCGATTTCTTCTGAAGCGATTTCATATAGGCTTCCAACTCTTTCTGTGTCTTAGGGTTTTGCTGTGCATAGGCGGTCAGTTGAAATAGCAAAACAATAATGACAGAAAGAAATGCTTTCATGAAAATATTTTACTAAAGCTACACAGCCAGATAAAGCGGGGCAATAGCACAAAAGTTAGCTCTGTAGATCAATTTTTTCCCAGGGCTTTATTAATTGCTTCCGTCCTGTTTTGAACATGCAGCTTTTCATAAATGTTGTGAATATGCTGCTTTACAGTATTGATGGAGATACTCATTTTATCGGAAATTTCCTTATACAACAAACCTTTGGACAGTAATTGAAGCATTTCATTTTCCCGGTTGGTGAGTGATTCAATGGAGGGTAAATTATTTTCATTTTTCTGAAATACGTTTACCAGCTTTCGGGCAATGTTGGCGCTCATGGGGCTGCCGCCCTCGTGTAATTCTTTCAACGATTGTATTAATTGAACCAAACCTGTGTTTTTTAAAATATAACCCGAGGCTCCGGCTTTTAATGCTTCAAACACTTTTTCATCATTTTCATATACGGTGAACATAATAAACTGAGAAGAAGGAATTATATTTTTTAACTGCCGGATACAATCAATACCGCTTATACCGGGCAGATTGATATCCATAATAACGATATCAGGTTTTAATGCTGGAATTCCAACCAGCGCTTCTTCTGCTGTTTGATAAGTGTCCAGTATTTTAAAATCACTGCTGAGGCCAATAAAATTCTTCAGCCCGTCTCTTACTTCTTCCAGGTCTTCTACAATTATTAAAGTTATACTCATGCGGCTCGAAAGTATTTTTTTGAATTCAGTGTAACAATAGAACAAAAGTTAGGCCTTCAATGGAACGGAAATAAACACTGTGGTTCCTTTCCAGGTAGTAATGATTAGTGACCCACCTATCTCCTGTATTCTTTTTTCCATATTGAACAATCCATTGCTGAACGGGCGAATATTTTTTTTATCAAATCCAATTCCATTATCCATTATAGTTATTTCAAGTTGTTTCCCCGAGTTTATTTTCAGGGTTACAAAATTTGCCTGTGCATGTTTTACTACATTATGCAAGGCTTCTTTTACAGAAAGGAAAATATTCCTCCGGACTTCCCCGCTTATAAAATCCTGCGGGAACTGGTCGGGGGCTTCCATGCTGCATTGAATTCCGTTTTGAGATAAATATTCAACAGCATAAGACCGGGTATAGGAGAGCAAATCGCTCAGGGTATCGTTTTTTTCATTCAATGCCCATACAATTTCACCCATTTTATCAATCATTTCATGGGAGTAGTTCCTGATTTTATTAATGTCTTCTTCTATCGGTTCATTTTTTTGTTTTTTGATGCCAATGGTTTCACTTAAAAATTTTATCCTTGAAAGCCCGGCCCCAAGATCGTCATGCATATCCGTAGCTATCCTTGTTCGCTCTTTTTCTACCGCTTGTTGTTTTTCAAGCAGGGCTTTTGTTACTTCTAATTTTCTTTTAAAATAAAAACGTACTGCAGAAATCATGAGCACAAGGATAAATACAAATGCAAAAATTCTGAACCACCAGGTCTGCCACCAGGGCGGGGCTATGGAAAACGGATAACTGATCATCTGAGTGGGGTATAGTTCACCTGGAAAATAACTTTTTACTTTTAAAGTATAAGAGGCTGGTGTGAGGTTGATGAAAATGAAATCTGATTGATTAGAAGGCTCACTCCAGTTATTAGTACCACTTCCTTCCAGCAGGTAACTGTACCGGATTGACTTTTCATCCAAATAGGAAGGCGCAGCAATACTGAATGAAAAATTGTTTTGATGAAAGGTAAATTTATTGGAAGATTCATTGTATTTAATGCCGTTCACATTCATATTTGTGATCAGAAGTTGCGGTACACTGCCGGATAGTTTTGGTATCCCGGGAACAATTTTAAGCAAAGAACCTTCCGCTAAAAGGGCCAGCACTGTATTGTCATTGGTTATGGATATTTTGTGTACCGACTGGAAAAAATTGTTATTCTTACTTACATTGCTGATGACATAGTGCCCGTTTTTTAAAAATATTTTATCCAGACCTGTTTGTGTTCCGGCCCAAATGTTTCCCGAACTATCATAGGTGAGCGTATAAATAAAATTATCTGTCAGGCCATTTTTTGTTGTGAGTTGTAGAACCGTATCAATCCGGAGTCCATCAAATCGTATATAATAAACTCCATGATATCTGGTCCCGATCCAGGCATTGTTTTCTTTATCAATTATTAAGGAGCGGGGGCTAAAATCAGGCAATTTCCCGGAGTAGTCTTTCAAAAGCCGGAGGTAATTTGACGGATCATCGGGATGAAGAGTAAAAACCATTAATTGATTTTTGCGGGTAATTACCCATAACCGCCCCACGCCATCAAGAACTATCTGATCGGCGACCAGGCCAATAGAATACTTTTCAATGATCTTTTTGTTGCTGATTACGTAAATGTAAAATGAAGATGCATCTTTAGTGGCTTCTATAATGATATTACCATAAGGATCCGCCAGCCCGGTACCGAAGGAGAAATTTTCTGAAGAGAAGATCAGTTCGGGATGTCTGTAGGATTGTGGATTATTTTTATTGGAAACAGAAACGATCCTTTTTTGATTGATGAGGTATAATTTCTCGTTTCTGACAAAAATATTTTCAATATTTTTTAGTGCTTCCGGCAGGGGAAATACCAAAGTGCCTTTTGGTGTGATACAATATAGTTTGTTGTTACTGTTATTGTAAAGCCAGGTGCTATCTCGTTGCTGAAATATGGAAGTGATTATTGAGGGAGTGCCATTTAGGGCATTGATCATTTCAACACCCGAGTTGGTGAGTTTTGCGATCCCAGCTCCATCAATGGCGATCCAGGTGATACCTTCACGATCAATAAAAATATCACTGAGATTTGTAGTATTCATTCCTTTTTTGGATAATATCATTCGATAGTCCCTGCCGTCCGGTGAGAGTTTATAGATACTGTCCTTGTTATAAAACCATATATTGTTTTCATTATCAAAAAATACATTCGTGGGGTATTGCTTTGTCAAGGCTAGAATTTTTGACCCGGGCAATAAATAATTGAGCTTACCTTTTTTTAATGTTGTTGTGTCGATTTCGAAAACTCCCTGGTCGGTAGTTACCCAGAGCTGCCCTTGTAAGTTTACGGTTGTAGAAAGTACATTGCGGTTTGTTTCAATTGCAGATACTTTTTTTTGCTGCATATCATAAACGATGAGTTTTTCTTTTATTAAACTACTCCATGATGATAAAAGAAGGAAATTGTTCCATTGACTGATCATGTTAATATTCTGCCCGATCTCTTTGCCCTGGTCATCGAACAGGTGAATATGGTTAAAACGCTTTCCGTCGAATACAAAAAGTCCTTCATCTGCAGCAACATACCAACTGCCTTCCTTGTTTTTAAAAAACCGGTTAATGACAGGGCAATAATTATCGGAAGTTTTAAAATTCCCGATCCGGCCTTTGGCCAGGGTATTAAGAGATGATACATTAGTGGCAACCAAAAAAGAATCTGGAGTAATTTCAACAATGTCATTAACAATCTCATTCGCTAACCCGTTTTGCTGTGAATAGTTCACAAACCGGGCTCCGTCATATATACTAAGGCCGCCATGGGTAATAAAATACATAAATCCTTTGCTATCTTGTTTGATGCTTTTTACCCGGCTATTGATCAGGCCATTATTGGGTGTGTAATAGATAAAGGGATATTGCTGTGCGAAAAGGTTTTGAATCCCGATAATTACCAGGATAAAGATGTATGCAAGAATGGAAAAGGCTCTTTGCATACTTAAAGTTAGAGAGAAAATTTAACGAAATATGTTATTGCTGGATAGCATGATTTTATTTTCAATTTTTGATATACTTATTGCAAGTAGCATGTAAACCATGGAATCTGCTGTATTTCATTTCGCCTGAATTTCCTGCAGCAAATTCCGGATGAAGAACGCTTTTGTAAAGATCCAATTGGCTGGTATTTTGAATCCATATTGCATATTTTATCGGCAATGGGAACGATTGCTGCAAACTTGCCGTACAGCACAGAAATAATAACCTCCTGGTATATCTCTGCAGTTATCACCGTATTTTTCGCAATAATTCAACAATCGTTTCATTGTTTCCATCTCTTTCAATATATCTTCGTCCTATAACAAGCCCGCTCAGAGACCGAGTTGTAATCATAGGCAGTTCACGGCCGTTGAATATAGTGGCAATAGTTTTATCCGGTACCATTTTTTCCTCTTCTACCATCTGTGCATGATCGCAATCGCCATTCACCGTTTTTTGAAATCTTCCCAAAGTTGTATCATAGTTGATTTTTATGTACGAAGCCTGGTTGGTGGAACTGTCGGATAATTCTAACTCAACATTTACAGTTCCATTGCCAGTCACTCGCATACCGCAGAGCTTATCTTCACCATTAGCAAGCCGTTTAGCACTGCATATATCCATATCAATATCTAAATGCAATTTTCCGAGATAAAGCACAGGATCGTCGGCTTCGCCACTTTCTTCGCCTTTGAGAATTCCACTCAATACTACTTTCCCGTTGGAACGAATCTGGCAATCCGCAAGTGTTCCATGAAGCAAAGTATAACCTGTATGGGTGAACCGTACTTCATATTCGGACAGGATGGGTTCTTCCCATGCTGGCAAATAAGAAACGTTTATAAAAAAAAGGAAACCGATAAATAAAAATTTCATGATAGTCATTTTTTAAAAAAGAAATTGATTGTAAAGTTTTATTTATCAATCATTGCCTGCAACTTTTCAAAAGGAAATCTTTCTTCGATCAATTTTGCAAGATCCGCCGTTGCTTTCCATTGTTCCCATCTCCATTTTACCACGAAAAACTGGGGCACATAGTTTGGAAGGCATCCCCGCATATAGTCTGCATTTTCTATCAAAACCATTGAGCCTTCTTTTTCGTCAACAAAAATCTTTTCCTCGTTGTTCAGTAGAGGACTACAAAAAAATTGCACAATTGCCGGTGCCTCCAATAACCCTTCATTTGTTGTTTTTTCCAATTCATCCTGGTATTTTTTTAGTGCATTGTTCTTTGCATCCTTATTTATTTTTATATACTTATCTTTTTCAGTTTTATCAGTTGCCAGGCTGCAGCCTGCTATCAGTTTATCATAAAATTTAACAGCGTATAAGATAGCCCGGTCTAAATATTGTTTCCGGGTAACCGGAATATAAGGCAACATTCCATTCCGGCTGATCAATATATATCGTTTAGAAAAACTTGTTGCATTGGCGCCACCTTCGGGTGTCATCATATCATATCCTTTCCATTTTCCCATGGTTGGCATTTTGTATTTGATCGGCTGTCCATCTATGGCCATTCCTTCTTCCTGCAATATATTCCCAGTAAGAATGGAAAGTTCATTTGCATATATTGTTATACCATTTCCCCCGCTGATATCGGGAAAAACATTCAAAATCTCATTGGCAGATGAGTTGCTGCAGAAGTAAGGGTATAAAATAAGGTTGTATTGGAGCCTGGATACAGGATAATATTTTTCGATCTCTTCTTCTGTTTTCCCATTCTGGGTTATTACATATTTTACCTGGTTTGCAAACGATGTTTTGACAAGACTGCCACCCCATCGTACAGCGGCGCTGGTAGGAGCGGGATAAGCATCCATTGATATTTTATTGATTGCATTCAATCTTTTTGCTACTTCTAATGCCTGTACCTTATTCATTTCCTTTTCCAAATTGTTTGGGGGATCTATCCATTTGCCAACGATAGTATCTATCATGGCATCGGTACGGGGTGTAGTTGTTTTTCTGACGAACCTTTTTTGGCTGTACGATGATAAACAGATAAGGAGAAGAATGAGGAGGATGATTTGTTTTTTCATAAAAATTTTATTTATCGATCATCGCCTGCAATTTTTCAATAGGGAAACTTTCCAGGATAGTTGTTATTGGATCTATCTTTGGAATAAACCACCATTTCATTTTTTCTATAGACAGAATAAATAATTGCGGTATATATTTCGGGAGGTCTTTGCGAAAGTATTTTGAGTTTTCTGTTACCATTAAATGACCACCTGCTTCAAGAGTTATAAAAATGGGAAAACCGGGAAAGCTTGGCAAGACTGCAGGAGTTATTGCAGGTGAGTCGAGCAGTCCTGCTTTTGTAGTGGATTCAATTTCCTTCCGATAATAATTTAAAAATTCATCCCTTTGTTTTTGATCTCTTTTAATATTCTCATCTTTTGTTTTTTTGTCTATTAAATCACCTAACTCATCATAGGTCTTGATAGTTTCATCAAAAAATCTTTCGAAGTGTTTAATACTTAACTCAAGATATTGTTTCCTGGTAACAGGCATATACGGCAATATACCATCCCGATGTAAAAGAACCGCAGTGCCGAGTTGTTCACAATGATATAATGTATATCCCTTCCAGCTGCCTATTATGTCAGGCATACTCTTAATATTTCTTCCGTCAATTTGCATCCCTTCCACATCTTGAAGGTCAGTACGTATAAAACGATTCAGCGTATTTACAGCAACTCTAAATCCAGCCCCGTCTTCCCTCGGGTATCCTTTTCTCATAAGATAATTGTTCCCGCTAATACCGCAGGAATATTCATAAAATCCGATTGTATAAGTGTACTGAACAAGAGGAATACCATTGAAGAACTTTTGCCTGCTTTGATCTGCGGTTACCTGCTCTCTTGTTGATTGCTGTGCAAACTCATAATCCGATGAATGTATTCCCCATGCTGCATCAATTCCCGGAATGGATGAGGGAAGAAGGTTATAAATAAATTGATGAATGGTTGCTACCCGGCTGCGAATTTCCTGCTCCTGCTGTTTAGAAACTTTTGCATACCACGGATCACCCCAGTGTATCCATTCTCCCTTAACATTTTTTAATATTTCATCGGTGCATGGCTCTGTTGTTTTTATAAACCGCTGCCCCGATGAATAAGAATACAGAAGAAGAAAGGAAATTATGGCAATAAAGAATTTCATATATAATTTCTGATTACAATTAATAAACTATAAGGTTTAGGTCACTATCAATTTATCAGCAAAGGCAGATTGAAAAATTCTAACCTGCTTATCTTAAACTCAGATTAACGGCATTCAGCATACCACCACCACTAAGGCTGCTGTTCATGGTGCCTTGTGCAGGACCAGCGCCAACATTCCAGCTAATCTTTACTTCAGCAGACATAGCTGATATCCCTTTCGGATCTGATTGTACTCCGGGAGTAATTTCGCCACCATTAATATTTCCGGAAACATCAATGGTAGAAGCTCCTTTGATGTAAACTTCCTGAACACCTTCACTTGTAATTTCAACACCTACCGACCCGCTTCCTTTTAATTCGGCTCCAACCGGGCCAAACTTAGCAACGTCTGTTCCTGCTTCTGCAGTCATTTCAATTGTTCCTTTTGTGATTTTTCCGGAATTAAGATTTTCTTCCCATCCCAATTTTACCTTTAATCCAAGTTCGGTGTCAATATCAAACACAGTCGTCATTTTATTACATTCAATTTTAATATTGGTAAATGGTGGAATATTATATTCCTCTTTGTATTGGCAGTTCAGGGAATCAAAATCCGGCAAGAATTTTCCTGGAGGTTTTTGAGCTGTTGTAGTGGTACAACCTGATGAAAATTCACAGGCCAAATTTCCAAGGAACAGTAAAAATGACAATTTGATATTTACGATCTGTAACTCATATAATGACTGATCATGAGTGCCATACAGGCTATAGGTGGCTTCTGCATTCAGTTTTTGTTTGTTTAAAGACAATAATTCTGCATTTCGTTGTTGCCAAAGTGTATTGGCTTTCGTTAAAAAACTCGTTGATAAAGATTGAATTTTGCCACAATTTGCATTTGGGTTTTGCGGATCATCTCCAAGAGCAAGGATGACTTTATTTAATTCATCCTTCCATTTTTTTACTGAATCAGATGCTGCTTGTCTTTTTTTTTCAAGTGCCAGAAACCTGTCAGTGTACCAATCATAGAGTAGTTTCAGTTTGCGGGCAGATGTTAAGTACACCGTATTATTGTATGGTTTTAATAATAGCGGATTAGTTAATAAACGGTTTGAATAATTTTCAACTTTTTTTTCGATTACTCTTCTATCATCTTCAATTTTTTTAACAGCAGCCCACACCTTTTCTTTAAAATCATCCCATTCCATTCTGGCTTTCTTGGATTCGACCCCTGCTACAAATGGATAAGAAGGTATTATGAACATGAATTTTTCTATTCCTAAAGGTTCTGCTTTGGCCGGGTAACGAAAAACTATATCATCATATTCCAGTTTCCCTCCCAATTCAGTCAGCCTCGCTTCTTTTTCAGGGGTATAATTTTCTTTTATTGATCTTTTGAGAGATTCAATTGATTCCTGTGTCTTGCCTTCAGATTTTTCAATTTTACTCTTGGTTTGGTTTGCTTGCGAATGATTCTTATAAATTTTTACGGTACTATCGAGATACCTGTTTGCATTGTTCATATCACCCAGTCCATACCAGGACTGGCTGATGTTATTCAATATGGTACTGTTAGCAGGATACTTCTTGTGCAGATTTTGAAGAATGGGTAGCGCTGCATGTTCGCCACCTTTCATTGCAAGAAAAGCTGCATAGTTGTTAAGAATATTTACATCTTTCATATTAGCAACACATTCTTTTCCCATTATATACAAGGCTATTTCAGTATAGCCGCTCAGCCAGAGACTGCTTACAGTATTGTTTATTTCGTTGGATGATTTCTTTTCTGCTTTTAATGCAGCATAGATTTTTTGAGCTTCTGCTTTATCTTTTTGAGTCAGGATGTTTTCTACCTGTGCATGTATTTTTTGTACATAGGGAACCAATTCTGCATCCGAAAGAATTTTATCGGGTAATTGTTTTATTCTTGCCACATCCCTTTTGGGTAATTCAGTATTGTTATCATCTGCTTCAATATTTTTTATTGTTTTCTCGGAGATGCCCGATAAGTTTTTTTTCAGACCACCCATCATTTCCACTTGTTTTTTCAATAGGGCCATCTGGTCTTGCAATTCTTTTATTACCGAATCATCTTCCTTGTTTTTCTTTGCTTCTGCAATTTGCTTTTCAAGGTCAGCAATCTGTTCATTCAATTCTTTAACTACCTGAGCCATCTGGTTCTGCATTTCCTGCTTAGTAGGGACTTGAGTAAATGCAGGCTGAATAATAAAAGAAAACAGGAAAAAGAATATCAGTATTCGCATTGCCACAGTTTTTTTAATTTGATTTAATAAACTCAACTCTTCTATTATTCGCCTTCCCCGCAGGAGTATCATTTTTATCAATCGGTTCACTTTCACCTTTACCATCAGTTTCCATCCGGCTTGCATCAATACTAAATTCTTTTATCAAAGATTCTTTTACGGCGGCAGCCCTTCGTTTTGACAGATCAAGATTTGCAGCATCACTTCCATCTGCATCAGTATGTCCAATAATTTTTACTTTGAGATCTGTGTATTCTTTCAGAACATTTGCCATTTCCTTTAATGTTCCGTATGACTCTGGTTTGATCTTGTCGCTGTTCACATCGAAAAGAATTCCGTGTGTCACCCATTTGTTTTGTGTAAGTATTTTATTGCGTGTATCCGGTGCACCAACGGCGAGACGGATATTACTGATAAAAAAATGCCAGTTGTCCGTTAATTGCATGAAGAAGTAAACTGCATTCAGTTTTGCTTCCGGCAAAAATGCTTTGGGAACATCCCATGCTTTGTCTTCATCAAAATAGATACGCAATCTTTCTTTCTGACGCCAGATAGCTATATGGTAAGTCTTTGTGATATCACTGAAATGACTGGTCTTTGCATTGGTTCCTTGTTCACCAACGCTATTTTTTTTTCTAGTATATTCAGTGACACCATTTGCGTCAACTCCCGGGATTATGTTTAATGTGAAAGAATTGATATGCTCTTGTTCGTCGGTAGGCTTCTCCTTGTTTTTTAATTCAGCCAGGGAAGTTGTGATTCCCCAGGAGTGCACCGGTGCGTCTGCGAACATATCATATTCAAGAGTAAAATCCTGGGGAAGAGAATCTATAAAATCAGGCATGAACCAGCCCGGTTTGGTCAATTGGAACCAATGTCCTTGTTTTCCTTCGATTGTTACTGTTTCCCCGGCTGAATTTGTATTCCATTTAGCGGGAAGATCACCGACAGCGTCCTGCATGAAATCTTCAAAGACAACAATTTTTTCTCCCGGCACAAAATCATATTTACTATAAATTTTTAGTATAGCAGATGAAGCGAATTTATTTTCTTTTACCGTGTCGGCGTCTGTCTGCGTATTATTTGTAGTATTTGTTTCTGGTTTTTTATTCTGAGTATTGTCTTTTTTTTCTGTTGGCGTTGTTCCGATTTTATTTTTTACTTTATCAGCAATTTTTTTCAATATTTGTCCGTTCGTAAGAGTAGCAACAACAAGGAATGTTGCCAGGATAAAAATTCTTTTCATAACTATTCTTAATTTAAAAGTTCGAGTGAGGATAAGTCAAATTGAAGGTAGAAGACTGATGAATTGAAAACAATAGAAAAAAAGTCAGGATTGTCTATAACGAATGTTATAGTGAGGGGAGGTCATTTTCGATCGAAATATTTGTTTACGGCCTCGGTCCGATTATTAACATGCAGTTTTTCGTAAATGTTGTGGATGTGCTGACGCACCGTACCATGAGTAATGAAAAGTTTTTCTGCAATTTCTTTATACAATAATCCACCAGCCAATAGCTCCAAGACTTCATTCTCACGATCAGACAAAATTTCTTTTTTTGTTATTTTCTTTTCCTGGAGAAAAATATTTAAAATCTTGCGGGCAATATTGCTGCTCATTGGCGAGCCTCCCTGGTTGAGCTCTTTTATACTTTCGACTATTCTTTGTGGTTCAGTCCTTTTCAATAAATAGCCAGATGCTCCTGCTTGTAATGCCTGCAGAACTTTTTCATCGTTCTCATAGACAGTGAACATCATGAATTGAGTATTGGGGCATTTTTCTTTTACACTTCGAATGCAATCAATACCACTCATACCGGGAAGGTTGATATCCATTATCACAATATCAGGATGAAGCACTGGTAATTTTAGAACCGCAGACTCGGCATCTTCAAAACTACCGACCATTGAGAGTTCTTTATCTGATGAAACTAATTCAGCAAGGCCATCCCTTACTTCAGTAAGATCTTCGACTATTGAAACTTTAATCGGCATGTGCGTCTAAAATTAATGGCGGTAATTACATTTACCAATATGACGAACGTTATAAATTTAATGGCATCGTCAACAAAACTTTGGTTCCTTCGTCATTTGAGAAACTTACAGAACCGTTTATTTCTTTCATCCTTTTTTTGAGATTTTCAATTCCATTACTAAATGCCCGTTGGTTATTCCAGTCTATGCCTTTTCCATTGTCATGAATAATGATCTGCATCCTTCCATTCAATTGTATGGAGAAAAATACTTTCGATGCCTGAGCATGTTTTACAATATTGTGTAAACATTCTTTTACAGATAAAAAAATATTACGGCGCATTTCTCCCGTAATAAAATTATCGGGTAAATGCAAAGGTGTATCGGCCTCACATTCTATATTGTGCTGGGCGAGATATTCCATAGTGTAAGACCTTGTATAGGCAACAAGGTCCGCCAGTATATCATTTTTTTCGTTGAGAGCCCAAATGATCTCGCCCATTTTTTCAGACATCTCATCAGAGAACAAAGTTATCTTCTCCAATTCTGCAGTGGCCACTTCATCGTTCCCTTTTTTATTAAGTATCGATTGAGTCAAAAATTTTATTCTGGATAACCCGGCGCCTAAGTCATCATGCATGTCGGTTGCGATTCGTGTTCGTTCCTGTTCAATGGCTTTTTGTTTTTCCAATGTGGCCATTTGTTTTTCTAATCGCCGTTTATAATAGAATCGCAATCCAAGAACTGATATTCCCAAAACTATTAATCCGGCAATACTTCGGAACCACCATGTTTGCCACCAGGGTGGCATTACCTGGAATGAATAGGAAAGTGCTGCAGGCTGATAAGTTGAAGAAGGAAAAAAAGCCTTCACATTTAGTGTATAATCACCTGCTGATAGATTGGTAAGATTAATGACTGCGTTAGTTGAAGCCGTATCACTCCATTGATTGTTTCCGGAGCCTTCCAGTAAATAGGTATAAGTCACTTGTTTTTCGTCAATAAAACTTGGAGCTGCCACCAAAAAACTAATATTATTTTCTTTATGGTTAAAATTTGTTCTCCCTGTCATGATTTGTGCATTCACCCTCATCTCTTCTAATAATAATTCAGGACTGGTACTTCTTTTTGTTTCAACAATTGGTGAAACCTGCAAAAGAACTCCTGAGGGAGTAAGTGCATAGGCTTGTTTTGAATCAGCCCATGTTTGATTAATATAGCCAAAAAAATTACTGCTCTTGCTAAGGTTTTCTATACGCCATGTGATTGTTGAATCAAATACGATACGGTCAAGGCCAGTTTGAGTGCCGACTATAATATTATTCAACGAATCACAGGCCAAAGCGGTAACGAAATTATCTGTGAGTCCATTGCCTGAATAAAAATGATACAATTGTTTCAAGTGATTACCTTTTTGTTCATACCCACTGATCCCGTCATTTCTTGTTCCGATCCATATGATCTCCTTTTTATCAATAACAAAACTTCGTGGCGAGCCAATGATCTGTTCTTTCTCAAACCGAAAAACAGGTTGCAGATATTGTGAAGGATTTTCAGGATGAAGTTCGAACACAGTTGTTTCCCCGGAACGTTTCACTATCCAAAGCCGATCATTCTTATCAAAAAAAAGTTCTTCCGCCAATTCATTTTTATCTATCGGCAAATGAAAAACAGATTTATTATTCATCCATACATTTATACCGGTTTTTTGGCCAGAAATAATGGCCCCATTTTTATCAGTAACAATTTTTTTAATAAAAAAATCGCTGTCAGGCAATGAAATAGTCTTTTTGAATTCGATGATTCTTTTAGCTGGCCGAAAAAGAGCTTCATATATATTTTTCCCATCATTCGCAAGAATCTCATTTCCCCATTCATAAAATACTACTGGAGCAAAAGGAAGATTACAATTGAATTCCTCCAATTTATCCGCAGATCTGCGGAACAATTTTTTTGTAGTGGTTCCATACCATGTAATTCCCGAAGAATAAAAAACATTTCCAATCGAACTTTCTATCGTTTTACCAAGAGGCTTTTCAGAGATCTGCAATGGAGAATTAATGATCTTAAAAACACCTTCGCCATCATTACTCAGCCAAACCGTGTTTTCACGATCAATAAAAATATTTTTGATATAAGAAATGGTAGCTTGTTCCGGCAATGGCATACTGAATACCGTTCCATCTTCATTGATACGCCGGATCTCGGAGTTTCTAAATTCCTTATTTCTGAATACAACCCAAATAGCGTCAATATCAAATGTGAGATTAACGGTAGAGTAATCTTTTACCTGCTGAAATCCCTCCTTGGGATCCGTGATCAAAAGCTTTCCCTTTTGCAGAGCATTTTGGTCTACGATAAGTAGTTTTTCGTTTGTGGTAAACCAGATCCGGTCCTTTTTATCTTTTCCAACCAAATAACCACTCATCGGTAATGCATCACAAATGCGATTGGCTTTTATATCATAAACAAAAATTCCCTTATTAAATTTCATATCGTTTGTCGTAATAATCAAAAAATTGCCGATGCCGGTAATATTTCCGAGGAAAGGAAGATCGGGTTGTTCTTTTGTAATCCGGGAAATATTTAAAGCACGGATTGTGTTTTTTTCCAATAGAAATAATCCATCATCCGATGAAAGATAAATGCGATCATCATCATGCTTATAAAATTGATTGATAAGAGGAGAGGGAATACCTTTTGTCTTTACTGTCTCTAATTTTCCTTTCACCAAAGCAATAAGAGTTGGTGCATTACAAGCTACCAATAACGAATCGTCCCCGACTTCCAATATATCATTTACTATGTTGCTTGCAAGTCCATTTTGTGTAGTATAGTTTCTAAACCTCACTCCATCAAATACACTTAATCCTCCGAAAGTAAGAAAATACATTCGGCCCTTGCTGTCCTGGTAAGCTTTTTTTACCCGGCTGTTTACCAAACCATCTTTAGGAGTGTAATGAACAAAGGGATATTGCTGTGCGATGCAATCTACACAAATAAAAAAGTATGCAAGAATGGCGACGATCCGTTGCATGCTTAAATTTAGTCAGAAAAAACTTATCCTAATACAGGTGGGGAAACAGCAACCTTTCCCCGCATCATTTCCAGCGCTGCTGCTTTAATGGCTTCGGCATCATAATGACATTCGTGTTGCAATTCTTTCGGAGTTCCGTGTTCAACAATTCTGTCGGGTATGCCTAATATTTTTATTTCTGCATTGTAATTATTTTCATTCATGAACTCCAGGATGGCTGAGCCGAAGCCGCCTTTTATAGTTCCGTCTTCAACGGTAATGATTTTCTTGAAACGGTGGAATACTTCATGAAGTAATTCTTCATCCAATGGTTTGGCAAACCGCATATCATAATGCGCCGGGTTCAGTCCTTCATTTTTCAGGTCACGGATTGCTGCCGCAGCAAAATTTCCGGGATGGCCTAATGAAAGTATGGCAATATCCTGGCCGTCTTTTAATTTTCTGCCAGTTCCGATTTTGATTTCTTTCATTTCTGTTTTCCAATCTGATAATACTCCTTCACCTCTCGGATAGCGGATCACAAATGGATTTTTGGTTGACTCTAGTTGAGCTGTGTACATCAGGTTTCTCAACTCTGCTTCGTTCATCGGAGCGCTTACAACCATATTGGGTATGCAACGCATGTAAGGTATGTCATAAGCGCCGTGGTGTGTGGCTCCGTCATCACCTACCAACCCGGCACGATCTAAGCAAAATATCACCGGCAGGTTTTGAATTGCTACATCATGAATTACCTGGTCGTAGGCTCTTTGCATGAAGGAAGAATAGATGTTGCAAAATACTTTCATTCCCTGTGTTGCCATTCCGGCGCTTAAAGTAACAGCGTGTTGCTCGGCAATACCAACATCAAATGCCCGGTCCGGCATTTTCTCCATCATAAATTTTAATGAACATCCTGAAGGCATGGCAGGAGTGATCCCGAATATTTTTTCATTTTTCTCAGCTAATTCAATAATCGTATGACCAAATACATCCTGGTATTTGGGAGGCTGAGGCAAGTCAAATTTCTTTTTTTGAATTTCACCGGTGATTTTATCAAATAAACCTGGTGCATGCCATTTGGTTTGATCTTTTTCTGCCAATGCATATCCTTTACCTTTTGTGGTGATGATATGCAGAATCTTTGGTCCGGGAATTTCCCGAAGATCTCTTAAAGTATCTACTAACTTGGCCACATTATGACCGTCAATGGGGCCAAAATACCTGAGCTTCAGGGATTCAAATAAATTGGCGCTACTGCTTACCATAGCCTTGGTTCCTCCAACAAGTTTATGCGCCATTTTACGGGTGAAATGTTTACCTACGGGTAATTTTCCCAACAATTTCCAGACATTGCTTTTTACTTTATTATAAGTGGGTGAAGTAGTAATATCAGTCAGGTATTCTTTCAAAGCGCCCACATTGGGATCAATACCCATGCAGTTGTCATTCAAAATAATTAGCAGGTCATTGTCTGCTACGCCGGCATGATTCATACCTTCAAATGCAAGCCCTGCAGTCATAGCTCCATCTCCAATGACAGCAATTACTTTTCTATTGGTTTCTCCCTTGTATTTGGCGGCCATTGCCATACCCAGGGCTGCAGAGATAGATGTAGATGAATGGCCAACTCCAAATGTATCATAATCACTTTCACTACGCTTGGGGAAACCGCTTATACCTTTATATTTTCTATTGGTAATAAAAGTATCTCTGCGGCCGGTCAGAATTTTATGCCCGTAAGCCTGGTGGCCTACATCCCAAACCAATTGATCATAAGGAGTATTATATATATAATGGAGGGCAACTGTCAGTTCTACTACCCCTAAACTGGCCGCAAAATGCCCACCATAGACACTTACCACGTCAATGATATACTGGCGCAGTTCATCGCACAACTGGTGTAATTTTTCCCTCGGTAATTTTTTAAGATCCGCCGGTGAATCAATTGTTTTTAAAAGGGGGCCCGGAATGATTTCCATGAATTGTATTTGACTGGGTAAAATTAATATATTCCAGCCAGCTTCCTGATAACGATTGCTTGACAAATTTCGTACAAAGTGATGATCTTAATTAAGTTTGTAGTTAATAGGCTAAAAAAAACTTCCATTTGTAAAAGTTATTGCCCACTGGTATATTTAGGGAGCCTGCCGGGAGCAGGATTGACTAATTTTGCACTTTATGCGTATAAGTAATTCAAAATACTGGTTATTCCAGATTATAGGTTGGGGACTTTTTGCTCTCATCAATGTTTTTTTTGCTTATTCATTCCAGCGGTTAGGGGATGCTGAATCCAGGTATGTAATATTTACCAGGCTGGGCATTTTCGTATTTCTCGGGATTTTTTTTACTCACCTGATGCGATTTGTCATCATCCGGTTAAATACCCTTCAAAAGCCGATAGAAAAGCAGATACTTCAGTTCTTGCTTGTGACCGTCATTTTTTCATTAATCGCTTCTTCATTCTATATGGAGGCGTGCAGCCGCTTTAATTTATTGAATCACCAGGAAAAAGAATTTACTGATCAACCGCTTTTGCTTATTCTGAGCGGAGCATTTTATTTTGTCATCAATATACTTATCTGGAATCTTATTTATTTCATTTATCATTATGTAACTAAAAGCAGAAAGCAACAACTCGATACATTACGATTGGAAGCCCTTGTCAAGGAACTGGAATTAAAAACCATCAAATCTCATATTAATCCGCACTTTATTTTTAATTCCTTAAATAGTATCAGGGCCCTGGTGGTGGAGAATCCGCAGAGAGCCCGTGAAGCGGTAACCGAGCTCAGCAATATCCTGCGCAGCAGTATGCAGGCAGATAAATCGGAAACGGTTGTTTTGGAAAAAGAACTTAACATTGTAAAAGATTACCTTGCTCTTGAAAATATGAGGTTTGAAGACCGGCTTAAGATCGAATATAATATTGATGAAGATACACTCGATCAGCAGGTGCCTCCAATGATGTTGCAGACCTTAGCGGAAAACGCCATTAAACACGGGATCAGTCAACGGATCCATGGTGGAATAGTTCGTATCAGTTCAGGGTTTAAAGACAATTTTCTGGAGCTGAGTGTACAAAATACCGGGCAACTGAATGGACTGACTAATAAAGAAGGATTTGGATTATCCAGCACCACGGACCGGCTTAATTTATTGTACGGAGATAAAGCAAAATTTGAAATAAAACAACTGGAGCCGTTCCTGGTGGAAGCCAAACTTGTTTTACCTGTAAATTCAAATTCAAAGTAATCACATGAGAGCAATTATTATTGATGATGAACGTTTAGCCCGTGCTGAATTAAAAAAACTATTGCAGGATTTTCCTGATATTGAAGTGATAGATGAGGCGGCCAATGCTGATGAAGGCATCGCCAAAATTGAAAACCTACATCCGGACCTGATTTTCCTGGATATTCAAATGCCGGGAAAAACCGGTTTTGATTTGTTGTCAGAACTGGAAAGAGCGCCGCAGGTTATTTTCACTACAGCTTATGATGAATTTGCATTAAAGGCTTTTGAAGTTAATGCACTGGACTATTTATTGAAGCCTATTGAACCCAAAAGGCTGGCAGATGCGGTTCAGAAACTTCATATTTCTGAAGCAAAAGAAAACAGACCTTCTACAGAAAATATAAATAACAGCCTGCTTACGGACAACGACCAGGTGTTTGTAAAAGACGGAGAGCGTTGCTGGTTTGTCAAATTAAATGAAATACGTTTATTTGAAAGCGTTGGAAATTATGCCAAAGTTTTTTTCGGCCCCAACAAACCTCTTATTTTAAAATCTTTGAATGCCCTGGAAGAACGGCTGGATGAAAAAACTTTCTTCCGTGCAAACCGTAAGCATATAGTTAATATGCGGTTGATTGAAAAAATAGAACCCTATTTCAACGGGGGGTTGTTAATCGAATTAAAAGGCGGAGAAAAGATTGAAGTTAGCCGCAGGCAAACCGTGAAGTTTAAAGAGATGATGAGTTTGTAGTTGCAAAAATGGTTGCATGGTTTGTTTGTTACTTGTTAGCCATCAAACAATAAAACAATCAAACACAATAAAAGCACATGAAATTACTTTCTCTGACAGGGTTGTTACTTCTTACAACCTCTTTTCTATTTGCCCAGAATATTGATGAGATTATAAATGCGAAAGAAGCAGAACGAATCGAACAAGCATTGTCTTCGGATGAAATGCGTGGCCGTAGGGCCTTTACACCTGATATTGACAGGGCAGCAGATTTTATTTCGGATGAATTTAAAAAGATCGGCCTGCAGACATGGAACAACGGGGGGAGCTATCGTCAGGAATTTTCTATGGTGCGGTCTCAAGTAATCAGCGTCAGCGCCGTACTGGACGGTGTTGTTTTGGCTCCCCGAAATATTGCTATCAACAGCGGTCAAACTGAGTTGAATGTGAATCAGTCTTCAGGCTATGAACTAGAAACAATAAAAGCTGGGACCAGCCTTTTCAAAGAAGCATTCGCATTGGCACAGTCCGGGAAAAATATTATTGTTTTAGTGGATACAAGTTATGCTTCTAATTTTTCAAGACTGTCTTCAGGCAAAAGAGCTTCTTTTAAATCTGCCAACAATGTTATTTACCTGCTGACAAATCATGTTCCTAAAAATTTTTCCATCGAAGCAAAGATTGAAATCTCAGAACAAAAACTGGCAAACGTAGTAGGCATCTTGCCGGGAAAGAGCAGGAAGAATGATTATGTAATATTCTCTGCACATTATGATCACCTCGGAGTAGGCAAGCCGGTGAAAGGGGATTCTATATATAACGGGGCGAATGATGATGCAGCTGGAACTACGGCCGTGATCATGCTGGCAAAATATTTTAAGCAACTCAACAATAATGAAAGGACGATCGTATTTGCTGCGTTTACGGCAGAAGAAGTAGGTGGATATGGTTCTCAATATTTTTCCAAGCAATTTGATCCGGATAAAGTAGTGGCCATGTTCAATATTGAAATGATAGGCACCGATTCAAAATGGGGAAAAAATTCGGCATACATTACCGGTTATGATAAAACGGATATGGGAGCCATACTGCAAAAAAATTTAGAAGGAACTGGATTTACCTTTTACCCGGATCCATATCCGCAACAAAATTTATTTTACCGTTCAGACAATGCAACGCTGGCAAGGTTAGGCGTTCCGGCGCATACCATCTCCACGGCAAAAATGGGTACACCACCCGAGGAGCCAAGCGAACCCAACTATCACAAAGTCAGTGACCAGATAGAAACACTTGACATGAGTAATATGGCAATGATTATAAAAGCGATTGCTTTAAGTTCAAGAGGAATTGTGGGAGGAAAAGAAACACCAACCAGGGTTGAAGTGGAGGAACTGCGTTAAACTTTCGCCGGCACAGAATGCACCGCAGCACTCATCTCCTTAATCAAAGAGGCATCTTTTTCAATCGCATTACCAACAACGATCACATCAGCGCCTGCTTTGCAATTCAGGTATGCTTTTTCAGGATGAATGATACCGCCGCCAACAATGAGCGGCGCTTCGATATTATCAGCAACTAATTTTATCATACTTTCTGTGATGGGCCGCCTGGCGCCACTGCCTGCATCCATGTAAATTAATTTCATACCCAGCATTTCACCAGCCATAGCGGTGCACATAGCTATTTCATTCTTATCGGCAGGTATTGGGGAAGCATTGCTGATATAAGAAACAGTGGTAGGAGCCCCGCCATCAATCACTATATAACCGGTCGGCATTATTTCAAAACCACTTTGCTTTACAAATGGAGCAGATACTACATGTTGCCCTATCAGCAATTCAGGATTGCGGCCGGAGATGAGTGATAAATATAATAACGCATCGGCATATTTACTCACTTGCGTCGGGCTACCGGGAAAAAGAATTACCGGCAAATCACAATTCTGCTTGATATGCTGCACACAGTCATCCAGGTAATTGGAAATAACCAGGCTGCCGCCAACCAGGAGATAATCCACTTTAGCAACAGAAGAAAGTTCGATCAGTTCGTCAAGGATCGATGCGTTAGCTTTATCAGGATCAATCAAAACGGCAAAAGATTTTTTGCCTGTTTTTTTCTTTTCTGCCAGAGACTTGATAATTCCTGATTTCATCCTGTATTGATTGTCTTACAAAAATGCAGAAAGTTTTTGTCATTTTATCTGCTTCCTGCTTTTATTATTACAGGTACTTCCTTTTTTCGTAATTTTTGTTTTTCTGTATGATGTTTTTCCTCTTGCGGTTGTATTGAAAATTCAAAAAACAGGAGATTGCCGGCAGAGAAATTTTTGTTTCAGCAATAGGATTCCTTAAAAGCCTTTTTGGTAGCGGGTTTCAAAAGAAAAAAATTATAAAATTATCCGGGATACGAACGATATTCAAAGAGAAATTTTCAGAAACCCTTACCTGCGTTGCGTTTCAATAGATATTTTGGATGTATTATTTTTTTTACACTACTCCACTTGATTTTCCAAAAAAAATTTAGCCATAAAAATTTTATTAATTGTGCAGAAATCACCGGATTCAGAACAGTCGTGCACTTCCGCCTATTCATTCAAGTTTTTCCACAAGATGTGAATATCTCTAAGTTTGAATTGTAGATTCTAAAAAATATTTTCGTCTTCTGCGTTAACAATTACTTAACCCGATAAATTCTTTTTGTTATGATAAGTAAAAAGCAAGCTTCCGCCGGTGGCGGTTTGCAATTTTCACGTCGCTTTACCCGGACCGACGTGAATGTTTTCGACATGTTTGAATATGACTACCGTACTTCAATAATCAAGAATCCAACCGGTGAGGTTGTCTTTGAAATGAAGAATGTGGAAGTGCCCAGGCAATGGAGTCAGATTGCAACAGATATCCTGGCGCAAAAATATTTTCGAAAGGCAGGTGTACCACAACCCGATGGTAGCTTGGGCAGGGAGACGTCTGCAAAACAGGTAGCGCATCGCCTGGCCAATTGCTGGAAAGTATGGGGAGAAAAATACAGTTATTTCGCCAGCGAAAAAGATGCACAGGTATTTTATGATGAACTGGTGTACAGCATCCTGAATCAAATGTGTGTTCCTAATTCTCCTCAGTGGTTCAACACTGGTTTATATGAAAGCTATGGAATCAATGGAAAACCCCAGGGACATTATTACGTGGATCCTGCCGATGGTGAATTGAAAAAATCTACCTCAGCATATGAGCGCCCTCAGCCGCATGCCTGTTTCATACTCAGTGTGAATGATGATTTAGTCAATGATGGAGGCATCATGGACCTATGGGTTCGTGAAGCCCGTATATTTAAATATGGATCAGGAGTGGGAACCAATTTTTCCAACCTGAGGGGGGAAGGAGAAAAATTAAGTGGTGGTGGAACTTCATCCGGCCTGATGAGTTTCTTAAAAATCGGCGACCGTGCAGCAGGGGCTATTAAATCCGGAGGCACTACCCGTCGGGCCGCAAAAATGGTATGCCTCGACCTGGACCATCCGGAAATCATTGAATTTATTAACTGGAAAGTTGAAGAAGAGAAGAAAGCAGGTGCTTTGATTGCTGCAGGCTATGCCAGCGATTATGAAGGGGAAGCCTACAAAACCGTTAGCGGCCAGAACTCCAATAATTCAGTTCGTATTCCCAATTCTTTTTTTGAAAGATTAAAGAACAATGACGATTGGGAACTGAAGGGAAGAATGGATGGAAGGGTGATGAAAAAAATTCCTGCAAGAGAATTGTGGAATCAGATTGCGTATGCTGCCTGGCGCTGTGCCGATCCCGGTACACAATATAATACTACTATCAATGAATGGCATACCTGCCCGGAGGGCGGTGAAATAAGAGCTTCTAACCCGTGCTCAGAATATATGTTCCTTGATAATACCGCATGCAATCTTGCTTCCTCCAACCTGATGAAATTTTATGATTGTGAAACAAAAGTTTTTGATGTTGCAGGGTACGAATACAATTGCCGTTTGTGGACCATTGTTTTGGAAATTTCTGTATTGATGGCGCAATTTCCCTCCAAAGAGGTAGCACAACTCAGTTATGAATACCGCACATTGGGATTGGGCTATGCAAATCTTGGAACCATGCTGATGGTAAGTGGCATTCCGTATAATAGTGAAGAAGCCAGGGCTATAGCAGGGGCAATAACAGCTATAATGACCGGCACCGCATATAAAACCTCAGCAGAAATGGCTGGAGTATTGGGAGCATTTCCTAAATATGAGGAAAACAAAAAACACATGTTGAAGGTGATGCGGAATCACCGCCTCGCTGCTTATGATGCTGATGAATATGAAAACCTGAGTTTGAATCCTCAGGGACTTAAGGCTAAATATTGTCCTGATTATTTATTGACTGCTGCCTGCAAAGCATGGGATGAAGCAGTTGAGTTGGGAGAAAAATATGGATATCGCAATGCGCAGGCAACTGTAATTGCACCAACAGGAACTATAGGATTTATTATGGATTGTGATACTACAGGTGTAGAACCGGATTTTGCCCTGGTAAAATTCAAAAAGCTTTCCGGTGGTGGATATTTCCGGATCATCAACCAATCCGTTCCTGCAGCGTTGAAAAATTTAGGATATTCTGAAAAAGAAACCGACACAATCATTAAGTATGTAATAGGTTCCGCTTCTTTTGCAGGTGCACCATATATCAACCACCAGACTTTAAGCGAAAAAGGATTTATTGCTGATGAGATAAAAAAGTTAGATACAGCAGTAGCTACTGCTTTCCACATAAATTTTATTTTCAACAAGTTTACATTAGGTGAGGAATGTTTGCAACGCCTGGGATTTACTTCGGAACAATACAATGATTTTGAATGGAGCCTCCTGGAAGCACTCGGATTTAATGAAGATGAAATTGAAGCCGCCAATGATTATGTATGCGGTACGATGATGATGGAGGAAGCTCCTTACCTGAAAGATGAACATTTGCCCGTTTTTGACTGTGCCAATAAATGCGGAAAAAAAGGCCGGCGTTTTATACATGCCGAAGGCCATATCCGTATGATGGGCGCCGTGCAGCCTTTTATCAGCGGCGCCATTTCGAAAACTATCAACCTTCCCCACGAAGCGACTGTAGATGAAATAGCAGATGCATATATGCTGAGTTGGGAATTAGGACTGAAAGCCTGTGCTCTTTACCGGGATGGATCCAAAATGAGCCAGCCTTTAAGTAACAAAAGTGATACAAGAAAAAAATCAGAAGAAAATAATACCGAAAAATCAGAAAGTATTACAAATGATGCTTCCAAAGAATCCCTGATTGTGAATCTCGGTGGTCTGACCATAGAAGAATTGCTGGATGAAGTGAACCGCCGGGTACAAAACAGTGCAGACACTAAATTAAAACGTCAACTGGCAAGAATTGTGGAACGCCGTTCATTACCTGCAAAGCGCCGTGGCTTTACACAAAAAGCAAAGATTAATGGCCAGGCTATCTTCCTGCGTACCGGTGAATACAGCGATGGCACTCTTGGAGAAATTTTTATTGATATGGCAAAGGAAGGTGCTACTATGCGTAGTATGCTGAACTGTTTTGCCATTTCTATTTCTATCGGATTACAATACGGAGTACCCCTGGAAGAATTTGTTGACAAATTCGCATTTACCAAATTCGATCCTGCTGGTTTTGTTGAGCATCCTAATATTAAAACCACAACTTCCATTGTTGATTTTATTTTCCGGATATTAGGATATGAATATTTGGGACGTACTGATTTAGTTCATGTATTGGATAAACCTGAAGTGATGAACACGGGTGCTGATGATTGGGATGAAATTCCAACTAACCTGGAGTATGAAAAATCACCCGAACTTTCCAATGTTAGAATTGTGCCTTCAGCAGGTGGTACAAATACACAACCATCAAAAAATCAAAGGACATTCCAGCAATCAAAAATAGATGCCGGAGCCGATGGGATGAATGCAGCAGCCCGGAACATGCAAAGTGATGCCCCTTCATGTAATGTATGTGGCCATATCATGGTACGCAGCGGCACTTGTTACAAATGTTTGAACTGCGGAACTCAGGGTGGATGCAGTTAAAACATTATAATCATCTTTCCGGAAGGAAAGATAAAAACTGTATAGGACGGAAAACCATATAAGACGGTACCCCTTAAATTCCATCCCGGCAATTTTGCCGGGATGCTTTTTTTGCGCAGCATCTTTTACTATTCAGTCTGGAGTGAATTCCCTAAATAATTATGAAAATTTCAGAAGTGTTTCTTTGCAATCATTTATTTTCATTAATTGTAATTTTGAAATACAAAATCTGTGATCTATGAAAACAAGAATTATACTCCTTATCCTAATGGCGTTTCTTCTGCAGGCATGTAGCCGCTCATTCACTCCGTATGATGCCGCAAATCGTCATTTCAGAACATTCAAAAATGTAAAATAGTTTGTGAAATCAGTAGCCGAAAATGTTATTCACGGCGCCTTCCAACATCGGAAATTTTTCTATCACAAAATTTTTGATTGTAGTTAAAGCTTTTTGGGCTTGCTCATCAGTAAGACCCGCTTCGGTTTTCAGTTTGTCAATTAATTCTTGCATATTATTGTATTAAAAAAAATGGCCAGATTCAATACCTGGCCAAATATCCAAATAAACCATTAAATCTGTTGAATCCTGTTTTTATGCTACTTTCAACAAGCTTAATTTGCTCTTATCAAATTTCCTTTTGGCGTATTCAATATCCAGCGTAAACTGGCTTTGCTTGGAAGAGGGAAGTTCAAACATGGCGTCGGTCAGAATACTTTCGCAGATGCTGCGCAAGCCTCTTGCTCCTAATTTATATTCTACCGCTTTTTCTACCATGAAAGAAAGCACTTCATCCTCAATGATCAATTGAATTCCTTCTAACTCAAATAATTTTTTATATTGTTTCACTAATGCATTCTTCGGTTCTGTAAGAATTGCTCTTAGCGTTTCAGCATCGAGGGGATTAAGATGTGTAACTACAGGAAGACGGCCCAGTAGTTCAGGGATTAAACCAAAAGATTTCAGATCCTGTGCATTGATATAACTCAGAAGATTTTTTTTCATGTTCTCCTGCAATTCTTTATCCACATTAAATCCAATTGTATTGGTTTGCACCCGGCGGGCAATTACTTTATCTATGCCATCAAAAGCACCTCCGCACACGAAAAGAATATTCTGAGTATTGATCTTGATGAGTTTTTGTTCAGGATGCTTGCGCCCGCCTTGCGGGGGAACCAACACGTCAGTTCCTTCAAGTAACTTCAGCAATCCTTGCTGAACGCCTTCTCCGCTTACATCCCTTGTAATAGATGGATTATCTCCTTTGCGAGCAATTTTATCTATTTCGTCTATATATACTATTCCACGTTCTGCGGCAGCTACATCATAGTTGCAAACCTGCAGTAATCTTGTCAGAATGCTTTCGACATCTTCACCCACATACCCTGCTTCGGTAAAAACAGTAGCATCTACAATTGTAAAAGGAACATTCAGCAAACGGGCAATTGTTTTTGCCAATAAGGTTTTACCTGTCCCGGTTTCACCTACCATGATGATATTGCTTTTTTCTATCTCAATATCACCGGGGGTGGTTTCAGAAATTTTTTGTTGTAATCTTTTATAATGATTGTAAACGGCAACAGATAAAACTTTTTTTGCATCGTCCTGCCCAATAACATATTCGTCGAGGAATTTTTTTATTTCCATCGGCTTTTTAACGGTCAGTTTGAAAGTAGCACCTGTCTTTTCATCCCGGATCATCAGTTCCTGTTCGATAATTTCCCGGGCATGCTCAACACAATTTTCGCAAATATGACCTTCCTGACCAGCAATGAGTATTTTAACTTCATCTCGGCTGCGGCCACAAAATGAACAATGAAGAGGATTTTTCGCCATTTAGGTTATAGCTAACTAATCAGAAATAATTTTGCCTGTCACAAAAATATAAAACGATTTTGACAGGGACAGCATTATTTGACAAATATGGAAGGGTGAATTTATTCGCTATAAAGAATATATACGTTATTATATTACAATCAGCGGCTTATAACTTAATTATAACCTGATCTACTATGCCGTATTCAACTGCCTCGGGAGCATCCATCCAGTAATCCCGGTCAAAATCTTTCATGATTTGCTGCATGGTCTTGCCGCAATTTTCGGCAAGAATTTTTGCCCCTACTTCTTTAACTCTCTTTGTTTGTTTTGCCTGAATTTCCAAATCGGCACTTACCCCCTGAATATATCCTCCTAATAAAGCCTGATGAATCATAACCTCTCCATGGGGATAGATATATCTCTTGCCTTTCGTTCCTCCACTAAGCAGGATGCTTCCCATTGAGGCTGCGAGACCCATGCAAATTGTGCTCACAGGAGATTTTATCATTTTCATGGTGTCATAAATAACCATTCCGCTGGTAACAACCCCGCCGGGGCTATTGATATAAAACTTAATCTCTTCACCGGGTTTATCCGCATCAAGCAATAAGAATTTAGTGACTATATCTTTTGCAGACTTATCATCTACCACACCCCACAGGTGCACACTGCGACGATCAAAAAAATATTTTTCGATACGTTTGCTGAACATCATCAGGTCTGACTTTGGTTGTTCATCTTTTTCTTCTTCGTCATCTGCTTTCCAGCCGTTGTATAAAAATTGTTTAGGATTCATTTATTAATTTTTTAAACTTCAAAAAGGTTGTCTTTTAATCTTTTTTTTCTTTTCGGGGATTTGTAACGAGTACTTCATCTACAAATCCGTATTCTTTAGCTTCAGCCGCAGTCATCCAGTGATCCCTATCAAAATCTGTTTCAATTTGTTTAACAGGCTTGCCCGTATGGTTGCTGATTACCTCGTAAAGTTCTGATTTCAGTTTTTTAATTTCTGCAACTGTAATCTCAATGTCACTGGCCTGCCCGCCAATAGATCCACTTGGCTGATGCATCATTATCCTGGAATGTTTTAATGCGACTCTTTTGCCATGAGTGCCCGAGGCAAGTAATACAGATGCCATAGATGCAGCAATGCCAATACATATCGTAGCAACATTTGGCGTAACATATTGCATGGTATCATAAACCCCTAATCCCGAATAAACACTCCCCCCGGGACTGTTTATATACATATTGATATCTCTTGTCCTGTCAGTTGAATCAAGGAAAAGCAATTGGGCGGTAACAATATTTGCTACTTCATCATTGATCGGGTAGCCGAGGAAAATAATCCGGTCCATCATCAGGCGACTATATACATCCATTACAGCCACATTCATTGGACGTTCTTCAATGATATTAGGTGTAAGGGCTGTTACAAGATGAGATGCATAACTGTTCAGTGTATTGCTGGATAATCCCCTGTGTTTCACAGCGTACTTTTCAAATTCTGATTGAAAACTCATATTCTTTTTTTTATTGAGGTATTGGTTTTGTGTATCAAATATCCGTCCAAATGCCAAAACCGCAAAATTCGGTCACGAATGATGCCATGAATTACCTGGATTTCAAAAATGGAGTATTTTAAAGGACGAAATGGCACAAAAAGAATGATCCCCGTAATGATGTTTTAATAACTCCTCAACAGGCATTGAGGTTTAGTGATGATGATGTTGATGTGCCTCTGCCATTTTTGTAAATTCTTCTGCGCTGATTTCTTTTTCAACGGGTTTAGCCTGTTGTTCTGCCCATTCAAATATTTTTTGTGTCTGTATTCTGTTGAATGCATCCTCAACATATTTACGGTCTTTCATCATTTTTTCTACATAGTCTTTCATCCATCCCTGTTGTTCGTCAGGTACATTCATACCCATATATCCGAGTAATTGCTGATGAGCAAAATTTTGGAGTTCATCCGGCTGTACTTCAATATTATTTTCTTTAACTATCTTATCTGTAATAAGTGTCCATTTCAACTGATTGATAAAAACCGGAAATTCTTTTTCTAATTCTTCATCTGATTTCACTTTTTCTCCTTGCGTTTTCACCCATTTTTTTAAAAATGCTTCAGGAAAATTGATCATGGTGTGATCTAGAAGTTCATGATAGGCCTGGTCCTGAATCTGGTTGCGAGCCTGGCTATCCCAATAAGCTTGAATTTCTTCTTTCACTTTATTCCGGAAATCCTCCTGGGTTTTTAGTTCAAGATTCGGATACAGTTGTTTGAAGAATTCTTCATTTAGTTCTCTTTTTTCCAGGAGCCCGATCTTAGTAATGATTAGTTTGAAATATTTTTCTGTAGAGGCAGCATCATCTTTGTTTAGTCCCAGATCTTCTAATATCCAATTCCTTTCTTTTTCATCAAACGCATTGCGAAGCTGCAACAAAACATAGTCACCTGCTTTTTTCCCGGAAAGTACTTTTCTATAACTTTCAGTAAAATATTTTACTAAAAGCGAATTATCTTTTTTAATACCTCCTTCCGTTTCTGTTCCGGCGGCATCTGATTCTATAAAAGTTACATTTAAAACGTTTTCATCAGTGGCTACTATTTCCTCATCTTTCATGTTCCCATGACGGTTCTGAAGACGGGAAATTTCATTGTCTATCATCTCATCAGTTACTACTACTTTGTATCGGGTGGTTTTTGCTTTGGAAAGGTCCGGTAATGTAAACTCAGGTTTCATACCCACTTCAAAATGAAAAATGTATTCAGCAGGATTATTCAGATCTAATTGACGAATATCTGATTCAAGGGGCAGGGGGTGTGCAAATATGTTTAACTTATCGGTTTCAAGATATTTAATCAGTTCCCTATCCACCGAGCGAAGCACTTCGTCTGTAAAAACAGAGGTGCCGTACATTTTTTTAATCAGGCCAGCAGGAACCATTCCTTTCCGGAATCCGGGGATATTTGCTTTCTTCGAATAATCCTTTAAAGCTTTTTCAAATGATGGCAGGTAATCTGTTTTTTCCAGCTTTACGGTTATTTTTTCATGGAGCAAACCAATGTTTTCTTTCGTAACAGTAGCCATTGTAGAAAATTAAAAGTTTAAAAGTTCAAGTTGATTGTAAGGTTTATTTTTAGTAAACTTTTCTAACCTTTTTTAACCTTGATCCTTTTTGTGCGGGTGGAGGGACTCGAACCCCCATGCCTTGCGGCGCCAGATCCTAAGTCTGGTATGTCTACCAATTTCACCACACCCGCATGAAAATTAATGATCATATCTACCTTAATCCTATATTGTTTCACCTGGTGTAGTAATTTAACCGATATAGCCTGACAGCAGCTCGGTTCACCACACCCATATCCTTATCCCAACCTTGTTATGTCAATAAACAGGAATATTGGAATTATTGATTCTATACCTGAAAATTGGGCTGCAAATGTAGTTCATTTGCCCCGACTTTCTGCAAGGCATTTCTTTTGCGTAAATTTGAATGAATGGAAACTATTGCACAGGTACCGAAATATAATCTGAATCAAGAACAGGAAAAGAAATTGATCCTGCGGGAATACCGTTCTTTGCTTCGCTCTTTAAAGGCTAAATTGAAGCCCGGTGACAAAGATTTAATACGAACTGCATTTGAAATGGCTGCAGATGCTCATAAAACCATGCGGCGAAAAAGCGGTGAACCTTATATTTTACATCCCATTGCAGTAGCAAAAATTTGCGTGGAAGAGATTGGCTTAGGCGTTCGTTCTACAATTTGTTCCCTGATGCAT
Organism: Bacteroidota bacterium; assembly: GCA_018266555.1. GTDB lineage: Bacteria > Bacteroidota > Bacteroidia > Chitinophagales > Chitinophagaceae > UTBCD1. The sequence continues at coordinate 103,262 of JAFEAF010000014.1, read as the reverse complement.
GATACTGTTGAAGACACGGACATTTCTCTGGAGGATGTGGAGCGGGAATTTGGGAATGAAATTGCCAGGATTGTAGATGGGTTGACAAAAATTTCAAACGTAATTGATGTCAATGCATCGAAGCAGGCTGAAAATTTCAAAAAAATATTACTTACACTTACAGATGATCCACGGGTTATACTTATCAAACTGTCTGATCGTCTTCATAATATGAGAACCCTGGACAGTGTAAAAAGAGAAAAACAATTAAAAATTGCTTCCGAAACAGTCTATGTTTATGCTCCTTTAGCTCATAGGATGGGATTGTACAATATCAAAACAGAAATGGAAGACCTGGCTATGAAATACCTGGAGCCCGATGCTTACCGTGAAATCGTTAAAAAACTTGCTGAAACAAAAAGAGAACGCACCCGCTATATCAATGAGTTTATAAAGCCGTTAAAAGAGGAGTTAGAAAAAAATCATTTCGCTGCGGAGATTTACGGTCGTCCTAAAAGCATTCATTCCATTTGGACCAAAATGAAAAAGAAAGGTGTGTCATTTGAGGAAGTATATGACCTTTTTGCTATTCGTGTTATTGTAGATTCTCCTCCCGATAAAGAAAAAGAGGATTGCTGGAAAATTTATTCCATGATTACGGATGAATACACACCTGCACCCGAACGATTGAGAGACTGGTTAAGCAACCCCAAATCCAATGGCTATGAGGCACTGCATACCACAGTAATGGGCCCTGAAGGTCGCTGGGTGGAAGTACAGATCCGTAGCAGGCGAATGAATGAAATTGCAGAAAAAGGATTAGCAGCACACTGGAAGTATAAAGAAGGTACATCAGATGAAGGACGATTTGAAAAATGGTTTCAACAGATCAGGGAAATGATCAGCAGCCAGGATACAGATGGAATTGACTTTTTGCAGGATTTTAAAACAAGTTTTCTTGCAGAAGAAATATATGTATATACACCGAAAGGTGATGTAAAAATGCTGCCTGTTGGATCCTCGGCGCTGGATTTTGCTTTTTCAATTCATAGTATGATCGGCGTAAAAACAATCGGCGCTAAAGTCAATCATAAACTTGTGCCCATCAGTCATAAGCTCAGAAGTGGCGACCAGGTCGAAATCATAACATCCAACAAACAAAAACCCTCGGAAGATTGGCTAAATTTTGTTGTTACCTCCAAAGCAAAAGGCAGGATCCGTGATGCATTGAAGGAAGAAAAAAGAAAAGTAGCAGAAGATGGAAAATATGCGGTGCAACGAAAATTAGAAGGTCTAAATGCTGCATTTTCCCAATATAATATTGATGAACTGGTGCAATGGTATAAGTTGTCTTCACCTCTTGATCTTTTTTACCAGGTAGCTGTAAAAAATATTGATCTCAAAGAACTAAAGGATTTTAAAGTGCTTGGTGATAAAATAGAACCGCCAAAACCTTTGAGACCCGTTGCCGATCAACGAGCCGAAATGATTACTCATCAATCAACTACTATTCCTAAAAAGGATACCGAGTTAATCATTTTTGGCGAAAGCAGCGACAGGATTGTTTATAATCTTGCTAATTGTTGTAAACCCATTCCGGGTGATGATGTATTTGGGTTTGTAACAACCGGAAAAGGGCTTACTATTCACCGTACCAATTGTCCCAACGCTGCTAAACTCCTGGCAAGCTATGGGCACAGAGTCGTGAAAACAAAATGGGCTAAAAACAAAGAGATTTCATTTCTAACCGGTTTAAAAATTGTTGGGTTGGACGATGTGGGAGTAGTAAGCAAAATCACAAACCTGATTTCCGGTGAAATGAAAATAAATATTTCAGCCATCACAATTGAAGCAAAAGAAGGTTTGTTTGAAGGCAATATTAAATTATATGTACACGATAAGGAAGAACTTGATAACCTGGTACAACGTTTAAAAGGACTACCCGGAATTGAGTCTGTAGAACGCTTTGACACACAGGAAATTTCCTGATGAAAAATTTCATAGTATTAAATTTTTCAAAGACTTCATGCAGAAATGAGTATTTAAAAAGTATTTATTGCCTTTGCAGGCAAAAAGTGTGAATAAAAAAGTCACAACCGGCAAAGGTTTAATTCGCTAACCGTTCATTCATGAGTTATTTTTGCGCTTTTGAATTTAAAGAACAAATATGATAGATGTAATTCTCGGACTGCAATGGGGTGATGAAGGGAAAGGAAAAATTGTTGACTGGTTTGCGAAAAACTATGATGTGATTGCCAGATTCCAGGGCGGACCCAATGCAGGCCACACTCTGTATGTGGATAATAAGAAAATTGTATTGCATCAAATCCCTTCAGGAGTATTTCATTCCAATACAGAAAACCTTATAGGAAATGGAGTCGTGCTTGATCCGGTTATCTTAAAAAAAGAATGTAATACGGTAAGTTCTTTTGGAGTTGACCTGAAAAAAAATCTTTTTATATCGGAAAGGACTCACCTGATATTACCTACCCATCGTGCCTTGGACAAGGCCGCAGAAATTTCAAAAGGGCATTTGAAAATCGGCTCCACATTGAAAGGAATAGGCCCAGCTTATATGGATAAAACCGGGCGTAATGGCCTCCGGGTAGGAGATTTGCTTGACAGAAATTTTACAACTTCTTATATTAAATTACGATTAAAACATCAGAAACTGCTCGATAATTATGCTTTTACAGAAGATATTTCTTCATGGGAAGAAGAATTTTTTGAAGCAGTGGACTTTTTACGCCAACTCAACATTGTTAATGGGGAATATTTTATCAATGAAAAACTGAGGCAGGGTAAGAAAGTCCTGGCAGAAGGCGCACAGGGTAGCATGCTGGATATTGATTTCGGAACATTTCCGTATGTCACTTCATCCAATACAATCTCAGCAGGTGTTTGCAGTGGTATGGGCGTAGCGCCTCAAAAAATAAGAGATGTGATAGGTATCACAAAAGCGTATTGCACCCGGGTAGGTAGCGGGCCTTTTCCTACGGAATTAAATGATGAAATTGGCGAGGAATTAAGAAGAATCGGTAATGAGTTTGGAGCCACCACCGGCCGACCCCGCCGTTGCGGTTGGATAGACCTGGTAGCCCTTCGGTATGCCTGTATGATTAATGGTGTAACCAGCCTGGTAATGACAAAAGCCGATGTACTCGACAGTTTTGCTGACTTGAAAGTTTGTATAGCTTATGAATTAAACGGAAAAAAAAGCACTGAAATACCTTTTCAGATGGAAAAAGCTAAAATTGAACCCATTCTTAAAAGCTTATCTGGCTGGAAAACTAACATTTGTGCAGCGACAGACTTTAAGGAGTTGCCTCTGAATATGAAATCATATATTGAATTTATCAATCAGTATCTCGGCGTGCCGATTCATTATATATCCAATGGCCCGGAAAGGGAGCAAATCGTAAAAGTGGGCTAAAATTATATTTATCCAAAAAATTTTATTTAAAAATTTGGCGAATTAAAAACTTCGCTGAAATTTTACACAATTAATCCTATTATACTATGGCATCAAAATCCGATAAGGAAAAAAAGCCCACGGGAAAAACGGGTACCCAGTCCGGAAAAGATTCGGAAAAGAAAGCTTCGTCTAAATCTAAAAAACAAATGGAAGAGGATGATGAAGATTTGGAAGATGAAGCTGAAGCAGAAGCTTCTTCTAAAAAAGGAAGTAAAGCTTCATCCAAAAAAAGTAAAAACTCTGATGATGACGAGGATGATGAAAGTGAGGATGAAGTGGATGACTGGGATAAGGTAGAAGAAGAGGAAGAATGGGATCCTGACTTTGAAGAGTTTGATATGCCAAAATCAAAAGTCAAAAAAAGTGGCGGTGGCCATGGTAAAAAAGGCCAGGAAGAGGATGATGAATTTAAAATGGATGATGAATTTAAAGATATGGATCTTTTTAATGATGATGGTTTCGAGGAAGAAGAGGATGACTACTGATGTAACCTGATCTTTTCTTATACATTGCGTGACACCAACCTATCAAGCTGTATTTTTCCTATTCATGATCTTCATATAATGAAGCGACGATTGTTGAATTGGATTCAACAGTTTGATGTCTTTTGCCTGCTGGACAATCATCAGTACCGGATACAGCCACACAGCATGGAGTGTATTGCCGCAGCCGGTGTGAAAAGGATGATTACTGCGGACGCCAAAATATTATTGACAGATCTGCAATCCTTTATTGAATCGAAACCTTCATGGCTGTTTGGTCATCTAGGGTATGACTTAAAAAACGAAATTGAAGGACTTTCTTCGGTGCTTCCTGATCATATTCAATTTCCCGATTTTTTTTTCTTTCAACCGGAGATAATCATCAGATTAAATGATACTGAAATGGCCATTGAAGGAGAAGCACCTGAAAAAATATTTGATGCAATCAATAAGATAACTTCAGAATTTTCAGAAGATCCCGGCAACCTGTTTAAAATTGAGAATAAGATTTCAAAAGAAGAATATTGCAGCATTCTTAACCAACTGAAACGGCATATCATCCGGGGTGATTGTTATGAAATTAATTTTTGCCAGGAATTTTTTGCTGCTAATGCAGTAATTAAGCCAATAATAATTTATGATAGATTAAATCAGATTTCTCCAAACCCGTTTTCTGCTTTATACAGAGTTTACGACAAATGGTTGATATGTGCAAGCCCGGAACGGTTTTTAAAAAAATCAGGAAATAAGATTCTTTCTCAGCCCATCAAAGGAACGTCCCGGAGGATTCCAGGAGATGATCTTTTGGATGCATTAAGTAAAGAAGCATTATATAAAAGCTCAAAGGAAAAATCTGAAAATGTGATGGTGGTAGACCTGGTGAGAAATGATTTGTCTAAAATTTGTGAAGAAGGTACCGTTGGAGTCGAGGAGTTGTTTGGAGTTTATACTTTTCCGCAGGTGCATCAAATGATTTCAACTGTAACCGGGACACTAAAAAAAGAGATTTCTTTTATTGATATTATCAAAGCTACCTTCCCGATGGGATCCATGACAGGAGCGCCCAAAAGAAATGTAATGCAGCTGATTGAACAATTTGAAAAGACGAAACGAGGGATTTTTTCCGGAGCGGTAGGGTATATTTCCCCGGAAGGCGATTTTGATTTTAATGTTGTAATACGAAGCCTGATGTATAATGTAAAGTACAAATATCTTTCTTTTCAAACCGGTTCGGGTATAACTTTTTATAGCGAACCGGAACAAGAGTATGAAGAATGTATTCTGAAAGCAAAGGCAATAAAAAAAATTTTAGAGGATGGTTGATTCTGGGATGCTAAGTACGAATTCCCCTTTTCATGAGCTGATTTGAAATTTGCAGCAAGGATGATTCATTAAATTGTTTTGACATCAATTGCAATCCGAATGGCATACCGTTGCTATGATAAAAAAGCGGAATGGAGATGGCTGGGATTCCTGTGAGATTTGCCAATACAGTATAGATATCTGCGAGGTACATCGCAATGGGGTCATTCATTTTTTCTCCCAACCTGAAAGCAGTTGTGGGAGCTGTTGGAAGAATAATAAAATCAAAATCCTGAAAGATTTCATTTGTTCTGTCAACTAATTTCTTTCTTACTTTTTGTGCACGGGTATAATAAGCATCAAAATACCCGGCACTGAGTACAAATGTCCCCAGCATAATTCTCCGTTTTACTTCTTTACCAAAACCCTCAGTTCTGGTACGTTTATAAAGCTCTTCTAACTCAAGGTCATTTTCAGAAGTTCGGTATCCGAATTTTACTCCATCATACCGGGAAAGATTAGAAGAAGCTTCAGCAGTTGTCAATATATAATAAGCCGGAACGATATAGTCGAGCAGTTCAAACGAAACGGGGTTTACTTCATGTCCTTCGGTTCTCAGTTCTTCGATTAATTTTTTTATTGAAGAAGCGATTTCGATATCAAGCGATGGGTGTTCCAATGCCTCCGTGAAAAAAGCAAAACTGAATTTCCTTTTTTCATTTATTAAGAGTGAATATTCTTCTATTTTTTTCTGAGAAACGGTGCTGTCAAATTCATCTTTACCGGATATTACTTCCAGAATTTTACTGACGTCTGCAATAGTTTTTCCAAAAATTCCGATCTGGTCAAAAGATGAAGCATATGCAATCAGTCCATATCGGGAAATTCTTCCATAAGTCGGTTTCATTCCAACGACTCCGCAAAAATCTGCCGGTTGGCGTACAGAACCGCCGGTATCACTTCCCAATGAAATCATACATAGACCGGCTTGTACAGCTACGGCTGATCCCCCCGAGGAGCCACCGGGAGTTCTTGTTTCATCAAAAGCATTTAAAACTTTCCCGTAAGCTGAGTTTTCGTTAGTGGAACCCATTGCAAATTCATCACAATTTGTTCTTCCGATTATGATAGTGTCTTCAGCTATTAATCGTTCCACTACAGTAGCAGAATAGACAGAAGAAAATCCTTTTAGAATATTTGAAGCGGCAGATACCTGGTGTTCATGATAACAGATTACGTCTTTCAATGCTATTACAACACCGTGTAATTTTTTTAATGGATGACCGGTCTTTCTTTTACGATCAAGTTCCCTGGCTTTTTCTAAAGACTCTTTTTCAAAAACTTCAATAAAAGAATTTAAATGGTTCTTTTCTTTTATTTTCCGGAGATACTGCTGTACAACCAATTCACAGTTAGTATTTTCTTGCTGCAATTGGGCATGATATTGCTCAATAGAAGAAAATTCAAACAAAAGCTCTTGCTTTTTTCGATGAAGAAAAAGGGTTAAGAAAAGAGAAGGTCATTTATTTTGCGGTGCTGTTCTTATCGCTTACACCATCTTCTATCTCTCTCTTCACATTGTTTTTGGCATCATTGAATTCACGCATCCCTTTACCAAGACCTCTCATGAGTTCAGGAATCTTACGGCCACCAAAGAGTAGCAATACGATGATAAGAATTACGATGATTTCATTGGTTCCCAAAACACCCAATAAAGTTGCATGTATCATAATTAGCTAATTAGAAGTCAAAGATACTAAGTAACTGAAAAAAAGTAAATAATAAATTTATCATTAACGTATGGACAACCACAAACAAAAAAACCCTGGTAATTCATGGGGTTTTGAAGATATATTTTAAATTTTTATTCTGCCGCTACAGTGGTTTCAGTGGTCATCCGTTTTTCACGAATCCGGGCACTCTTGCCACTGCGACGACGTTGATAGAATAACTTTGCACGACGCACATGGCCTGTTTTGTTTAAAATAATAGAGTCAATGTTTGGAGAGAAAAGAGGAAAAACTCTTTCTACGCCAACACCATCAGATATTTTTCGAACGGTAAAGCTGGCTGTGTGTCCAACACCCTGGCGTTTGATTACATCACCTTTAAATGACTGGATTCTTTCTTTATTTCCTTCAATGATTTTGTAATTCACAGTAATGTTGTCACCCGGCTTAAAATTTGGGAACTCTTTTTTGCCGGTTAGTTGCTCATGAACATATTTAATAGCATTCATACTGTATTATTTGGGGTTGCAAAGATAGGGTGAAATGGTTAAAATATAGTAGGTTGGCTAATCAAAAGTTTATCTGATTAGGAAATAGACATAGAGTAGTATGCAGTTATTCTGTTAATACACTTAAACTGTTAAACATGAAACGATTAAGTCATTATCTTGCTACGTTTACCGCTCTTTTTTCCCTGATTACCGTTACTTTGATCTGTCCTGGGAAAGTCATTTCAGTTTGTATTTTTTGAGCGATTTCAAAAGAAAGTTTCTCGGAATCCTGGTCGGTAACTTTATCAGCTTCAACAATTACACGTAATTCCCGGCCAGCCTGAATTGCATAGGCTTTTTCAACACCTGTATAGCCCATAGCCAGTGTTTCGAGATCCCTGATCCGTTGCAAATATTGTTGCATAATCTCCCGTCTTGCACCGGGTCTGGCTCCACTGATGGCATCACAGGCCTGAATGATAGGGGAAATTACGTACTGCATTTCCATTTCGTCATGATGTGCTCCAATTGCATTGACTACTGCAGGATTTTCTCCATACTTTTCGGCAAGTTTTGCTCCTAATAATGCATGGCTCAACTCAGTTTCTTCATCGGGTACTTTACCTATATCATGTAAAAGCCCGGCACGTTTTGCCAACTTTGGATTCAAACCTAATTCTGAAGCCATGATGGCGCAAAGATTTGCCGTCTCCCGGCTATGCATCAATAAATTTTGCCCATAGGAAGAACGAAACCTCATTCTACCCACCATTCTTACTAATTCTTTATGTAATCCATGAATACCAAGCTCGATAACAGTTCTTTCCCCAATTTCCATTACCTGATCTTCTAATTGTTTCCTGGTTTTTTCTACTACTTCTTCTATACGAGCAGGGTGGATGCGTCCATCTGTTACTAATCTTTGTAAACTAAGTCTTGCTATTTCGCGGCGGAGTGGGTCAAAAGATGATAAAAGAATAGCTTCCGGAGTATCATCCACAATAAGGTCAACACCAGTGGCCGCCTCAATAGCCCGGATATTTCTTCCTTCTCGTCCAATGATCTGGCCTTTTATCTCATCGCTTTCCAGATTAAAAACAGTAATAGAGTTTTCAATAGCCTGTTCTGCAGCAGTTCGTTGAATAGTCTGAATAATGATCTTTCTGGCTTCTTTGTTAGCCTTTTGTTTTGCTTCTTCTATTATTTCCTGCTGCAAACTCATTGCTTGTGTCTGAGCTTCATGTTTCAGGCTTTCTACTAATTGAGATTTTGCTTCTTCAGCAGAGAGAGCCGCAATTTTTTCGAGCCGGCGAATATGCTCCTCCTGGTGCTTTTCCAGTTCAGTTCTTTTTATATTAACCAACTCAATCTGCCGGCTGAGGTTTTCTTTGATGACCTCATTTTCTTTGATTTGGCGATCCAGGTTTCCTTCTTTTTGGTTGATGGATTGTTCTTTTTGTCGTACACGGTTTTCACTTTCACTCATCTTCCTGTTTCTTTCCGACACTTCTTTGTCATGAGAAGCTTTCATTTGAACAAATTTCTCCTTTGCCTCCAGTTCTTTCTCTTTCCGGATGGTTTCTGCTCTTAGTTCGGCTTCCTTCAGGATATTTTGAGATTGTAGTTCAGCTTCTTCTATCTTTTTGCGGGTATTTTTTGCAAATATTAATTTACCCGCTATAATGCCAACGATTAAGCCAGATACACCAATTATAATGAATACAATATTCGGATCCATGAATTTTTTTGTTTAAATTTTGCTCAATGTTATTTATTGATAAAAACTTCATATTATGGAAGTTTGTATGATAGACGAAGATACAAAAGGAAAGTAAATAGGTGAAATTGAATACAGTGGCGCTTCACATTTGAAAAACCAGAGGATTTGTTCAATCTTTATTTGCTATCTTTTAGCTGATTGTCCAGCATTTTTTCAATGGTGAATAGCTGGTCTTCAATATTTTCTTTTTCAATTTCGGCAGCAGCAGCGCTATGTTGCTCAGTTGCGTACCAGGCCAGCACCATTGAAATGTAATCCTGCATGTCTTTTCCGGCAAATTGTGTTCTGAATTCCAGGATTTTGTCATTTATGGACTTGATAGTTTGACGAACCACCTGTTCATCCTCCTGGCGAATCTTAATCCTATAAGAACGATCGCCAATTACTACAGTTATTGCAATTAAGGCTTCCATAATTTGGGAATTTCAAATTTAATTGTTTATATTGGTTCTCCTGTTTCGGTTAAAAATCTCCATCTTTTGAAATGCCTCAAAGTTTGATTGTCCTTTCCCCTCGGAAACAAAAAAACAAACTTGTTGCCATGTTTGCCAAAGTTAAACCATCAATTTTTATTGATGCACTGCAGCTTGAATTAGTAGCTCCCAAAGGCGAATGTCTTCGGGGTGTATTAAAAGATGAAAAAGGAAGTGTATGCAGCTCTATGGAGCGGGATCATTTATCTGACCGGGAGCAAGTAACCTGGTCCGGACTAAACGATTTGCCTTATGGAGTGTACACCCTGGAATTATCTCACGGAGAGGATCAAATGAAAATGCAACTTATCAAGCGTATTTGATTTATTCTCCTAATAATGCAATGCAGCGATCAATTTCTTTTAGATAGGAATTAATCCTTTTTTCTAATTCCTTCTTATCAGAGGTACTCATTTTATGAGCACTGAGTTTTACTATGTCTAATTGTTGTTTCAGACCCTCTGAATTTTTTTGCTGCTGCAGAATATACTTTTTTGACTTTTCCAACTCCTGTTTCAACTGTGAATTTTCCTTTTGCAAAACCCAATGTTGCTTCAGCAGTTGCTGAAGTTTATCCTGTATTCGTTTCAAATGTTGCTCTGCAGAATTCATGATCATCAATTATTTTTTATTTCCGGATCTCGGCTTGCAAATCATTTTCTAATGCTGTCATGATCTGATTCATCCAGTTATCTATTTCCTTATCTGTTAGTGTTTTTTCTTCATCCAGAAAAGTGAAGTTGACTGCCATTGATTTTTTACCCGTTCCCAATTTTTCACTCTCGAATATATCAAACAAATGCAGCTTCAGCAATTTGTTTAACCGGATATTTTGCACTGATTTTTCAATTTCTTCGAATTTCGATTCTTTCGGTACCACAATGGCAAGGTCACGCTGTACGGCTGGAAAACGGGGAAGTTCTTTTATTTTAGGCTTATGTTGTGAGGCATAGTCAACTAAGACCGCCCAGTTCAGTTCAGCAAAAAATACAGGTTGTTTAATATCAAATTTTGATAAATACATTTTATTAACTTCACCCACTTCAGCAACTACCTGTTCATTTTTTATAAAGGCAAAATGATTATCTAATTTAAGAGAGGTTAATCTTCCGCTTTTGTCAGGTTCAATATTCATAAGCTTAAAAATACCTTCCAGGACACCTTTAATATAATATAAATCAGATACCTGTGATTTCTGTTTCCAGGTATTCTCTGAAGTATTTCCGGTTATGAGAATACAAAATTTTTCGGTTTCTGTATACTTGTTTACTTCAGAAACTCTATAAGCTTTTCCAAATTCAAAGCACTTCAGTGCATTGTTTTTATGATTTAGGTTGTGAGCTACCGATACCAGCGATGTTTCAAATAAAGAATTACGTAAAATATTCAACTCTGCTGTCAGGCTGTTCATCATTTTTACCATACCCTGTAATTCTTCTTCTGAAAAATAGGCAGCATTGGTAATGGAATTTGTCAGGAATTCATTAAATCCGATTCCTGTCAGATAATTTGAAATCTTTTCTTTGTAAATCTCATTTGAATAATTCTTTTCAATAGACGGTGTGATGGTGATGGCAATAGGTATTTCAACATTGTCCAGTCCATCTATCCGAAGCACTTCCTCTACAATATCTGCGGGCAGGCTGATATCCGGTTTGTGATATGGAGCAGCAACACGCAATTCATCTATTCCTTCTTTATTTATTTCAAAACCAAGGCTGAGCAGAATTCTTTTTACAGCATCAGGATGGTAGTTTTTACCACTTAATTTTTTCAGGTAATGATATTTCAGGCTAACCTGCACTTTTTCTTTAGGATTTGGATACACATCTGCAATTGCTGAAGAAATAGTTCCACCGCAGATTTCCCGGATCATGGTAGCAGCCCTTTTCAACACATTTACGGTTCCGGAAATATCTGTTCCTTTTTCAAATCTTGTGGCAGCATCTGTTCTTAACCCGTGGCGAAATGAAGTCTTTCTTGTGATAATCGGATCAAAACAAGCGCTTTCTAAAAAAATATTTTTTGTTTGACCGGTGACACCACTATGCAGACCTCCAAAAACTCCGGCAATACACATTCCTTCAGTTGCATTACAGATGATAAGATCTTCAGCACTGAGCTTTCTTTCTTTTTCATCCAGCGTTATAAATGGTGTTCCTTCTGGTAAATTTTTTACAATTACTTTTTTCCCTTTTATTGCATCAGCATCAAAAGCATGAAGCGGCTGGCCGGTTTCATGTAAAATAAAATTCGTAATGTCAACGATATTATTAATTGGCCTCAGCCCAATTGATTTTAACTTTTGTTTCAGCCATTTCGGCGATTCGGCAATCTTAACATCGGAAATACTGATACCTGAATAGCGGGGGCATGCAATAGCGTTCTCAATTGTTACATCAATTGTAAGCGATGTATTGTCAACTTTGAATCCATTACCATTCGGTAATTTCGGTTTAATATCGGTTTTCTCATGATGGCTTAAATAAGCGCAAACATCCCGTGCTACACCCCAATGACTCATGGCATCCATCCGGTTTGGTGTTAAGCCAATTTCAAAAATCCAATCTTCATAGGGCTGGAAATATTCTGAAACAGATGTTCCCGGTTTCAAATCAATGGGTAATACTAAAATGCCGGCATGAGATACACCTATTCCAATTTCATCTTCCGCACAGATCATTCCATAGCTTTCTACACTTCTGATTTTGGCAACTTTCATTGTCATCGGTTCGCCAGAAATTGGATAAATAGTTGCACCAACTGGTGCTACTATTACTTTTTGTCCTGCTTCAACATTTGGAGCTCCGCAAACAATGGACAACGGCTCTGCAGTTCCTATGCTCACTTTTGTCAGTTTGAGTTTATCGGCGTTTGGATGTTTTTCTGTATGCAACACTTCGCCGACCAACAAACCCTTTAATCCACCTTTTATTTCTTCATATTTTTCCAATGCCTCCACTTCTAAACCGACAGAAGTCAGAATTCTACTTAATCGTTCTGGCTCTATTGTTATAGGAAGATATTCACTCAGCCATTTATAAGAAATCGTCATGTATCAAATTCATTATTGGCTGCGAAGATAAAGGAAAGCCGGAAGTGAAACGCTTACCAGTTATGGATTCTCATTTAATGAGCGGATACGATCAAAGGAAAAATTCATCCTTGGTTTTTAGAACGATTCATGGTTGCCTAAAAATAAACCCTACCAAAGTAGGGTTTGCATTTATGATTATCATTGCTAAAATTTATCAGGCACACATTTCTATATTAAACGCCAGGCTGAAATAAGAAAAAAAATGTCCTTTTTCATTTTTTGTATCCGCTTTCCATTCATAGCCGTAAGAAAAAGGCAATTTCGTATCGCTGGCTGCTTCGCCCAATGCGATCAAAGCATTGTGAGATTGCAGGCGGAACCCATACACAGTTCCCTTTTGAAGAACTATGGGTGAAAAATCAAAACGTATCCATCGGCCATGATCCCCTTTTCGGATTATCAACCTGGAACTGCAAATTGCCTGCTCCCATGTTTTTGTTTTGATTTCAAATTCATGAAGCGTCAAAGTGATTTCACCCGGATACTGCACAGCAGAAGAAAACAATTGAATGTTATCTAACAATCCGTCCGAAGGACAACAGAAAGTTTGCCCGCCAAAATGGTCAGATGCACTTTTTTGCAAATGGCCAATCCATAATGAAGCATTCGTATTTGCCTGAGCAAGTACAGAACGGAGGTGATTACCATGTTTCATCGTTTCCATAGAAGGTATTTAAAGGTTTATTTACAGCAGTTTTGGTACGAATAAGAAGCTACAGATAATAACTCAATGAACCGGTATTTATTGTATAAAATCAACAAAGCCATTGAATGCCAATACAAATTTTTTTTCACAAATGTGTTAAATCCGTTCTTGATTTATATTTCTTTTTTCTTAAATTGAAAAAGATTGTTGGGAAAGGAGTAGTGCAGCTTGTGGATAACCAAGCATCAGCCGGTGAAGAAATAGTGAAGAAAGAAAATTTTTTTTTCAATCACTTTCGGTTTCTATATTCGCTGTTCTGACTGCTGGGAACAATTCCTTTGATGAAGAGAAATTTTCTTAAATAAGGCTGGAATACCTGCCCGACTGATAAGAAGGGCTAACCCGATGGTCATTGGTGAGTAACTAATGGTTTAACTTTTTATCGCCGTAACGGAACATGGATCTGACCAATTTAAACAAAGACAGGAAGCAAAGAAGAAAATCCTCACTGGACCTTAGTACTATGGTTTATGGAAAAGTACCTCCACAGGCAAAAGAACTGGAAGAGGCAGTGCTGGGAGCCGTCATGCTTGAAAAAAATGCATTTGATGCTATCGTCGAAATTCTCAAACCGGAATGTTTTTATGTAGAAGCTCATCAACGGATTTTCAGAGCTATGCAAAGCCTGGTGAGTAAAAATCAACCGGTAGATATTCTCACGGTTGTGGAAGAATTACGAAGCAAAGAAGAACTGGAATTGGTGGGAGGCCCTTATTATGTCACAAAACTTACCAATGCCGTAGTTTCTTCGGCAAATATAGAAGCCCACGCAAAAATTATCATTGAGAAATTTATTCAGCGGGAGCTTATTCGCATCAGTGGGGAAATCATTGGGGATGCTTATGAAGATACCACAGATGTTTTCGATTTGCTCGATGATGCCGAAAGCAAATTGTTTGAAATCACCAACAATCACCTTCGGAAAAATTTTGATACAATTGATTCGGTATTGGTAAAAACGGTTCAACGCATTGAAGATCTCCGCCACAAAAATGAAGATGTAACCGGCGTACCCAGTGGGTTTTCATCACTGGACAGAATTACATACGGATGGCAAAATTCAGACCTGATCATTTTAGCAGCAAGGCCTGCTGTGGGTAAAACCGCCTTTGCACTGAATCTTGCCCGTAATGCAGCCATGAGTGGAAACAAACAGACACCCGTTGCTTTATTTTCCTTAGAAATGAGTGCTGGTCAATTGGTACAACGTATCCTTGCGGCGGAAAGCGAAATTTGGCTGGCGAAAATAGCAAGAGGAAAATTAGAAGAACATGAAATGAAACAATTGTATGCAAGAGGTATTCAAAGGTTGGCGAAAGCTCCTATTTATATTGATGACACTCCGGCATTAAACATTTTTGAGCTTCGAGCCAAAAGCCGTCGTTTGAAAAACAAACACAACATCGGGCTTATCATCATTGATTATTTACAATTGATGAGCGGCACTGGTGACAACCGGCAATCGAACAGGGAGCAGGAGATCAGTAACATTTCAAGAAACCTGAAAGCATTGGCGAAAGAATTAAATGTTCCTATCATTGCTTTGTCACAATTGAGTCGTGAAGTGGAAAAAAGAGGCGCCAAGGACGGAACAAAAATCCCACAGTTGAGCGACCTTCGTGAATCAGGAGCTATAGAACAGGATGCTGATTTGGTTATGTTTTTATACCGCCCGGAATATTATGATATCACAACAAATGAAATGGGGGAATCCAACCGGGGCGAAACCCACGTACGTATTGCAAAACACAGAAACGGCATTCTGGAAAATATTAAGCTGCGGGCTTTACTCCATATTCAAAAATTTATAGAAGAAGATACCGGTGGACTTAGTGAGCTGGGGTTGCCCGGCAACTGGAAACCAGTACCTGATTCAGATGGTGGTGATGCCAAATTATATATTCAAGCCGGAAGTAAAATGAATGACCTTCCCTACAGTGATGAGGAAGAAACGCCATTTTGATTTCAGATTTACATTTTACGAATTTAGATTTGTCCGGCATAGTGGCGTGACTTTTAAATTATGCCAATTCCTTTTTTTTATATTGAACAATTTGATTTTTCACAAAAAGAAATCGAGCTCAATGAAGATACTTCAAAGCATATCGTGCAGGTACTAAGAATGCAGGAAAGCGAGAAATTGAATTTAACGGATGGAAAAGGAAATTTGATTACTTGCGAAATTATTAACACTCATAAAAGACATTGTAAAGTAGAAGTCAGACAAACCAGAAACCCCGCACCTGCTACCAGGAACATCACAATAGCTATTTCTCTTTTAAAAAATACATACCGGTTTGAATGGTTGTTGGAAAAAACAACAGAAATCGGAATTACCGAAATTATTCCTTTACTATGTGAACGGACAGAAAAAGAAAAATTTCGTTATGAAAGAATGAATTCTATTTTAATAAGCGCCATGTTGCAAAGCCAGCAATGCTGGATACCTAAATTGCATGAGCCGCAGGATTTCAATTATGCTATCCGGCACTCAAACCATCAGCAACAATTCATTGCCC
Organism: Bacteroidota bacterium; assembly: GCA_018266555.1. GTDB lineage: Bacteria > Bacteroidota > Bacteroidia > Chitinophagales > Chitinophagaceae > UTBCD1. The sequence continues at coordinate 87,228 of JAFEAF010000014.1, read as the reverse complement.
ATTGTGCTGAAGGAAAGAAACTGCAATTAAAGAATCAAATTACCGGGAAATCAGTTATAATTTTAATTGGTCCGGAAGGAGATTTTACAAAAGAAGAAATTCATGCTGCATTGGAAAATAATTTTATCCCCGTTTCATTGGGTGAAACAAGATTGAGAAGTGAAACAGCAGGAATTGTGGCTGCAGCGCTTCTTCAAAATATTTAACCCGGTTCGTTTTCTTCTTTCAACTCAGGTTCGTTCAGTTTTACCAAATGACTATTTCTTTTTGCAGATTTACTTCGCATCACCATATTCAACATTTCTACAGTAAAAGAAAATGCCATACCGAAGTAGATATAATTTTTCAGATGCAGTTCTTCCGCATTTTCAGAATCCCATCCTTCAATAACAAGACTTAACCCGATCATTACTAAAAACGAAAGTGCCAGCATTTTAATAGTTGGGTGTTTATGAATAAAACCGGAGATTTTGGGGCTGAATAGAAACATAACAATCATTGCGATGACAACTGCGGCAATCATGATCTCCACATGCTTTGCTGTACCTCCTGCAGTAATGATGCTGTCAAAAGAAAATACTGCATCAATCAAAATGATCTGGGCAACTGCCTGGCTTAAATTTAATCCTTTCTTTTCTATTGCGGTTACATTCGGGTCTTCTCCTTCCAGTTTATTATGAATTTCTTTAACTGATTTATAAATAAGAAACAGACCTCCAAGTAACATGACGATACTGGCCAGGTCAAACCCTTTTCCCCATAAAGAAAAAACAGCCTTTCCTTTTTGTGAGAGCAGCCACCCTAACGCCAATAATAAAAGGCTACGGGATAAAATTCCGGTAAACATCCATATCCGCCTTGCTCTTTTTTGTTCCTTGATATTTTTCAATCGATTTAAAATGATGCTGACAAAAATGACATTGTCAATGCCGAGCACCACTTCCAGTATCACGAGTATAACAAAACTGATAATGCTTTCGCTGGTAAAAAGCTGATCCATTATGATTGACCTATTTTAATTTTCTGAACCGGTAGTTTATTAATCTTTTTTACGATACCCGGCCCTTCATAAATAAAACCTGTCCACACCTGCACTAATAAAGCTCCTGCTGCAAATTTTTCTTTGGCATCTTCAAAACTAAAAACTCCACCGGAAGCAATGATTGGAATTTGCCCATTAGTTTTATTATGGATGTATTCAACAATCCCTGTTGATTTTTTTTGCAAAGGCTTTCCGCTCAACCCTCCCGATTCCTGACGTTTCCTGCCTGTCAGGTTGGCTCCTGTTTCCCGGCTTATAGTTGTATTCGTAGCTACAATTCCATCTAACTTTATTTCGATTGCAAGCTCAATTATATTATCCAATTGTTCATACGTTAAATCAGGTGCTATTTTTAAAAGAACAGGCTTTTCACCCTGAGCTTGATGAAGAGAGTAATTAATTAGTTGAAGATGTGTAAGAATTTTCCGCAATGATTCCTTTTCCTGCAATTCTCTTAATCCTGGTGTGTTGGGTGAACTAACATTCACTACAAAATAATCAACATAGGGATATAGTTCTTTAAAACAAATCTCGTAATCCTTCCACGCATCTTCATTCGGAGTAGCCTTATTTTTGCCGATATTACCACCAATGATGAGTCGTGAGTCGTGATCCCGATATTTATCGGGAGTGAGCCTGGAATTACTCTTTTTCTCTTTCCACTCTTTTAATCTCTTAGCTATTACTTTTACTCCATCATTATTAAATCCCATTCGGTTAATAAGAGCTTTATCCTTTGGTAAACGAAATAATCTTGGTTTGGGATTACCGGTTTGAGGCAATGGAGTCACTGTACCGATTTCTACAAATCCAAACCCTAAAGCTTCTAATTCCCTGAGGTATTTTGCGTTTTTATCAAAACCGGCACCCAGGCCGATCCGATTTGAAAAGTTTAAATTCCAAATTTTAAATTTCAAATTTTCAGTGTCTTTCTGTTTGAAGCACAAAATTAATAACCTTCTTAACCCGATATTGCACAAAAACTTCAGGCAATTCATTGAAAAATAATGTGCCCATTCCGGAGGGGTCAAAAAGAGAATGTTTCGTATCAGTTTATACATACCGGAAAGCGAAGATAACAGAACTTTCACGGAAGATTTTTGTTGTTAACTTTGACCTGGAACTTTTTAAACCTACTAAATTTACACTCATGCAGGAAGCATATATCGTTGCAGGATTCAGAACCGCTGTTACAAAAGCAAAACGTGGTGGCTTTCGGTTTTATCGCCCGGATGACTTGGCCGTGGATGTAATCAAAGGAGTAATGGCTACAATACCGCAATTGGAAGCAAAACGTGTGGATGATGTAATTGTAGGTAATGCAGTGCCAGAAGCCGAACAAGGATTGCAGGTAGGCCGCATTATAGCCGCAAGAGCATTAGGATTTGATGTGCCGGGCATGACCGTGAATCGGTATTGTGCATCAGGATTGGAAACTATTTCAATTGCAACGGCTAAAATTCGGATGGGCATGGCGGATTGTATTGTTGCCGGCGGTACTGAAAGTATGAGCCTGGTACCTACTGCAGGATGGAAAACAGTTCCTGCATATTCCATTGCGAAAGATGATCCTGATTATTATCTCGGTATGGGTTTGACTGCAGAGGCTGTGGCAAAAGAATTTAATGTAAGCCGTGAAGCACAGGATGCATTTTCATTTCATTCTCATCAAAAAGCAATCAATGCAATTAAAAAAGGTTATTTCAAAACCGGAATCTTACCCATCAATGTAGAAGAAGTGTATGTGGATGGTAACAACAAAAAACAAAAAAGAAATTATACGGTAGATACGGATGAAGGGCCAAGAGCCGATACATCATTGGAAGTATTGGCAAAACTTAAACCTGCATTTGCCGCCGGAGGCTGCGTAACGGCAGGAAATTCTTCACAAACATCAGACGGTGCTGCCTTTGTAATTGTAATGAGTGAAAAAATGTTGAATGAACTTCAAATAAAACCAATAGGAAGATTAACGGCATGTTCTGTAGCTGGTGTGCACCCTCGCATCATGGGTATTGGCCCAGTGGCAGCCATTCCAAAAGTGCTGAAGCAATCAGGTTTGAATCTTTCCCAAATCGATTTGATAGAATTAAATGAAGCATTTGCCTCACAATCGCTAACGGTGATTCGTGAAGCTGGCCTGAACCCGGAATTAGTCAACATCAATGGTGGTGCAATCGCATTAGGCCACCCGTTGGGATGTACTGGTTGCAAACTCACCATTCAAATCCTAAACGATATGAAACGGTTGAATAAAAAATACGGGATGGTAACTGCTTGTGTGGGCGGAGGGCAGGGTATTGCAGGAGTGATTGAAAATATTCAATAAGTTGTATGCCTAAACTCCAGGATCATTACTTCACAATAATTGAAAGATAAGTTTATATCCAGGCCTACTTTTTGGTTTTAACTGAACCGGTAAAACACATCCGCTCCAGCGTAGTTTTACTAAATACATAGCTGTTTTTTTTCATGAATGAGGGCTTCATGATGTTAAGTTCTCAATAACATCTTATTTCTGGTAATGTTTTAAACTTATGAGTAATTTCAATATCATAAAAAAGTTTTCTCCGACAAAACCAGCATATTATGGACCGCCGAGATTTTCTCACTGCAACAAAAAAAAAGATAGTAGTTCCTGTTTTTCCTGATAAAATAACAAACTACCGAACTGATTCAGGTATCAATCCCTATACAGGCCCATGGACTGAAAACGAAGTAGTGCATCTTTTAAAGCGTACTATGTTCGGAGCCAAAAAAGCGGATGTTGATTATTTTCTTTCCAAAAACTTATCTGGAACTGTTGACGAACTTCTCAATCCATCAGCAGCCATGCCTTCACCGCCTGTGAATGATTACAGCCCCGGTATTACTGATCCTAATGTTGCATCGGGTGCTACCTGGATAAATAATCCTACAAATGACGGAGGGCTAAATAGTGCCCGGAGAAATTCATTTAAAAAATGGTGGACGGGTGTGATGTTGAATCAGGACAGAAGCATCCGGGAAAAGATGACACTTTTTTGGGCAAATCATTTTGGAACAGAAACAAAAGATATTGGCACTGCAGATTTTGTTTATAAACATCACAACCTGCTTCGCCAAAATGCACTGGGAAATTTTAAACAACTTATTAAAGCGGTAACTATTGATCCGGGAATGCTTCGCTATCTCAATGGTTATTTGAATACCGCCAGTGCGCCGGACGAAAATTATGGCCGTGAATTACAGGAGTTATTTACCATTGGCAAAGATCCGGTCAATAACCTGGCGCCTTATTCAGAAGATGATGTGAAGAATGCAGCTAAAGTTCTCACAGGATGGCGGATTAACGGCAACACATATCTTTCTTATTTTGATCCGGCAAAACACAATACAACCACTAAACAATTTTCTTCTTTCTATAATAATACAGTTATTACCGGGAAAACCGGCTCCGACGGTGCTTTGGAAACTGATGATTTGATAACCATGATTTTTTCAAAAAACCAGGTTTCAGAATTTATAGTTCGTAAACTGTATCGCTGGTTTGTTTATTATAAAATTGATGCTGCTACAGAAGCGAATGTCATTCAGCCACTGGCTGCAATTTTCCGGAGTAATAATTTTGAAGTTAAATCGGTGCTAAGCGTTTTATTGAACAGCGAGCATTTTTTTGATGTGCTGAACCAGGGTTGCCAGATAAAAAGCCCGGTAGATCAAATCATCGGCTGCATGAGGGAATTTGAAGTAGTATTTCCAGACCCGGTATCACAATATTCCGATAGTTACGGAATGTGGAACTATCTTTATGGATGGCTGACCAGCATGAATCAGGATATTGGCGATCCACCGAACGTTTCCGGTTGGCCTTCTTACTACCAGGAACCTACTTATTATGAATTGTGGATTAACTCAGACACATTACCCAAGCGAAATCGTTTTGTAGATACGATGATTAATACAGGTTATACCCGAAATGGGAAAAAAATTATCATTGACGCCATAGCATTCACAAAAAAATTATCAAACCCCGCAGATCCAAATATATTGATTGATGATGCCCTTTCAGTTTTATACAGGATAGATTTGTCTTTGTCCATAAAGCAAACGATCAAACAGCAGATATTGCTGAGTAATCAGACACAGGATTATTACTGGACTACTGCGTGGAATGCTTACCTCGCTGACCCTGCTAATCAAACTAATTTTAATGTAGTGAATAATCGTTTAAAAAGTTTATACCAATACTTTATGGATTTGGCAGAATATCAATTGGCCTGAACTTTAAAATAGCATCCATGAAAAGAAGAGATTTTCTAATAAAAAGTATTCCGGCAGCAGCCATTTTGCCGGCTATCGTAGATAATTATTCTGTAAAAGCTTTTAATAGTAACTCACCATTGCTTCAGGCTTTGATGGCACCGGGCATTGATACCGACCATGTATTAGTTATTGTTCAATTGAGCGGCGGTAATGATGGATTAAATACAGTCATTCCAATTTCTAATTACAGCGCTTATTATAATGCAAGAACGAATATTGCAATCCCGGAAAATAAAATACTGTCATTGACAGGAGTTCCCCAAACGGGCCTCCACCCGGGAATGACCGGCATGCAATCAATGTTTAATGATGGAAAATTAGCTATTCTCCAGGCCGTCGGTTATCCCAACCCCAATTTTTCTCACTTCCGTGCTACGGATATATGGATGAGCGGATCAGACAGTAATGTAGAATTAACTTCAGGCTGGGCAGGCCGTTATTTGAACACGGAGTATCCTAATTTTCCGGTTGGATATCCCAATTCTTCCATGACGGATCCTCTGGCTATTCAAATTGGCTCTATTACATCACTTACTTTGCAAGGCCCGAGTATAAGTATGGGGATGAGCATCACGAACCCCACCAGCTTTTATAATCTGATAAATAATGTGCAGGATCCTGTACCTGATACACCTGCCGGTAATGAACTGACTTATATCCGAACTGTGGCATCGCAAACAAATGCTTATGCTCAAAGGGTAAAAGATGCTGCAAATGCCGTAACTCAACAGAGCACTTATCCAACCAATAATCCTTTAGCCGACCAACTGAAGATTGTGGCAAGGCTGGTAAAAGGCGGTTTGAAAACAAGAATATATATGGTGAGCTATGGCAGTTTTGATAATCATTCATTACAGGTCAATGCAAGTGATACAACAACCGGTACCCATGCGAAATTGCTAACTACTGTTTCGGATGCAATCAAAGCTTTCACGGATGATTGTAATTTTCTTGGGATAGGCAGCAGGGTGATTGGAATGACGTTTTCTGAATTTGGCCGGCGCATTAAATCCAACTCCAGCGTAGGTACAGATCATGGAGCCGCTGCACCCATGTTTTTATTCGGCCAGGGTGTGGTTCCGGGCCTGTACGGTACTAACCCGCTTATCCCAGCTAACATAACTGTGAATGATAATATTCCCTTTCAATATGATTTCAGAAGTGTTTATGCTTCTGTTTTAGCAAATTGGTTTTGTGTTCCTGCAGACACATTGCAAACGGTGCTTATGAAAAATTTCCAAACTCTGAATATTGTAAATAACAGTTCCTGTACTGGTTCTAACCCGAATCCTTCCGGTGATAATTTAATTTCAAATTACCCTAATCCTTTTACAGGGAGCACTTTACTGAAATTCACAACTAAAGGAGGACATACTTTAATCCAGGTAATAGATATGACAGGTAGAGTTATTGCTACTCCGGTTGACAGGGATTATCCTTCTGCAGGAACCTTTACCCAAAGTTTTGATGGTGAAGGTTTACCAAACGGAGTTTATTATGCCCGTCTTCAAAATGGAGCTACACAGCAGGTAAAAGCCATGTTGAAAGTGCGTTAAGGCAAGCTTCAAAAGGCTTCTCAAAAAGCCGATTTTGTATTATTTCCTATTTTTGAAAGTCACTTGTCTCAGAATGGTTTTGCCGATGGGGATGAGTGAAACAGTTTCTTTTTTACCGGATTGAATATTGAGAAACTCTGTTTCAAAGACAAGCTGACCGCTTTTCTTTTTTATTTTACCATTTCGATATTCATATTGCTTTAAAGAAACCGGTTTATAATGTGTGTCACAAAAGCCGGAAATTTTATATTCTTTTATTATTTTCTCTTTTGCTTTGATTGGTAAGGCAAGTATTAATGGACCATAAGAAAAATACACTTCTTTGTTCTGTGTAAAATTTGTTTTTAATTCGGGTTCAAAGGTGATCTGAAATATTTCTTTTTTCTTCCATAGCTTATGGATGGAAATAAAATCTTTTTCTTTCTTGCAGGGAATATTTGACTGCATTTTCTTTGCCCAGTCCGGTTTCCTGATTTTTAAAACAAAATTAATTGGTGTTTCAACCGTAATTTCAAAGTGGATGGAAAATTCAAATGGATATGATGTTGTTTCTTTGATAAAAATTCTTTTCCCGTTAAATGATAATTCAGATTCACAAGGGCCAAAAAGACAACAAACCAAACCTTCCTCATCTTTCATCCACATGTTTTGAACAAAGTAGGGTGTGATTCTTCCGGCATTGGGGCTGCAACAAACAGCCACATCCTGGTGAACCGGTGAATATTTATACCGGGTTTGTTTTTTAATCTCATCTTTTTCCCCGTTTTTCGTTCCGCACATTTCATAAGAATTATCTGTTTTCAGATAAGCAATGGAGTCTTGCTCAGGATTTCTGGCTCCTTGCGCAGCATTAAAAAATATTTTTTCAACTTGATCGGCAAACTGTAATTCACCTGTTTTTTGCAGGAGAAAAAGATAAGAGTGCATCAGTTCCTGCATAGAACAATATTCATAGCCTGTAGAAGTTGCATTTGCATTTCGTTTGGAAATCCATTCATCACCAACCGGGCCACCAGAAACTGTTGTGGTGGTTTCGATTCTTTTCAAATAAATGGAAAGGGCTTTTTTTAATTCCAGATCACCGGTAGCAAAGAAAGCAGAAGCTAATGAACGGATATGTTCATAGGTATGCACACCATGTCCGCAGAGTTTATATTTTTTATTCAGTATATTTTTTAATTGAATATCTTTTTCGCTTACATCCTGCCGGCAATAATCCCGGTAAAGAAAAACGGCGTAGTTGAGATAAATCTTTTTACCGGTAATAAAAAATAATTCATTCAGTATGTCTGTAAACATCAAACCATGGCTGACACCGGCATAAGGTTTATGGAAAGAGAAGGGCGAAGATGAATGAACCGGATAATGATCCATCACATTCTGCACTGCCCGGATCACCGCTTCTAATATTTTTTTATTTTTTGTTACTTCGTAATAAGCCAGCAAAGCCCGGTATAAAGTTGTTTTCGACCACAGTTCACCGTTTTCTCCTGTAAAATTGTAGCGAAGATCCGGAGCATAAATGCCAATATATCCATCTTTATCCTGGGTGTTAAGAATGTACTTAATGTATGTATCTACTTTTGACCGGCTCTTTTTGTCATACAATAAATAGGCATGACGCAGAAATCCATCGAACCAATTGGACTGGCTCTCACTGTTCCACCATAAGTATTGCTGGCTCCATTCATCTTCTCCCTGGATATTTCCGACACTTTTTTTTCTGATTTTTTTTGTAAGCCTGTTTTTACCATAAATTTTATCATCTATAAATAGCTCAGGGATTAATTGATCCAAATGACCAACAAAACCACTGAGATCTCTCTGCATTTGTTTTTTGATCCAGCCTTCCGGTTTTATACCGCCCAGCAATATTTTTTGCAATGCTTTACTTTTTTTTACCTGACTGACCATACGGAAAATTCATAAGGTTTTAGCACCAGGTTGTTATGAATAATACTGTTATTTCCATAAAGACGTATAAATTTTTTAGAAGAAATAGTCACCGTAACATCTTGTTTTTGATCGGAAAGATTTACAACAACAAGAACTTTATTTTTCCCTTCCACTCTTAAAAAGCTAAGGACAGAATTATTACTATTGGCGATGGTTCTATAAGTTCCTGAAGAAAGAGCTGAATTACTTTTCCTGAGTTTTATTATTCTCTTATAGAAATTAAACAAAGAATTTTTATCAGAATATTCTTCTTCCAGTGAAATGCCATCGTTGGGTACAATATTCCGGTGATTCCACCAGGGGCCTGTATTTTTATACCATAGCGCCATTCCTTTTCCACTGTCGGATTGATACCATTCAAATGCTTCGCGGCGGGGAATATCTTTTCCGTCTGTATTGGCAGCAGCGCCGGTTATTCCTTTACCAAACATTCCAAGTTCCTGCCCATAGTAAATGGAAGGTGTGCCACCGATTAAAAGATAAATGGCAGCAGCTGCTCGCACTTTTAAAGGGTCTTTTTTTAATGTGCTTGCCGAGCGATCTATATCATGATTTTCAAGAAAAATGATCTGCTCTTTTCCTTGTGGTGTCATGCCCAGGATGGTATCAGCCCTGTTCGTGATTTGTTCTTTGTTAAAAGAAGTGATAGACCAGGTGAGCCAGAAACCAAATACCATGTCCACATCTGCTTTTTTAAAATAATCAAAACCATAATCCAACCAGTTGGCCTGCTCGGCAATGAATTTGATCTTTGGATTTACTATTTTAAGCTGGTGAATAAGCGGTGACCAGAAGTCTGCAAATAGATTTGCCAGTTCCGGTTTCTTGTCCAGATCATCCATCATGTGATCAAGGCGGAATCCATCGGCACCATCATCAAATTTTCTATCCTTATTCGGATCAGCAAAGAATGAGAACAACTTTATATTGTAATCGAGAACATCTTTATTTTTCAAATTAACCGTTGTGAGTTTTATTTTTTTCCCGTCATATGTATCCAGCTCCGTTATATCGTAAACAATGGTGGACGGTTTGGTATGAGCTGAGTCCTGGAATAGAATATAATTACTGTAAGGCGATTTTAAATTACCAACTGCGTCTTTCCACCACAGGTGTTTATCGGTGACGTATTGTGTTTCCATGTCCAGATAAATCTTCATTCCTCTTCGGTGTACCTCTTTTACCAGGGAAATATAGTCCTGCATGGTTCCGTATTCAGGATCTATCCTTTCAAAATCATCGGCAAAATAATTATGATAGCAATCGGATTCATATAACGGGGTAAGCAAGATCGAAGTCACGCCGAGATCCTGGAGATAGCCAAGCTTTTGACGCAAGCCGTTTAAATCACCTTGTAAATCTCCATTGCTGTCATAAAAGCTGCGTAAAAAAACATGATAAATGATTTCTCCTTGTGGTTGACTTGATATAATACTTTGGCAGTAAGAAGTTGTAATTACGAATAATGAAAATGAAAAAGCCCAAATTTTTTTTCGCATTATGAATTGCTATTTATGAATTTATTCAAAAAGATTTTTAATAATCAATTATAAATAATCAAGTACCCGGTACCGGAATCCGGTATCCTTCATCATACTGCAATAACTTTTGATTTTCGTTCTCCGATCTGCTGGCGCCACATGGCGTAATACAAACCTTTTTCTGCCAGAAGGGATTCGTGAGTACCTGTTTCCACTACATCGCCTTTTTCCAATACATAAATCCTGTCTGCATGCATGATGGTAGAAAGACGGTGTGCAATCAGGATGGAGATCTGTGCACCATCTGATGATATATCACGAATGGTTTCTGTAATTTCTTCTTCCGTCAGGGAATCCAGTGCAGAAGTGGCTTCATCAAACAAAAGTACTTTGGGTTTACGGATCAAAGCACGGGCAATAGACAATCGTTGTCTTTCACCTCCCGAAAGTTTCAGTCCTCCTTCGCCAATCATGGTATTAATTCCTTTTTCCGCACGGGACAATAAATTTTCGCATGAAGCTTTTCTCAAAACATCCATTAAATCTTCCTCTGTTGCTGATGGATTTACAAACAAAAGATTTTCTTTAATAGTCCCGGAAAATAACTGTGTATCCTGGGTTACAAAACCAATCTGGTTACGGAGGTCATTAAAGTCAATTGAGTTTTCATCTATATTATTATAATAAATATTCCCATTTTGAGGACGATATAAACCCACTAATAATTTCATCAATGTGGTTTTTCCGGCGCCAGATGGCCCGACGAAAGCAATAGTTTCACCACGGGTTACGGTAAAACTGATATTATTAATGGCGCTTTGTTGAGCGGTCTGGTGTTTAAAGCCCACGGACCGGAATTCTAACTTTTCAATATTGCCCAAATGGCTGGGATATAAAGCATGGGGTTCCGGCTGTTTTTTCATCAGCTTTTCAAAATTTTCTAATGAAGCCTGTGCTTCCCTGTATGAAAGAATGATATTACCGATTTCCTGCAATGGGCCGAAAACAAAAAATGAAAAAATTTGCATGGTGGCTAATTCCCATGGTTTCATAATATGACCATATATCAACCACATCAGCATGAACAGGATTATTTGACGGAGTGTGTTTACAAAAGTTCCCTGAACAAAGCTGATGCTGCGTAAACGCCTTACTTTTTTTAATTCAAGTCCTAATATTTTAAAAGTGTTTTTATTCAGGCGGGATATTTCCTGGTCGGTAAGACCTAAACTTTTTACCAACTCGATATTCCTCAATGACTCTGTAGTGGCGCCTGCCAGCGCTGTGGTTTCGGCAACAATGGTACGCTGGACAATTTTTATTTTTTTACTGAGTAAATTGGAAATAATGGTGAGTAAAAAAATTCCACCGAAATAAATAAGGGGTAATGACCAGTGGATTCTGAATGCAAAAGCGGCAACGAAAATGATTCCTACAATTACCGGAAATAAAACATTGACGAATGATATGACAAATTTCTCCGTATCTATTCTTACTTTTTGAAGGATGCCGAGTGTTTCACCGCTGCGCTGGTCTTCAAATTCCTGGTAAGGCAGGCTCATGGCATGTTGTAATCCACGGGTGAAAATGGTAGCGCCGAATTTTTGGGTAATCAGGTTTAAAAAATAGTCCTGGAATGCTTTTGCAATTCTGCTTATCATGGCCACGCCAATGGATAAGGATAAAAGATAAAGAACCGGCCCGGCAAATTTCCACCACAAGGGCTGGTAGGCTGCACTGTTTGCATAATATTTATATCCAAGATCAATTAGTTTTCCAAAGATAATGGGATCAATTAATGAAAAACCAATATTAACCGATGCAAGAAAAAGCAGCAAGGCCACTAACCATCGCATAGGTTTCAGGAACTCAAATAATATTTTCATAAATCAGTTTGTCAAATGATAAAAGGATCAGAATATCCGCAAACATCGTACAAGTTCGGAAAAAAAGACAAAATAGCAGGAGGAATCAGAGGGTGAGAGGATAAGAGGTGAGAGAGTGAGCAGTGAGAGGGGAGAGATTACGGAGCAAGTGATGATTTTATTTTGACACAAACTTTTAATATTTCAACGGATTCGGCTGCAAGCCATTTCAGTTCTTATTTGTTTCCAAAACCGGTTTCTTCAAAAAGGGCAATCCAATAAATACACTCGTCTGCTTCCTTCACAGGATACATATTTTAGAATACTTTTCTGCTTTTGGCCTTCTCCGGCAGAAAGCCGGAAATCTGAGCCAACTGATGAACCAGTTTTCCGTACAGGTACGAAATAATTTATTAGTAGTATTTAATGGGACTAAACTTAAAAAGTTTCAACACCTATATCACAAAATCTTGGATCCGTTTTCGGAATAACTCAGTAAAATCAGCATTTGTCATTAATTTTTTCATCATAAATATTTAAACCTCTATCACTCTCTATCCACTCACCCCGCCCATCCTTCCCTGTCAAGACTTCTGTACTGTATGGCTTCTGCCAGATGTTCGGGTTTTATTTCATCGCTTAATGAAAGATCAGCAATGGTTCTGGATACTTTTAAAATACGATCATAAGCTCGTGCTGACAAATTCAGTTTTTCCATAGCAGCTTTTAATAGATTTTGCCCCACCTTATCAATCACACAAATTTCTTTCAGCATTTTACTGCTTATTTGTGCATTGCAATAAATACCGGGATGGTTTTTATACCGCTTTGCCTGCACTTCTCTTGCTTTGATTACTCTATCACGAATGGAAGAAGAGGTTTCTGAAGATTTGATGGATGACAATTCGCTGAAAGCAACGGGAGTTACTTCCACATGCAGATCAATTCTGTCAAGCAAGGGTCCTGAAATTTTATTCAGGTATTTCTGAACGGCACCCGGTGGGCAGGTACATTCTTTTTCCGGGTGGTTATAAAATCCGCAGGGACATGGATTCATGGAGGCAATCAACATAAAGCTGGCAGGGAAATCAACAGCCACTTTTGCTCTTGAAATGGTTACTCTTCTTTCTTCCATCGGTTGACGCATCACTTCCAGCACTGTTCTTTTAAATTCCGGTAATTCATCTAAAAACAATACACCATTATGCGCCAATGAAATTTCTCCCGGTTGCGGAATACCGCCGCCACCGACTAACGCTACATCACTAATAGTATGATGAGGTGAACGGAATGGTCGTTTTGAAATCAACGTAGAATTTTCCGGCAACTTCCCGGCTACAGAATGAATCTTTGTTGTTTCCAATGCTTCCTGTAAAGAGAGTGGTGGTAAAATAGTAGGCAATCGTTTTGCTAACATCGTTTTTCCGGCGCCGGGCGGCCCGATTAAAATAGCATTGTGTCCACCCGCAGCTGCAATTTCCAAAGCTCTCTTGATATTTTCCTGACCTTTTACGTCAGCAAAATCAATTTCAAAATCATATTGCGAATGAAAAAATTCATCTCTTGTATTTACAATTGTGGGTGTCAAACCCTTTTCATCATTCTCAAAAAAATCAATGACTTCTTTAATATGACTGATTCCATACACATTGATGTTATTAACCATTCCGGCTTCTTTGGCATTTGTTTTCGGAACAATCAATCCTTTGAATCCTTCTTTTCTTGCCTGTATGGCAATGGGCAATGCTCCTTTGATAGGCCGCACTTCTCCATCAAGGCTCAGTTCTCCCATAATCACATACTGGTTCAAAGCGTTGCTATTATTTAATTGAGCGGAAGAACCAAGAATTCCTAATGCAATGGGAAGATCAAAAGCTGTTCCGCTTTTTTTTATATCAGCAGGAGCGAGGTTAACGACGATTTTAGTGCGGGGCATCATATAGCCGTTGGTCTTGATGGTGCTTTCCACTCTTTGAAGACTTTCTTTCACGGCATTATCTGGCAGGCCAACAATCATAGGATCTTTGGCCGTAGCCATCATATTTACTTCTATGGTGATAGAAATAGCTTCTACTCCATACACAGCACTGCCAAAAGTTTTTACCAGCATGTTCCGTTAGTTATCGGAATGAAGTTAGATAAATTATGTTTTCAGAATACTACCAGTAAGTAGTATACGCCTTAATTAAATTCTAACGGCATAAAAAATGAGGATTTCCATTGGTGTCATTGGCTAACATAAATCCTGGGTTGCCGGAATTTATTGTATAATCAATGCTGCTGCCATCATCAAAATTAAAATGAATGGTCAGGTAATCCAGGGTCCATTTGCCCGGGTAATTTTTGGATTCCATTTCGAAAGAAAAGGTATTATCTTTTTTTAGGTTTAAAAATTTATTCCGGTCAACGGTCCAGTCACCATATAGTATTTCCGGCGTAACAATAAAAGGGCCGGGCAAATTAAATTTCACACTGTATTTTTTATTCAATTCAGTACTGACACCGTTAATAAATGAAGTGTCCTGCGTATCCAGTGTATTTATTTTCGAAATAAATTTTTGATACTCTGCCATCACTTTTGGATCCTCTGTGGTGCCTGACCCCAGCGCTTCTACGTTGCGATAATAATCGGACGTTGCTTTTCTTTTATCTGATAATGTAGCAAGCCGCCGGTCAATGAGAGAAAGAAGGCGGTTGTCCACATGATCTACTTTTTCAATATTACTGATATTCTTAATGATCTTATCATATTCATTCAGCACATCATCAGCCATACCGGTGGTATCGCCTTTACATACCATGCGGGTGCCTGCTTCTCCAAATTGTTTTTCATAAAACATCAGAGAACTCCATGCTTCTACCGTAGCTTCTTTTCTTACCCTAACCTCTTCGGTATCGGCATGATCGCCATGAAACCCGAGAAAATAAACGATGGAACTGGCCAGCACGGTTGTAGCTACGCCGATAGCAATATTTTTTAGTGGATGATTTCCTGAAGAACCTGGAGGGCCGCCTGCCATAGTGATACTAATTTAAGGGGTCAATTTACAATATCGCCTGAAACTGAAAAAGAAATTTGCGGATGAAATAAAAATAATTTTAAGGTAACGGGTACGTAATTTTAATTATTACTTCTTACAAAATTGTAACGGGTATAAGGCGAATCCACTAATGTAATGGAAAGTGAATTGCCGGTGATATTTGAAATATTATATACCCACCTGTTGCCCGCTCCGTAATATTGGTTATAATAATGATACAATTGGTTGTTGTAAAGTTGCCAGCTTCCATAAGTGCTGTCTGTGTTGCCAAAATAATAATACATTTTTCCGTCCTGGTACTGGTATAAATAATCGGTACCATTAATCCATTTTCCAACAAGCATCCTCCAGTCAATAGACGCTGCCGCAATGCTGTTATTGTTAGCATTATTCGTGATACTGGCATCTGTACCTGAATTATTGCCGGTATTTGTATTGGTATTGGTCGTCTGCGTTGTTTGAGTCGTTTGGTTTGTTTGACCATACATCACCAGGCTTGTTTTGGCAAAGCTCCCTGAATATTTATCCGTAAGCGTTTTACAAAGCTCATCAATGGAATTTTCAAACAATTGATCCCGTTCCTTTCGGGCATCTATGAATCGTTGCGTTTCTGCATCCAACTTTTTATTTCTTTCCGTAACATCTGAAGTGTTTTTTAAAATATCATTATAGTTATCGAGGTATTGCCGGTATTTATCTGCAGATTCATCATTAATCTTCAGTCTCTGCTCCAGCATAGATTGAAATGATGGATCAAGATTTTTCGTACTTTGTATTCTTTTCAGATCTGATTTGAAATGTTCAAATTCTCCAAGAGTTGCTTCCCTGTAATGATCAAATCCATTGGTGGAATAATTGGCCTGGTAAGTTTGCATATTATTAAAAAAAACGTTTTCGGCTGAAACATACGATTTCCATGCGTTCGTGGTAGCCTCCTTTACAATCAGGAAGCTTGCTTCCTGGCTGTCTCCACTCTTATTAAATTTTAAAAGGTATAATGCGCCGGCTCCCACTACTGTTGTGATCACTCCTGTTATAATATTTCGCATCATCGTAGCGCTGTGCGAAGATATACTTGAAGGTTGTGAAGGTAAATTGGGCGACGGTGGGGGATGTGACTCACTCATAATTTTGATTTGGGATTACCAAATTACAATATTTCGGAAATTCTGAAAAAATCTCTTTACTTAATTTCACTGATTTTCCCCTCAAATAATAATGAAGTGAATGGATCAGCAATAACTGAAACAGGTTTTACGCTAACCGGAATTTCAAAACTTTGCTTTTTTTGATTCACTTGAACGGTGTGGATGACTGATTTTTTAGTATTTGTAATGATGGATATATCCAATGGAAACTGAAAAGGCTCCGATGCCTGGGTCTGTTCTACCGTCAGAGTAATATTTTTTTCAGCGCCTGAGTACTGCCAGGTAATTTTTAAATGCGGGATAACAGCCCGGTAAAGCCATTGATTAAAAAAAATATTTAAATTTTTTCCGCTGATTTTTTCAGCCACAGATTCAAAATCCCTGGTATTGGCATTTCCTCCTTTGTATTTTTCGTAATAACCACGAAGTATCTGCTGAAAAACAGTACTGCCTAATTCCCTGTGAAGCATGTGCAGCACCCAACTTCCTTTTTGATAACTGTTGGGATTTAAAAGATTTGGCGCCGTGGAGATGGAGTCAACTACAGGATGACTGGAAATTTTAGCAAAGGAAATAACTTGCTCCCGATCTGCTTTCATTTCTATATTCATGCTGTCAATACCATATTTATGTGCGATATACAAATGAGTCAGGTACGTGGCAAAGCCTTCGCTAAGCCATAAATGAGGAAAACTTTTTTCTGAGGCCATATCGCCAAACCATTGATGAGCGATCTCATGAGCCAACAGGCTTTCTACATTCCGTTTATAGAAAGCAGTAGTTTCATCATAAAAAATACAACTGGCGTTTTCCATTCCCCCAAAAATGATTTTGGATTGAACATTCGCCAGTTTGTTGTAAGGGTAAGGGGCAATATAATTTGTAAAAAATTTCAGAATAGTTGGCGCCACCGAATAGTTTGTAAAACCGTTCGTACTGTCTTGCGGATACACCCATGCACTGACAGGTATTTCCGGAGGGCTGTCTTTATATATCTTTACAGCAAATTTGGCTACACCGATCACCATCACTTTGGTGGAAAGTGGAATATCTTCTACCCAATGTGTGAGTTTTTTATTGTTATTTACTATTTTTTCTTCCGTCTTTTTTCCATTGGAAATGACAGAATATTTTACCGGTGCAGTAACGACAAATTCAAATGTGGCTTTATCGCCGGGCTCATCTTTGCAGGGAATCCAGTTGTGTGCACGATCGGGCCAGTTATCAGCAAAAAAAGTCCGGTCGCCATATTTATTTTTGGAAATGATCAGGCCATCAGCGGGTATGCCTTTATAAAGAATTTCATAAGTTCTTGTTTCATTTTTTTCTGCAGGCCTGTTTAAACTGATGTTGAGTATATCATTGTTTTGTGTGGCAGAAACTGATTCCTTGTTTTCAAATACACGGGACACAATCATACCTCTCCCTTTATTGTTAAGCGAAGCAAGACCCATCCGGAAATTATTCGATGGTTCGGCGAATTTTATCGTCACCCATGTTTTTCCCTCAATGCTGTCAGACTGATCAGAAAGCCCGATTTCAAATTTGTAATGCAATACGTCAATATTGCTTTGAGCATTAAGCAGCAAACAGAGGCTAATGGAATGTATAGCAATAAAAATTTTTTTCATGAGTCAATCCTGTTTAAAGGTTTTACCGGGCTTGAGCGTTACTTCCTGTATTCGGTTAACTATTTTTTTTAAGGGCAATGGTTTCGGCATTTTGAGAGGATCTATCTTTTCATCTATATCTCCGAAAAAGTTAACTGCTTTAACGGCGATCATAGGATTCATGAATTTGTATGTTGCGGCGAAGAAGTCAATCATCTGTTGCAAACTGTAATGCTCCAATAAGAAATATACATCAATAAAATCTTTGAGCCTTTTACCGCTTTGTATAATAGCATGAAATTTCATGGCGGTAATATTTTCTTTACTTAAAAAAGTAATGCCTTCTTGGGTAATAGGCGGTTTTAAAATTTCAAAGTCAGGGCGGATAAAATTGGTTTTAATAATATTTACGACTGCAAGCAAGGTCCCTTTTCTTGCCAGTGTTGACGAAAAAGTGAACTTACCGCTAAGAACGTTTACAATATTATCGGGTTCAAAATTATTTCTCGTAAACAGATCAATATCTATTGAATTCTGATGGCCTAACTGAAGCGCTAAAGCCGTTTTGCCAGCCAAATAAAATTCTTTCAATTCAGGAATTGATTGCAATTGCTGATTGAGCTTGAAAGTTTCGGGGGTAATGATAAATGGATCTTTATGCAGCATGTAAAAAGCCGGAGTTGAGAAAAAAACGGGAAAATTCTTTATCTCTTTGATCTAACTGGGCGCTCCAATCTATGGTTTCAAGGATTTGTTCTTTAGAATATAATTTTACCATTTCTTTCCATTGTTCGAGAGTGCCTCTTTCCACTACCCGTTCAATAACTATTTTGTATAATTTGTCATAATTGAAAGTATCGAGATCATACTCCCAAAGCAGGGCAGAGTTGATAATATGGGGCCTTTTGTTATTCATTCTTTGTAAAGTAAATGTACCGATTTTGGCGTTGCTTAGCAACAAAAAAGAAGGCTTTGTTTTTTGATAAACCGCTATTGTATTTATTCTCAAAAACAAATAGTCGTTATAATTTATCCAGCATATCCACTACTTTTTCTTTTTTCAGGATAAAATACCCGAGACGGTCATTGCTGATACCTTCTTTTAATTGGTAAGTAAATTTTAACTGATCATCTGTTACATTCGTTTCAAAATAGCGGAAACTGATATTGGGATATGTTTTTAATTCATCGCCGATCTCGTACAAATGGGTGGAAAGAATGAAAAGAGAGTTTCTGATTTTTATCAGGCCTTTGATCACCGTGCTGGAGCATTTCATGGCATCCTGCATATTGGTTCCTTTAAATAGCTCATCAATCAGCACCAGCCATTTTTTCCCATTATTAATTTTTTCGATTGTATTTTTTATCCGCTGTACTTCATTGAAGAAAAAACTTTCTCCCTTGGCTATATTATCCACTACGTTAATATTACTCAGGAGGCCGTCAAACAATGTCAGTTGCATTTGCCTGGCAGGCACTCCCATACCAATATGTGCAAGAAATACTGCTACACCTACAGATTTGATTAAGGTGCTTTTACCCGCCATATTTGCACCGGTGAGAAAAAGAAAATTATGTTGTGGATTCATATGCAGGTCATAAGCCACCGGCATATTTAGCAGGATATGGTATAATCCCTTTGAGTCTATCATCGGGCTATCCTGTTCAATAAACTCCGGAAAACTAAGATCAAAAGTTTTTACTGCAACTGCCATCGAGTACCAGGCATCCAGCCGGCTGAAAATATCTATCAATTCCAGCGTATCAGTTTTATACCGGCCCCGCAGGTAATAAGCAAAATATAGATTCCGGCTATGAGAAAACTCTTCTCCGGGTTCCGTGTCAGAAAGTTTCTGAAGCGGTGGTTCTTTCAATAATCTTTCTATACGGTCAATATAAATTTTGATATGGGGAGATAAATCCAACTCCCCCAGCATCTCCACAATATTTTTAATGCCCCTGTAAAAATCAGCAAAATGTTTCATGCAATATTTCACCATAGAATAGTCGGGGCCGTGTAGCCATTTATACAGCAGCGAATTGAAGGTATTGGGTTTTTCAGGAACAGGATCCAGGGAATAATCCATAAATTTATTGATCATAAGAATGGTTCCGTTGCTGATATCGGCCGGCCAATCTTTGATATGCTCCATCAGGGTACGGATGATTTTTTGTACCGTTTTAATTTTTTTCAGGTCATTGTGTGGTTCACTGAAAAATTTGCGTAGCCATTCGGTTCCTCCGCTGGTTCTGGTAAAATTAAGTTTGTGAAAAACAGAATACTCTTCTTCATAATGGAAGATAGAAATATCACTAAATGAAGTTTGATCAATCTGCATTTAACGCATAAAATTTAATCGTGCACCTTTATGAGATTCATCCCATACACCATTTCCATATACTAAATTACCATTGACAAACGTATGTGTTACAGAGGCTGAAAATTCAAACCCGTCAAACGGACTCCAGCCGCATTTATACAAAATATTTTCCTTTGAAACTTTTACTGCCTGGTTCAAATCAACAATTACCAAATCGGCAAAATATCCTTCCCGGATATAACCTCTTTCTTTTACCTGAAAACAATCCGCTACGGCATGACTCATTTTCTCAGCAATTTTTTCCAGACTTATTTTTCTCTGTTGATGATAATTAAGCATTAGGAGCAATGGATGCTGCACTAACGGCAATCCTGCATAAGCTTTTTCGTAAGGAACATTTTTTTCATCCCATGTATGCGGCGCATGATCGGTGGCAATTACATCAAGGCGGTCATCAAGCAATGCTTTCCACAATGCTTCTTTATTATTGGGTGATTTTATTGCGGGGTTGCATTTGATAAGATTACCAAGCCGCATATAATCATCATTGGTAAAATGAAGATGATGCACACAAACTTCTGATGTTATACGTTTTTCTTTTAATGGAATCATATTGGTGAAAAGCGATAACTCTTTTTCAGTGGAAATATGAAGTATGTGCAGGCGGGTATTATATTTTTTTGCAATCTGGATAGCATAGAGCGAAGAGGCATAACAGGCTTCAGCCGTACGGATGAGCGGATGGTCAGCGGGGATCAGTTCTTTTTTTTCTGCTTTCAGTTTCTGAAAATTTTCCTTAATGATCTTTTCATCCTCACAGTGCGTGGCAATCAACACTTCACTTTCGCTGAAAATTTTATCCAATGTGCCCGGGTTATCCACTAACAGGTTTCCGGTAGAGGAGCCCATGAAAATCTTTATACCGCAAACGTTTTCCTTTTTGTCATTTGTTTTCAGCACTTCATCGGCATTTTCATTGGAAGTGCCCATGAAAAAAGAATAATTAGCCAACGATGTCTTGCGGGCAATCTCATATTTATTTTCCAGCAATTCATGAGTGAAAGCAGGAGGGACTGTATTCGGCATTTCCATAAAACTGGTGACACCGCCGGCTACTGCTGCTTTTGATTCTGTATAAATACATGCTTTATGTGTCAGTCCCGGCTCCCGGAAATGTACCTGGTCATCAATACAACCTGGAAATAAATATTTTCCTTCGCCATTGATCTCGGTATAATTCGTGTCTATTCGTGCAATTCGTGGCTCCACTCTTTCAATGCGCCTATTACTAACTAACAGATCAGCGCTTTTAATTTCACCTTCGTTGACAACCTGTATATTTTTAATCAAATATTTTTGCATATTTTGTTGCCGGAATCAATTCCTATTTCATGCAAATTAAAGAAACCCTTGTAAGACTGACTCTTATTCTTTTTCCTGTTGCCTGTTTTTCCCAGACTACCTATTTACCCAAAGATGATAAGGCATACATTCTTTTGGATCGTTTGGAGATTAAAGCACAAACAGATTCTGTATTAAATTTTTCAAAAACAAGGCCATTCAGCAGAAAGCAGGTTATCCCTGTTATTGAAAAATATTATAATGCCGGAAAAATTATTGAGTCTTCTGGGGAAGTGCCACCTGCCCCTGATATGGAAATTCAAAGAATGGATAGGGTAGGTTCTTCTTTGAGCAAAGTGGATATATATAATGCACAACATGTTTTGATGGATAATGCAGAGTGGACCGGTTTGAAATTTATAAGCAAAAAGTCTATAGCGAAGAGATTCTATACTTCCCCGGCAAACTTATATGAAGTGCATGTGAAGGATTTTGACCTGATTGTAAACCCAATGATCAGGTTTGCCATATCTAAAGAAAGTAATAATGATCAACGGCTTTTTCTGAACTCAAGAGGGCTATATGTACGGGGAAAAATTGCAAATAAAATCGGTTTTTATGGTTCAATTACCGATAACCAGGAAAGAGATCCTCTGTATGTGCAGCAGTGGATCAGTCAATGGAAGGCAGTCCCCGGCGAAGGGTTTTATAAAAAATTCAAAGCTGCCGGAGGTTACGATTATTTTGATGCATTAGGGTATTTCACTTTTAATGTGGCCAAATATATTAATGTACAATTTGGGTACGACAGGAATTTCATAGGCAATGGTTACCGCAGTTTATTCCTCAGTGATTTCGGCAGCCCATATCTTTTTTTGAAGTTGAATACAAGAATCTGGAAAATTAATTACCAGAATTTATTTATGGAACTGGCGGCATCTGATACAATCGTTGGTGATCATGTAGGAATAAAAAAGTATGCTGCCATGCACCACCTCGATGTGGATGTAACCAAATGGCTGAATATTGGTTTGTTTGAAGGCATAACGTTTGGACGTAAAGGCCATTTTGATTTTGGCTATCTGAATCCGATTATTTTTTACAGATCGGCCGAGCAACAAAATGGAAGTTATGATAAAGCCCATGCCGGGCTGGATATGAAAGCAAACGTGGCGAAGCGGCTTCAGTTTTATGGGCAATTTTTTTTGGATGAATTTGTATTGTCAGAAATAAAAAAGAATCGAGGTTTCTGGGCAAATAAGTGGGGCGTTCAGTTAGGAGTAAAATATATTGATGCATTTAATATTAAGAATTTTGATCTGCAGTTTGAGCAAAACCGAGTCCGCCCTTTCACGTATTCACATGGAGATTCCGTAGGGGATTATTCACATTACAACCAGCCATTAGCTCATCCGCTCGGTGCCAATTTCCAGGAGTTTGTTGCCATTGCCCGTTATCAACCGGCGCCTAAATGGCTGATAGAAGGAAAACTGATCCGGTATATGCAGGGGCGTGATTCTAACAATGTGAGTTATGGCAGCAATATTTTCTTGCCGTATCGCCCACCGTATCGTACTATGGAGTTTGGTTATTCTATCGGCAGTGGATGGAAAACGGATGTGACCTATGCTTCGTTGCTTGTTTCCTATGAACTGCGTGAAAACTTATTTTTAGAATTCAATGGCATTTTGCGCAAGCAGCAAACAAAAACACCGCCGATCACTTCTGTTAATACTTCCATTGTTTATTTCGGCATAAGGTGGAATATGCAGAGAAGGGAGTTTGCGTTTTGATGCTAACCCTCAATATGAATACAAAAAGAAATCATCCTGGATTGAATGCGATCCAGAACGCTGGAGTAAATCAGGTTTTGATCACGGCTATGGATATTCCGTATCCCATTGCTGATTTTAATTTCAGGTGAAAGAATAAAACTTTGAAAAAAGAAATTAAAACCCATGCCTAATTCAAATCCGTAATCATATTTTTTGATTTTCACCAGGTCTTCCGCTTTTTTTTCCCGGGCATTGCTGGCAAGGTCAATATCGCCTTTGATGCCGGTAAAGATATACACCCGGAAATTATCAATACGATCTGATTGTAATTTTAGTTGTAATGGAAACGAAACGAGTACTGATTCAATTTTTTTTGTTGTTTGTGTTTCTCCTTCAAAGTTGGGGTATTTCAGTTTGTATAAAATATCCCGTTCCATAAAGATGAGTTGGGGATTGAATCGTACCTGGAAGCGATTCGTCAATCTTGCTGTTGCAGATAACCCAAGTGAAAATCCACCGGAACTTACCGGTTCCACAGTATAAACACTGTCATCCTGTAAAAAACGGGAATGCTGTTCCAGTTGAAAACGAGCCATGTTGGATCCCAGTGTAATTCCAAAATAATAAGGTTTGCTGTCATGATCCCAAAGATTGAGATCCGTCATAGATTTTTGCGCCAGCGAAGATTGAGAAAAAAAGAGTAAACCGAAAAGCAGAAACAATCCGGCTCTTGTCACAAATGTCTGCCTGTTGATGAAACAGGTTTTCTTCCGGTGTAGATGCAACATATTCCTAAGCTTAAGGGTTTGAACCCGGTATCGGTGAACCCCACTTTATTTAAAATGTCCACAAAATGACGGCGGTCAGGAAATGAATTTGCCGATTCACATAAATACTGGTATGCTTCTTTGTTTTGCCGGAACCACTGCGCCATCTTTGGCGCAACAATGCTCATATACCAATGGTACAAACTTCGCACTGCCTTATGTTTTGGCTTTGAAAATTCTAAAATGACCAGCCTGCTGCCGGGCTTCAGTACCCGAAACATTTCTGAAAGCCCTTTTTCCAGGTTTTCAAAGTTTCGGACACCAAAAGCCGCTATTACCGCATCAAACGAATTTTGGGATAGATTTATTGCCTCTGAATCACTGATTTGCAATTCAATTACATCACCAAGGCCTTCTTTTTCAATCTTCTTTTTACCAATTTCCAGCATTTGTGCAGAAAGATCAATTCCCACAATCTTTTCGGGTTTTAATATTCGAAATGCCAGTAAGGCCATGTCTGCAGTGCCTGTGGCTACGTCGAGTATTGTCTTGGGATTTTCCTTTTTCAGTTTTTTTATGGCTTTCTTTCTCCAGATCACATCAATGCCGGCAGAAAGAAAACGATTCATGAAATCGTAACGGGGAGCTATGCGGTCAAACATTTTGGCCACCTGCTCTTTTTTATTCTGCCCGGAATTTTTAAAAGGGACAATATGGTCGTGAGGTAATGGCTCCATTTTGAGAGAACAAAGATACGGGTGAGCGACCAGTTGGATATTTAATTATATTGTAATCACTCAATTCGGTTTATTCAAGAGGATGGCAGTATAAGATTTCACTTTGTTTATTTTCGTTACCTGTATCTTTATTTTATGGAAATAATTTCCGCCTCCTATAAGATTAGCAATGCCGATTATAAAGCATGTCCGGAACCAGACCGTCCAGAGTATGCATTTATTGGCCGCAGTAATGTGGGTAAATCTTCACTTATTAATATGCTCTGCAATTCCAGGCATTTGGCAAAGACATCGGCCACACCGGGAAAGACACAACTCATTAATCATTTCGATATTATTTCTGACGGATCGGGAAAAGATCTTAAAGATTCGAAATGGTACCTTGTTGATTTGCCGGGATATGGTTATGCTTCTGTTTCCAGGAAAGAAAGGAAGAGTTGGTCAGGCATGATTGAGAATTATATCAGGAAAAGAACAAACCTTGTTTGCCTGTTTGTGCTAATTGACAGTCGCCATGATCCACAGCTACTCGATATAGAGTTTATAAACACATTAGGAGCATGGCGAATTAATTTTGTTTTGGTTTTTACCAAATCAGATAAAAATAAACGGGGTGAAACAGAAAAACATATCGAATCTTTTTTTCAGGTGTTATCAAAGACATGGGAAGAAATGCCTTTATATTTTATAACATCAGCAGAAAAAAAAACCGGTCGTACAGCAATATTGGATTTTATCACCATATCGAACCAACAATATTTTCTGCAGCATAAAAAATCAATCCTGTAAAGAAGTACTCTATTTAAAAATATTATTTTAAATTGCACCCAATATCAATCCAACTATGAGGAAATATTTATCCGACCGGAACCTGGTTATTGTTCTATTCGTACTGGTACTGATTACTTTTTCATTTGCACATGAGGATAGTAAAAAATTGCAACAATTTTCCATACAGCAGATTTTTTCTTCTGAAAGTAATACACCGGGAATTCCTCAAAAGATTGTACAGGTTTCTTCACCCACTCCAACTAAATATAGTTCAGAAGTTATAACCCGTTAAAACTTTCTCATATTTCCGGAACCGGGGTATTCAAATTTTTTAAATTTCACTCCTCTACAGGAGATTTCCGAAAAGAAATAAACGTAAGATTAATTCACTACTTTATTAGCGCAACTGCTGCTGGCAAATGCTTCGGGTTTTGCTTTGAAAGCAAATCCCATACCGAGGATGTAGCCCATAGCTTCTTTTAAAGCATCATTACTTTTGAAATGCGGGTTGGTATTGATGTCTGCATGTACTTCCATGTCTATATCATAAACCGTGAACAGGTGACAGAGATCATATGCGATCTCAATACTTTTGGCCACTTCTATCAGCATTCTTTCTTTGATAGTGAATTGCTGGCGTGTTTTTTCATTATGAATAAACATAAACCCTCCATGACCCTCTCTCAGGAATACAATAACAGTAGCAAATTCGGTTTCCTGTCCTTTTACCTGTGAGTCAGTGCCAATGCAAACCTTTAACCGGAATCCCTTTTCCGTTTCCCGTTTGATCGCATTCTCTACTGCCTGGATAATGGGAATTTCAATCGGGTCGCCATTAAATTTTCTCCAACGCATAAAAAGAGGTTTTCCGAAATTATCGAAAAACCTCCTATTTTCAAAAGGGCTCGGATTAATCTCCTGTTATGACGACAGGAAATGATTTATTGAACTACAAATTTATCAGTCCATTGTTGATTCATATTTGCAAACCGGATTATATACATTCCGTTTTTAAGTCCCTGGGAGTTGATTGTATTGGCTCCATTCGTGAGCAGTCCTTTATGAGTTGTTTTTCCATTAAGGTCAAAAATCATATAAGTAAAATTCCCGGGGCTGTTCACGGTAATGATGCCTGAGATTATCAGGTTGCCTGCCAGCCGGGGTCTTTGTATCATTGAATTTTGTTTCAAGGCAACTACGTTGGAATAATACTGACGACCGTTATCAAAACTTACGTTCAGCCGGTATTGAATGGTACCATCAGCAGTAGGTATATAATTGTAACTTCTTACCGAATTTCCCGGTTGAACCAATGAAGAGAAGTGAATACCGTCTGTTGATATTTCTAATATTTGAGTTACCACTTTTTCATCTGCATCAATCAGCCAGTTTAATTCATGCTTATCATTATTCACTGTTCCGTGCAATTCCAATTTTCTTAAAGCCAATGGTGCATTCGCAACAAAGCCACCATTTAGTGAATAAGAACCAAGGCTGGCATAGTTTGGTGCATAAATATTTCCTTTTCCTTCTATTTTCAAATAATAAATACCTGCACTGAGAGAGGTATCAATAACAGAGCTAAGTAGAGTGCTGGGATTATAAATATTTATCAGTTTTTGTGTATAATCATATAATGAAACCTGTATGTCCAGATCGGAACCCGCATCGCCTGTCCCTACATTGTAAGGTATAGCATTCAAAGTAAACTCACCAAAAGAAGGAATGCTGAATTGAAACATATCCTGGTCAGTGTTTCGTTCAATGATTCCATTTACATTGAATTGATTGTTTGTGAAGCTGGTAATGGCAGCATCAGCAAAACTTCCACTGTGATCATCGTCTCTGTAAGTAAAACCGTTAACAGATGTGATCACATCCAGATCGCTTTGATAATTAGTGCAACCAAAGGAATTGGGCCCGTTATTCCATAGTGTAAAGTTTTTCGAATAGCCTACACCCATAATCGGCGCCCAGGCTATTTCGCCGGTACCTTTTCCGGAATTGTAATCAGAAATTTTATTGCAGTTAGTGTCATACAATGCCTGGTGATAAAGACCCAATGTATGTCCCACTTCATGAGAAGTAGCTTCGGCAATATTTTTTGAATTATAATTTAGTAGTGCAGTGAAAACAAATGCAGGAGTATTATCCCCCCAGGTAAAAGAACCTACAAAAGAAACACCACCCGCAGACCCGTACCAGGATGAAGAAACAGTGAGGATCACTCTCATTCGCATTGCTGCAGGAGCTGCCCAGTAAACGGTTGAATCTGTTGTGATATTTATATTAAATGGGCGATAATCTTCAGACACCCGGTTAAAAATTTCTGTGACCTGGCTGTTAGTTAATCCTGAAGGATTGCAATAAATAGGGCCACTTGTATTCCAGCTTGTATTATCAACAGTTTGACCATCAAAGTCGAGAAAAATTACTGCAGTGGCTGAGGGAAAACTGTTCAGAACAGGCACTTGTGTCTTTGCGAGTATGGCGCTGGTCAGAAGCAACAGCATCTGGACAGATCGGATCAGGTTTTTCATTACAAGGCGGATTTTAAAAATGTTTTTCATTAGGGCATAGGGTACGGGATTAAAAACGGGCTTTCAACTTATCGGATATCATTATTCATTTACCAGTGCGTAATAATCTTTTTTTACCAACATCAATTTCCCATTATTATTCTGCAGCACGAAAAGATCACCACTTTTAAAATTGATAATCCTCCCGGTGTATCGAACAGTCCCATCCGGGTTCTTGATTTTTGAAATGGTGAAGTTCGCTCCATTATATTCCGTCAGTTTTAGTATCAAGCTACTGATAGCAGCCACACCGGCAGAACGGGCCAGTATATTTGACGGGGTGTTTTCACTTTTGGAAACTACTTCACCACGTAATTGAAAAACGGCGGTACCGGAACGATTGAAAGATTCAGGAGTAATGGTTTGCCCTTTGGATAAATTAAAAAGATCAGAAACAGTGGCAGCATCTAATAAAATGCTGTCGGGCAAATTTTGGAAGACTCTTGGTTTGTTGTAATCCGGCTCATTCAGCGGGATCTTTTGATTTTGCCCACGGGTAATAAAAGCAGACATTACAAAACACAAACAGAGTACGGCAGTACCTGAGTTTTTCATAAACGGGATATTGTTTTTTAAATAGGGTAACAGTAGCAGCCGATTTTATCTTCTGCAGTTTTCAGCGAGGACGGGAATACAAGATTTGTGAAAAACTTCAGCAAATACAAGTAAGTTTTATTTATTCCTTTGAATTTAAGGAGTAATACTTTGCCCGTATAGTAAACAATAGATGCGTTAACTCGTAAAACTCCGAGTAGCTAAGAGTAAATCAATACTGACCGGTGCTCAATAAAACCAATGTGCAGGCCTCCACAGGTTGAATGCCGTTCTTTTTTGCAAGATCATACAGCTCTTCATTTTCAGCGCCGGGATTGAAGATGATTCTTTTGGGTTTTAATGATAAGATGTAATCATAATATTCTTGCTGATGTAATGGATTGAGATAAAGCGTTACGGTGTCAATATTAGTATCAGGAACTTTATCGTTAGTCACCGGCACGTCGGCTACCTGTGTTTTTTTTCTTCCTATGGCAATTACAGGGTGACCATAATTTCTCAAACGATTTATTGCGAGATAGCTGTAACGGGAAGGATTATCAGACGCTCCGAGCACAACTGTTTTCTTTTTTTCATTCATGAGGTAAAGCTATTGATGATTTTTTTAATGAGATAAAACAGTTTTTTGAATATAAATTACATAATAAAATATACTGCAGCTATTGCTGATAAATTTATTAACGAAGATCAGAGTCGTGGGCAATCCAGTTTTTTTCTTTCCCGGCGATTCATCTTTTCACTGTCATATGTAGAAGATTTATCCGTTGCGGAACCGGGACGAATTGTTACAGCAAGATAAAATCCACCATTTTGAGTCGAATTTTTTAAAAAGAGATTCCCTATGTTATGTACTCCGAATAATAAAGGTCCTGCTTTGAATGCAGCACCGATCCAGAATTGCTTCGCCTGGTTGAATTGCACAGGCAGGTATGCACCAAATTTCCTGTTCTCCCATCTTGGAGTTATGGCAAGCAGGTTCATTTGTTTCAGGTATAATTTATTTTTTACTGCTGCCGGTAAAACCGGAATAGTCAGTTCTCCATTCAGAAAAAAATTGTCCGAAAGATGCCGATCCACATTTAGGATAAAACGGGCAGGCTGCGAAATAAAAAAATCTCCGCCGGGTACTGAAATGGTATTGGCAATACTGGCCAGGCTGTCATTAAAATCATTGAAGGAATTGATATTCCCAAATTTATTTTGAAGCAGCGAATCGGTAACATTGCTTTTTCCTGCGGTCGCAAACCGGCTCTTGTCGCCGTATCTGAAATGTACCCGGCCAATATCCATCAAAGAAATACCGATTTTGGTACCATAGTCGTAATCGTTATCCGTTCCTGAACGAACTATATATTCAATGCCGGCATCAAAACTTACACTGGAGAATGTTCTTCTCATAAAATTTTTAATGTTATTCCTGACATTGGAATTATTATTTACATCATCCAGGTTTGATGAATATCCATATTGAAGGCTGCCTCCATCCAACAAATATCCAATGCCATTATTTGAAGCATTGGGCAGGTATTCTATTCCCTGTGCATGAGCGTAGGCACCGGCTAATCCACGTACAGCTTTAAAGGTAATTCCGGCATTGAGAATATTGTTGCCATCATCTTTGATGGTTTGCGCATACGTGCCGTACACTTCCGCCCAGGTTGCGCCCATGGCATTTGCCGTGAGAGGAGTATTGGAAACATTGGCATCAGCAAAATCACGAACGTTTGTCATACTGTCATTCCAGGCATACTTACCGGATTGTAAAAATTCATAGCCCCGAATATTCACTCCGAAAGCCACGGTAGATTTTGGAGTGATAGCAATGCGGGCATTCAGCAGGCGGATATTTTGATCGGAATATGCAAATCTTTTTTTATTGCCATTCAGAAATTGTATTTCCGCATTCTTAACCTTTCCAAACAATAAAGAATAGTTCTTAATTTTTATTGCATTCGTTGCTTCTTTCGATTGCACGGCAAATAAAGTAACATCCCAATTATAGGGTACATATACAATGGAGGCAGGATTATTAGCCGGGCCCAGGCTGCCTGCATACGATGACCCGTGAATAGCCTGGTAATTCTGCGACCATACCGATGGAGCAGATAACAATAAAACTCCTGCTATCAAATAATTCCTGTACACTCTCATAATAGACTTTCAAAAAAACCGGGTTGATAAAATTGGGCTGAATGTAAGCTTATGCAAATTTCATCTACAAATTTATTCCATTTGATTAATAAAGAAGATATAAAATGGCGTGAAGCAATTTTTTTTTTTGATTCGCCTTGGATTTTGGAGATATCAGAAATTGGGTTAGTAACTTGCCTGGATGAAAAAGATATTATTTATTTTATGGGTCATAATTACTGTTTCTGTAAATGCCCAATTTCATCCGTTCCGGTTTGCATTTTTATCTGATATCCATATTGGCTCCCCGGATGGTAAAGCTGAAGAAGATTTGAAGCGGTCTATTGCTGACGTCAATTCCATGAAAGATATTGCTTTTGTTGTGATCACGGGTGACATTACAGAGCTTGGTACGGATGAACAATTAAAAAATGCAAAATCAATGTTAGATGGGTTTAAAATGAAATACTACATTATTCCGGGAAATCATGATGCCGGATGGAGCGAAAGCGGGGGAGTGAGTTTTGGTAAAGTGTTCGGAGATGATAAATTCAGTTTTGAATATGATGGTATTCGTTTTTTAGGTTGCGCCTCCGGCCCTTATGTCCGGATGAGCGATGGACATCTACCCCGCAGTGCTATTAACTGGCTGGATAACGAATTGAAGAACTTCAAACCTGAACAACCACTTATTTTCCTGAATCATTATCCTATTGATAACAGCCTCGATAATTGGTACGAAATTACTGACAGGCTCCGGCATTATAACACCTGGGCCATTTTATGCGGGCATGGCCATAGGAATAAAGCTATGAATTTTGAAGATATTCCCGGAGTGATGGGGCGTTCAAACCTGAGAGCAAAAGCAGAAATAGGCGGATATAATCTGGTGGACGTAACAAAGGATTCGATGATTTTTTCCGAAAGAAAACCGGGTGTGGAAACGATGAAACCCTGGACTACAGTAAAAATTGAAACAAGAAAATATTCATTAGATAAAAAATTCCCTCGGCCTGATTACAGTGTCAATGAAAAATACACGGATGTAAAAGAAGCCTGGAAGTACACTTCCGAAGCAAATGTAATTTCCACTCCGGCTGTTTCGGGCGATGATGTGATGGTTGGAAACCAGGATGGTAGAATGTTTTGTGTTTCTTTAAAGACAGGGAAAGAAAAATGGAGGTATCAAACAGGCGGATCCATTTTTTCTTCCCCGGCCATTGTTGAAGGAAAAATAATTTTTGGTTCGGGGGATGGGAAAATTTATTGCCTGAGTACAAAAAACGGAAAACTGATTTGGAAATTTCAATGTGGAGCTTCTGTGTTAGGCTGTCCGGTTATTGAGAATAACATTGCTTATATCGGGGCAAGCGATCATCATTTTTATGCGCTGGATATTATATCTGGCAAAATGAAATGGAGTTTTGATGGATTGGATGGCCCAGTAGTAAGCACTCCTTTATTGTACGAAGGAAAAGTAATTTTTGGAGCTTGGGACCGGAACCTTTATGCTTTGAATAAAAATAACGGGGATTTAATATGGAAATGGAATAATGGATCTCCCGTCCGCAACTTTTCTCCAGCTGCCTGTATACCGGTTGCTCATGATGGAGTGGTATATGTAGTAGCACCGGATCGTTTTATCACTGCTATTGATGTACAAGATGGTAAAACTTTATGGAGAAATAATGACGCTACCGTTCGAGAATCTATCGGAATATCCGGGGATGGAAAATGGGTTTACGGAAAAACGATGACAGATACCATTGTGGCTTATGCTACAAGCCGGGAAAAACAATCTACAGCCTGGAAGATGAATTGCGGCTTTGGATATGAACATGTCCCTTCTATGCTAATAGAAAAAGAGGGAAAAGTTTTCTT
This sequence comes from Bacteroidota bacterium, assembly GCA_018266555.1. Taxonomy (GTDB): domain Bacteria; phylum Bacteroidota; class Bacteroidia; order Chitinophagales; family Chitinophagaceae; genus UTBCD1. The sequence goes on along the minus strand of JAFEAF010000014.1, from coordinate 54,367 downwards.
TGGTACAAGGAATGGAGTAGTGTATTGCATTGATCCAATACAGAAAAAAATTATCTGGGCACATAAAATAGATAATTCCATGATCAATACTGTGAAAGTGCTTGATGGAAAACGGCTGATTGTTTCTACGATGGATGGGAAAGTAGTGTTATTGGAATAAGGTCTCTGATTCCTTAAAGCAACATCATCACTGGGTTTTCCAGGTATTTTTTAAAAGTTTGTAAAAATGCAGCCGCGGTTGCGCCGTCCACACTGCGATGATCACAACTCAGGGTGATTTTCATAAAATTGCTTACACCTAATCCCTCAGCTTTTTTAACCACTACCTCTTTAATTTTTCCAACAGCCATGATGCAACTGTCAGGCGGATTGATGATCGCCGTAAATTCATCAATATCCATCATCCCAAGATTGGAAATGGTGAATGTATTTCCGGTAAATTCATTAGGTTGTAACTTTTTTGCCCTTGCTCTTCCGCTCAGTTCTTTACTCTCGGAAGCTATTTGCGGAAGTGTTTTGTGATCGGCAAAACGAACCACAGGTACGATTAATCCATCTTCAATGGCAACTGCAATACCGATATGAATATGATGATAACGTCTTATCTTATCGCCAAGCCATGATGCATTCACTGCAGGATGCTGACGCAATGCCAATGCAACTGCTTTTACCACCATATCATTGAAACTTATCTTCACCGGGCTTACTTCATTCAATTGTGTTCTTGTGGAGATCGCATTATCCATATTGATCTCCATGGTAAGATAAAAATGCGGCGCTGAAAATTTACTTTCTGAAAGTCTTTTCCCAATTACACCACGCATCTGAGAATTTGGAATATCAGTGAAACCTTCTTTATCTGTTGCCACAAACTGAGGAACAGCGGAAGGCTTAACTCCAAACTCCTGAGCTATCGCTCCTGTCGTTTTAAAATTATCAACATCCGCTTTTATAATTCTTCCACCATCACCGGAACCATGCAATCTATTGAGATCAATACCTTTTTCTTTTGCTAATTTTTTTGCAAGGGGAGAGGCTTTCAACCGCCCGTTTTCAGCCAGGGTTTGTTGATAACCGGCTGATTGGAGATGAGTGTTTAGTTCTTCTTGTTTTGATTCCTGAACACTTTGTGACGGTTGACTGGGCTGACTTGCATGAGTACCGGAATTAGCTGCTTTCACAATTGCATTTATATCCACTTTCCCTTCTTCACCAATAATGCATAATAAATTATTCACCTCAATTTTTTCACCATTCTTAGCACCGATATATAATAATTTTCCGTTCTTATAGCTTTCCAGTTCCATGGTGGCTTTATCGGTTTCTATTTCAGCAAGTACTTCACCTTTTTTAACAATATCTCCAACTTTTTTATGCCATGCTGCAATGACACCTTCGGTCATTGTATCACTTAACCTTGGCATCAGCACCACCTCTTCAATCTTCGATAAGTCCATTGCAGCAGTTTCAGTTTTTGGCGCAGCAACTATTTGCTGTTTATTTCCTGATGATGTTTGTTTTTTATCTGCTTCTTTTGCATTGGAACTTGAAGTTTGTCCCTTGCCGCTTATCAAAGCAGAGATATCTTCACCTTTGGTTCCAATAATTGCAAGCAGGTCGTTAACCTGAAGTTTACCACCTTTATTTACTCCGATATGTAATAATATACCGTCTTTATAACTCTCCAATTCCATAGTGGCTTTATCAGTTTCTATCTCAGCCAGTACATCACCTTTTTTAACCGTATCGCCTATTTTTTTATGCCATTCGGCAATCACACCTTCAGTCATTGTGTCGCTCAGACGTGGCATTAAGATCACATCAGCCATGAGGGATAAATAATTTTGGCCGAAATTAAGATAAAATAAGGAATGATAGCACAGGAGGTTATTTCAAGGTTTCAAAAAAGGCTGGAGAGCCGTATAAGCATTTTAAAATTTTGCAAAAAAAATTTGATTTCAGTAACATCGGTTAAGTTTGCCATTCAAATCACTTAATATGAAAAAAGCGATATTTTTTTTATTTAGTACTGCATTGTTGCTTGCATGCACACCATCCCAAAAATCCGTTAGTAATACAACAACCTCATCTTCCAATTTGGTTATAAACGGAAAACTTTTTGCTGTGGCTTATATGCAGAGATCAGCGGAATATCATGCTTTATGTTTACAGGCGTATAATATTGCGACACTTCGCCTGAATGAAGCATTGCAAAATGCTTCTTCAAAGCCAAGGGCAGTCATTACAGATATTGATGAAACTTTATTAGACAACAGCGCCGATGAAGTACATCATGATTTGCAGGGAAAAGGATTTGACCCGAAAGAATGGACGAAATGGACAGGGATGGCTGCTGCGGACACCATTCCCGGTGCACTCACTTTTTTTAAATATGCTGCTTCAAAAAATGTAGAGGTATTTTATATCACAAACAGGGATGAAAAAGATAAGGAAGGCACATTGAAAAACCTGAAGAAATTTGATTTCCCTTATGCGGATGAAGCTCATTTGGTTTTGAAACAGGGTGTGTCAAGTAAAGAAGCCCGGCGTCAGAAAGTGATGGAAAAGTATGACGTGGTATTATTGTTAGGAGATAATCTCTCTGATTTTTCTTCTTTGTGGGACAGTAAGACAGTAGGTCAGAGATTGGAAAATGTACAGCATCAGTCGTCTGAATTCGGAAGCCGGTTTATTATTCTTCCAAATCCAGTGTATGGCGATTGGGAAAACGCATTATATCAATACAAACGACTGACACCACCGCAACAAGATTCTGCAATCAAAAGCTGGCTGAAGAATTATTGACAGCGAATCAGGCTTCCTGATCCATATAGCTGCTCACCGGTTTGCAGGTGCAGATAAGATTCCTGTCACCATAGGTATTATTCACTCTAGCTACCGATGGCCAGAACTTATTTTCACTTATGTATGGTAGGGGAAATGCAGCCCTTTCCCTGCTATAAGAATGTTCCCATTGAGAGTTACAAATCATTGCCTGAGTATGTGGTGCATTTTTGAGCGGATTATCTTTTATGTCAAATTTTTTTTCTTCAATCAACAAAATTTCTTTTTTGATGTTTAATAGCGCTTCACAGAAACGGTCCAGTTCTTTCTTGTCTTCGCTTTCTGTAGGTTCAATCATAATCGTTCCCGGTACCGGAAAACTCATAGTGGGGGCGTGAAAGCCATAGTCAATTAAACGCTTTGCCACATCCTCCGCTTCTATCTCTGCTGACTTTTTAAATGGCCGAAGATCCACAATGAACTCATGAGCACATTCACCGTGATGATTAGTATATAAAATATCAAAATCTTTTTCCAGCTTTGCCCGCATATAATTGGCATTGAGAATAGCATATTCACTCGCAGTTTTCACTCCTTCATATCCCAACATTCTTATATAGCCATAACTGATAAGAAGAATAGAAGCGGAGCCAAAAGGTGCGGCAGAAACGGCACCATGAAATGTGAGACCTGAAATAGTAGAATTATTTTCTGACGTTTGAAGTTTCACTTCTGAAGAATGCCCTGGTAGAAATTTTGCTAAATGATTTTTGACACAGATCGGCCCCATGCCGGGCCCGCCACCACCATGTGGAATGGCAAATGTTTTATGCAAATTCAAATGGCATACATCAGCGCCGATCAAACCTGGAGCCGTTAAACCAACCTGCGCATTCATGTTTGCTCCATCCATATACACTTGCCCGCCATAATGATGAACAATCTCGGTAATTTCCTTTACGGTTTCTTCATAGATACCATAAGTGCTTGGATAAGTGATCATGATACCTGCTAGTTCCTTTGCATATTGCGAAGCCTTTGCTTTCAAATCATCCACATCAATATAACCATTATCCAAAGCTTTTACCACAACGACTTTCATTCCGGCCATTACTGCACTGGCTGGATTGGTGCCGTGGGCTGAAATAGGAATCAGCATGACATTGCGATATTCTTCTCCATTAGCTTTGTGAAAATTACGAATGGTTAATAAACCGCTATATTCTCCCTGTGCACCACTGTTTGGTTGCAGGCTACATGCATCCAATGCCGTTATTTTACATAAATATTTACTGAGTTCGTCAATAATAAAATGATATCCTTTTGTTTGATCGCCAGGAGCGAAAGGATGAATCTTACTCCAGTGCGGCCAACTCAACGGCATCATTTCGCTTGCTGCATTCAGTTTCATTGTACAACTGCCCAGTGAGATCATTGAAGTATTCAATGAAAGATCTTTATTTTCCAGCATTTTGATATATCGCATCATTTTGGTTTCACTATGATGCATATTGAATACAGGGTGCAGAAGAAATTCAGTATTGCGGGTTAGTGAAGGAGGGATATGGTGCGATCCGGTATCTTCATATATATCGAATGCGACCGGGTTCGTATCATTTTCAAAACAGTTGATCAGATCGTAAAGGTCTTCTATGGTTGTAGTTTCATCCAGGGAAATTCCAATATGGGTGTTGTCAATATAACGCAGATTGATCTTTTGACTTTCTGCTTTTGCTTTGTACGCTTCGATAGAATCCACTATTACAGTGATTGTATCGAAGAAATGATCTGAAACTAAATCAAATCCTCTTGCCTCAATGGCCTCTGCAACTGTTTTAGTAAGTAATGCGATTCTCCGGGCAATTTTTAGTAAACCATCCGGGCCATGATATACTGCATACATGGCAGCCATATTGGCAAGTAATGCTTGTGCGGTGCAAATATTTGAAGTTGCTTTTTCTCTTTTGATGTGTTGTTCTCTTGTTTGCAGCGCCATCCTCAGTGCCCTGTTATTTTGAGCATCAACACTTACCCCGATGATGCGGCCGGGAATATTTCTTTTGAATTCATCTTTGGCAGAAAAAAATGCTGCATGAGGACCGCCATATCCAAGAGGCACGCCAAAACGTTGAACAGAACCAACAGTACAATCAGCACCTAATTCACCGGGTGGAGTGATTAATGTCAAGGCTAACAGATCAGTTGCCATCACTATATAGGCTCCTGCTTTATGAACTTTGTTTATGAAATCACGGTAATCTTCTATTGCACCAATATTGTTCGGGTATTGAACAACAGCTCCGAAGTAAGATGAATCTATTTTTGCAGTATGATAATCTCCAACCACAATTTCAATTCCAACAGGAATGGCTCTTGTGATCAATACATCCATTGTTTGAGGAAATATTTCTTTATCCACAAAAAACTTTGCCCGGCTGATATGGTCATGATCTTTGTTGAGCATGTTAAAGAACATGGTCATTGCTTCGGCCGCAGCAGTGGCTTCATCAAGCAAGGAAGCATTAGCGATAGGCAAACCGGTAAGATCGCTGACCATAGTTTGAAAATTCAACAAGCTTTCCAAACGCCCCTGTGAAATTTCTGCCTGGTACGGAGTGTATTGAGTGTACCAACCCGGGTTTTCAAAAATATTTCTCAGAATCACAGAGGGAACAATCGTATCATAATAACCCTGGCCGATATAGTTTTTATAAATTTTATTTTTCTGTGATACTTCATGAATATGTTTCAGGTATTCGTTTTCACTCATAGCAGCCGGAATATTCAATGACTGACTCATTCGGATGGATGCGGGAACAGTGCGATCAATTAATTCAACCAGGTCTTTAACGCCTATAGCTTTCAGCATTTCTTTTGCTTCTGTGTCATTAGGCCCGATGTGACGGGGGATGAATTCATGCTGTTGTTCTTCAAAAAGATTCATATTATTAATCCTTCAACCTTATTTTAAGTTAGTATTTAAAAATTAGCGGCAAAGTTATGGAGTGAAATGCAGAAAAAAACTAAATTAGAAACGGGTGGAAAACTTAACACTCCCTCACCTAACCTTCCCTAAAGCGAAGGAGAGGAACAACGCTCAGCCCAAACTTTTTTTGAATCCAAATTTGAATTTCGCTCTTTCAGATTACCAATATGATTGTATGCTAATGTCAGAGGTTTTTTTTATATCTATGTTTCTTCAAGTTGTTTTTCAGATGCAACTTCCATCTTTCTTTTTTGTTTACTGGTCTGACGGCTACCATCATGGCTCCAGCCGGGCAAACCAAATATATAATTCCATCTTTCCTTCCATCCAATATCTTTCTGAAAGGCATCTTTCCACAGATCATGCCACTCATGAAAAATAAGATTTACCGGATTTTCATTTTTTAATGGTGCTGTTAATCCATACCTGATTTGTTGGTATTTTACTGGGGACAGTTCCGGTTGAAAAGTTCGGAATAGTTTATCCCAGATGATGAGAAACATGCCCATGTTTTTATCCAGGTATTTTGCATTAGAGCCGTGATGCACCCGGTGGTGCGATGGAGTAACGAGGATATATTCCAGGAAGCCCATTTTGTTGATCCGTTCGGTGTGTACCAAAATTCCCCATATCTGTGTGGCCGAATACATAAATGCAATATCAACCGGTTGAAATCCCAAAGCAGCAATTGGAATAAAATAAACAAATCGATAGAGTGGTTCCATTACCGAAGAACGAAAGCCAACAGTAAAATTAAAATTGGGTGATGAATGATGTGTAACATGTGTGGCCCAGAAAAAACGGCAATAATGATCAATACGGTGCAGCCAATAGTACATGAAATCTTCAAAAATTAACAGAACAATCCAGTAAAGCCAGGGATTTGAAATGGGATTTGTTATCCGGTGTTCAAAAAAGAATGTAAGGATAACGCCGATATAAATACTCCTGACCAGCAGGTCAATGCCGGAGTTTATAAGCATCAGGTAAATGTTTTGAACGGTATCTTTCCAGCTATAACTATTTTTGTGCTGCAGATGGCTCAGCAATAGTTCCGCCCCGATCACAACGATATAAACCGGCGTACTCACCAGCAACAATAACTGTTCAGAAAAAGCACCCATAGGCAACAAAAATAGGTTGCTTTTTTATTTATGATTTGTTATTAATAGATGAATTTTGTTATTCATTTGAAAAGATGAACTCTGAAAACAAATCAATATCAGGAGTGCCACCCAATTGGGAAAAGCGTTCTGCGGAACATCAAAAAGACTACAAACGGTTTCTTAGTAAAGCGGATAAGAACAAAGTGCTGAAGCAATTACCCGATCTGCATGAAGAAGCCTTTTCAAAAACTGATTGCCTGCAATGCGCTAACTGTTGTAAAAACTATTCGCCGAGATTCAAGACTCCGGATGTAAAACGTATCAGCAGGTATTTGAAACTCCGGGAAAGCGAATTCATTGAAAAGTATTTAGTGGTGGATGAAGATGGAGATTTTGTGGCCAATACTAAACCTTGCCCTTTTCTTGGTGACAATAATCGTTGCAGCATTTATGAACAACGGCCTTCGGATTGCCACAGGTTTCCTTATACGGGTGAAGATGTTTTTATCAAACGACGACAACTGACTTTGAAAAATTCTACTTTTTGCCCGATCGTTTATTTTGTATTGGAAAAAATGATAAAAAAATAATACGACAAAATGGCTTTATTTTAACCGAAATGTCATATATTTGGCGTATGAAAAAAATGACAAGAAAAGCAAAGCCCTATTCCACGACAGAAGAACCACAATCAAATGTGGAAGAGGCAGCAATACAATATGAATCTCTCCGGGTAATTCTGGGAGGCAGTAAGGACATAAAAAAAACAATTGCAGGGGATTTTGATCTGATTAGCCTGTCAAGAGAAGGCATAAGAAAATCCACATTGAAATCTCTATCCGCATATTTAGGGATTTCTATGGAAACTATGAGCAGGTTGCTGCATACTTCTCACCGGAATATTCAACGCAAGCACGAAGAAGAATTGCTTGATACGTTAAAGACTGAAAAGGTTCTTGAGCTTGCCGCATTTGCGCAAAGGGGCATTGAAGTAATAGGAGACAGGCAAGGTTTTATTGAATGGCTGCATAGCCCCCTGATTGTTCTTGACAATAAAACTCCGATTGATTTTTTAGACACTTCGTTTGGCATCCAGATGGTCACAAAAATATTGGGTCGTTTAGAGCAGGGAGTGTATTCATAGTATATGGAACTATACCGCATTGCCCAGGAAAAATATGCTGATGATCTTTCAGGCAACGGTGCAAGGATTTTTGGAGGCAGGTGGAACAGTGAGGGACTATTTGCCTTATACACTTCATCTTCCCGCTCATTATCCTTATTGGAAATCCTGGCGCATACTCCTGCGAAAATGCTGAAGATGAGAACTTATGTACTCATTACTTTGTGGCTGCCCGATAATGTCCGGATGGAAGCTTTAGATAAAAACAAACTGTCTTCAGGATGGGATGCCCCGGATACAAGACTTTTAACAAAAAAGTTGGGAGATAAATTCCTGAGAAATAGAAGCAGTTTATTGTTAACGGTTCCCAGCGTATTGATGCCTGAAGAAAATAATTATTTGGTTAATACAGTACATCCTGATATGAAGAAACTGAAAATAAATTTTAAAAGAAGAATATATTTTGATGCAAGGCTGGCAGCAGGATTATGAACTTATTTTCCTTCCCGAATAGATTACTTCACTGTCAACTCTTCATACGCTGCCTGCAATGGTCGTTGTATGCCGTCGCCTTTCCATTCAGTGTTACCGGGAATAACTGTATTTTTTAGAAATTCTTCTTTTGTTTTTCCGGCTTTGATCTCGCTTTCGGCAAATTGTAATACCTGTCCGAGATAGTCTCCGAATTTTTTCATGTCATCTGCATTTCCGGTTACATCATAACCATCTAATGCATGGCCATAAACAAAGAGAGTGTTCTTGTCAAACTTATTTACTGCTTTATTCAATACTTCTATCCAGTTTTTCATGCTGGCTCCGGCACTGCGGTCAACAAAAGGATGACGGCGATTAAATACCAGGTCGCCCATGTGCACAATGTTTGCATGTTCAAAATGAATCAGGGCATCTCCATCGGTATGTCCCTGGCCAAAATAAGAAAGAGAAACTTTTTCTTTCCCGAATTTTTCACTCCATATATCGGTAAAAGTTTGATCAGGAAACAATTGCTTGTCTTCGGTTTGTTGAGTTGCCGCAACCCGTTTCTGGTTTTTCAGGGAATTTTCATGAGCCAGCACATGCTCTGTAATTCCTTTGAATGAAATATTTCCTGAAGTATGATCAGCATGATGGTGTGTATTAATCAGTTTTGTAAATGGTTCTTCTGATTTTTTCTTCAATTCATCAATCAGGTGCTTCGATGTATCCGGGAATTGAGCATCTACTATAACAATCCCCTTTTTGTATAATAGAAAAGCGATAGTGCCGCCTCTTTCAGTAAAAATGCCAATATGGTTACGCAGCATCGTTATCTTCCAGGTTGGGTCGAATAAAGAACTCAATATGGTTTTCTGTGCCAGCGTCAGAGCACCTAATGCCAGCGAACTATTTTGAAGAAAGGAACGTCGATTCATAACAGTTTTTTTAATTACGATTTACTAAACGGCTAAAGTTTCTTTCTGGTTGCTAATCAGTATTCAAATTTACGTAAACTTGGTGCCTTAATCCATGTGGTAATGACAACAAATAAAGTCATGCATCCTCCAAACACAACAGAAGGCACTACACCCATAATTTTTGCAGCAAGCCCGCTTTCAAATTGACCCAGCTCATTACTGGAATTTATAAACATAGAATTTACCGACATCACCCTGCCACGCAGTTCCATCGGAGTTCTTAATTGCAAAATGGTTCCTCTTATCACTACGCTGATTCCATCTACCATTCCACTGACAAGTAAGGCTGCGAAGGAAAGCCAAAACCATTTGGATAAAGCAAAAAGAATAATACAACATCCGAAACCGGCAACGGCTAACAATAGTTTTCTTCCCTGTCGTCTTTTAAATGGTGCGAGGGTAAGCAGGATTACAATACAAATAGAACCTATATCCGATGCAGCATTCAACCAACCAAAACCTTCCGGTCCAACTTTCAAAATATCAGAAGCATACACAGGAACCATCGCTACAGCGCCGCCAAATAATACGGCAAAAAGATCCAGCGACATAGCCCCAAGAATCACTTTTGTTTTAAAAACAAAACGTAAACCTTCTTTCACACTCTCCCAGGTCTTTTTCTCGTCATTATTAATTAAAGGCTTTTTTCGTTTTATCAAGGATAATACCAGCAAGGCAGCGGTCATTAAAATACAAATAGCCGTCAGGGATCCTGTGATGCCAAATAGTGCAATTAAGAAGCCCCCGGCTGCATGACCGGATACTGAGGCAGAAAGCCATGTACCCTGGCTCCAAGTAGTAGCATTTTGTAAAACATCTTTTGGAACAATATATGCGAGTAACACGGCAAAAGCAGGTCCGGCAAATGCTCGAACAATTCCGCTCAAAAAAATAACACTATATATGCAAAGTGGTAACCAATGTTTACCAAAATGATGATGAGCATAATTACCGGATAAAAACAGGAGTATAGAAGCACAACAGAGATAAAAAAAAACTCCTTTTAAAAGCAGCTTCCTTTTTTCGCTCAGGTCAATGACATGGCCTGCATATAATGCAAAGGACAAAGCCGGAATGATCTCTGAAAGCCCTATTAATCCGATTGAAAAAGGATCTTTTGTCAGCTCGTACATCCACCAGCCCACAGAAGTGGCCATCATACGCAATGCCATTACAAAAAGAAAACGGCCTGTCATCAGGTTGCGAAACTCAGTGATCTTAATGGAAACAAACGGATCGTGTTGTTGGCCGGGGTCAGGAATCATATAGCGGAAAGAAGTATTTCAGTTGTTTGTAAAAATAGGAAGAAAACCCAGCTACCGTTCTTAATTTTTATCAGGGCAAAGTCAGATAATATTGGCCGTTTTCATAATCTTTTTCCAGTGCATCATAAATAACCTGCAAATGTTTTTCATTGCTGAGAAAATCTGCATTGCTGGCATCTACAAACAACGTTTTAATATTATGTTGTTTAATATAATGAGTATATGTTTCCTGCAGGCTGAATAAATAAGTATCCTTTATATTTTGTTCGTATAGTCGTTTACGCTTTTTGATATTCGCCTGGAGTTTTTGAACCGGGGCATGAAGATAAATCAGGATGTCAGGCTGGATCAATTGCTGGTGAATTATCTCAAAAAGGCGCTGGTAAAGACGGAATTCATCTTCGGGTAAATTTACTTTTGCAAAGAGCAGGCATTTGGTAAACAGATAATCGGAAATTGTGATGCTTTGAAATAAATCTTTTTGCTGTAATAAATCTTTTAGCTGTTTATATCTTTCAGCCATAAAAAATAACTCCAGCGGAAAGGCAAATTGCCCCGGGTTTTCATAAAACTTAGAAAGAAAAGGATTATCAGCAAACTCTTCCAGGATCAAACGGGCATTATAATGCCTGGATAGCAGGTGAGCCAGGGTGGTTTTTCCAGCTCCGATATTTCCTTCAATAGTGATGAAATGGTACTTCATTTAGGTGAGGTCTGATTTCTGTAACGGTGATTAAAATCAGGAAGTGCAAAATAGTCGAAATGAGTGTTGGAAACCGAACAGCTTATTGCATTGTGGAAAAAATCAGGAATACTTTTTTACCATCAACTCGTCAGGACAATCTTTCAGCAATTCAATCACTGTTTTTTTAAGTATGGGATGTATAAAGGCAGGAACGATTTCTGACAGAGGAACCAGGACAAATCTTCTGTTCTGCAATTCCGGGTGTGGAATTTTTAAAAAAGGGAGATTATAAATTTCATCATTAAAAAATAAAATATCAATATCAATTTTACGGGGACCATATTTTTCGTGGCGAATACGTCCCATCTGTTGTTCAATTTTTAAAAGACGGCGGATAAGTTGTTTGGCATTTAAAGTAGTTGATAATTTCAATGCCTGGTTTAAAAAGGAGGGCTGATCGGTTTTCCCCCAGGCAGCAGTTTCATACACTGATGAATGGGTAGTGATAGTACCACAATGTTCGCTGATCAATTGTGCTGCTGTTTTGATATTTTCCAACCTGTCACCGAGATTTGTTCCCGATAATAAATATGCTGAATTCATATTAATAAATCGTCAAAGTTCAAATATCTCAATTTTTACCACAGGAATGTTTTAATATTTTTCATTTTGTATATAATACATTTGCACATCAATTCAAAAAAACGAAATGTCTGGACAATATAACCAACGTAAGGCATTGTGGGCAATCACAAAAGCAAGTTTCAGAGCCATTTTCCGGAATCCCAGCGCCATAGTGTTCAGTATTCTTTTCCCTATTATTTTTATCCTGATCTTCGGTTCTTTCGGTGAAGGCGGGCCGGGGCGGAATAAAATTGCTTTTGTCCCCGGAACTGATACCACTACGGATCTTTATGACAGTATTGTTCATAGCCCTCTTATTAAAGTTATTTCTTATCAAACGTCAAAGGGGACAATAGATACCACTAAAATGAGAGAAGACCTTGAAAAAGGTAATCTTGATGCCAAAGTGGAATTAAAAAAATATAAAGATTCCAGTGGCCAGCCTCATTATATTATTCAATATACTTCTACAACAGCAAGCGGCAGGGCTATTGCTGCGTTAAAACAAACATTCGATAATCTTTCTTTCAGGATGGAACGTCAGTTGGCGGGTGTTCAGCTTGATCATTTTCAGATCGTGCCGCAGGTATATGAAGTGAGGCCCTACCATACTATTGATTTCATCCTGCCGGGGCAGTTAGGATTTTCTGTTTTGTTCTCTACATTATTTGGAATTGCATTCACTTTTTTTAATTTAAGAGAAACGCTGGTGTTGAAAAGGTTTTATGCATCACCGGTAAACCGGCTCAATATTTTACTGGGTATTGGTGCCAGCCGGTTGTTTTTTCAGTTAATTAATGTTGTTGTTTTGATTCTTTTCGGTAATTTCTTTTTACACTTTACGTTGCTGAACGGGTTTGATACTTTTTTGGAAATGATGATCCTGACTATTTACATGCTCTTTATCCTGATGGGAGTGGGACTGATCTTCAGCAGCGTTGTTAAAACGGATACATCTATTCCCTTATTAATAAATTTGTTTGGTTTTCCGCAAATGCTGTTATCAGGTACATTTTTCTCCATTGATGTTTTTCCAAAATGGATGAAGCCTTTTTGTGAAGCATTACCCCTTACCCAGTTTAATGATGCCATGCGAAAAATTTCATTTGAAGGAGCTCATATTACTGATTGCTGGAAAGAGATCGGCATACTCGGAATCTGGGCAATAGTTGTATATGTAATTGCTGTTCGTGTATTCAAATGGGAATAGCATATAGTATTTATTTCAAAAAGCGTATTGGTAGTGCGAATTTTAAAACTGATTTTATTGGGCTTGTTAATTTTTTCCGCAGTGGTGTGTGGAATTTCATTTATACTGCCTTCCGGTATTCGTATATCCAGGACTATCCGGATTGATGCAGGAAAAGATTCCGTGATGAAAGAATTTATTGATCCCTTAAAATGGAAAGAATGGTATCCCGGTGCTGATACTGCCGGTATTTTTTATGAATCAGGTTCCATAAAAGGGTTGGTTTTGAAGGAGCATCCCAGGCTTTCTTTAGTGATCAGTGAAATACATGAAAATGAAGTATTGACCACTTATATCAAAACTTCCTCAAGCCCAACTATGCATTCTATATGGAGAACAATACCCGAAACAAGTTTAAACCACGTCACCATACAATGGTACCTCGATCTTCATTTTCGATGGTATCCCTGGGAAAAATTTTCAAGTTTAATGTATGATAAACTGTATGGAGCTTTAATGGATCGGGGGCTGGATAATTTGAAAAAAAGAATAGAAGTAAGGTAATTCCGATTAAAACATTAGATGTAATACCTAATTTAATACTTGATAGTAATTATTTTTTTTAAAACTGCGGTTTTCTGCAGGGTGGAAACAGACAATTTGCTTTTTTTTGCGAAAATTTGCCAACTTTTGTTGGTTTATATATAAATTGCAATGCTTTATTTTAACAGGTTAGGCACTATAATTAAATAGAAGTTAGTTGTATTTGTGTTTATTGCAGCAAAACTTATTTGTTACTTGTCTCCTGATATTTAGCAACCATTTTATCCTTTCCAAAATTCGAATCTGATTGAACTGTGATTTTTACAGTAGAGGTTAGTTCAATTTTAATAAGCGATTTTTTTTAAACATAAAAACTGCAATATGAGAAATTTTCAACAGTTGGGGCAATTGAAATGGAAGAAAACTTTCTTTGTCCTGTTCCTGCAGCTAAGTGCAATTGTTGCTTTGGCACAGGTTCGCATCAGTGGTACAGTGACCGGGCCTGACGGGAAAGGCATTGCTGCCATTTCAGTTTTGGTTCATAATACCAACTATGGTTCGGTAACCGATGCAGATGGTAAGTATTCAATACAAGCCAATTTAAAGCCCGGAGCATACACACTTGATTTTTCCGGAGTCGGGTTTAAATCACAGTCACAATCTCTCCAGGTAGGGAATACAACTTCTTACAACGCCGATGCTCAATTAACCATTGATGCATTGAATATGGATGAGGTGATTTTAACCGGGGTTTCATTGGGAACTACTCGTAAACAATTAGGAAGTTATATCAGTACAGTAAAAGCTGATCAGTTAACCAAAGGAGCTACCTCAAATGTTTTATCAGCTTTGCAAGGTAAAACGGCCGGAGCGCAGATCATTCAAAACAATGGAGATCCTGCCGGCGGATTTTCGGTAAGATTACGAGGTATCAGTTCTATTTTATCATCTTCCGAACCACTTTATATTGTTGACGGAGTAATTGTAAACAATGCAACAAATAGGGTTACAAATACCCAAAGCGGATATGACGGAAATAATTTTGTAGGTACTATTGGACAAAACAGGTTAGCGGATATAAATCCTGCTGATATTGATCATATAGAAGTTTTGAATGGAGCTGCCGCCGCAGCTATCTACGGTTCCCGAGCCAACGCAGGCGTAGTGCAGATATTCACAAAGAAAGGTGTTAACGGCGCTCCCGTTGTAAATTTTTCTACAGGTATCATGATGAATCAATTACGGAAAAAGATTGGTGTCAACAAAGCGCCGTTAAAATATGGAGGACCGACTGACGGCCCCGGAGCTCTGACACAAGATTTGATTACAACAGTTGGTGGAGTGTTGCCTACTAATACGACTACTGTTACCCGTTACGATTACCAGGATTATATTTTTCATACCGGCCTGGGTACAGATAATAATATTTCTGTAAGCGGAGGCACGGATAAAACCAAATACTATATTTCCGGATCTTATTTTTATAACCAGGGTATTGTAAAAAATACAGATGCTCAGCGATATAGTTTCCGGGCAAATATTGATCAAACAATAAATCGCTGGTTAAGTGTAAACCTGGGTTTAAATTATATCAACTCATCGGCTGATGAGAAACCGGATGGCAACTCATTTTTCTCACCCATGAATTCTGTAACGATAATTGGAAATTTTCATAATATATGGAAGCGGGATGCATTAGGAAATATCCAGGCAGTTGGTGAAAGAGGTCGTGTAAACCCGGTTTCTGTTATTGAAGATTTCAAACAAAGAGAACAAACCAGCCGCATCATTGCAGACCTCGGTGCAAAAATAAAACCTATGAAAGGTCTGACGATTGATTATACACTTGGTATAGATAATTATGCTCAAAACGGCACTACATATATGCCCCCCTTTACTTATAATGTGAATACAGCGTTCTTCGGCGGAGGACCATCATTAGATCCAACTTTAAATGGTTATGCAAGTACAGGTAATAATTATTTTTTCCAGATCAATAATGAACTGAACGGTACTTATCAATTTAATATTTCAAAAGATATCGCCTCAATAACACAAGTAGGATATTCATTACAATATGAAAAAAATAATTATTCTCTTTTGCAGGGACGAGGCATGGCTCCATTTGTTCAAACAGTAAATGGTGCCAGTACCCTGCTACCTTCTACGGATAGTAGAAGTGAAATTTCAGTTTCCGGAACTTATCTGCAGCAAAATTTTAAATATAAAAATCAATTATTCATCACCGGTGCAATTCGGCGGGATGGTTCTTCCGTATTCGGTGAAAATGAGCGAAACCAACTTTATTACAAAGCGAGTGGTAGCTACCTTATTTCTGAAACCGGATTCTGGAAAGACAACGTGGACTGGTGGAATACTTTTAAAATCCGTGCTGCTTACGGGCAATCCGGAAACCTGACCGGAATTGGTGCTTATTCCCGGTTCAACACGTATTCATCCAATTCTTATTTGAGCAGAACAGCACTTAATTCCAGTTCTACTTTGGCTAATTCAAATGTAAAACCTGAAAGACAGGGTGAGCTTGAAATCGGAACGGATATGTCGTTCTTGAAAGACAGGCTAGGTATAACATTCAACTGGTACAGCAAAAAAGTTACAGATCTGTTATACAACCGAAATATTGCACCTACCAACGGATTCTCAAGCCTGCTTGATAATTTAGGATCATTACAAAACAAAGGTTTTGAAATTTTATTGACCGGAACTCCGATAAGCAAAAAGGATCTGCAATGGGATGTGACATTAATTTATAATCATAACCGTAATAAAGTATTGAATGTAGGATCTGCTCTGATCCTGCTTAGTACAAATGCAGGTGCGCCGGTTTCATTATTACAGGGATACCCGATCGGTGTATTCTACGGAACTTTTTTTGCAGTGGATGGGAACGGCAACCAGGTTAAAAATTCAGCTGGAATACCACAAATTGAAAAAGGAGTTCAAAATTCTCCGTTATCTTATACTCCCCAACGTGATAATAATGGGTTACCCACAGGAACCACATTGAGAAAAGTGATTGGCGATCCCAATCCGAAATATACTGCTACATTGACCAATGACGTGAGTTACAAAAAATTTGGCCTTCATGTACAATTAGATGCAGTACAGGGTTTAAATGTTTTTAATGCAGATTTCAGAACCCGCCAGGGTGTTGGCAACGGATTAGTGGCACAACAGGAAGATTTAGGCCAGGTACCGAGAGGATATATACTCGGTGTGTACCAGGTGGAACAATGGCGTATTGATGATGGGGCATTTGTAAAACTGAGGGAAGTTTCGTTAAGCTATGATCTCGGAAAGTTCAAATTCTTTAAAGATCTTTCCGTAAGTCTAAGTGGCCGCAACCTGATTTCATGGGATAAATACAAAGGATATGATCCAGAAGTAAATTCGGGTGGGCAAAGTACCATTTTACGGGGTATTGATTTTGGCTCAGTGCCGATTCCCCGCACTTTTAAATTAGGAATCGCAGCTAAATTCTAACCGCAAAAATTATTAACATGAAAAAGCAATTTATCAAAATAACATTTTATGGATTATCAGCCATTGCGCTTTTATTCCAAACATCCTGTAAAAAGGATTATGTAAATCCTAATGCAGCTACTGGTCAGCAGGTATTTAGCTCTCCCCAGGGCTTAACGGGTGTGGCTTCCGGTTTACAAAGGGTTTATACAGCCGGGCGAGCCAGTAATTTGTACAATAGAGTAAACATTAATGGTTTGCTGACATCCGAAATGTCTGTACTGAACCAGGGGAATACAGGTGAGTATCAATTACAGCAGGGTGGTGGATCTGTAGATGGAACCAATACACTGGATGCCGGCTTGTGGACTTCCAGCAATAAAATCATTTATGATGCAAACAATGTAATCGCCGGTGCGCAGGGTCTTGCTGATAAAGGTTATGCCAGTGGGTTGATCGGGTATGCTTCTATTTTTAAAGCGCTTGCAATAGGTGATTTGTCTATGTTTTGGCAGAAAGTTCCGGATGGTGTAGGACTTAATGTGAATTTCATTGATCGAATGCAAGGTTACGCTAATGCCATTGCTGTTATTGATAATGCATTAACAGCAATTTCAACTAATGCAATCTCAGCTTCATTTTTAGCAAATATTCCTGCCGGTATTGATATCCCTAATACATTACATGCTTTAAAAGCAAGGTTTTCATTGTTTGCCGGCAATTACACTCAAGCGATGACAGAAGCTAATGCAGCAAGTCTGACTGTAAAATCAGTTTTCAATTTTTCAACTGTAAATCTTAACCCAATTTTTGAAACGGTAACTTCAACCAACAATGTGACAGCAGCCATTGATACTACTACATTGGGTTTACCGGTTGGATTACAGCCTGATCCCACAGATAACCGATTGAAATTTTATACTACTTCAACCTATAATTCCAAAGTTTTAGGATTTGGAGCAGGAACAATTACTCCCTGGCCTGTTTATTTGCCGGGAGAAATGATACTAATAAAAGCAGAAGCGTATGCCCGGCAAAGCACTCCTGACTTAACCAATGCCTTAGCTCAATTAAATCTTGTGGTTACAAAAACTCCGGCAAGTGATCCTTATGGGGTTGGCGCTAATCTTCCGGCACTGGTAGGGCCATATACGCAAGCGCAATTATTAGATCAGATTTACAAACACAGATGCATTGAATTATACATGGCCGGGTTTAAATTAGAGGATATGCGGAGATTTGGCCGGCCAGATTCGGAAAAGAAAAGAAACTTATTGCCCTATCCATTCCAGGAGCGGGATAACAATCCTAATACTCCACCCGATCCTACGTTCTAAAATTTTTCATTTTCTAAAAAGGGGCTGCTGATAAGGCGGCCCTTTTTTTAAAAAGCAAGTTCTGATTTGTTTGGACTTGTAATAATTCACCAAAGCTTTTGAATCTACTTGGGAGGTATATTGTAATTTTAGTGATAAATCATCTTTTTATGAAACCCTTATTCCGCTTTTTTGTACTGGCTTTATTGTTGCTTTCTTTTTCTGCATCTGCAAAAAAATATTTTCAACAACAAACCCAGGACAGCATAATAGATCAGGAGGAATGTAACGAAAAATTCTTTGCGACTTGCGATCCGGCACTTCCCAAAACACTGATGGTTTTAAAAAATAAAAAGACAGTTTCGCTGAAGAATTTTTTCAACTTTACCGGTGCCGATACATTAATGGGGATGGGAACACATCAGGGACTCAAAGACCTGGATCAGGATGGGAAAAAAGAGTTGATTTTATATGACTATACCGGGGGTGCTCATTGTTGCGATGAATATTATGTATTTAAAAACATTGCTCCTAATAAATATCAATATGTCGCAAAAACATTTGCAGGTGATGTTTGCATTAATAATAACAATGAATTTATATACAGTTTTTATCAACAATACGGTTACTTCTTTACCTGTTTTGCCTGTGGGTTTTCGGATACTACGGATGCGGGCCCGCAGTCAGTAGCTTCCATAGCGTTGCGATATAACAAAGGGAAACTGGCGGTTGTTCCCGGCAATATGGAGTTGAAGAATAAAATCATGGACAATCTCGGTAAACTCAAAGAGTATCCTTACCAAAAACTACAGGATGAAGCCGACCAGGATGATGGATTAAGAAAAGAATTTGCCTTGAATCTTGTTGTTTATTATTATTCATTCGGGAAAAATATTGGCCAGACCAAAATACTTTTTGATAAATACTATAAATTTCCCGATGCTAAAACTGTATGGAAAGAATTTGTGCAAATTTTGAATGGTATAAAAAGTGAAAGCGATTTTTGACTCCTCTTTTCAAAATATAGCCCGGTCGTAGTGCAACGATTGACGCTGGCCCGGTGTCAGGGTTATGGTGAACATTAATGAATACCAGTTAGTAAAAGACTGTCTGAAACAAAAACCTAAAGCTCAACGGCAGTTGTATGAATTGTATGCCCAAAACATGCTGGGAGTATGCTATCGTTATACCAAATCAACAAATGATGCAGAAGATATATTGCAGGATGGGTTTGTAAAAGTTTTTTCCCGGCTAAAGCAATACAAGCATGAAGGAGAACTTGGTGCATGGATACGCCGCATCATGGTAAACACTGCAATCAATTTTTTAAAACGCAATCGAAAATACCAGGATGAAATGTTTTTTACTGAACAAACACTTCACCCGGTCACTGATGATGACCCGGCCGTTATTCTTCAGACAAAACAATTAGCTGACCTGATCAGGCAATTGCCGCAAGGATACCAGGTTGTTTTTAATTTATTTGCGATAGAGGGTTATAGCCATGTTGAAATAGGGCAGGTACTGGGTATTAGTGACAGTACGTCAAGATCACAATATGCGAGAGCAAGAGCTTTACTGATACGATGGATCAATGAAACATCCGCAAAACAAAAAAATGAAAACTATGCCGGAAAATAAGTTTGAAAAGCAGGTGCAACGGAAAATGGAAGAGTTCGGGCTCAATCCTTCTTCCCGGGTTTGGGATGAGGTGGAGGAGCGCATAAATAAAAAAAGAAGAAAAAGAAAAATTGCTTTCTGGTTGTTATTATTTCTTCTTATATCACTGAGCAGTATTACAACAGGAATTTTGATTTTAAAGGACAAAAAGAAGAGCAATGAACAATCTTATTTAAAAAATAAAAAACAGGAATTATCTGATTTTCCTGTAATGAAACCGGCGGAAACTACAAAACCGGTTGACGGAAATCAAAATACAAAAAGTACTCCCGAAAAAATTATTGGTAAAAGTCAAATAAAATCAAATAATCATAATTCCATCGCTTTGACTCAGAGTACAATCGTAAATAGAAAAGGCGATGAAAAAGATAATAAGAAGACTGAAACAGCGAAAGAAGAAGATAAGTCCGTTATTTCAGAATGGCAGGTATCGGATAATGTAAAACAAATTGTTGATTCGACCTTCGTAGTTAATAACAGCCAGCCAGACAAAAGCGATACCCTGGATGAAAAAGAAAAAATTAATAGCGAAACCAGCATATCTTCTGAAATCAAAAACGAGGTTGAACAAAAACCTGTTTTACAAGAGAAAAAAGATTCAGCCAATACGAGCAACCAGGCAACTGGTAAACAACCTGTTTCTTCGTTGCATACAAAGAAATGGAAATTTGGACTGACGATAGAAGGCGGTATTGCCGAGGTTGCCAAAGGAATAGGATTTGTTTCAAGTTATCCGGCTTCTGTATATCAAGCGCCATCAAGCGGCGGTGGTAGTTCAACAATAAGCCTGTCACCGGTTTATGCTTCGGGTGCATTCACAGCCGGTGTTTTTGTTCAGCGCTCTTTATCAAAAAAACTGCTACTTGATATGGGGCTTAGCTACTCATTTCTTTCCACCAAGAGGAAAGTAGGAAATAAAATTGACAGCACGATTAGTAATCCAAATACCTCGCAAGGGAGTATAACTAATTTTTATTTGGGGGCAAATGCTGATAATGCTTATACCAATCACTACCATTTTCTGAATATTTCAGGAGGCATTGAATGGAGAATTTTTAAAAAGAATTTTGTCTTTTGGAAAAACGAATTTAGTTATTGTCGCTTATTATCCTCTGATGAACTTTATTTCGATAGCGGTTATTTGATTTATTACAGGGATTTCAGCCAGCTTAATAAAAACCATTTTTTCCTTTCCACCGGGTTATCTATACCTGCGGGCAACCGGTTTGATCTGGAAGCCTTTTTAAAATATGATCTTACCCCTACATCAGCCAACAAAAACATTCCGCCTGCGCATTTCACATATTATGGCATTGGAATAAAATATTTTTTATCCGGGAAAAAATGATGCAACGGTTTATTTAAAAAGATTGTCAGGTTTTTTAAAATACGATTATGAAGAAAATCATTAGCGGATTATGCATCCTGCTTTCGTTCCAGGCTTGTATGAAAGATACAATGACCCGCACTTACACTATTTATAAACCGATTTATAAAGAAAAAAGTGAAGTATATGCAACGGTAGGAAGCAGCGCCTCCCGTGCCATTGAATCCCCCGGAAAAATAGTTTTATCCGGCACTTATATTTTTTTAAATGAAATTCAAAAAGGTGTTCACATCATTGACAATAGTAATCCTGCACACCCGGTTCAAAAGGCATTTATTAATATTCCCGGTAATATTGATATTGCTGTGCAGGGAAATGTTTTATATGCTGATCTTTATACTGAACTTGCTGTACTTGATATATCAGATCCTTTACATGCCAGGCTTGTAAAAATTATTCCAAATGTTTTTCCTGAACAATCATTTGCTAATGGGTTTGCAACAGACAGCCTTCATTTTATTGCTGGCTGGACGAAAAAAGACACTACAGTTTCCATACATTCCGATCCCATTTCTTATCCCGGTGGTGTTGTTTTTTTAATTAATTCAGCAAATCAAAGTGTATTAGTACCAGGGACTAAGTCTGCAATTTCAGGATCCATGGCCCGGTTCGCTTTGATAGGTCAGTATTTATACACAGTGGACAATCATTCACTCAGGTCTTTTTCATTAAGCAATCCGTTGCAGCCGCAGGAAGCTGCGAATATTTCGGCAGGCTGGGATATTGAAACCATTTATCCTTTTAATAATAAACTTTTTCTCGGATCCAAAGAAGGAATGTTTGTTTTTGATCTTTCAAATCCCGCAAAGCCAGCACGGCAAACACAATTCACTCACGGAAGAGCCTGTGATCCCGTGATAGCAGATGATAATTATGCATATATCACATTGCGGAATGGGACAACCTGCGGAGCTACACTTAATGAGTTGGAAGTAGTGGATATTTCTAACCTGTCTGCAACAAACCTTGTAAAAACTTATAGCTTGACTAACCCTTATGGACTGGCTAAGGATAATAATCTTTTATTTATATGCGATGGCACTGAAGGTATAAAAATGTTTAATGCAGCCGATCCTTTAAACATTACTTTGAAAAAGCATATTGGCGGGTTAGAAACTTATGATGCTATCGCCTGGAATAAAAATCTTATAGTAGTGGCAAAAGACGGATTGTATCAATTTGATTACAGCAATCCTGGCGATTTGCTGTTAAAAAGTAAACTGGCCATTAATCATTAAACTTTGATCTGTGAAAAATTTTCTTGCGCTTTTACTTTTTACCTTTATAAGTATCGAAGCAATTACACAGGAACGAATCCGGTTCTCATTGCAAAACTTTGCGGGGCTGCTGACCGGCGAAAACGGTTCAGGGGTTCAGTTCCAAACGATAAGCGGTATCCGGTACAAAAAATGGAACGCCGGCATCGGAACCGGTATTGACGGCTACTATTCATTCAGCAGCCCTGTATTTTTATCTTTAAACAGGTCAATTTTTAAAAGAGGGAAAAATGATTTTTCATTATCAATAAACGGCGGCATTAACCTCCCATGGAAAAATGTGCAGAATCATTATGAATCATTTTGGGGATATAAGATTACTAAATTAACGGGAGCTTATTGGCAGGGCTGCGTAAACTATGGAATAAGCCTTGGCAAAAGAAAACATATTTTGCTGGCACAGGCCGGATTTAGTTATAAACACATGGGTGAAATAATGAAGCAAACTGTTATAAATCCTCCTTCACCAGGTGATCAGGATACATATCGGTATGATTATTATCTGAAAACATTATCATTTAAAATCGGTTGGGAGTTTTAAAAATTTCAGATTTCTCTGAATACCCTTCCATTTGGTTCGTGATAATGCGGAGTTGCCGAATATTTTTTTGAAAGTAGTCTCTGTCATCGCCTGCCATTCTTGTGTCGAAAGATTCAAAATTTCCGGTATAGGTGTGAATTCCAATTCTGAATTAGGTTTGCTGAAACGATTCCACGGACAAACGTCCTGGCATATATCACAACCAAACATCCAGCCATCAAATTTCCCTTTCATCGTTTCAGAAATGAGTTGGTCTTTTAATTCAATGGTGAAATAAGAAATACATTTGCTGCCATCAATTATTTTCCCGGGAAGAATAGCTTCGGTGGGACAAGCTTCTACACACCGGTTACAAGTGCCGCAATAATCTTTTGCGAAAAAATCATCAGCTTCCAGTTCTAAATCCGTAATTAAAGTAGCAATAAAAAAGAATGAACCATTTTGTTTCGTGATAAGATTTCCGTTTTTCCCAATCCAACCTAAACCACTGCGCTGCGCCCAGCTTCTTTCGAGCACCGGCGCAGAATCTACAAACCCCCTTCCTGCAATATTCCCGATTTCTGATTTAATGGTATTAAGTAATTCATGCAATTTTTTCCGGATTACATCATGATAGTCTTTTCCATAAGCATATTTGGAAATTTTTGGAGTGTCAGTTTTTTTTATTGTTGATGGAAAATAATTTTTTAATAAAGTAATTACCGACTTTGCGCCGGGTACCAGTTTGCCTGGATCTACCCGCAAATCAAAGTATTTTTCCATGTAGTGCATGGAGCCATGCATTTTTTGAGCAAGCCATTTTTCCAGGCGGATAGCATCATCTTCAAGCTTTACAGCTTTAGCAATACCGCAATAATCAAAACCCAGGCGTGTTGCTGTGCTTTTAATCAGGTTTTTATTTTTCATTGAGGCGCTCAATTCTTTATTCAATTCATTGCAAACTTACTCCATTAAAAACCTAACAGAAAGGAAGATGAAAATAATTGCGTTGATAAAGATTGGGTGTTCCGGTTTTCTTGAAAAGAGTAGTTCATTCAAAAAAACATAATTAATTTACTTATACATCTCATTCCTCCAAATGCAACCGGTGAAACATCCTATGCGCTACCGGCGCCAGGATAATTCCCATATTGGTTATAAATATTAAACCGGAGAATAAAGCATAGAAAGATGAAAACCATTTTCCAATTGTTGTTTTTATTTCCACTACGGGCCCCATTCCTGATAATATCATGGACGCATTATGCAAAGAATCCAGCCAGGGAATATCTGCGGTATAATGATAGCCGATTATGCCGAATACCAGGCAGACAAAAATAAGAATGGAAGAAATCAGAACGTTTCTGAGAACCCTCTTATAGAAAACCTTCATGGGAGCTAAAGGCATCTTTCTGTGTTCATACATAAACTGTAAAATATTTTGTGATTATTGTTTGCAGGTGGATGGAAATTGTGGATCAATTGTTTTTTTGATTTCCATATTTATATCCGTTCTGCCCTCGGTTAATAAATTTTTTACAAAAACGATATAAGTGTAACCTCTGCAAAAATCAATGAGGGGCCATGTGCCAAACAAACCCGGGCTGGCAAGAACCTCAGCCTTTCCTTCCTTGTTTTGCTCCAGCACCCAGCTGCCCAATGCATAATTATAACCTTCTGCATTTTTAGGCGCATATTTTATTTTATCCAGAGTGGTTTGTACCTGCATCATTTGATCCACTGCAGATTCACTCAGGATTTGCCGGCCATTATATTTTCCTTTGTTCAGCATCATAACCAGGAATTTCATATAATCATCCGGCGTAGATTGTGCTCCTCCGGAGGGATTCACGGCGCTGCCATCCATAGTACTGAATGTAGTTCTTCTCATGCCGAGTGGATTGAATAATTTTTGTTTAGCCAACAGATCAAACCTTCTTTTACTTACAATCTCGAGGATACGTCCTGCAATGTTTAACCCGATTTCACTATAACGAAATTCTGTTCCGGCATTAGATTGTATGTCTTTTGCGGCAAATGAATTTACTTCATCTTCCAGGGAAGAATATTTTTTTCGATCCATGATTCTTTTAAAAAGGCGTTCTTCTGATTTTATACCGGTGAGATGTGAAAGACATTGACGAATAGTGATATAATTTTTAAAATAATTACCAAACACCGGAATGTATTTTACCACCGGGTCATCCAGCGAAATTTTCCCTTCATCTACAAATATCATGACCAAAGCAGCAGTGAGCCATTTACTGCAGCTCGCAATCGGAGCCTGGGTCTTGCTGTTGAAATCGCCCATTTCTTTTTTATAAAGTATGGAATCTTTATTCCATAACTGAAAAACTACATTGTTTCCTAAAGCTTTTTGATTACTCGTCAGCGTTTGATCAAGCTGAGAAAAATTATACTGGGCAAATAAAGGCTGCAACAATAACAGAAGAACCAGTGTGAGGCTGCTTTTCAGACAGATAGCTTTAACTTTATATGACATTGTTTCTGAATTTGGGTCTTGGATTGAGCTTTGCTCCATCAGTTTAAATTAAAATAAGATTTTGAGCTATGAATATAAACAACTTTACCATAAAAGCACAGGAAGCAGTGCAACAGGCACAGCAACTGGCATTTAATTCACAAAACCCGAATATTGAAACTGAGCATTTGCTGAAAGCATTATTGGAGCAAAAGGATTCTCCCGTAGATTATTTGTTGAAAAAAAATAATGTAACAATAAATCTCCTGGATAATAAATTGCAGGAAGCTATTGATCAGTTACCAAAAACATCCGGCGAACCGGCTCAATCCATCGGTCGTGACGCCAATAATGTAATTTTAAGAGCCGGCGCTGTATTAAAACAATTCAATGATGAGTTTGTAACGCCGGAGCATTTGCTCTTGGCATTAGTTCAGGGAAACGACTCAACAGGAAAATTATTGAAAAGCTCAGGCCTTACTGAAAAAGGTTTGATTGCTGCCATAAAAGATCTTCGCAAAGGAGAAAAAGTAACTTCTCAAACGCAATCGCAGGAATATAATGCGCTGAATAAATATGCCAGGAATCTGAATGAAATGGCACGCCAGGGAAAACTAGACCCGGTGATAGGCAGAGATGAAGAAATAAGGCGGACACTTCATATTCTATCCCGCCGTACCAAAAACAATCCCATATTGGTTGGAGAACCAGGTGTTGGTAAAACGGCTATTGCCGAAGGCATTGCTCATCGTATTGTGAATGGAGATGTTCCTGAAAATTTAAAATTAAAAATTATATATGCGTTGGATATGGGCCAGTTGATTGCAGGCGCTAAGTATAAAGGAGAGTTTGAAGAACGTTTGAAAAGCGTAGTGAAAGAAGTGAGCAGCAGCGATGGAGAAATAATTTTATTTATTGATGAAATACACACACTGGTTGGCGCCGGCGGCGGTGAAGGAGCGATGGATGCAGCCAATATTTTGAAACCGGCATTGAGCCGTGGCGAATTGAGAGCTATCGGCGCTACAACATTGAATGAATACCAGAAATTTTTTGAAAAAGATAAAGCGCTGGAAAGAAGATTTCAGAGGGTGATGATTGATGAGCCGAGTGTAGAAGATGCTATTTCCATTCTTCGAGGCTTGAAAGACCGGTATGAAACACACCACCATGTTCGTATCAAAGACGAAGCGATCATTGCTGCTGTGGAATTATCGCACCGGTATATCACCGATCGTTTTTTACCTGATAAAGCCATTGACCTGATTGATGAAAGCGCCGCAAAACTTAGGCTGGAGATGAATTCCATGCCCGAAGAACTGGACACACTGGAAAGACAAATCCGTCAACTGGAAATTGAGCGGGAAGCGATCAAAAGAGAAAACGATCATGCCAAATTGAAAGAGTTGAATACGGAAATTGCCAATCTCAGTGTGGAAAGAGATACATTGAAATCAAAATGGAAAGAAGAAAAAGAACTGGTGGAAAAAGTTCAGAATGCCAAAGCAGAAATTGAAATCCTGAAACAATTCGCCGAAAGAGCCGAACGGGAAGGTGATTATGGAAAAGTAGCAGAGATACGTTATGGAAAAATAAAAGAACAGGAAAAGGTAATCGAAGATACCAGCAGGTTATTAGAAGTGGGCAGCGAAAAGCGTTTGCTCAAAGAAGAAGTAGATGCAGAAGATATTGCAGAGAGCGTTGGAAAAATGACCGGCATACCCGTAGCTCGTATGATGCAAAGTGATAAAGAAAAATTATTACATCTCGAAGAGCATTTACATGAAAGAGTTGTAGGCCAGGATGAAGCGATCACAGCTGTGGCCGATGCCATCCGCAGAAGCCGGGCCGGCTTGCAGGATCCGAAAAAACCAATTGGCTCATTCATCTTTTTAGGAACTACCGGTGTGGGAAAAACAGAATTGGCAAAAGCACTTGCAGAATATTTGTTTGATGATGAAAGCATGATGACCCGCATTGATATGAGTGAATACCAGGAAAAACATACAGTGTCAAGATTGGTTGGCGCTCCTCCCGGTTATGTGGGTTATGATGAAGGCGGGCAATTGACCGAAGCAGTTCGCCGCAAACCATACAGTGTGGTATTACTTGATGAAATTGAAAAAGCACATCCGGATGTATGGAATGTATTGCTGCAGGTATTGGATGACGGAAGACTGACCGATAATAAAGGGAGAGTAGTGAATTTTAAGAACACAATTATCATCATGACGAGTAATATCGGCAGCAGCCTGATCATGGATGCGTTTGAAAATCTGCCGTCTGATAGAAATGGAGTACATGAAAAAGCAATTGATGAAGCTACCGAAAAAGCAAAAATTGATGTGATGAATTTGCTGAGGCAAACCATACGCCCTGAATTTTTAAACCGGGTGGATGAAATCATTATGTTCCAGCCGTTGCTAAAAAAAGAAATCATGGGAATTGTGAAAATCCAGTTGAATAATCTGAAACAATTGATATCAAAAAGCGGGATTGATCTGAAGTTCAGTGATTATTTGATGGAGTTTTTAGCCGATCAGGGCTTTGACCCTCAGTTTGGAGCAAGGCCTTTGAAAAGGCTGATTCAAAAAGAAATCGTAAACCAGCTCAGCAAAAAAATCCTGGCTGGGGATATTGACAAATCCGAACCGGTGCTGGTGGATGTTTTTGATAATACGGTAGTATTCAGAAACGAAAAACATTCTTTGGAGAAGATAAGCAGTAAAAAACCTGATAAACAAAAATAAATATTGCGGGATGAAGTTAGTCCATCAGTACACCTATGAAAATAAAGGGCTGATGCACTCTAAATGCCTGATTCTCATACTGGATTTTATATGTTAGCAAATTAGTTATGAACGGGTTTTGCAGGGTGAAAAAAAATATTACCTTCAGCCGATTCTGTATAACCAGAATTTATCATGTTGCAATAAACTAAATGGCCCAAGGTTTGTTAAATAGACGAACCTATAGCTAAAACAAAAGGAGAATAGAAATGGCATTCAAAAAAGATGTAGTTGAGATCATTCCACCAAAGAACGTATTTGTAGGAGATACAGATGCTCCGGTCACATTAATGGAGTTTGGCGAATATGAAAATGAGGATTGCGCTAAGGCAAATGAAGTTGTAAAGCAATTACTGGATGAATATGAGGGAAAAATAAAATTTAATTTCCGGCATTTTCCACTCACCCGCATTCACCAACGTAGTATGAAAGCCAGTGAATCTGCTGTGGCTGCTGCACAGGCAGGTAAGTTTTGGGAAATGCACAACGTTCTTTTCAGTAATCGCCGCCATCTTGGTACAGTAAGTCTGAAGCTTCATTCGAAAGAAGCCGGGATTTCTGATAAAAAATTTCTGGAAGACCTGGTGAATGGAGTTTATGGCTGGCAGGTACAGGACGACCTTAAAGAAGGAATACGGAGAGGTGTAAAGCAATTACCCGCTTTCTTTATCAATGACGAGCCCTTTACCGGCAAACCTACTTTTGATAATCTGAGCGAAGCAATTGATGAAGTTTTGCATAAATTAAAACGCAAATCTTCCACAAAAAAAAGAGCGTAAAAAAGAGGTGCTCTGATTTTTATAAGCAATACAGTGTATTAGCTCAAAAGACCTTAATAGCAAACGATTAGATAATCTTTAGCTGAACAGATACTCTTGTGATGCTGTATAACAAAATATCATTTTCTGCCAGATTTAATTTTTCATTAGCCCAAAAAATCTTAATATTGAATAGGCGCTCTACCCATTAAGTCAGATTTAATTAGTAAAAACAAAAAATTAAACCCAGTATGGGAAAGAAACAAGAAACAAAAAAAATCAGGGTAAAAGAGCTGCGCAAAGAAGTGCAGCAAAAACTGGCTGTTGCACTTGCAGATTACAAAGATGTTTGGACCGAAAAAAAATATAATAAAACCGTGCGAAGAGCCAGCAAATTATTTGTAACCGACCTTGCAAGGGCAGAAAAAAAAGTAAGTTTAAAAAGCAAAAAAGAAAAAGCGAAGCAACCCCTGGTTGCGATTAATACCGGCGAATAATCCTGTTTTCTTAAATTACTTCGAGCCATCTTTGAGATGGCTTTTTTGGTAATAAAACTCTTTTATTGTGATTCTATATCCGGCAATTTATTTTCTTTCTTTTCTTTTTGCGGGATTCCAAAATTGTATCGAATGTTAAGACCGGCTCTGCGGCTATCGGTCTGCCGGGTTCCGTAGGCGTCAACACTGCCCTGGCGGATAGTAAAATTATTTTTATTCATAAAGAAAATGTCAATCATGCTCAGCGTGAGGGTTAATTTATCTTTTAAAAACTTCCTGTTGATGCTTGCATTCAATGAACCAAACGGGCTCAATTCATAAAACTGCTGTTGCCCTTTCAGCCGCATAAACCCATGAAGAGAAAGCTGTGAATGTTTACCCAATTTGAGCGATTGATATGTAAAAAAAGTCCAGCTTCCTCTTTTGTAGGAGAGGGGCTGGTTTTCATATTGCCCCTGGTAAAAATTATGATTGTATTGGACCACTACAACAAAAAAATATTTTTTCCCCGGAGGGATGGCGCCCAGCACTCTGGCATACACTTCTTTGTTCTTGCCTAAGTTGTCGTAGGTTTTGTAGGCTACGCTGCGGCTGCTGTCCGATTGATACATCACATTCGTAAAAATATCCTTGGTATCATTCATGCCGATTGCTACAATCGGTCGTTCATCAATGCTGATATTCGCTTCATAATTATTCGTGAATTGTGGTCGCAATGATGGATTCCCAGTTTCATACAAATACTGATCTACATACTTTGGGAATGGATTCAGATAATCATAAGAAGGGCGGCTGATAGTCCGCCGATATACCAAATAGGCCCGCAGATCATAACCGGCGATCTTCATTATATTTTTACTCAGATAAACATAGGGAAAAAGATCGGTACGGTGAATGGCAAATGAAGTATCAAAAGGAATCACCTGCTTGCCCACCATATTGGTATTTTCCAACCGGGCACCGAACTTAATGACAGCATCTTTACCAAAAGTTTGAGAGCCTTGTAAATAACCTGCATTGATATTTTCAGTGTAGTGAAATGTATTTGTTCGTTGAAAGTCTTTACTGCGGTTGCTGCCGGTCCCGGTGAAATAATTTGTATTGTTCTCAAATTGATGATATGAAGATTTTATGCCGGATTCAAAGATGAATCTTTTTTTTGTTTTTAGTTTCAGGTCGGAAGTAAGATAAAAATAATTTCGTTTATTCATTTCGGCTCCATCGCCTCCTGTTGCGGGAATAGAAGGATAGGTATAGTCGGTTGAAAAAAGCTGGCTGGCTGGATTGTATGCATAACTGTAGAATATGGTATTGTCCCATTCAGAACCCAGGGTATCTACTTTCATTTTACCATCAACACCATTGCTAATCACTAAAGAGCTCCCGGTATTATTCACCAGGCTTAGATTATCGGCCAGCAGTTGTGAAGTACTGATCTTTTTTATACTGCTTTCATTATAGCTGCTATTGTTGGAATTGTTGTATGAAATATTCCCAGAAAAATTTATGTCCCAGTTTTTTCCTAAAGAATCACCCAAGCCATAACCGGCATAAAACGAATGAGCAAGATATTTTGTTTTCGCATCCTGGCTTAATATGGTATCTGCAGCAAACAAACGATTGGTGACAATATTTTCATAACTGTTTCGCCTGCTGTAATTGAGGTTGATGTATGAATTTTTCTTCCCATCATTATTATTCATATTGATCCCGATGAATTGATTGCCATAAGTACCTTGCTGTATTCCGGTATGTATGCTTCCGGTTTTGCCAATTTTTACACCACGTTTTAAAACCACATTTACAATCCCACCTGAACTGCTGGCATCATATTTTGCAGAGGGTGTGCGAAGGATTTCTATTTTAGAAATAGCGTTTGGTGGAAGATTTTTCAACAGCGTAGCCATATCTGCTGCACTCATCTTCATATCCCGCCCATTGATATAAACTGTAGCGGGAGTCATACTGCTGATATAAACATTTCCATCCTGGTCAATAAATAGTCCCGGAGTTTTTTCCAGCACTTCATATCCGCTGGTTGACATGGCTACCAGGTTTTCCGGATCCACAATGGTTTTGTCATCTTCCTGGCGCATCAGTGGCCTTGATGAGGTAATGGTAACGGCATTTAAAATTTTGGGTAATGGCTCCATAGTGAAAAAGAAGTTTTTTTGATTACCTGTTATGTTGATTTGCTTTTCAAAAAACTGGTAATTCACCGAACTTATTCTAACGAGATAGCGATCTCCTTTT
The DNA here is from genome assembly GCA_018266555.1 of Bacteroidota bacterium. GTDB lineage: Bacteria > Bacteroidota > Bacteroidia > Chitinophagales > Chitinophagaceae > UTBCD1. The sequence continues at coordinate 22,166 of JAFEAF010000014.1, read as the reverse complement.
ATCAAGTTGAAATCTGCCTTCCCGCTGCTATCCGCTATTTTATTCCAATGCTTCGTAGTGTCTGCTTTATTGACAATATTGATTGTAGCAGAAGGAACAGCTTCTTTTTTCGAATTGACAATACTAAAGGCGACCAGAGTTTCCTGCGCCCGCAACGGATGTTGCATGAATAAGAAAGCAAAAAAGAAAAGGAGAGGGCTTCTTTTTTTAAACAATATCAATAATGTTCTCATGCAATCAATGTTATCAGGTTCAGGCTTTTGTTAAGATAGCGAAAATAAACAGTGGTATGTTACTGTTTTTATAATGTTATCTAAAAGGATGAAGAACGGTATTATTCTGTTTTTGAAGATAGACCGATCCATGTTAAGTTTGTTTCATATTTGCCTGATGATTCGTTTTACAACCACGATACAGCAGTTTGACGAGCAGGGTGAAAAGACAGGATGGACCTATATTGAAATCTCTGCCGACATCGCAAAAAAGCTAAAACCCGGAAATAAAAAATCGTTTCGGGTAAAAGGAAAACTGGATCAATACTCCATAAACGGCATTGCATTATTACCAATGGGCGGTGGCAGCTTTATCATGGCTTTGAATAAAACAATGAGAAAAGGAATCCGGAAAAAGAAAGGCGCCATGATGAAAGTGCAGTTGGAAGAGGATTTGCAACAGTACCGGCTCAATGCAGAATTTATGGAGTGCCTGAATGACGAACCCGGTGCAGAAAAATTTTTTAACACACTCCCCAAATCGCATCAGAATTATTTCAGCAAATGGATAGAAGGCGCCAAAACAGAGCCCACGAAAACCAAACGAATAGCTAAGGCTGTTTCAGCATTAGTAAAACACATGGGCTTTAATGTGATGATGCGCAATGAACGGGAAAAAAGAAATCCATAAAACAGATTGTCTTTTCTTTGCATGATGATTGCTTCACTTAAAGATTTTAAGAATCCCTTTTTTATCGGCATTGCCGGAAGCGGCATGAGTGCCCTTGCTCAATACCTGAATGGTGTTGGTAAAAATGTTTCCGGCAGCGACCGGTTTTTTAAAACAGGAGAGTATAATGAAATACAATCCAAACTGGAAGCGGAGGGTATTCATTGCTTTTTGCAGAATGGAGAAGGAATTACAAAAGACACGGATCTCGTTGTGGCATCAACAGCCGTGGAAGAAACTGTAGTGGAAATACAAAAGGCGAAACAATTAAATATTCCTGTCATCAAGCGAGCCGAACTTCTTGCATTGATTGCAAAAAGTAAAAAGACAATTGCTGTAGGTGGAACCAGTGGCAAGAGCACTACCAGCGCCATGTTATTTGATATTTTGGAATTTGCAGGATTAAACCCGGGCATTATCAGCGGGGCAGGGCTGACAAGTATTATAAGAAAAGGAAAAATCGGGAATGCAAAAGTAGGAACCGGTGAATGGTTAGTGATAGAAGCAGATGAAAGCGACGGCTCCATTGTTCAATATCATCCGGAGATTGGCATATTATTGAATGTAGATAAAGACCATAAAGAAGTGGACACGCTGATGGATATCTTCACCACGTTCAAAAATAACAGCAAATATTTTATCGTAAACCAATCCAATAAACTGGCAAAAACACTTTCTCAAAACAGTAAACAGGATTTTTCTACGGATATAGAATCCATTGCTGGTTTTATGGCTTCCGGGTTTAATCAAAAAGGGTTGAATAATTCTTTTAAAATAAATGGAGAATCATTTGAGCTGAAATTATTGGGAAAACATAATATGGAAAACGCTATTGCAGCAGTGGCAACAGCAAATCAGTTGGGGGTAAGCTTGTCAACTTGTGCAGAGGCTTTAAAAAAATACGAAGGTATTTACCGGAGAAACCAGGTACTTGGAAATAAAAACGGAGTATGGGTGATTGATGACTTTGCACATAACCCGGTAAAATGTGCGGCGGCAATCAGTGCCTGCCAGTTGATAGCTTCAAAAGTGATTGCATGGTTTCAACCGCATGGATATGGGCCTACCCGGTTTTTGAGAAATGATTTTGTATCGGAAATAGGGAATGTGTTACGGCCGCAGGATGAAATATGGATGAGTGAAATATTTTATGCCGGAGGTACAGCAGAGAAAACAATTTCCGCTAATGATCTTATTCAGGATTTAAGCACAACCGGCAAGTCTGCATTTTTTGTTGAGAATAGGAATAATTTTTTAAAATTGGTGCGTCCTCATCTTACTCATGACTGCGTTTTGTTGCTCATGGGCGCACGGGATCCTTCATTGGAAGATTTTGCAAAAAAAATTTGGAGTGATTTGTAAAAATTATTCTTCCTGTAATAACAGTATTGTTGATTTTTCCCTGGATTTCGGTCCCAGCAGGTGCCAGCATAATGAAAGGAGGAGGCTTGGTTCAACTTTAGCCGGTAGGTTTTTGTTGTTTGAAAAATAATTGTTGGTAAAATTTAGTTCACAAACAATAACCGGATTTTCTTTCGAATCTTTATAAATCAGTACTTCAGGAATGGAGTTATTCCGTATGAGGTATAAATATTTTTGATTTCCCATTTCAATATAATGTTCTTTGTTTTCATGACGGATTTGTCCGATCTGGACTCCGTATTCATTTCTCAAAACCGTTTTGCTTTTCAAAAACCCTTCATTGCGGATGAGGAACACTCTTCTTTCTTTTTCTGATTCCACTCTTACAGAATTGGTACCGGGATGAAAAGTCAGGGTAAGCAGTATTTTTTTATGGTGCCATAAAATAAATTCGAAAGGTTCTGTGATACTGCTTAAAAGCTCCCATTGCATAAATACAATTTAAGGTGATTATTGCAAAAAGTACGATCCTTTTTAAATAAATAATTTGCTGGCACATAAAAATTAATAGTAAGTTCATTTTGGCCGGAAAATGGTGGAAAAATAGTGAAAAACATTAATGTAATTCACAACAAATAGCAAAATAGGATAGCTATTCAGCAAAGTTATTATAACAATTTGCGTATGACAATATAGCTGATTACAATTAAAAGTATAAGGATCAGGATGGTGATATAAAGCCAGGGTTGATCTTTGAGCTGTAATTTTTGCCGGCGTTTTTTCTTAAGCTCCAGTTTCTTTTTCAGGTTACGGTTAAGCATTTCAACGGTATAAGACAATTGTTGTTTGTTTTTGAACTGTTGCAAACCTTCCAGTGCTTCATCAGCAAATTCATTCTCAAGAAGTTTTTTTTCTATTTCATGCTTTTTTTCACCCCTGAGTTTGCCTTGCAGGTATTGCAATAACATTTCCTGGTCAATATCTGTGGAAAGATGAGATAATATGTCTTTATAGTTTTCCTCCATATCAGGTGCGGCTTTCTACTTTTTTTAATTTTTTATCAACCAGCAGGCGCAGGTTCCTTTTCCCGTTCTGAATATAACTTTTTACCTGCAGTAAATTATAACCGGTAGTATCACTTATTTCCTGGTAACTTTTTTTATTCAGGTAAAACAAAGTTACACATTGTTGCTGCTCGGGATTTAGTTCTTTCAGTGCGTCAGCCATCAAATCCAGTATATGATCATTTAGCAACAAAGCTTGTTTGTCTTCCCCCTCTTCTGCGGAAATTTTTAATTTCTCTGATATTTCTATTGGCGTTTTCCATTGCCGGTCCCTTAAGATCATCAGGCAATGGTTTTTTGCAACCATATAAATCCACGATTTGAAATATTCTACTTTATATTTTTGAACCTCTGTTATTACTTTCAGGAATACCTGTTGAACGCTGTCTTTTGCCTGCTCTTCATTTTTAAGATACTTCATACAAAGACCCAGCAATAATAAAGTGTAGCGTTGCAGCAAAATCCCCAGCCACTCATTGTTATGATCGGCATAAAAGTGATCCAGCAATTGCTGATCCGTCAGCTTTTGATATTTTTCTGCATTCAACAATGAAAAATAAACCATTTGATCTTAAATAGATGCAAGTTCGGTATGTTTTCATAGTATTTTTGCCGAAAATATTTAAAACATTTCAAAAAATAATTCATGGAATTTGCAGCCTGTAAAGTACCGGTTTCGCCGGTTCGGAAAAGAGCCTCTCATAAAAGTGAAATGGTGAACCAATTGCTGTTTGGAGAAACTATGATCGTTTTAAAGCAAAAAAAGAAATGGGCGAGGATCCAATCCATTCCGGATAACTATGAAGGATGGATCACCGTATCCCACATGGAAGAAATAGCCGGTAATTTACTCATACCTGATAACCTGTGGTTAAGCTCTGACCTTTTTAGTGCCATAGAAACAGATGGTAAACCGATGCATATATCTGCCGGAGCTTCGTTGCTGGGTTTTGACGGCTCCGTAGGAAAATTCGGAAAAATTGAATACCGGTTTTCTGGAAATAAAATAAACCGGAATGAAGTCAGCCCTGATGCTTTATCCGTTGAAAGATTAAGCAAGCAATGGCTGAATGCCCCTTATCTCTGGGGAGGAAGAACACCATTGGGAGTTGATTGCAGCGGTTTTTCAAAAACTATATTCAAAATGATTGGGATTGATCTGCCTCGTGATGCCTGGCAACAGGTGCAAACCGGGAAGCGCATTAAAAAATTAAAAGATGCTTTAACCGGAGATCTCGCTTTTTTTAATGATAAAGAAGAAATTGTTCATGTAGGAATCCTGCTCAGTAGCGAACTGATTATTCATGCTTCAGGAAAAGTAAGAATTGATATTATAACGGAAAAGGGAATTATTAATTCTGAAACAGGAAAGAAAACACATCGGCTAAAAGCCATACGGCGTTACTGGTAATATGGCATCATTTTCACTCATTTTAAAACGTAATGTGATTACAAAAACATTTCCACGGTTGTCACCAATTTTTTGCCAGGCTGCTGACAATGGCGACAAATATGAAAGACCGGTAAAATAATTCCGGATTCCACCATAAACTTCACCATTTGATTTTAATTCGGTAAAATCACTTGATTTGAATTTTTTGAGATACTTACGGTCAAACCGTTTGAATTCCTGCATGACGTCCTTAACACCTTCTTCTCCATCAGGTGAGTAACCGGCTATTTGATAAGTTATCACAGTGTCAAGAAGATGTAATGAGTCATTCAGGATTATTTCCTTCTCAGCAAAGACAACCATTGTCCTCACGGGCTTGAAGAAAAAAGGATTGAAATTTTTATAATCTCCTTTGAAATAGAACAATGATGTGTCTGTACGTTTTATAACTACCGGGTTCATGATTTCAGAATCATTCATCAGTTGCCGGAGAAAACTACTGATCTTTTCATTAAATGGATTTAATCGAAAATAATAGTTTGCGACCTGTTGCAATTCTTTCTGAGCGTTTGAAAAATTGGATAAGAAAAGGAGAGAAAAAATGAAAAATAGTTTCTTCATCAGGCAGGTTTCTTAAAAAATATTTTTGATCCATTTGTAAACGAATACATCCCAGCTCAGCATTTTGAATGCAGTATAAATAAGAATGAGTGCAAATATTTTTTTAACTGTTTCCTGTGATAATTGCAGGGCGAGTTTGCTTCCAAGCCAGCCCCCAATAATAAATGCGACACTGATTACAGCTACAGCTTTTACCTCAATAAATCCCTTATTATAATAGTTGATGACTGCTAAAATCCCTACCGGTAGCAATAATACTCCCAAGGAAGTTCCCTGGGCCTGAAACTGGTTATATGACATAAAATAGATCAGCGCAGGTACTATGATAATGCCACCACCCAACCCGATTAACCCGCTTAATACTCCGGCAAGCAAGCCGATCAGTAATAATAACAAAACCGCCTGAACACTCATAGTATAAAATGTTACTTAGTGATTACCAGATTTGCTCCGATATGTCTGTTTATCCTTTAAGTCCTAAGGACATACTGGTGACAATAATACCCAGCACAATTAATGCAATGAAAATATATAAAATATCTTTCTCCCGGATAAAACCGAAGATGGAAAAAATAATTCTTGCAACAGGGGTGGCAATCAAAATGACCACACCTAATTGAATAATTGCTTCTCCCTTTAATTTTTTTACTCCTGAAAAAATAGTGGCTAAACTGTGATAGGGCTCCAATAATCCGTGAAAGGTTTTATAGTCAGGCCTTGTTCCACCATAATGAGCCAGGTAAATAATGCCGCCGATCAATACAATGATAGATGAAAGCATAACGCCCCAACGAAGTAAATTACCTAATGTCACTTCAATATCTTTATCCTGCCAGTAATTTTTCATTGTGGTTTAATTTTTTTTAAAGCCTGTGTGTTGCGCCGTTATAGATCATTTCAATGGCGAGAATGGTAATGACAACGGCAAAGACAATCCTCAGCCCCTTGGTCTGTGATTTAGTAAGCAGCTGGGATCCCACTAAAGCCCCTGCCAATACACCCAACGTAACGGGAAGGCAAAGCCCGGGATCAATATAACCTCTTTGAAAATAAACAACGGCGCTGGTTGCCGCCGTTACTCCAATCATGAAATTACTGGTGGTGGTAGAGACTTTGAAAGGTATCCGCATGATATTATCCATGGCCAGAACTTTCAAAGCACCGGATCCGATTCCTAATAAACCGGATAATATTCCGGCCACCCACATCATTACAAAGCCACCTGCAATTTTGTGAACCGAATAGCTTATTTTATTGCCATTAATATCAGGATAGGTACTGTTTAATTTTAATTTTTTCACCCATCCTTTGGCAGGCTCATTTTTTAACTGCTGATTTTTTTTCTGAAAAGAAAGAATAGCCGAAAAAATCAGGATGACACCAAAAATAATAGCGATGAGATGGGTGGGCGCATATACGGCAAGAAATGCACCGACAATAGCGCCGATTGTTGTGGCAATTTCTAAAAACATTCCGAGCCGGATATTTGTGATGCCTTCTTTTACATAAGCAGCCGCAGCGCCGGATGAAGTGGCAATAACAGCAACAATAGAAGTACCAATGGCATACCGGATATCAATTCCAAAAGCGAGAGATAGCATCGGGATAATGACAATACCGCCGCCGAGTCCCGTCAAAGATCCGAGTAGGCCGGCTAACAAAGAACCCAAAAAAATAATTAGCGTAAATGTAAGTATCGTCATCAGTTGGTTTTAAAAAATCCTGTTGAAGGAAGTTCGTTTTTTTTATTAAATATATTGAATATTACTTTTTGGATACCTTGAAATATTCAGAATAATATTTTATAGCTTCCTCAATAATTTTTATAGCTTCTGATTGGTCCTGAAAATTATCAATCTCCACTATTTTATTTTCCAGTACTTTATATTGTTCAAAGAAATTTCTCAGTTCCAGCAAAAAATGTTGTGGCAGATCTTCTGTCCGGGTATAATGATTGATCGAAGGATCTTTTGCAGCTACGGCAATGATCTTATCATCCGGAACTCCATTGTCAATCATCTGCATATTCCCAATCACATTGGCTTCTACAAGACAAAGCGGCTGTATGGATTGTGAACAAAGCACCAGGATGTCCAACGGGTCATTGTCTTTGCCCAAAGTTTGGGGAATAAAACCATAGTTAACAGGATAATGGAATGAAGAATAGATCACCCGGTCTAATTTCAGAAGACCGCTGGCTTTATCTACTTCATATTTTGCACGGGAACCCTGCGGGATTTCAATCAATGCATTCACAATAAGCGGAGCTTTATCGCCATAATGAACGCCATGCCAGGGATGATGGACAGTAAGCATAGGTAAGTTATAATTACAAAGGTATTGGTTCTGGATGTTCTATTGGGGCAAACAATACAGATTTATTCTACATAAGGGAAGATAAAATTAAGCAGAAGAAAGAGTAATACTTTTTAATGTAGTTAATATTTACCGGCTGCAAAGGAAATATCCATTTCAATAAATGATCTTACTTTTTTCCTTTATAATAAAGCACATCCACTTTTTCCACTGTAATCATCCCGCCCCGGCCACATTCATCGAACAGATGATTAACTGTTTTAATAAAATCATCAATTTTTTCTGCAGTATCAACTATTTCTACTACAATGGGCATATCTTCTGAAAGCTCAATGAGCCGTGCTCTGTGAATGCGGGTACTGGCTCCAAAGGACATGACTCCTTTTAACACAGTTCCACCGGCCATTCCTTTTTCTTTGGCAGCCATAAGTATTTCTTCATAGAGCATACGATGACCGATGCGGTCTGCTTCGCCCAGAAAAATTCTTAATAGCTTGGATTGTCCCTGCAGTTCCATTTTATAATATTTTGATCAAACCAATTCCTGCAAACACTGCTGCAATACCGAGTACAACACTGGCAAGAGTATAAAGCAGCATATATGTCATATCTCCATTTCGCAGCAAATTCATATTCTCAAATGCAAACGTAGAAAAAGTGGTGAAACCTCCGCAAAAGCCTGTAATGAGCAACAATCGTATTTGAGGGGCTAATACTGTAGTTCTTTCAGCAATTGCATAAATAATGCCGATCAAAAAACAACCCGCAACATTTACAGCAAAAGTTCCCCAGGGAAAAGGATGCTGAATATTTTCTGCGACCCATTTTTGACAAAAATAACGGGCTATACTGCCGATACCTCCACCCAGCCCTATCAGTAAAATATTCTTGATCATTGTACCGTGTCTATTCTATTTATCTTATTGAGAAGCGTATCCCTGTCGTGTTCAAAAATATATTTCAGGTCCACTTCCCATTGCTGGTTCGTTTTCAATACTCGAAGGGTATCATTATCATTTTTAAAGGAGTTGGAATAAATGATTACTGTTGTGGAATCATTTACAGGATCTACCAGGTGAATATTAATGGAAGCTTCCCGATATCCTTCTTTAGTGGCTTCATCCAGCTTTTTATAATTGCGTTCTACCGCATCAAGAAATTGGAGGTTTGAAGAATCAAGGAGCATATAAGATTTTGCCTGGTCAAATTTGCCGTCCAGTGCTGCCCGGATAAAATCTCTCGCAGCATCTATATCATTTTCTGGTTTTTTCCCGTTTTCAGAATTATTACTGCATCCCGCTGCAAAGAAAAGCAGGAATAAAAAGAGCAAGTAGTTTTTCTTTTTCATTCCTGCAATTTACAGAATCTTTTGTGAGTGTTAATGCTTCCTTTGCTCTTCTCCCGGAGACGGTTCTTTTGAATACTCTTTTCTTTCCTTTTCATAAGCTCTTAATATTGCTTTTACTAAGCGGTGTCTCACTACATCATCTTCATCTAACTCAATATGTGCGATACCATCTATATTTTTTAAAATCCGGGCTGCGGTTTGTAACCCGCTTTTCTGATTCCTCGGCAGATCCACTTGTGTGATATCGCCGGTGATGATTGCTTTGGCATTAGCACCGATGCGGGTTAAAAACATTTTTAATTGCAGATCGGTGGCATTTTGCGCTTCATCCAAAATAATAAATGCATTGTCCAAAGTGCGGCCACGCATATAAGCCAGCGGGGCAATTTCGATAACCCGTGTACTCATATAGTATCCGAGTTTGTCTGCAGGGATCATATCATCCAATGCATCATATAAAGGGCGCAGGTACGGATCAATTTTTTCTTTCAAATCTCCGGGCAGGAAACCTAAACTTTCACCTGCTTCCACTGCCGGGCGGGTGAGAATAATTTTTTTTACCTGTTTATTTTTCAACGCCCTTACTGCCAGGGCAACAGCCGTGTAAGTTTTTCCGGTACCTGCCGGACCGATAGCAAAAACGATATCATTACGTTCTGCCATCTGCACCAATCTTTTTTGGTTGGCTGTTCTGGCACGAACAGTTTTGCCATTAGGCCCAAACACCAGGATGTCATTGGGATTGCGTTCTACAAAGTGGTCAACCGTCTCGGCATCATCTCCGCCAAGAATTTGTTCAAAATAATTTTCACTCATGTGCCCGTTCCGTTCCAGGTACTGCACCACGAGTTCAATTTTTTCTTTGGCAGTTTCTACCTGTTCCGGTGCGCCGCTGAGTTTAATCTGCGTACCCCGGGAAAGAATTTTGAGCAGCGGAAATTTTTTTTTGAGAATGTCGAGTTTTCCATTATTCACTCCGAAGAACTCGATAGGGTTAACGGTTTCGAGGTTAATAATCGTTTCTGTCAATGCTTTTCAATTTAGCTGGCCGATCCGTTGAATTTAATGGTGGACGGATTCAAACCTGTTCACAAAGCCGGCGAAGGGGTACCCGGATTATTACTGCGTCTTCTGAGTTCCTGTACAGAAGCTTCCCTTCCTTTTTTACCACTCAGTTTTTACGAAGTGGTATTCAAATATAACTGATGAAAGTTATAATTACCTAAAGTTACTTATTCACAGTTGTGAAAAGAAATTTGAAAGGAAAAAAAATTGTTTAACCATGTAACAGAAAATTCTATGTATCTAACCCGGGCAATAAAAATTTATTTGAAACAACAGGGTGTATTCTACTTTCGTCTCAATTTTGTTAAATTAATCTCAAAAGAAAATGATAATGGAAAATGCCAATAGAATAATTGCAATTTTTACAGCTAAATCTTTCATTGAAAAATGAATAGCCGCCTTAGGTTTACTATTCCTATCGTGTTGATGATGTTATCCGCACAAGTGCAGGCTCAATATTTTAAAGTGAGTGGTGTTGTTTTGAATACAAATAAAGAACCATTACCACTTGCCAGTGTCGGCGTTCGGGAATTGCATTCCGGAATTATTACTAAAGATAACGGCAGTTTCGAATTTTCTTTGGAAAGGGGAAAGTATGAGTTTGTGGTTACGATGGTTGGGTATCAGACGAAAGTGGTAAGTGTCCAGGTGAATAATGCTGATGTGGTGCAGGATATTATTATGGATTTGGATTCCAGTAATCTATCAGAAGTTGTGATACGGGTAAAAGCCAGGGACCGTGCCGAAGAAATCATCAGGAATGTAATCCGGAACAAAGAGACTATACAGTCTTCGACTCCTTATTCCTGTTCTGTTTATATTAAAGCTTCACAAGTTGATTCATCCTATAGTAAAAGGAAAAAAGAGGGCAATAAAGACAGTATGGAAAATGCACCGGATTTCAATGCTATGTCATTAGCAGAAATTTCTCTCCGGTTTGATAAAAACAGCAACGGCCAAATGAAAGAAGAAAGGCTTGGCGTGAAGAAAGATGGGGATGTACGGAGTTTATTTTATCTCTCCGCTACGGAAAGTGATCTGAATATTTATAATAACTTATTAAAGGCTCCTACTATTTCTGCAATACCCTTTGTATCGCCGCTTAGTTACAGCGGATTGATAGCTTATCGTTTTAAAACGGTGAAAATTGACCGCACGGGAAAAAGAAAAATTTACACAATTTCCGTTAGGCCGAGATTATTGAGTAATGCTACTGTAGAGGGAGAATTGACCATCATAGATAGTTCATGGGTGGTCACAAAAGCAGATTTTCGCTTGCCGTCCTCTCATCTTCCTGAGTATGATTTTTTTGAAGTGAATCAGCAGTTTGATAATATAAGTGATTCAACATGGATGATGAGCCGCCAGCAGTTTGACTATTACAGCAAAACAAAAACAGGTAAAAATTATGGACAAACTGTAGCTGTGTATTCCCATTACGAACTCAATAAAAAATTCAGAAAAGGATATTTTGGTAATGAAGTAAGCAGCACTTCCATGCAAGCTTATGAAAAAGACAGCGCATTCTGGAATTCGGTAAGGGCTGAGCCATTATCCCGGCAAGAACTTTTGTATTCCAGGTACCGGGACAGTTTGTTTACCGTGATGCACACAGAAGCTTATTTAGATTCGATGGATCGTATCATGAATAAGATCACCTGGAACCGGATGCTTGTTTTTGGCCAGATCATTAATGATCATAAAAAACAACGGACCTGGATTTTGCCGCCGGTGACCACTATTTTCCTGCCTTTTCAGTTTGGAGGAAGCCGGTTATCAATTCATGTATTATATAAAAAGATCTTTCCTTCCCGAAAGGACATAACGCTGGATATGAAAGTGAGTTATGGGTTTCGAAACAAGGATGTGAATGGCGCTTTTGATCTGCGACGGATGTATAATCCGTTTAACAGGGGATATTACCGGGTAGCCGCAGGGCGTGATTTTAATTATATCTATGGTGGCGATGCATGGATCAATATGATCAAGCGAAGTAATATTTACCTGGATAATTATTTTACATTGGGCCATGGATTGGAATTAGTAAATGGCCTGTATCTTTCTAATGACCTGGAGATCGCATTGAACCGATCCGTTGCGGGCTATAAGATCAATCCAAAAGTGGACAGCATCTTCGGAGATTTTCTTACGGATAATCAGCCCCAGGATTTCAAAGCATACAATGCGTTTTATTCTAAAGTAAAATTGGAGTTCACGCCTTTTCAGAAATATATGCGGGAACCCAAAGAGAAAATTATCCTGGGTTCCAAATGGCCTACGTTTTATGTGCTTTGGCGAAAGGGAATCCCGGGAGTTTTCAAAAGCGAAATCAATTTTGATTACCTCGAATATGGAATGCAACAAAAGATTAATATGGGTGTAGCGGGTGTTTCAACCTATACAATCAAAACCGGGAGTTTTCCGAATATGAAAGATCTTCGACTGATTGATTACACCTATCAGCGACGCGGTGACCCGATTTATTTTCATGACCCTTATAAATTGTTCCAGGCACTGGATTCCACGTTTCCTGTATTTAAAAGATTTTACCAGGGCAATTATGTACATGAATTTAACGGAGCGCTGATCAATAAAATTCCATTTATGAAAAAACTGAAATTAAACGAAATCGCCGGTGGAGGCTTTTTAATTTCACAGGAAAGAAATCTTCATTATGCTGAAATATTCGCTGGCCTGGAAAGGATTTTCAAATTCCCTCTGAATCCATTGTCTAAATTTAAACTGGGAATTTATGTGGTAGGCTCTGCCGCCAATCAATTCAGAAACCCGGTGGAATTTAAAATCGGGCTTACTACCTGGGACCGGTATTCGAATAAATGGAAATAAGGAATTAATTTTTCCAGAGTGTTTTTATATAAACAGCATTACTAGCAAAATCAACTCCATTAATTTTTGTAATTCCTGCAATACCTCCAAGGATGCCTAAGCTACTGCAGTTAATGTCAAGCACCGAAGCAGCTCTGTCGCAACAACAATTTCCTTCATCAAATACGTAAACCTTTTTTTCCATGAATAGATATTCTTTTACGCTGGCGCTTTGATCACATAACGGCGATTTTTTAAAAGTTTCAATATGAGATTGAATGCAGGCAGAAATCTCGGGGGCTTTTTTGCAGGTACCGTAGAAGAAGCAAGTAATAATTAATATCAGGATTGATGTTCGCATTTATCAAAGTAAAGTTACGCTAACTCCTGAAATATTAAACTCAGCATTCATTTCCTGTTCTGAATTTGTACATGAAGATGAACGGGCACATATTCATTCATATAAAACGGAATTATGGAATTCATAAGTTAGAATATTGTTTATTGGGAAATGAAGGTGCAGATTCAAAACGTGATACCGATATTCAGGTTTAAAATTTTCTCAGAATACGGTGAATTAAAATTTTTACCATCTCGCCACGATTTTAAAATTAATCAATCTTGGAGTTAAGCGATTAGGCATTAAGAATATAGTGTTAGAAAAATCTTTGATTAACTGATATGAGATTGTGTTAGCTCTGTCAATCAGGTTAAATATTTCCAACGTGGCCCAGATATTATCAAAATTCCGGAACGGACTATGGCTGCGACGGTTACTTTTTTCTGAATCGAGTAACAAAGCGCTGAAACCAATATCGCACCGTATGTAAGGATCAATTACCAATGCATTCCTGTATTTTACACTGCCCGGAATATTATAAGGCAGGTTACTTCCATATAATAAGTTCAGGTACATTTTAAAATTTTTATTCGTGGCAAGGTAGTCCTGGAAAAACATTCCAAAAGTGATCAGCCGGTCTGTTGGCCTGCGTACCCAACCTTTTTGTTTTACAACACTGTCAACAGGATGATTTAAAGAATCCAGTGTATAATCGGTATAAAAATCTCCATTGATGTTTTCCCGGGTTTTCATTAATCCCAGGCTGATCCAGCTTTCGGCATCTTTAACCAATTCTCCGTACAAACGCATTTCAATTCCGGCAGCATAGGCCTTCGCATTGTTTTCGCCATAGTAACGCAGCCGCACATTGTCAATATCATAAGGTACCACATCGGTCATGTATTTATAATAAGCTTCTGTTGTAAAACGCATCGCCCTTCCCCAGCCACTGAAATTGTAATCAAATCCCAATACACCCTGGTAACTTTTTTGTGATTTTAAATTTGTATTCACAGTGCCATCATATCTCCTCATCTCCCGGTAAAATGGAGGCTGATCATAAACCCCGGCGGCAGCCCGGAAAACAATATCTTTTCTCCATGCAGGCTTCCAACTGGCGCCGATTCGGGGCGAAATAATAAATTCTTTATTGAGTGAATTAAAGTTGAAACGAACACCGTATTGAAGCGTAATCGAATGTAAAGAATCCCCAAGCAATTTATTGTTTTGAAAAAATCCCGAAAATTTATTCACCTGGATATCTGCGGATGAATGAAGCAGATTGTTTAACTGTATTTGATTCGGATTGTAGGGTAATGAATAGCCGGCGGAATCCTGATATTCCCATTCATGGAGCTTGTCATTGATAATCGTTCTGTCATAACCAACTCCCCATTGATAAAAATTTTTCCCCTGTTCAAAACTTCCTTTGTGAGAAATATTCCAGTTGTCAATATTTAATTTATCCCTTGTGAAATTTTGAAATACGCCTGCACCGAGGGGGTTCACAATAGTTCCATACGTGGCATTATTTTTATCAAAATCTCTTTCCCCAAATAAATATGCACCGGTGATATCAGTATTTTCTTTTTCATTATCACCGAAATGTGAAATCAACCATTTCAATTTCAGTTTTGGATTCACCTGGTTTATAAAAGCAAGCCCCTGCATGTTGGTTTGATAATCATCTTTTTCCTGACCATCGAAATATATATTGAGGCCAAGGCTTTCGCTGAAAAAAGGAGAGAAGACGGATGAAGTAAGTTCGCTGGACTGTGGGATTAAGGTAAATTTTGTTTGAGAAATATTTCCTAAAAATTCCGCCATCCATTTCTTGCTGATCTGGTAATCAATCAATGCCTGCATATCGGCTGAAGAAGGAATATAATTTCCTTTTGTATCCTGGCGGCTGAGCAAGTTGCGGTTGCTCCGGTTACGAACTCCAATAAGATAACTGAGCTTTTTATTTTTGGATATGCCTTCTAAATGTAATCCCTGTTCCAGGATACTTACATAGGCGGATCCCCCAAATTGTTTTGGTTTTTTATATTGAATATCGAGCACACTGCTCATCTTGTCCCCATATTTTGCCTGGAATCCTCCGGTATAAAAATTTATATTCCGAACCAGTTCGGGATTTATAAAACTTAATCCTTCCTGCTGGCCACTGTTGGTGAGATAAGGACGAAAAATTTCAAAGTCATTTACATAAATCAGGTTTTCATCATAACTTCCTCCACGAACTGAATATTGTGAGGTAAGTTCATTATTCGATCCAACAAAAATTTTAATCAGGCTTTCTACACCGGTTATGGCTGATGGGAGATTCAACACAGATTTCGGATTGGGCCGGATCAATCCTGCTTCCCGGCGGTCTCTTTGATCGGTGACCACTACTTCAGGCAACACTGATTCCCCTTTTTCCAAACGTACTGTTATTTTCTCTTCTTCATTTTCACTCAGCAAAAAATTTCGCTGCTCTGTTTTTCTCCCGGTATAACTGAAGACTAATGCAAATGCCTTGTCTGCTGCCACTTTCAACCGGAAATATCCCGTATCATTAGTGCTGATACCGGTTGCCTTTCCCAGGATTGTAACGGATACATGAGCCAACGGGTTTTCATTTTCATCTATTACTTTACCGGAAACGTAAGCCAATTTTTTTTGCGAGAAAGAAAGTGTTACGAGCAAAAAGCAAACTGCAGTCAGGGATATTTGGCGGAAGAAGATTTTCATAAGTGAATTCAGTACAAGATACGGATTTGTTTTTGGCAATTCTTATTCGTGTGAATGGAATAATGAATGCTCAACTATGTTTTAATTGTGAAATCGCTTTTTTAGGATCCGCTGATTTGAACACGGCATTACCTGCTACCAATACATCAGCACCGGCATTTACTATTTCCGATGCATTATCAACCGTTACGCCGCCATCAATTTCTATCAAAGCTTTTGAGCCTGTTTCGTGGATCAGTTTTCGAAGCTGGCGGATTTTTCCCATGGTGTGTGGAATAAATTTTTGCCCGCCAAAACCGGGATTGACACTCATCAAGATCACCTGCTCAATATCACGAATAATTTCACTAAGTTCAGAAACGGATGTATGAGGATTGATGGCAACGCCGGCTTTCATGCCCAACGATTTTATCTGCTGAATATTTCTATGCAAATGTGTACATGTTTCAATATGCACAGTAAGATGATCAGCGCCGGCATTCTTAAAAGCTTCTGCATATTTTTCCGGTTCTACAATCATCAAATGCACATCACAAATTTTTTTTGTTGTCTTACGGATACACTCTACAATCATGGGACCAAAACTGATATTGGGGACAAAACGTCCATCCATCACGTCGAGATGAAACCATTCTGCTTCGCTTTCGTTCAGCAGCTGGCAATCTTTTTCGAGATGTAAAAAATCAGCGAATAATAAGGAGGGGGCAACGATTGGCATTGAAATAAATTTGCATTGCAAGATACAACTGGTGAATTATTAATTTTTAATTAATTCTTAATTCGGTCTGCAGCATCCTTAGCCTCTGTAAATGTTTTGTCCAAACCATACGCTCTTTCATAATTCAGTTTTGCTTCAGCCTTTTGTCCCAACGCTTCTTCGCATTTACCCATCCAGAAATAAGCATCCGCATAAGTAGACTGAACATTCAGCGCAAGCCGGTACACCTTGATGGCATCAGGGTATTTTTTCTGATCGAATAATATTTCCCCTTTGTTCATATAAGCATCTAAAAAAGTATAATCACGGACAATAGCCTGGCTAAAAAAATCCAATGCTTTTTTCTTATTACCGGTGTTTTCATAATAAACACCTTTGAAGTAAAGTGGCTCCGCATGTTCGTTCAAGGAATCCTTAAATAATAAGGTATCACAAAAAGCAATGGTCTTTGGATTTTTAGCTGTTGCGTATTTATATGCCAGCTTGTAATCCAGTTCCAGTATGTCGGGATTAATTGAATAGGCTTTTTCAAGTACGGTAATGGCACCGGAAGCATTATTCTGCTGATCCAGCAGATCTGCCTTCAACAGTAGAGCATCTAATTGGTGAGGGTCAATTTGTAGAATTTTATCACACACAGTCAACGCATCGGAAATTTTATTTTGAGATTCATAAGCTTTCGCAAGGCTCAATCGCAGAAATAAACTTTGAGGTATTTTTTGTAAAGCCTCATTGAGAAAACTAATAGCAGAATCCGGTCTTTTGTTTAGCAAAATGGTTCCAATACCTAAAGCATACTGTTCATTCTTTTTTAAAGACCATGCTTTTTTAAAATCAGCAAGAGCCGGCTCGGGAAAATTGTTTTTATTCAAAAGAACAGCCCGATGAAAATAAAGCTCATCCCGGCCCGGTTCTTTTTTGATACTGTCGGTAAGGGATGCAAAAGGTGGTTGCGATAAAATTTCGTAATATGGAGATGGATCATCTCCGTTTTTGCAGGAAGACAGGAAAAAAATATTCAGAGTAAGGATTGTAACTAGTATTTTTGATAAATGTCGCATTGTAAAAAAGAAATGGAATACAAAACTAACGGTTTTATATTCGGGGAGTTTACAATAATCTGACAAAACTGATTTTTTACGGAAATATTTTTGCACCCTTATTCAATTTTTGTTTACATGAAGAAACAATTTTTAGCCCCGGTCATTATTATTACTTTGATTTCGATTTTTTCTTTTCAGAATGATGGAAACAAATTAAAGGCATACTCACCGTATATCACTCACTACGCCTCAACCGGTGACACTATCCTGTATCCGGAAGAGAAACATTTCAGGAATATTCAGCAGCTCACTTTTGGGGGAGATAATGCAGAAGCCTATTGGAGCTTTGACGGAAAATACCTGGTGTTTCAGCATCGCAATCCCAAAGAGGGAGTTCTTTGTGACCAGATTTATTATGGCAAAGTGCCCCAAAAGCCCGGTGAAAAATTTGAGCCGAAATTAATAAGCGGAAATAAAGGAAGAACCACCTGCGCTTTTTTTACCAAAGACGGTAAACATATAATTTATGCCTCCACGTATCTTGAATCGGATACCTGTCCGCCCGTACCCGATCGCAGTAAGTATGGAAATAAATATATCTGGCCGATCTATTCGAGTTTTGATATTTTCATATCAGACCTGAACGGTAAAAACATTAAGCGGTTAACAAAAACTCCCGGTTATGATGCCGAAGCTACACTGTCACCGGATGGTAAAAAGATGATCTTTACTTCCATGCGGGATGGAGATCTGGATTTGTACATCATGGACCTTGCTACCAAAAAAGTAAAACGCATCACTCATGAGTTAGGTTATGATGGAGGCGCCTGGTTTAGTGCTGACGGCAAGAAAATTATCTGGAGAGCCAGCCGGCCAAAAACACAGGAAGAAATTGCTGAATATAAAAGTCTGCTTAAAGAAAATTTGGTGATTCCATTACAGATGGAAGTTTTTACCGCCAATGCAGATGGTACTGATGTAAAACAGGTAACCCATCTGGGCGAAGCCAATTGGGCGCCGAATTATTTGCATGACGGAAGAATTATTTTTTGCAGCAATCATGAATACCCGAAAGGGTTTCCTTTTAACATGTACACCATGAATTCAGACGGAACTCATATTGAAAAAATCAGTCATGACAACAGCTTTGATGCTTTCCCGATGTTTTCCCCTGATGGTAAAAAAATTGTTTTTTGCAGTACCCGCAACAATGGCGGAGGCAGGGATATAAATATTTTCATTGCTGATTGGGTTAATTAAGATTTCGGTTTTACAAAATACAGGTTTAGTTTTGTGGCAAATCCTGATTTATGTATAATGTAATTTTACATCTTCATAGTGGTTTGCGCTGGGTGGTTTTGTTATTGTTGCTGATTGTTGTTTTTCGTAGTGCTACCGCCGGAAAACGGCCTTTCAATTCTACAGATAAAAAATACGGGCTCTTTGCTATGATTGTTTGTGACATTATGTTGCTCATTGGCATTTATCAATGGGTAGCCGGAAGTTTGGGATTGAGCAACCTTCAGAATAATAGTATGAAAGACATAATGCAGAATGCCACACTTCGGTTTTTTTCCATCGAACATCCGATTGGTATGCTGATTGCAATTGTCATGGTGCATATCGGCCGCATCTATTCCAAAAAAAATCTTCCCGATGCAGTAAAGCATAAAAGAATTTTATTATTCTTCGGCCTTGCTTTGCTCATTATTCTTGTTTCATTGCCCTGGCCATTCCGGGAAGCAGGAGTGGGCAGAGGCTGGTATTAAAAATTTGCTTTTTCCATTGTATCCCTTAATCAAATTTAACCGGAGTATTTTATAGGTTCATCTTTTGCCCAGCTCAATTACTTCACAGTTTTTGATATCTTTCTTATCAATGTCAAAGCGTAGTATTGTTCTTACTTTATGCCATCCCTGTTTTCCTGCAGCACCGGGATTCATGCAGAGGCAATGAATGTTTTTATCATACATGATTTTTAAGATATGCGAATGACCACAAATGAAAAGTTGAGGTAGATGGATCAGTAATTCTTTTTTTGTTTCAGGATTGTACCGTGGAGGTGAGCCACCGATATGGCGCATCATCACATTGACTTCTTCGCAATTGAAAACAAGTTGCTGTGGGAATTCAGATCGTATTTCTTGTCCGTCAATATTTCCAGATACACCACGCAAAACCGTGTCACGGTTTTGAAACCCGGCACGAATCATACCGGCTACTCTTTCTCCAAAATCCCCGGCATGCCAGACTTCATCGCAGTTACTAAAATGTTCAAACACTTTTTCATCCAGGAAACCATGAGTATCTGATATCAGTCCTATCCGAATCATTTTTTAATTATTTTGAAATGACATAGCATCCCACAGCAAGAAAGGGAATGATTTGATACAGAAAATTAGAGGAGCTAAAACAATTAAACAATTTTCTTATCAATCAATCAAGCCGTCTTTCCTAAGCTTTTCCAAAATCATTATAGCTCCGGGAGCCTTGTTCTGCTCTGATAAATAATCATTCAATGAAAAATATTTCAATTCACCTATCTCGGCTGAAGCGTCAGGAGTAATTTTTTTATTTAATATAAAACAATCCTGCTCCATAGTGATACCATTCGTTTCTCCATAAGCAGGGGCAGAAATATGAGTATAAAACTTCAATTCGGTTTCTTCAAGATGCACATTTAATTCTTCAGCTATTTCACGGCATAATGCGCCTGTGGCTGTTTCTCCCGGTTCCATTTTTCCTCCCGGTAAATAAAAGCATCTTTTGTTACGGCTATAAGCCAGTAATAATTTCCTGTTCTCAATGACTAACAATCCTGCGGTCGGAAGCTGCATAGTTCAAAATTCGCAAAAAGGGGTGAATATTGAATGCAGAATGTTGAATGCTGAATGCGTTTAACTAAATACAATCACCAACCTCCAATTTTTTGTTCTCAAACCTAAATTCATAATTCTTAATTCTAAACTCTAAACTCATTACTCTCAACCTCAAATTCCCAATTCTTCCTAATTTTGTTCCATGGTATTTCACAGAAACTTCACTTACTGGATTGATAAGCGCAGATGGAAGTATATTTTCCTGCTCGCCACATTGGAACTCTCCCGAACTAAAAATTAATAATTATCTGTAAGCAAATTTCCCTCATTGATAATTCTAAATTCATAATTCAACATTCATAGTTTTCAACTCATAACTCTATACTCAAAACACTAAACTATTAACATGCCTCATTATTATACACTCGGAAATATTCCGCATAAACGACATACCCAGTTCCGGAAACCGGACGGTGAATTATATTCTGAACAATTATTCTCCACCGAGGGATTTTCTAATGATTATTCTTTGATGTATCATATTTATCCACCAACCCAGATCATAAAAACTGAGTCACAGATCAGTATGGCGCCTGAGGTGGCAGAAGAAAAAATGCTAAAGCACAGGAGCTTTGAAGGGTTTAACGTAAAACCTGAAAAAGATTTTTTGCAAAGCCGTAAACCTGTGTTGGTAAATAATGATTGCCACATAGTGCTGGCAGCGCCGCAGCAGAGTATGAAAGATTATTTTTATAAAAACACCGATGCAGATGAATTGATTTTTGTTCACGAGGGTAGCGGTGTACTGCATACCATGTATGGCGATATGCCTTTTGGTTATGGTGATTACCTGCTCATACCGAGAGGAACGATCTATCAGATTGAATTTACCGATGAACACAATCGCCTTTTTATTGTAGAATCTTTCAGCCCTATTCGATATCCCAAAAAATATGTAAGCAGGTACGGACAGTTGCTGGAGCATTCTCCTTATTGCGAACGGGATATTCGCCCGCCGCAGAGCCTGCACACTTTTGATGAGAAGGGAGATTTTCTTATCCGTGCAAAAAAGAAAGGTGTTTTATATGGCTTACATTACGGCACACATCCATTCGATGTGGTTGGTTGGGATGGGTATTGTTATCCTTTTGCATTTTCTATTCATGATTTTGAACCCATCACAGGACGGGTACATCAGCCGCCGCCGGTACATCAGACATTTGAGGCCAACAATTTTGTAGTTTGTTCTTTTGTACCCCGGTTATTTGATTATCATCCGCAGGCCATTCCGGCGCCGTACAATCATAGCAATATTGACAGCGATGAAGTAATCTATTATGTTGACGGTAATTTTATGAGCCGCAAAAATGTAACAAAAGGAATGATCACACTGCATCCCGCCGGTATTCCGCACGGGCCTCATCCCGGGGCGGTGCAAAAAAGTATCGGCGCAAAAGAAACCAAAGAACTTGCCGTGATGGTGGACACTTTTCATCCGCTCATGCTTACCAAGGAAGCCCTGGACATCGAGAATGCAAACTATGTAATGAGTTGGGCTGAGTGAACAGGTAAT
>JAFEAF010000013.1 GCA_018266555.1 Bacteroidota bacterium | reverse complement strand
AAGGGATAGCGCTTTACCACCCGGTTTCAAAATGCGTAATGATTTTTCTAGTGTTTTTTCATCCTGGCTGTTCAATACCACATCATAGTTGCTGAGCAGGGTTTCAAAGTCCTGGGTTTTGTAATCAATCACTACATCGGCTCCTAAGGTTTTTACAAAATCAAAATTCTTAGCGCTTGTAGTGGTAGCAACACTTGCGACGAGGTATTTTGCCAACTGAATGGCTATGGTGCCAACTCCACCCGAACCGGCTTGTATAAATACTTTTTGTCCTTTTTGCAGATGGGCTTTTTCTACAAAAGCCTGCCAAACCGTTAAAGCTACTAAGGGTAGAGAAGCTGCTTCTTCCATTGAAATATTTTTCGGTTTCAATGCCACATCGTTTTCATTGATAGCAATGTATTCGGCAAACGTGCCAATGCGATAATCAGACGGACGGGCATACACTTCATCGCCTATTTTAAACCGGCTCACATTGGTGCCCACCTGCGTTACAATACCAGCTACATCATGACCTAATACCAATGGAAGTTTATAAGGCAACACCATTTTATAAGCACCACTTTTTAGTTTTATGTCCAATTGATTGATAGCAGTTGCATGGATCTGCACTAACACATCGTTATCGTTGACTTTCGGCAGGGGCAAATCAACTTCATGAAGAATATCAGTCTTACTATACCGATGGATGACAAATACTTTCATTAATTAAATACTTGCAGATAGCGTAGCGTACATTTTGCACGTGTAAAAATAGATATTACTTATGTCATGTAAGTGAATTAGAAAAAACAGGATTTCATTTTTATTCCCCAATCCGTAAAAAAGGTAAAAACTTCCGTAATCTGCATATGTCCTGCCCTCACCCCGGAGCATTGCAGCATCAAAATAATATAAAGAAAGGCGAGCTAATGTAATAAAAAGCTATGCGAATATACTTGTAAACTCAAGAGGTAAAATGTTTCGTTTAATCATACAAATTGCACCTTGACTTTCCCGCAATACATACTCAAAATGTTTTGTATACAACTCTTACTCCACAACAATAAAGCATTTTGCCACATTTCGGTTTCATCGGAAACTACGCCTCTCAAAATTTGTAATTTTACGCTACATGAAATATAAGATTACACGGCAGACCTGGCTGAAACATGTTTTTTTCTTTTTCTTTTTCCTGGTGATACCGGTATTGGTTTTTGAACGTATGCCGGGTGAATCAGTGTTTACAGTTACGGGTATGATTGCTCAATATACCGTCGCCAATTTTTTCCTCCTGTGTTTCTTTTACCTCAACTATTATTTTTTTTTACCGAAGTATTATTTTGAAAAAAAATATTTGCTGTACATTCTTTGGGTAATCCTTTTTTTAGTCATTACATTTCCTTTACCGCATTTGATTGTACATTGGGTAGATATCGCCGGGGGCCCGCATCCACCTCCCGGCTTTCATCCTGATAGTAATCATTTGCCTTCGCCCAATAATTTTCGACGGCCGCCCAATTCATCCGGACCTCCATCCCGGCCTCCAACACAAGCGCAATGGCAGGCTTTCTCATTTTCTTTTGATGAATTCAGAAGACATCTTTACTTGTTTTTTACAGCCTTCTTTTTCTCTTTTCTGTTAAAAACGAGAGAACATTTGTCTAAGCTGAAAGAAGATAAACTCAAGGCAGAATTATTGACATTGAAAGCGCAGATAAATCCACACTTCCTGTTCAATACCTTAAATACCATTTATGCATTGGCCATTAAGAAAGACGATAAAACAGGTGAAGCCATCACAAATCTTTCCGGGCTGATGCGTTATGTTACAAAAGATGTGAATGAAAATACCATTCCGCTTCAAAAAGAGATAGATTATATTTCCAATTATATTGAGTTGCAAAAAGCAAGGCTCGGAAATACAGTAAAAATTAATTTTGACATTTTCGGCGAAGCAGGAAATAAGAAAATTACACCGCTCATACTCATCACTTATATAGAGAACGCATTCAAATACGGCGTGAATCCGGATGTGCCGGATTGTGTGGTAGAAATTCAGATTGACATTTCGGACACTTCTGTCACGCTACACACCTTCAATAAAAAAATTCCAAATCTCAAAAATACCGAGTCAACGGGTATTGGCATGAGGAATACAAGCGAAAGGCTTAAATATTTGTACCCGAAAAAACATTTTTTGGAAATCAATGATAAAGAGAACAGTTACGCCTTAACTCTTTCAATTGACCTGGTATGATAAAAGCTATTGCCATAGATGATGAGCCGATGGCACTGGAAGTAATTGATACTTTTTGTAATCGTTTTGATTTCCTTTCTTTAGAAAAAACATTTACCGATACTGCTGGTGCGATGAAATACCTTGAAAAAAATCCGGTGGATCTATTGTTCCTTGATATTAATATGCCTGCCATTTCAGGAGTGGATTTTTACAAATCGCTGTCATATAAACCTATGCTGATCTTTACTACTTCATACAGCGAATACGCTTTGGAAAGTTATGACCTGGATACCGTGGACTATTTGCTCAAACCGTTTACTTTGGAGCGTTTTGGAAAAGCGGTAACGAAAGCACAACAGATATACAACCTGGTTCATAAAGCTACGGTGGACGAAGATTCCAAATACCTGATGCTGAAAGCAGATTATGGATTGGTTAAAGTTGTCTTGTCTGATATTTTATTTATTGAAGGACTGGATAATTATCTTAAAATATTTTTGAAGGATCAGCCGCCATTGGTCGTCCGCTTTACCATGAAAGCGCTGGCAGAGAAACTGAATGAAAATGAATTTGTAAGAGTGCATCGTTCTTACATTGTAGCCGTCAATCGCATAGAATCCATAAGGCACAGGCTCATCACTATTGCCGATGAAGAAATTCCGGTAGGAAAAAATTATGAAGAACAACTAAAAGCCATATTGAACAAAAAGAGCCTGAACAATTCTCTTTGAATTATCCCTTTCGCTTCGCCACAATTAAAAGGTTGTTTACCACAAATGGCTTTTCTCTTTAAGCATGGGTTTAGAATTTTATCCTGAAAATTATTCATTATCAAAAAAAATATCAATGAAAAAGTCACTTAACCTATCGCCTTTGAGCACCTTGTTTATTTGTGTATCCATTTTCTACCTATCTGCCTGTTCAAAAAGTGATTTGGTTGAAAGCATCACACCCTCCACTATTGACAGCAGCTTTACCAACGGCACAGCCGAAGGCTCTACTGAAACGGGATATGACGAGGATGACCTGGTAGAAACAAGTTTCACTTTGTCAAATACAGTAACCATTACTTACGGAAGTTCGGTTTCTGTCAACAACCCTTTGGATGGCAACGGTGTTACTATTACTCTGGATGGCAATAATGTAGTGGTGAATGCTTCAGTGGTAGGCGTAGCCTATGAAGTCTCAGGCAGTACTGCAAACGGGTCTTTGAAGATATACAGCGACAAAAAATATAAACTTGTTTTAAATGGTGCTTCCATCAAAAGTACGGACAGGCCTGCATTAAATATCCAATCCAAGAAAACAACTTTTGTAGTGGTGGCGGACAATTCTGAAAACACACTTGCGGATGCAGCAACCTATACTTCGGTAACGAGTGGAGAGGATGCAAAAGCTGCTTTTTTCAGCGAAGGTCAAATAGTATTTAGCGGCAGTGGAAGCCTGACAGTTACAGGAAATTATAACCACGCCATTGCAAGCGATGATTACATACACATCCGCAGCGGCAAACTTAATCTGACTTCCAATGTAAAAGACGCAATTCATGCCAATGATGCTTTTATTATGGACAATGGAACAGTTACACTTACTTCCGCCGATGATGGCGTACAGGTGGATGCAGGCCACGCCATAGTAAATAATGGCACGCTGAATATTACTTCTGTAGGAAAGGGTATTACAGCCGATAATGAAGATGAAGACTCTACTGTAACTCCTTATGTAGTCATTAATGGCGGTACGATTAATGTTACTTCTTCTGCTAATGAAGGCATTGAAAGTAAGGGCGACCTCACTATCAACAGTGGAAATATCGTTACAAAAACAACAGATGACGGTATAAATGCCACAGATAATATTTATATAAACGGAGGACGTATTTACAGCTATGCAACTGACAACGATGCCATAGATGCCAATGGAACCATTACAATTACGGGGGGTATCATAGTAGCAGCAGGAGCAAGGGAACCTGAAGCAAGTTTTGATTGCGATACAAGAACATTCAAAATTACCGGCGGCATGATGGTAGGAGTTGCAGGCGCAACGAGTGCCCCTTCCGCCAGCGCAAGTACCATACATTCTTTAGTGGCAGGCAGTGGAACAAGCGGGCAGATTATTCATATTGAAGACAGTAATGGCAATGAAGTCATGACCTTTAAAGCTCCGGAATCTTTCAGCACGCTGATATATGCAAGTTCTAAACTCAAGGCAAGTACTACTTACAAAATATATACGGGCGGAAGTGTTTCTTCCGGCACGGATTTTAACGGGTTGTATTTAAGTGGAAGCTATTCGGGAGGTACAATTTCCACTACTTTTTCCACAACAAGTGTGGTAACACAAATTGGAGGAAGCATCAGCAGAGGTTAACAATAATTTTAATACACATCATATTCTATTCATTCATCTAAAACTTGTCAATTATGGAACGTAAAAATTTTCTGAAATCCTTGTCACTATTTGCAGCAACCCCACTGGTTTTATCATCCTGCAAGAAAACGGATGCCACCCTTGATTCTACAACATCAGGTGATACCACGACACCAGATACAAGTTGCACCGCTACACCCCAGGAAACGGATGGGCCTTTTCCCACCAAGTCGCCTTCCTCTTATGTACGAAGCGACATTCGCAAAGGCGATGGCGTGGGTGCAGCCATGACAGCAGCGATAACTATTGCCAATCTGAATGACAACTGTAATGTTTTGTCGGGTGCAATCGTTGATATCTGGCATTGTGATGTCAACGGCGATTATTCGCAATATGGCGGAACGACGATGCAGAGTAACGATTACACTTCATTAAACTGGTTTAGAGGGCGGCAGACGACCGATTCAAATGGGAAGGTAACGTTTACCACCATATTCCCCGGCTGGTATCAGGGACGAGCCACACATATCCACGTGCATGTTTACAATTCAGCAGGGAAATCTCTGTTGATAACGCAGATTGCTTTTGACGATGACCTATGCATTAGTGTCAACAAAAACGGTTCATCCTATGGATATACCAAAGGAACCAATGGTTATACTTACAACAAAAATGATAATGTATTCAGCGATGGATACAGCAAAGAACTGGCTACGATAACAGGTAGTTTGGCAGATGGTTTCAATCTCTCTATTACGATTAAGGTGAGCGCATAGACGCAAAATAAAATGAGAAAAATAAGGTTCAGATATCGCAAAATTATGAACTCCCGTAGTGCAAATGATTGGGATAAATTGGTGTGGAAAGATTCATTCACCGAATTTAAAATGCAGTTTCAGCGCTTTAATCCGGAAGAGAAATATTTTACTTTCGGAGCACTTCTGGTAGATAATCCGCAGGCAGCACAACTGCATTTTCTGGTGGGTGGTTCTGTCTTAGGTTACCTTAAACAATTGAACGGGATAATTCCGGATGTTGTTGACAATCTCGGGCATCGTTTTATGACTATTGCAGATTGCACATTTGAAATAATCAATTCTGATGTGAGAGACATAAAAAAACACGAGGTCGCTTTCAATTTTTATTCCGAACCGTTTTTATGGCATGAAACTGTTGGCGGATTTCTTCTTATTTCTTCAGAGAATAAAGCAAAAAGTAATAATACTGAGGGTTGTTATGATACACACCTGTTTCAAATCCCGGCTTATGTGTCTATTGATAAACTAAACGAACGATTATAAAATGTTAACACAACTACCGGGTATCATTTATATTGAATCACAAAGAGGAATTGTCGCCGAAGAGGGCGGAGAAACCTATTGCACATTCAATTACAAGAATTTTAGCAACGGGAACAAAGAGCCTGTTCCGCCTTTACAATGTTTCAATGAAACCATTTTGCTTCCGGAAGGAAAAGCAAGGATGAACATCACCGGTTCTTGTTGTTTTATCATTCCGGTTTATAACAGCGTTGAATTAACGTTAAAAAATCAACGGGTTTCGGTTTATCCGGGAGAAGCAATGTTGTTGGATAACTACCATGAAGTGTCGGTTATGAATCCTGAGGAAACAGAAAATGCCTCTTTTGTTTGGTTTACTGTGGACAACGGGTTCAATGAGCCTTTATTTAATAAACTATCCCTTCCGGTGGATACAATAAAAAATCAATGGATTTGTTTGTTCACTGGTGACGTCAACATCAAATTAGCGTGTATGGATACCCGTGAAGAATTGGAATACAATACACTTACTTCGACAAACAGTAAATTATTTTTCTACAATATCGTCGGAAGTTTTGAAGTATGTGGACGTTTGCTTAATACAAATGACGGGTTGGTGATTTGGGATTGTAATAAAGCTGAGATAGAGGCGCTAAGCCCAGATTCAATTATCCTTATAATGGAATTGTAAAACTTGCTTTTCCCTTTTACAATCGGGACGATTAGTCTTTAAATGATTTTTGAGAAGGACATTAGTATTTCAAGTCCTAAGCAGAGGAATAGCATTGTCAACTGCAAATTGTCATTTAAACAAAAATATAACACAATTAGCTACCTCTGACTTTGGACTAAGCTTTGGCACTCCTGTCTAATTTAGGGAGAAATTATAATTCAAATAAATAAACAGTTGGAAAATCAGGGTATTGTTTTATCGCCCATGCCCTAGATTGAGTCTCCACAAACCATGGCACCCTCTGTCAGCAAGAGTCCGCTACGGATAAAAAGTTGACGATATGAAATATTGCTAAAATATATTTTGTAAAAAACAATAGAGCTTAGTTTTTCATCCCTCCAATCACCTAATCAGTAAAAAAGGTAAAAACATCCGTAATCTGCATACATCCTGCCTTTTTTTCGGCTCTACCTTTGTACTGTCAATATTTAATCGGTTTGTAAAGGTTACAATATGAAGAAAATAATTTTATAC
>JAFEAF010000012.1 GCA_018266555.1 Bacteroidota bacterium | reverse complement strand
ATAGTCAGTTGCCAACTGATCTATTTCATCGGCGGCGGATTGCCGGTTACGCTGCAACCAGGCATCCAGTTCTTCCCGCCGGAAGTACAATTTTTTACCCTGTGGGCAGAAATGCGGAATGTGCTTTGTACTGGTGAGCTTATACAAATGAGATGGACTAATGTCCAAATATTTACAAGCCTCGTTAAAGTTCAATACTGTTTTCTTTAATAGATTCTGCTCATCCAGCTTGTCAGCGATTTCGGTGAGCTTGTTTAAGATTAATTCTTCGTGTGCCATTTTTTTAAATTTTATGAATGATGGCACAAACCTCTAAAATGAAAGAAGGGTAAAGGTTAAGGGGTTAACCCCTTACTCATATTACTGAGTAATCTTAATGTTTTTTATTGCAGATTTTTGAAAATCTTGTCAATGGTTGCCTTTTCTTTTGGGTCTATTTTACTTTTTGAATTACTGGCCGAAAGGTTGTTTGCCGTGATCAGTGTATCCTTCTTTGAATAAAAAAGTTTTGATTTGGCAATATTGGCCAGCGTTAAGCTATTGAAGTATGGCTGGAATTTATCTATTGTGTACCTGAAGTGTTTTGTTTCGCAACCAATCTGTATTTTAACGGAACCCGGTAAAATACTTTTTGCAGTAAGCACTTTGATTAAATCGTCTGCTTCGGTAACATCTTCATTCAGGTATTCAATTTGAAAGCATAGCTGATTAATCACTGTTCTCAATTTGCCAACATCATCTTTGAAACCAAAGTGGATTTTATCCTGGCTTATTGCTGCTGTATCATCTGTTTCAGATTCGGTTAGCTGTTCAACAGGAATCAAAGGCAGCATATTTGAGAGCGGCTCCTGTAAATCGAGAATATAAAAATCCTCGACAGTAGTTACCTGTTTCAAATTGGTTTTAAATGATTCCTGGACGCTAAAATAAAGTGCTACAAGGGTATGTTTCAGGAAATATAAAGTATTGTGGATATGGTTGCTTTTTTCATCAGGTAAAGTGGTGAAACCTTGCTCAATTAATTCAGATGCAGTTTGCTTTGCTAATACCCTGATATTAGTGAGGGTTTTATTTACCTGGTAACGGATATCAACTAATTCTGACCAGTTGGATGATTCTTGTTGTACAGTATTAAAAATCCGTAAAGAATCAGCAGCTATCAATAAATAATAAAACCGGGTAACTGTATCATTTGGTACAGGCAGTTCAATACTGAATAGTGGCTGCTTTAATGCAGTATTATCTCTTACGGTTTCTGTTTCAACTATCTTTTGCAGGTCAGGATAATCAGATAAAAGGCTTGTGAGTTGCGCAAGTAAATCAGCATTATTCTTTGGCGAAACTGTCTTTGCAGATTTCACCAATTCGGTCAACCGCCTTGTATTGGCGGTATTCATTTTCCAGGGCTTTAATACACCATGAATGATACTATCTAATACTTTTACTTCCATCCTAAATATCTAATTTGATTTTGTTTGCTGCCTCTTGTTTTTTATGGTCAATTACTTTAGCATAAATTTCGGTTGTTTTTAAATGCCTGTGACCTAAGAGCTTTGATACTGTATAAATATCTGTTCCCAATGTGATTTGCAATGTAGCATAAGTGTGCCGGGCACAGTGGAAAGTGATATGCTTTGTTATTCCTGCTTTCATTACCCATTCTCTAAGTTTTAGATTATGCCATGCGCTGTAATACAATCCTTCAAACACTTTGCTTTCTGGCTTTCCTCTTTCACCTAATAAATTAAATGCCTGTTCGGAAATCGGCAATGTTTCCGCTCCTTTGGTTTTCTTCTGGCGAAAGCGAATGTAATACCCTGACTGATCAGAGTGCTGTACTTCTGACCATACCAATTTTTCTATATCCGACCAGCGAAGCCCTGTAAGTGCAGAAAAGATAAAAGCATTTTTGAGTACCGGCATTTCGCATTCTACTTTGGCGGCTCTTTGCAACTCTTCCAAAGTGAGAAATTCCCTGCTTGGATCATCCGGTTTAATACCTTCTACCTGGGCGGCAGGATTTGCCTGTATTATCCCATCCTTTACAGCTTCCTTTAATGCTGCTGTTAGTTTGCCGAAATAAGAAGATTGAGAATTTTGAGAAAGACGTTTTCCGGTTTTTCCTTTTGCATCATGCTGCAAATACTCTTTGAACTTCTCTAACCATCGTTTATCAATCTCTTTAAATGAAGCACCATTAGTTGCAAACTTCTGCAAGTGCTTTAACACACTATCCCAATTGCCCCAATTACCCTGGCTGTTTCTGCGCTTCTCTGTTAGTTGTTCAAAGTAACTAAGGAAACTACCTTTTACTTTCTCTGTATCTCTGAAACCATACTCTTCATTTTTTATTTCCAGTAAACGCTTTGAGCGGATAGCTTCCGCCATTGATAGTTTTTTTCGGTTCTCATCTTTCTGCTCCTTAGTGAGCTTACCTTTCTCGGGTTCCGGAGTGAGGTATAAATTCAAATACTCATATTCTCTTTTTCCGTCACTGTAGTAATCAAGATAGAGGCTGATTTTATTCCCCTTCTTTCTTTGTCTTAATGTTACGTTCATACTTCAGTCAGTTTGAAAAGTTCATTAATAGCTGTTCTTGGGATCCTTGTATTGCGTCCAACTTTACCGGCTTTGAGCTGGCCTTTATCTATCAGGCGGTAAATGGTCCAGCGGCTTGCATTGATAAGCTGGCAAGCTTCGTTAATAGTGAGAAATTCTTTTTGTGAGATCGAGGGATTGAAAGGCTTTACAATGGCTTCTTTACGAATAGCAGCTTCGATTTTTTCATTTCTCTTGGTACGCTTATAAAGCAACCTCGCACAGTTTAGGGAACATGACCGTGTTATTGTCTTCTTTGCGATGTATTTAACACCACAAACTTCACAGGTTTTTTCGATACGAATGTTGCTGCTCATTGTTGCCTGTTATAGCTGATTGTTGCTCCTTGTAGCTGTATGTTGCATCTTTTCGCTTTTCTGTTGCCCGGTTTTGTGGGCAACAGAATTGGGCAACAATCAGGCAACAAATATAACTAATAAAGAAGGGTTTGGCAACAAAAAAGAGAAGAATAATTATGCACAATTACAATAAAAACAATCATTTATGAAACAAAGGAAGAATAATCACTTTCCGATACAGAACTTACTAAAAATATAATCCAATTGTTCTTCATTTGTTATCTCACCGGTTATTTCACCCAAATAATAAAGGCATCTGCGTATGTCTGAAGCAAGTAAGTCTCCCGGGATTTTATCATCAAGGCCCTTTCGGATATCGGAAAGTGATCGCTGCACTTCTTTCAAGGCATGATAGTGCCGGGCATTAGTGATAACAGTGTCTTCCACCTGAAGTTTTCCTTCCAAAACTGCATCCACCATACGTTTAAGAAGTATATCAATATTCAATTGTGCTTTTGCAGAAATAAAGATTACTTTTTCGATAGATGAAAATTTTTCTTGGGCTGATCCCTCTCCTTCCCTGTCTATTTTATTTACAACCGGAAGATAATTCAACTGTTGTGTTTGCAATTCCGAGAGCGATTTTTCAATTTCTTTCTTTTCATCACCTACATCAAAAAGAAAAAGTACCAGGTCTGCCTTTTTCATTTTAGCAAGGCTTCTCTCCATACCTGCTGCTTCAATCACGTCACTTGTGTGCTCCCTTATACCCGCTGTGTCAATTAACCGGAACAGGATACCGTCAATATTCATCACTTCTTCGATTGTATCACGGGTAGTTCCTGGAATTTCACTGACAATTGCTCTGTCTTCATTCAGCAATACATTGAGTAAAGTGGATTTGCCGGCATTCGGTTTCCCGATAATTGCCACGTTCACACCATTACGTATTGCATTACCGATTTTAAATGAAGAAAGTAACTGGTCAACAGTTTGCTGCAACTCACTTATCAATAAATAAAAATGTTTCCGGTCTGCAAACTCTACATCCTCCTGTGAAAAATCAAGTTCTAATTCATTTAAAGCTGAAAAACGAATCATGTCTTCCCGTAACTCTTTTAATTTTTTTGAGAAGCCACCTCGAATGGCATTGAGTGCGGTTTTATGGGATGCAGTTGTATTACTAGCAATAAGATCTGCCACCGCTTCGGCTTGTGTAAGATCTAATTTACCATTGAGAAATGCTCTTTGTGTAAATTCTCCGGGCTTTGCCAAACGGGCTCCAAGATTTATACAAGCATCCAGTATTTGTTGCACAATATAGGGGGAGCCGTGGCAACTGATTTCAGCCAAATCTTCTCCCGTATAAGAACGTGGCGTCTTAAAAACCGAAACAAGCACTTCGTCAAGTATTTGATCCTTATTCTTTAAAACTCCAAAATGCAAAGTATGGGAAGGTTGTTCTGAAATTTTTTTTGTAGGAAAAAGGTGATCTATAATTGTAAATGCCTGAGCGCCGCTCAAACGGATAATACTGATAGCGCTAACACCCGGGGCTGTTGCAGGGGCTACTATCGTATCTTCCCATCCACTATGTTGATTCATAATTTCTCAAAATTAAAACGGATCATTCAACCTTTTAAAATAAAAATCCCTGTTTGAGTTAAAAACAGGGATAGATACAATTTATTGAAATGAAAATATTATTCTTCTTGCACTACAAATGTAATGGGCTGCTTCCTGTACGCTTTTACTTTACGACCATTTTGAATAGCAGGTGTCCACTTCGGCCCCTTTTTAATAACTTTTACAGCTTCATCTTCCATTCCATAACCATAATTTGTAAGGGGCTTCACATCGCTGATATTTCCGTCCTTGTCCACTACAAACTGAACATAGGTGGTATAAGTACCTGCCGGCGCCCCATTGTCTGCAGGGTTAAATCCTGATAAATTACGTTCCAGGTATTTTCTCCATCCTGCATCCCCACCGGGAAACTGGGCTTCGATTTCTACTTTTTCGAAAATTTTGTTTTCATCATCATCTTTCTTTTCTTCAATCACCTTTTTACCTTCATCAATTTGTGTAGGAGTGGCAATGTTCAAATCTTTAATACCTTCCTGGTTCACTACATCAATTTTTGCTTCCTTTAATTCCTCTTGTTCAGGCGGTGGCTTTTGCACTTCTTCATCTTTCACAATCTTGGGAGGCGTGAATTGTTTCATTTCCACCTTGGGGGGTTCTTGTTTTGGCGGCGGCGGTGGAGGAGGCTCCACTTTCTTTTCTTCCTCCTGCTTAATATCCTGCAAAGTCACTTCACTTACTTTAAATTTTCCGCTATTCTTATTGATGCTGCTGGCTAATATAGATCCTAAAAAAGCCAGCAGGGCAACAGAAGCAGTAATGATCAATGCTCTTGCGATACGCCTGTTGTATGTTTTTCTCAGGTAGTAAGCTCCATAATCTTTGTTCCGGTCTTCAAATATCAGATCCAGAATGTCAGAAGAAAGTATTTTATTAGGATCCATTGGTAACAAAATTTAAATTGAGATACAAATAACGATTCTTTCCATAAATATATCCGGTTTTATTTTGTCCCGGAGCTGGCTTCGGTTGCTTTTATCAATTGAAGTTCAGGGTCGGTTATTTTAATCATGGCAAAACGCTTTACATTGTTGATGGTCATTTCATCCAGGATATCCACTGTATTTTTATAAGTGGCATCTGCATCGGGTTTGATGATAACAACGAAGTTTTTGTCTTTCGCTGCATTCTGCCAATTTGGATCCCCTTTTTCTTTAGCCTTTTGAATAATGGCTTCATCATCAGGAGCCGGCCTGTAATTATTTATTACATCCTGCCTTTTATTTATAATAATATCCCTGATACCTTTAAAAGTGGTTTGTTTAAAGTTAGATCCGTCCGGTTTTAACTGACCTTCATAATAATAAATCTGGTTGTTTTTGCCAAGCATGACAGTCAAAGCTCCCGATTGTGCCACTTCAGTCTGCTCCTCCTGCTTTTGAGTGTCTTTAGGCATGTTTAAATCCATAGTGGTCGGAGTGGACATGGTCGTGGTAAATATGAAAAAAGTAATGAGAAGAAATCCTAAATCCACCATGGGGGTCATATCAACACGGGTAGCAAGCCTTTTTGCTTTTTTTACTCCCCGCCCTTTTTTGTGACCACTATCTGCTGCACTGGTATCTATACTTGCCATATAAAAATTTTATAGGTCTTAAAAATTTAATTTACTTGGTGCTGCTGTTCTTTAATGCATTTTGTCGTTGCTTGTACAATTCTGTTCCCGGCGGTGCTGCTTCCGGCGAAGTGATCAGGTTATATTTAAATTGTTCATTTCGTTTTAAAGCCGCAATCACTCCTTCAAAAGTGGGATACTTGGCATTGTCGTCTCCCTTGATCATATAAGCCAACTGGTGTCCCGCAAATGCAGCTTTAGCATATTGTACCCAATAGGTTAATTCACCCCCTGTTGTATCCAAAGGAATACCTGGTTGTTTCAAATTCCGTTGCTGATCTGCCGGCATATCCAATAAAGATTTTAATTGGGTAAAAGGAACTCCGATAAAATATGTTTTTCTGAAATTACCCATTTCCGCATTGGTAAGATTAAGGTTTTTTTCCTTATTCACGTTTTGGATAATATCATCAAAAATACCCTGATCCTCTGCAGAACCCAAAGCAAAGGTTAAATAGACTTTATTGTCTTTATCCATAGTAATTAAAATGGCATCACCTTCCTTTAACGCATCTGCAGAAACAGAATTAGGAGTGGTTATTTCAACCGGTTCCGGTGGCTTGAATTTAGTAGCCATCATGAAAAATGACAAGATGAGAAAAGCCACATCAACGAACGGCGTCATATCGAAGTCCGTGCTTTTTCTCGGTATTTTGACACTTGGCATGTTTAAAAAAGTTTAGTATTGAGATTCTTTTGTTTCATTTTTCCATAAAGAAATACTTCCAAAACAAATTCTTATTTGTAAAGAGAAGCAAAACTTTGGGTGAGTGTGAAACCTGACTCATCAATACCGTAAGTGATAGAATCAATTTTTGTAGTAAACACGTTGTACATAATCAATGCGCAAGCGGATGTACCGATACCCAAAGCTGTGTTATACAAAGCTTCTGAGATACCAACAGCCAACTGGCCGGCAGCCCCTGCTCCGCCTTCTTCACCAAGAGCTGTGAATGACCGGATCATACCCATTACCGTTCCCAACAGGGCGATGAGGGTACCGACCGAAGTAATAGTGGAAAGAAACACCAGGTTCTTTTGAAGCATGGGTAACTCTAATGCAGTAGCTTCTTCCACTTCTTTTTGAATTGCCATTACTTTTT
The DNA here is from genome assembly GCA_018266555.1 of Bacteroidota bacterium. Lineage (GTDB taxonomy): Bacteria > Bacteroidota > Bacteroidia > Chitinophagales > Chitinophagaceae > UTBCD1. The sequence goes on along the minus strand of JAFEAF010000012.1, from coordinate 106,262 downwards.
GATCAGTATTTAAACTGCCTTCGCTGATCATTTCTTTATACCTGCGTAAACCGGCTTTCATAACATTGGCAACAGAGCCTCTTTGCTTATCGCATTCAGATAATGCAGCATCCACATTTCTGTTGGCGAGATGATATTGCACTTTGCGGATAAAATCAGCAATAGAGCCATTGCCTAATGCTTTACGAATGGTAAGATAGCGTTCGATAGAAAAAGTAATTACCATCAGGAACATACCAATCAGCAACGGCACAATGATACCCCCATCATAAATCCTGTGAAAAGCATCTTTAGGATTTTTATGTTCCGGCCAGAACCAGCCTTCAGCCGGGTTTCTGAATCCATTGGAGTCTCCCATTAGAAATCGCCAGATAGCATAACCGGCAAGAATGCAAATAACAGGAGCAAGCCATGAAATGGCATTACTGCTTTTTTTAGCCTGCACTGATGTAGCCTTCACGGAAGCTGTGGCAGTCGGTTTTGTTTCAGCCATGATCTTTTGTTTTTTAGTGTTTTGAAATATTAAAAATGAAATTTGATTTTAGGGTTACAATGCTAAGGAAAAACTTTGTATCAAAGCATTCTTTTACCCATTTTTTTATGACAGGGGGTCAAGTTAAGGATTTTTTGATAGTGAACAAGTTCTAACCATTAAAATTCATGATAATCTGAATAGGGAATCAGCAGCTTTTGACATATTTCATTCATAGCGCAATGCTTCGATCGGGTTGAGCTTTCCTGCTTTCAATGCAGGGTATAATCCTGCCAGCAATCCGACAGCACTGCAAATAATTATTCCATATAAAATCCAGTTCCAGGGAACTACAAAACCCGTATTCAGCACAATTGAAAAAAGATTGCCAACTAATACTCCCAGAAAAATACCGAATATAGCGCCTAGCATGCTAATAATAACTGCTTCCAGCAAGAATTGGCGTCGCACCATTTTGCTCTTACCCCCAATGGCTTTTATTAAGCCCACCTCACGGGTGCGTTCAGATACGGAAACCAACATAATATTCATTAACCCGATAGCAGCCCCGATTAATGTGATAAAACCGATAATAGTGGCAGAGATGGTAAGAAATCCTAAAGTATTCATGGCTCGTTCTGCAATGCTATCGCTGCGATCCAGAACAAAATTATTATCCTCAGTAATATTCAGTTTACGGATAGCACGAAAAGTACTTTCGGCTTCACCCATGGCTTCATCAACCTGGTGAATATCATTCGTCATCACAGCAATGGTATATGATGAATTGGTGGGAAAATTCCGGGCTATATTCTCATAACTTGTTACGATGAGGTTATCCCTGCTGAATCCAAAAGAGGAACCTCTGCTGTCCAGTACCCCCAAAACACGAAAAGGAATGTTATTGATTTGTACGACGGAATTAACGGCCCTGTCCATGCCCTCCTTAAATAAATTTTTTGCCACATCATAGCCTAACAAACAAACGTTCCTTCCGGTTTGTACATCAGTAGAATTGAGATTTCGGCCGGATCGTAAAGTAAATCCGTTCAGCGGCAAAAAATTTTCATCACTTCCAAAGAGTATGACATTGGGGCTTGTTTTACGATCCCTGTACGATACAATGCTGGAACGATTGGCAAAAACAGAAATACTTTTAATAGATGGAAAGTTAAATCGTTTTATAAATAATTCTGCCTCCTGTTTTGTTATAGACTTTCCCAGGTTAGATTTTTTTTCCTTACGAACCGTTTTTTTGGACAATTTGAGATCCGAATTATTGTCACCTCCAAAATGAATATTCCGTTCTTTAAACCGGATAGTAAATCCGTTGGCTCCCATGGTTGAAAAACTTTCCATGAATTTTTGATTCATGGCCTTAATAGCTGTAATGATGCCCACCAATGCCATGATACCAAACGCAATGATCGCCACAGTAAGACCGGTACGCAGCCGGTTGCTTCGTACGGTGCGATAAGCTAATGATAAGATGTCACGAAACTTCATAACAATTGCCGAAGTTACTGAAACCTGTAAAACCAAAAGAATGATTTGATGAACGGATAAAGGTTAAAAATATAACCAATATAAAAGCAGGTTGGGATAAATGCCGAGGATAATAATGAAAGCTGCTAAAATCATCATTGTCCATTTAAATACTGGTGTGATATGAATTTCCTTAACGGTTCCCTCTTTGAAATACATAGCCTGGATAAGCCGGAAATAATAATAGATGCTTACCGCTGCCATCAACACAGCAAAAATCACCAGCCAGAGGTTATGATGTGTGTCAATAACTGCTTTCAGCATATAAAATTTGGAAAGAAATCCTGCGGTAAGCGGAATACCTGCAAGAGATAATAAAAAGATTGTAATAGTAGCTGCGAGTAAAGGCTGGCTTTTTGCAAAACCATTAAAACCATCAAATGTATAATCACTCATCTTGCCCAAAACAGCAAAAATGCCGATAGTTGCCAAACAATAAGCCGCTATATATAATAAAATGCCTTCTTTGGCATCAGTATTCATAGCATATACCGCCAGCATCATGAAGCCGGCATGTGCAATACTTGAATAAGCCATCATCCTTTTTACACTTTGCTGAAATACTGCAGTGATATTACCGATGAATAAAGTGGCAGCGGTAAGTATAGCCATCCATAATTGCCACTTAGGCGCTAAAGAACCAAATGCTTCATCAAATAACCTGATAAATGCAATAAATGCTGCCCCCTTGACAATGGTCATCATGAAAGAACTAAAAACAACTGGTGCCCCGTCATAAACATCAGGCGCCCAGAAATGAAATGGCGCCACCGATGTTTTAAATGCCATGGAAAACATGAGCAATGTCATTCCGGTGATCAATAATGCAGAAGGGGGTTCTTTGAATACATCAATATTTGCATTCATGAAACTACCGGTAGCTCCATAAATAAGGGCAATACCCATCAGCATTAATCCGGTGGAAAAAGCGCCGAGCAATAAATATTTCAGAGAAGCTTCATTGCTCTTCAGGTTTCGTTTATCACTGCCTGTTAGGATATAAAGAGGAATAGAAATTATTTCAATACCTAAAAATAAAATCAAGAGAGATTTGAATGAAGCAACAAGCACAACGCCACATAGAATAAAAAAGATTAACGCCAGATATTCTGCATAATTGCTACCCACTTTTTCCATATCTCTTGCAGATAATAACAAGTAAAGAATTGCAGAAGCAAAAATTATAGAATCAAAAAGTAAGGCAAACCGGTCGAACTCAATCATCCCTTTTGTATCCACTTTAAAGAACATGGTACCTGACATCTCTAGCCCATTAGCCAATAATAACAAGATAAGCCCGGCCACAGCGAGGTTCCGGATAGCATGCTTTTGTTTCAGCACAATGCCGCTGAACATCATGATCACTCCCCAAACTGCTGATATAATTAATGCATTCATACTTTCAATTCCTTAATGCTTCATTAATAAAGGCAATACATCCGATTTTTTTATAATTGATTCTGATAATCCATGAGTTAAATTCAACATACTATCCGGGTATATCCCAAGCCAGAGTATCAGTATTACTATCACACTCAACACTAATTTTTGACTCCACTGAATATCCTGTGCATTAGATGTAACTGTATTGCTGCTTCCAAAAAAGACTTTCCGGATCATCGTTAAAATATAAATTGCGGCAAGGATAATACTAACCGCAGCCAAAACAGTGAACACAATATTATAATGAGTAATACTGGAACTAAAAATACCATTTAGCATCATGAACTCTCCAATAAACGCATTCGTCAATGGTAACGCTACACTGGCCAACCCGATGATCATGGCAAATATGGCTAATGAAGGCGCTTTTTGTGCCAGTCCTCCCAACTCTGATATTTTCCTGGTGCCGCATGTTTTTTCTATCATCTCAACAACGATCCATAATCCGAGAACATTGATACCGTGATTAAACATTTGTATCATCACGCCCTGAAGACCGACAGTCGTTTCGGAGAAAATTGTAGCACACATCAATCCGATGTGAGCTATGGATGAATAGGCTACTAATCGTTTCAGGTCGTCCTGCTGAATGGCCAACAATGACGCATAAAGAATTCCGATCACTGCTAACGAGGTTACTACATCACCCCATTGAAACGATGCAATAGACACCACCGGGAGCAACCAACGGATACAGGCAAAGACCCCCATCTTCACCATCACTCCGCTCAGTACCATGGTAGTTGGTGTATTAGCTTGTTCATACAGATCCGGTTGCCAGGTGTGAAATGGGAAAATCGGCATCTTGACTGCAAACGCTGCAAAAAATAACCAGAAAACCCAGTTTTGTGTTTTGCCGGGTAATATCTTATTAAGATTGTAAAAAGATTCTATGCTGAAAGAATGATCCGGTGTTTGTGAGTATAAATAAATAATACCTACAAGCATTAACACGGAACCAAGAAACGTGTAAATAAAAAATTTCATTGTGGCCCGGATTCTTTTTTCTCCACCCCATTGTGAACTGAGAAAATATACCGGGATCAGCACCATTTCCCAGAAGAAATAAAACAGCAGGGCATCCATGGCAACAAATACACCCATCAATCCTGCCTGTGAAAGCAGCATCAGGCCGAAGAAGTTTCCTGCTTTTTGATATTGATTTTTCCAGGTAGCAATAAAAATAGCCGGATATGAAATAGACGTAAGCAGGCAAAGCACCTGACCCATACCATCCACCTTTAAAGAAATCCTGCTTCCTAAAAAACCAAGCCAGTTTGCAGAATATTGCACATTATTATTGTCGTTCAGTAAAGTCAGCCCTAACAAAGCAACAACTAATGTGGCTAATGAAGAAAACAATGCCAGCAACTTCACTGATCTTTCGTTTTTAAAAAAGAATACAGCCAAGCCGGTTATCATTGGAATTACTATAAATAAAACCGGAATCATGCACCTAATCCCCAAAGGGAAAATTTATATTGTTTATTAAAAAAATTATTTATAACCATTTTTAAATTAATAAACCCAGACACCTTTTGTGCAGGGGATTTATTTTCTTAAAAAAAATTGAATTACAAAAATCAACAACATGCTCAATACCATCAATAACACATAATTTCCAACCTGCCCGCTTTGTAATAAGCGAACCTGCCTGCTTCCATAATTTACGAGGCGGCCCACCCCATTCACGATTCCATCAATCAAAGATTTTTCTATGAATTTATTGAGAAATGCGGCAAATCTATTGACGGGATTTGCAATAACTTTTTCATACAACTCATCCACATACCATTTGTTTTCCAAAAATTTTCCAATACCTTTTTCTTCAACTGAATGATATTTCCTGAAACGGTACCAGGCGAAAACGATTACCAGCAAAACCAAAACTGTAGAAATCACCATCAACATCATTTCAGTAGAATGAGAAACAAGCTCTACGCTATGAACCGGAATGACCGGAGATAAAAATTCAGTCAGTTTATCTCCACCTTTCATTAAAATTTCGGGAATGCCCACAAAGCCACCGGCAAATGCGAGTATTGCAAGAATGATTAATGGTATTGTCATTCCTGCCGGGCTTTCATGCAGATGATGTTGCTGCTCTTCTGTTCCTCTGAAAGAACCGTTGAAAGCGAGAAACAATAAACGGAACATATAAAATGCTGTAAGCAAAGCGCCGAACAGAGCAATAGCATATAATATTTTATTGTGTTCAAATGCAGCCAGCAGGATTGCATCTTTGGAAAAGAATCCCGAAAAAGGAGGAATACCTGAAATGGCAATACAACCGAAAAGAAATGTGAGATAGGTTATTTTCATTTTCCCTTTCAGCCCGCCCATTTTACGAATATCCTGTTCTCCGCCCATAGCATGAATGACACTTCCTGCTGCAAGGAATAATAATGCTTTGAAAAAAGCATGCGTCATTACATGAAATACTCCGGTACTGTAAGCCCCAACACCTAAAGCCAAAAACATATATCCCAACTGGCTTACTGTAGAGTATGCCAGTACTTTTTTAATATCATTTTGCTTTAAAGCAATAGTCGCTGCAAGGATGGCAGTAGCAAGGCCAACAATGGCAATGATATTTTCAGTTACGGGAGCTAAAGAATACAGGGCATTACTTCTGGCAATCATATAAACACCGGCTGTTACCATAGTAGCAGCATGTATCAATGCAGAAACCGGTGTTGGGCCCGCCATGGCATCCGGCAACCATGTGTATAATGGAATCTGGGCGCTTTTTCCTGTAGCGCCAACAAACAACAACAGAGTAATAATAGTAATATCGGATGAACTGAAAACCGATGTTTTTGAAAATACATCTTCAAAAGAAACGCTGCCTGCTTTTGAAATGATCCAGAATAGAGCAATGAGAAAACCTAAATCACCGATCCGGTTAAAAATAAAAGCTTTGTCGGCAGCTTTATTATATTCTTTGTTTTTGAACCAATACCCGATCAGCAAATAAGAACAAAGCCCTACGCCTTCCCAGCCAATAAACATGATAATAAAGTTGGCACCCATCACCAGCAGAATCATTGAAAAGACAAAAAGATTCATGTAAGAAAAAAATCTTCCGTAATGTTCTTTTGTCTCCTCCTTCATATAAGTAGTTGAATATACATGAATGATAAAACTCACACCGGTGACAATAAGAAGGAATAAAGCTGACAAAGCATCAACCTGTAACGCAAAAGAAACTTTTAACGAACCGGCAGAAATAAAATTGAAATAATCGGCTACGTAACCACCACCATTTTTAACCAGGATAAAAATCCAGATACTCAGTAAGAAAGGCAACAACACCATTCCGCAACCAATGATAGCAGTCAGTGTTTTTGATAACTGTTTGCGAAACAATCCCACGATAAGAAAACCTATCAACGGGAAAAAAGGAACCAGCCAAACTATTTGCAATACATTTTGCATACTAACCTTTCTAATGCTTTAACCTGTTTAAAAAATTAATGTCTATAGAATGAACATTCCTAAACATCATCACGATGATTGCCAGACCTACACTTACTTCTGCAGCTGCTACTACCATAATGAAAAAAACAAAAATCTGTCCATCGGTCCCTGCAGATGCTTGGGTAGCGGCTTGTTGCAAATGATGCATTTTTGAAAAAGCCACCAACAGCAGATTGGCTGCATTCAGCATGATTTCAATGCACATAAAAACAATAATTGCATTCCTTCGTATCAAAACTCCTACAATGCCTATTGCAAATAATGCCAGTGAAAGGAATATGTAATAATTAATCGGCATTTTTTAAACATTCATTTATACGATCTTTTAAGCCTCTTCCCCGGAGGGGTGTGAGGATGCTTCTTTTTTCCCTAATACTACAGCGCCTACCATCGCACTTAAAAATAAGATACTGCTTATCTCAAACGGCACGACATAATCATTAAATAATGCTTTGCCTAAATTTCCAATCAGGCCGATATCTCCCGTTCCCGATTCAGCAATGGCAGATTTTGTTTCTGCATTTTTCAATGCGGCTACCAATACCAGCAATAAACAGCCTCCGGCTAATGCTGCAGCCAGTTTCAACCATTTATTTTTTTGTGGCTCGTTGCTCTTATTCAGATTCATCAGCATGATGACAAACAGGAATAATACCATGATGGCACCGGCATAAACAATAATATTTACGATAGCTAGAAACTGTGCATTCAATAAAAGATAATGGCCCGATATGGCAAAGAAAACCAATATCAGCCACAATACACTGTAAACAGGGTTTTTGCTGGTAATGACCATCAACGCACTGAATAATGCCAGCACTGAAAGAAACCAAAATAATATCTGAGTTATACTCATTTCTCTATAAGCGTTGTTATACTCTATTTTTCCAAATCAGAAAATCAGTTATTGATTTTTTTTGCCGGACGATCACCCAAAGCTTTTTTATAATCTTCCGGATCTGTCAGCGGGTTAGGTATTAACAAATCTTCTTTTTTATAAATAAACCCTTTTCTCGAATAATTGGATGGTGCAAAAGTCTGCGATAAATAAATCGCATCTTTGGGGCAAGCATCTTCACATAATCCGCAAAAAATACAACGCAGCATATTGATTTCATATCTTGCTGCATATTTTTCTTCACGATATAGCTTTTCTTCCCCGGGCAGGCGTTCTGCAGCTTCCATGGTGATTGCTTCAGCCGGGCAAGCTACAGCACATAATCCGCAAGCTGTACACCGTTCCCTTCCTTCTTCATCCCTGTTCAAAACATGCAGTCCCCGAAACACTGGAGCAAAATACCTTTTTTGCTCCGGAAAATTTATAGTAGCTTTTCTTTTGAATAAATGACTTAAAGTGATCATCATTCCTTTAAGTATATTCCACAGGTAAATCCGTTCCAGCCAACTCATCTGGCGGCGGTCAACCAGCTTTGCTTTTTGTGTTAATTGTACCATTATCTCACTTTTCTAAAAGGTTTGCAAATATATTGATGAGTAATGAGTGAGCAAATATGAGCTGCATTCATTATTCATAATTCATGTTCATGTCTTACTTTTCCACAACATTACTATAGCTGTGATCACCATATTTGCCAATGACAAAGGAATTAATCCCTTCCATCCCAAATTCATCAATTGATCATATCGGAATCTTGGAATAGTCCAGCGTATCCAGATAAACACGAATAAAAAGAAAAATATTTTTGCCATCAATACAGCAAAACCAATGATGGCCAGTAAATTTTGTGGTAAACCCCATTGTGTTTCATTCACAAAAGGGATATCATAACCACCAAGAAACAAAGTTGCCATCACAGCGCTACTGATAAACATATTGATATATTCGGCAAATAAATAAAACCCGAGCTTCATGGAAGAATATTCCTGGTGATAGCCGAAGTTTAATTCGTTTTCCGCTTCAGGCAGATCAAAAGGTGTACGGTTACACTCTGCTAGGGCACAAATGAAAAATATGATAAATCCCAGTGGCTGATAAATGATATGCCATCCGTGTTCAACCTGGTTTTGAACAATGACACTCATTTGTAATGAACCAGTGAGCATCAGCACTGCTATCAGTGCCATACCCATAGCCAGTTCGTAAGAAATCATTTGTGAAGCGCCACGAATGGCAGCCAGAAGAGAAAATTTATTGTTGGATGCCCAACCTCCAATCATGATTCCATATACTCCTAAACTCACTACGCCAAAAATGTAAAGAATGCCAATATTTACATCTGCAATCTGTAGTGGGACATCTTTCCCGAATAAATGCAGGGAGGTTCCCCATGGAATTACAGCACTAGTTAATAATGCAGTAAGCATAGCGAGGGAAGGGCCAAGAATAAATAACCATTTTGAAGAAACCAGAGGAATGATCTCTTCTTTAAAAAATAATTTTCCTCCATCAGCCAGGGGTTGAAGAATACCCCAGGGACCGGCCCTGTTGGGTCCACGCCGGTCTTGCAACCATGCGGCTACTTTCCGTTCCGCATAAGTTGTGTACATAGCAATCACCAATGACAATGATATGACGATCACTATCAATACAAGCTTTTCAAGAATGAACCACCAGTCAATAGATAATAAATGCATCCTTTAAAACTTCCTTTTAAAATTTTGATAATTTGTTTTATTAAAACAGGCCAATACCCTGATGCCATTTCCCAAAATACTTCATATTTAATCCCGGATTATTCTCTGTATCAACCTAAGAGCTTATTACCTCAATACCATTTCATTTTTTTTGAAACGTCTTTGATGTTGCTGGTCCTTCAATGGCGCTCAGGTCAATATCCGGGTCATTTACACCACTTACAGAATGTATATCCATCAATAGTTTTGGCTCTCTTCCTCCCATCACTTCCGGCAACACATCATCTGGTGTTTTCAGGTTATAATATTTATTGGCTGAAATCACTGAATGGCGATTCATCTTTGCCGGGCCTTCAATTACCCAATCACTGACTTTCTTTTTTTCAAACCGGCATTCATTACATATCCAATCATGCACCTCACCCCACTGATCTTTTCTTCCGGTTACCCGGAACACCTCCTCACCCCGCAACCACAAATGTACTTTGCCGTTGCATTTGCTGCATTCCCGGTGTGCATCCATCGGCTTGGTAAACCAAACCCTGTTTTTAAAACGAAACGTTTTATCAGTTAACGCACCAACAGGACATACATCAATCATATTACCTGAAAAATCATTGTCAATGGCTTTAGAGATATAGGTTGAAATTCTTGAACGGTCTCCCCGATCCAGTACACCATGCAATCTTTGTTCCGTTAACTGATCTGCTACATATGTACAGCGATAACACATAATGCAACGAGTCATGTGTAACTGGATATAAGGACCCAGGTTTTCCAGCTCAAATAATCTCTTCTTAAATTCAAATCGGGTGCCTGCTTCTCCATGATTATAACTAAAATCCTGTAAGTCACATTCCCCTGCCTGGTCACAAATGGGACAATCCAAAGGATGATTGATGAGTAAAAATTCTACAACTCCATCTCTTGCTTCTAATACAGCAGGATTGGTAATATTTTCAACTACCATACCATCCATTACATTCGTTCTGCAACTTGCTACCAGTTTAGGCATGGGCCTCGGATCTGCAGAAGAACCCTGGGCTACTTTCACCAGGCATGACCGGCACTTACCACCACTGTCTTTTAATGTAGTGTAATAGCACATAGCCGGCGGTACAATATCACCGCCAATCTTTCGGGCCGCTTGTAAAATAGTTGTTCCCGGCTCCACTTCAACCGTGATGTTGTCAATGGTTACTTTAAATAATTTTTTTTCGTCTGCCATTTTGCAAATTCAAAAGTCAAAATTTAAAAATCAAAAATATTATTCGTCCTTGTTAGAGTTAATAATTATTTTAGCAATGATATTTGCAATCTCCACTGCTTCTCTTAACAAGCCCGTAATTTTATTTCAATCTACTTCTATCGAATCTCTGATCAAACAAAGCCGAAATTTTATTTCGTTTGCCGACTTGAAGGCGATTTTCAGAAATTTTCTCCAATCTTTCTTCGAGCTTCCGGCCTTCCTTTCGATTAAATTGGCGCCTATAGAAGTTAAACTCCTGATAAGTTGGCCAAACAAAGAACTATATATTTTATCATACTTTTATTCTTTTACAAAGAGAATAATCCCTTTGATAAAATAAAAACATCTATGTTTTAATTTATATGGTTTTCATCTTCATTCAGTTCAGTTCAAAAGTTTCAAATTACTTTCCGGTCATTTTTGAATTATGCCTTTTAACTTTCAAATCAAACCTCAGCCTGCAATGTATCTGCATAATGTGCCAACCCATAATTTCTCCTCTGCGCTTCCTCCGGATTGGTGATATGCCACTCGAATTCATCCCTGAAATGCCTGATGGCAGCAGCTACCGGCCATGCCGCAGCATCTCCAAGCGGACAAATTGTATTTCCTTCTATATTTCCCTGAACATGCCACAACAAATCAATATCCTTCATCTTGCCTTTCCCATATTCTATATCATACAAAATTTTTGTAAGCCACAAGGTGCCCTCTCTGCAAGGTGAACATTGCCCACAGCTTTCATGCCTGTAAAAACGGGCAAATGAATAAGTATTGCGAACGATACACTGATCTTCATCATAAACAATAAAGCCACCACTTCCCAGCATACTGCCCGTCTGGAATCCTCCATCAGATAAACTTTCATAGGTCATCATCCTGGTTTCGCCTTTTGCAGTCTTCAATAAAAGATTTGCAGGCAGGATTGGAACTGATGACCCTCCGGGTACACAAGCTTTCAATCTTTTGCCATTGGCAATACCACCGCAATATTCATCACTGTAAAGAAACTCTTCCACTGAAATATTCATTTCAATTTCATACACGCCGGGTTTATTAATATTACCACAAGCAGAAATCAATTTAGTTCCTGCAGACTTCCCGATACCAATCTTTGCATATTCATCGCCGCCCATGCTGATAATCGGGACAACCGTAGCTAAAGTTTCTACATTATTCACCACAGTTGGGCAACCATATAATCCTTTCACTGCCGGAAATGGTGGTTTGATTCTTGGGTTACCTCTTTTCCCTTCCAGGGATTCGAGCAATGCAGTTTCTTCTCCGCAGATATAAGCACCGGCACCGGGATGAACAAATATCTCACAATCGAATCCACTTCCTAAAATATTTTTTCCTAACCAGCCATTATTATTAGCTTCTGCAATAGCTTGTTCCAAAATTTCAACTATCCATCCGAATTCACCACGTATATAAATATAGGTGCGGTTGCTACCTGTAGCATAAGACGAAACGATTAATCCCTCAATCAGCAGGTGGGGAATGAACTCCATCAAAAATCTATCCTTAAAAGTCCCCGGTTCTGATTCATCTGCATTGCAGACCAGGTATCGGGGAACGCCTGCGGGTTTTGCCAAAAAGCTCCATTTCAACCCGGTTGGGAAACCGGCACCACCTCTTCCCCTCAATCCGCTTTTCTTCACTTCTTTCGTCACATCATCAGGACTCATAGTCTTCAATACTTTTTCCACTGATGCATAACCCCCATTTTTCCGGTACACATCATAGTAGCGAATGCCTTCAATCCCAATTTTGTCTAATAATAATTTTCTTGCCATTGTATCATCATTTCGGGGAGTTTTGAAAAAACAGGTTCTCCTCTATTTATATCTTCTTTGTATATTTTAATTTTCTATAATTTAATGTAATCAAAATTCCAAGGCTACTAAATTCACTAAACCTTTTTCAATCCGATCATCACAAAAAGTTTCATTTTAAAAATAAACTCATTGCAAACTCACGGCTTGTCTTCCACATAATTTCCATTTTCCACTTTCCTTTACCCAAACAAGCAGCATTGCAAAATTCAAAGGTACCATCCTCCCATCTTTTGTAAGTTCCGTTGCTTTGAATAAATGCCTGACAATTGCAGTGTTATTATTAACCCAAACCACTGAAACATTACTTACGGAAGTATCTGAATAAGTGGATTGATTATGACAAACGCCATCAATCGCTTCTTTCCTGTTTTGTACCTTACCATGTGAATGTCCATAACTGACTGTTGTTGCAAAAATATCTTCCATCGTTAAACTATCTTTAGAACCAAAAACAGTATGGCTTAACAAATAGGTTCTTGCAATCAGTTCCTTTTCCTCCTTGTTTTGCGCCTGTACATACACACCTGTTAATAAAAGAAAAATAAGAAATGTGCTTTTCATACTTCTAATTATTCTTTTCTGCATTCATCCTGCATTCTTCAATGATAGCATTCACTTTTTCTTTGGTCAAATGTTCCCGGTATGATTTTCCCAACTGCATCATGGGTGCATATCCACATGCGCCAAGACATTCCACCGTTTTCAAAGTAAATAATCCGTCGGCGGTGGTTTCACCGGGTTTTATTCCCAATTTTTCTTCAATATATTTAATAATATTATCACTGCCCTTAGTAATGCATGGCCCTGTTTGGCACACTTCAAAAATATACCTGCCCACAGGTTTCAGGTTATACATACTGTAAAAGGTAGCTACTTCATACACTTCGATAGGCAAAAGATTTAAAACTGTGGCTACATAATCCATGGTTTCCACACTCAGCCATCCGCCAAATTCCTGTTGTGCTATATGTAACACGGGAAGAAGAGCACTTTTCTGTTTTCCTTCCGGATAATGAGAAATGATTTGCTCAATCTCTTTTAATTTCTGTTCTGAAAATTTTATCATAACAATCAAACAATTTAACCATCTTTAATGATGGTTTGATGGTTATTTATGCATCCATTTCTCCTGCTATCAAATTCAGACTACTCATTGTAATTATTGCATCGCTCAACATACTTCCTTTTGTCAATTCTTCATATGCCTGGTAATAAATAAAGCATGGCCGCCGGAAATGCAGGCGGTACGGGGCTCTGCCACCATCACTGATCAGATAAAAACCAAGTTCCCCATTAGCTCCTTCCACGGAAAAATACACTTCACCCGCTGGCATGTTCACTTCACCATAAACTATTTTAAAATGCCAGATCATTGCTTCCATCTTGGTGTACACATCTTCTTTCGGAGGTAAATAATATTCCGGTACATCTGCATGGTACACTTCAGCTTCAGCCCCTTTGAATTCCTGAACTTTTTGATATGCCTGTTCAATAAGGCGCAGGCTTTGCCACATTTCCTGGTTACGAACCAGCCAGCGATCATAATTATCCCCGGTAGTTCCTATGGGTATAATAAAATCAAAATCTTCATAACTACTATAAGGTGTTTGTATTCTTACATCATAATCTACACCGGCAGCACGAAGATTGGGCCCGGTAAACCCGTAATTCAATGCCCTTTCTGCACTGATGGCTCCTGTTCCCATCGTCCGTTCCATGAAAATGCGATTCCGCTCAAATAAGTTTTGAAATTCTTTTAAAACGCCCGGATATTCCCTGAGAAATTTTTCCAATTTCTGAAATACGATATCATTGAAATTTCTTTCAAACCCGCCAATTCTTCCAATATTGGTTGTCAAACGGGCACCGCAAATCTCTTCATATATTTCATAGATCAATTCACGGTATTGCATCACATATAAAAACCCGGTGTAGGCGCCTGCATCCACTCCAACGATAGAATTACAAATCAGATGATCAGATATTCTTGCCAATTCCATAATGATCACCCTCAAATAATCAACTCGCTTCGGTGTTTTGATACCTAATAATTTTTCGCAAGTTAGATGCCATCCCAGATTATTAATGGGTGCGGAACAGTAATTCAATCTATCGGTAAGCGGGGTAATTTGATAAAGCGGGCGACGTTCAGCTATTTTTTCAAAAGCCCTGTGAATATATCCTACTGTTTGTTCTGCAGATACAATTCGCTCACCATCCAACTCCAATATATTCTGAAACACACCATGCGTGGCGGGGTGTGTAGGCCCCAGGTTCAAGGTGGTAGTTGTTTTTTCAATACTTCCGTCCGGTAATTTTATGTGATGTTCTGTCATATTCCAACCGCTAATAGAGCTTTATAAAAACGAATGGTTATCTCTTTAATTCCTGGTTTTCAAATTGACAAGTTTACACTTGCACTCATCATCCTCTTCCAAACATCTGATCATCTTTATCAATTCTTACCTGATCTTCCAGTGGATATTCTTTTCTCAATGGAAAATAATCCATTTCATCCACATTCAGGATTCGCTTCAGGTTCGGATGTCCAACAAAATTCACCCCAAAAAAATCATAAGTTTCTCTTTCCATCCAGTTCGCTGAAGAAAATAACCCTGTTGCCGTATAAATATCCGGTTGATTAATATCAGTTAATACTTTGAAACAAACCCGGATGTTATCCTGCAAATTGTGCAAATGATATACAACTGCCAGTTCTCTGCCTTTTTGATCGGGATAATGTACGGCACAGAGGTCAGTAAGAAAACGGAATTTTAGTAATTCATCATCGTATAAAAAATTGAGCACTTTAAGATTCAGTTCTTTTGGTGCTTCAAAGGTGAGCATTCCATAAGGTTCTCCAAAATTTGTAACCTCCTTAGGAAATTTTCCGATGAGCTTTTGTTTTACTAAATCGTTTGTCAACATTTTAAAATTGTTTGATTGTTCAATTGTTTGATGTGTAACTCAATTAACATCAAACAATGAGTCCATCACTGAATACCATAACTTTCCAACAATTGTTTGTACCGTTCACTGTTTCTCCTTCTTAAGTTTTCTTTGCCTACCAAGTCCTGAATTCTCATGAATCCATCCAATATTGCCTCAGGTCTTGGGGCACAACCCGGAACATAAACATCCACAGGAACTATCTGGTCAATCCCCTGCAAAACGCTATAAGTATCAAAAATTCCTCCACTACTGGCACAGGCCCCGACGGCAATCACCCACCTAGGTTCTGCCATTTGCAAATACACTTGTTTTACAATTGGCCCCATTTTTTTTGCAATAGTACCCATCACCATCAGCAAATCGCACTGGCGGGGGGAAAACCCTACCCGTTCTGCGCCAAACCTGCCTAAGTCATAATGTGATCCCATTGTAGCCATAAACTCAATACCACAACAAGAAGTGGCAAATGGCAAAGGCCAGATAGAATTTTTTCTTGCCAATCCTATCACCTTATTAAATGATGTTGCAAAAAAACCTTCACCCATATGACCATCGGGCATTTCTGCCATACTGATGTCGTTATCCAGTGGTTTTACTTTTATGTTATATGATACAGGACGAGGCATACAATTTAAGATTTGAGATTTCAGATTTACGGTCTATAATATTAACCCATTTTTTCTCTATTTGTTTACCGAAAAATATTAAACTATAAATCTGAATCTGCAGTTTGTAAAACAATTCATTCTTCCCACTTCAATGCACCTTTTTTAATAATATATATAAATCCACAAAGAAAAAATCCCACGAAGAGTAATACTGCCCAGAACCCACTCCATCCAAGCTCTTTAAAATTCACAGCATAAGGATAAAAAAATATCACTTCCACATCAAACAGCACAAATAATATTGCAACCAAAAAATATTTTATAGCAATAGGTTGGCGGGCATCGCCATGACTCTCGATACCACTGGTAAAACCCTGAAGTTTATCTGCAGTTTTTCTTTTGGGGCCTAAAATATGAGTAACAAACATCAGGAAAGCCACTAACCCAACTGCGCAAATAATCTGAATACCTATTGGAAGATAGCTGCCGGCATCCTGGGCATCAACAATATTTTTTGGCAAACCAGCCTGAAGAAGATGAAACATAGGCTTTTATTACTGCTTTGCAAAAATAAGACGGTAACATCAAATTACCTTAGAAAATATAATTCAGATTTACGGCTTATCATCATAAAAAATTCCCAAAGCAAAATACTAAGGGAATTTTAAATTCATGTATTACAAAAAAATATGCAATTATTTATTTCCGTTTGTAACAGTTCGGCTGGAAGCTGCACCACCAGATGTATTTTTTTGATTGGGAGGTTGCTTTTTAAGTGAATTTTCTAATTGAGTTTTTACATCATTAAGATTTGCATTTGTCGGATCTACTGTAAGCATTTTATTAATATATTCAAGTGCTTTGGTCGCATCTTTGGCATCATTGGCATAATAGGTGGCCAGAAAGCCTGCACTATTGAGATATTGTTTCTTGTATTTAACAGTATCCTTCTGGCTGAAATCAAAAAGTTTAAGAGCGTCGGGTACTGCAATGCTATCTTTTTTTGTAGAATCTATTATCCGGCTATTATTCCAGGCCATTTCATATCCATATATTTCGTCAGGAAATTTATTTTGTATTTTTAAAAACACATTTCTTGAAGTATCATACATACCAGCTAAATAATAAGACAGTCCGGCATTAAACATATCAAAAAGGGTTGGATTCGGTTTGATATTAACAATCATTTGCTCCATCTGAGCTTCCTGTTCATAAAGCTTTTTAGCCTTGAATAAAGCAGCGCCTTTTTTTAGAAGTTCAATTTTGTTTTGTAATAATGTATCCGCATTAACCGCATCAAAAAATGTTTTTACAACGTCATTCGGATTTACGCCCGGAATTCCCGAATAAATATCGGCTTTCAATAAATAATCGGGGGGGACAATCTGGTCTTTATCTTGTTTTGCAAAATATTGGTCTATGTAAGTTTTAGCCTGCACTGTATCCCCTTTCCCAATATAAGAATAGGCAAGTAATTTATAAGTACGGGGCAATGTTTTGTCACCTGCTTTGCTGATTATGCCTTGTGCTACATTAATGGCTTCACTATAATTTTTTTGCGCCCATAAGGTTTGTGCCCTCAGGTATTCGTTTTGTACATCAGGGTCAGTATTGGCAATATATTTTTTTGCATAGTCATCTGCTTTGTCAAAATCAATTTTACCGGTAGCCGGATCTACTTTTAAGAGGTAATAATAATACAAATCATAATAAGCCGGACCAAAACCCTGATCTTTTGCCACTGCCTGATTCAGGTTTTCTACAAACAATTCCCAGTTTTGCTGCGTTTCAAATAATTTGGCAATACGATAATAGGCGATGGCAAAATTAGGATCAATATCAAGAGCTTTTTTATAATTCAAATATGCTTGTCCACCATTTTCACCGGGCCTTGCTTTGCGATATGCATTACCAAGATTAAGAAATATATCAGGATTCTTAGAATTTCTTTGAACGGCCGCTTCGAGTTTCTCAATAGCATACGCCAGATCTCCTGCTTTTGCATCCACATTTGCCCGTCCAATTGCATTGAGAATGTCAGGGTCATCTCCTTTTTTAGTATGAGTCATGGTTATTGCTGTTTCAAATCGCTGGCGGGCATCCGCTGTTTTATTTTCCAATAATTCAACATGGCCCATTCCAACAATTACTAAAGGAGCATTTGCGCTTGCAGCCAATGCCTTTTCATACAGTTGGCGGGCAGCGGGTACATCATTCATGGCAATGTAAGCTTGACCTAACCAATATGTGGCTTCTATATTATTAGGATTTACAGCTAATAATTTATCAAATACTGCTTTAGCACTTTGATCTCTGTCTTCATACAAAAATTTAATCCCATCCGGTATAGTTTGAGCATACAAACTGCCGGTAAAAAACATTACTACACTTAACCAGTAAATTAGAATTTTCTTCATGTTTTATCTCACTTTTAATGAATGTAAATATAACTGTTTTGTTTACTCGTTCAAACGGATTGGTCGTATCCGAAAATCCTGCTGTGCCGGAACCAGGTAGGCCCGTTTGAAAATCAATTGCCCTTTTTCTCCACTTAAAAAGTTTGCAAATCCATGTCCAAGTCCTCCCCTATAATTCTCTTTTAATATATATGTAACATCCCGGATCATCGGATATCTACGCAGGTATATGTTTGCCTGCACTGGTAAGATGTAGTTTCCCTTAATATCCATACTTTCCAATTGAGCCATTTTAACTTTTTTTAAGAAACTGACCTGCATCGTATCATCCTTATCTCCTACCCAACTGACGCCTATAAAGCCAATAGCGTTGGCATTCTTTGAAATATAATCAATAACACCAGGGCTTGATTTTGCTGCTACCGCTTTGGGTGTCAATGGCTGACCATGTAAAACCGAATCAATGATAAATCTGATTGTGCTGGTTTCTTTTGTATTATCAAATACCGGTAACAAATCTTTCTTATACCTTCCTGTTAAAATTTGCCTGATGTCATCCATAGTAAAAAGTGAATCCGGTGCTTTTGGATTAACGATTACAGCTATGGCATCAAATGCTACTACCATTTTTTCCGGGGCTACTTTCATGGAATCCACCATGAAATTTTCTTCCTGTTTGCTAAAACCCCGTGTAGCAATGATCATGCGAACACTGTCAACAGCAAAATCTTTCAGGCATTCCGCTTCTGGTTTATAAGTCACAATGATCTTTGCATCCGGGTGCTGGGATTCATAAACCTGTACCTCCGAATCAATAATCGGTTTGAATGATTCGTCGGCACTAACGTATATGGTGCCCCGATCCGGTGTATCTTTCAACTTTGCCTGTTGTTCATCATACGACTCGCACCCTATTAACCATTGAAACAGGAACAGTAACAAAAAAAACTGAATCCAAACCTTTCGAATACTAATCTGTTTCATCTGAAATAATTTTTTTTATACCCCCGGTAAATGCGCCAGGCGGCATAGGCAATACACATGCCTCCAAATATTTTTTCAAAACCCGAATTAGCCTTGCTGCCTATTTGAATATTTAATTGATCTCCCAAAAGAAAGTAAATGCCTGCCAGCAAAAAAATGATGCCCATACCATAGTCCAGCAATGATTTCATCAAAATGATCTGCTTTCGTTTTTTATTTTCGTAATCTTCAAACATTTTTTGCTTTTTCAAGGCCGGCAATTTAGGATATTTTTATTGTTCAAAGCCTATAAATGTTATAGGTAATTTGAACATTATAGCGACATTAGAACCATTTTGAAATGCCGGTATCCACCGGGGCATTTTTTTACAAACCCGTATTACTTCCTGATCAAATTCACTTCCACCGGTTTGCACAATTTCCAAATCTGATACCAATCCATCAGTCCCTACAAGAAATCGTATATACACCGTTTTTGATTCTCCCGCCTGTAAGTCGCCGGGTATATTCAGATTTCTTTTTAAAAACCTGATTAATGATTGTTGCCCACCCGGAAATTCTGGTTGCTGTTCAACAGGTTTAAAATCGGATTCTGCATTTTGTGTTCCTGAATTTCCTATGCCGGTTTCTTTTGTATCAATTATCTTTTGTGCTCCATCAAATGGAATACCTGGAGAAGTTATATTTGAAATTTGACTGTTTCCTAATTCTTTTATATCCGGTATCGTTGTTTCTTTTACTTTAGAATCATCAGTAATCACTAGTTTGCTAATATTAGTTATAGTTGCTATCCTTGGCAAAGACTTGGCCATTGCTTTTGGTTGTATCGGCTGCCTTGGCTTATCATCAGGCAGTTCAATTTTTCGGATCATTACAGAATCTCTTTCGGAAATATTATGCCTGGCCACCTGATCTTTTTTATCTATTGACACCAATATGAAAAGTATAACAACCGCCGCCAAAGCGCTGCATACCGCTCCCAGCAATCTTTGATTATAATTTCTGCGAAGTGTATAAGCGCCATAATCTTTATTACGATTGTCAAACATGATATCGAGCAGGCTGGCCTGCAGAATTTCTTTGCTGGTCATGGTAATTATTTTAAAAATTAGATGCTGATCTGCAAGGTTTCCATAGGATTGCGTTTAACTAGAAATAATATTTACAACTCAGCGATAATTCTTCAATTTACCTGACCTTTGCAGCCATGAAAATCCTGATGGTTTGTCTCGGAAATATTTGCAGAAGCCCGTTAGCTGAGGGTATCTTGCAACACAAAGCACAAAAAGCAGGACTTAGATGGAAAGTGGAAAGTGCCGGAACTGGTTCCTGGCATATCGGAAGCCAGCCGCATACGTTAAGCAGAAAAGTGGCAGCGAAAAATGGTATTGATATTGGCGGGCAACGGTGCCGCCAGTTTCAAAAAGAAGACATGTTGTATTTTGATTTCATTTATGTAATGGATAAAAACAATTATGACGATGTAAAAACAATGAGTTGTGAATTATGGAATGCCACTAAGGTAGATTTACTGCTGAATGAATTATATCCCGGGGAAAACCGAAGTGTGCCCGATCCTTATTTAGGAACCGAGCCGGATTATCACAAAGTATTTGAACTGATTGATAAGGCCTGCGAAAAAGTGATTGAAAGATTTGTGACAACATATAATGTGCAACACAAAGATTATATTTCAAAATTTAAAAATTCACTGTAACCTTATACGAACAATTTGATTTTTTAATTCTTATGACCAAACCCACTCTCCCACCAGGTACCAGGGATTTCGGGCCGGATGTCGTCCGTAAACGAAATTATATTTTCTCCACGATCCGGAATGTATTTGAACGCTACGGTTTTCAACCTTTGGAAACTCCGGCAATGGAAAACATCGAAACACTGATGGGAAAATATGGCGATGAGGGAGATAAATTGATTTTTAAAATTCTGAATAACGGTTTGGCTAATCCTGAAAAAGAAGAGCTGACTCGAAAAGAATTTGAAAAAGTTTTGCAAGGGAAGAATTCAAAAGGAATAACAGAAAGAGCATTGAAATATGATCTCACTATTCCCTTTGCCCGGTATGTGGCAATGAATCATGCACAACTTATATTTCCTTTTAAGCGTTACCAGATTCAGCCGGTATGGAGAGCAGATCGTCCGCAGAAAGGCCGTTATCGTGAATTTTATCAATGCGATGCGGATGTGGTTGGGAGTGATTCCTTATTAAATGAAATAGAATTAGCAAATATCTATAATGATGCGTTTAGTCAATTAGGTATAAAAAATTATGAATTACGGATCAATCACAGGAAAATTCTGACGGCGCTGGCAGAATTATGTGGCGGAGCAGAAAAAATGAATGATATCGCTATTGCTATCGATAAGTTGGATAAGATCGGTTTGGAAAAAGTGAAAGAGGAATTAGTTCGTAAACATTTTTCTGCTGCTCAACTATCTGTAATTGAAAATTATCTTTCCATTTACGGAACCAATAAAGAAAAACTTTCAGGAATAAAATCTCTTTTACTAAACAATGTAACCGGAGAAAAAGGAATTAAAGAACTGGAACACCTGATCACTAATTGCAGGCTCGTAGCCCAAAATTCATCTCTCATTCTTGATTTCACACTTGCCCGTGGGCTGAATTATTATACCGGGATCATTTTTGAAGCTACGGCAAAAGATGTTTCCATTGGCAGCATCGGCGGTGGTGGAAGGTATGATGATCTCACCGGTCTATTCGGAGTACCCAATATTCCCGGCGTAGGAATTTCCTTCGGGGTAGACCGCATTTATGATGTGATGGAAGAGTTAAGCCTTTTTCCGGCAAGCTTACAGGTCAGTACACAAGTGTTGTTTTTTAATCTCGGGGACGCTGAAAGCAACGTTTCTTTTGACCTGATGCAACAACTCAGGCAAAAAAATATCCGTTGCGAACTCTATCATGAAAAAACAAAATTTGACAAACAATTCAAATACGCAGAAAAGAAAAATATTCCCTATGTTGTTATTCTTGGCGGAGAAGAAATAAAAAACAAAAGTTGCAAACTCAAAAACCTTGCAGAAGGGAAACAGCAGGATATTTCCTGGAATGATCTTTTAAATTATTCATTTACCTGAAACGTTATAATTCCCTGTATGAAAAAAAATATCTTATTCATTATTCTCTTTGCGTCATTTTCGGCCGTGATCAGTTCCTGTAAGAAAAAAGACAGCACTGGTTTGCTGATCCCGGATGACGCAGCAATGGTTGTGCATTTTAATGCAGCATCCTTATCATCCAAACTCAGTTGGGATAATATAAAAGCTACAAATTGGTTTCAAAAATTTCAAAATGAAAATCATGATAGCTTAGCTCAGCAATTCCTGGCAGATCCTGCCAGCAACGGGATAGATTTGAAATCTGATCTTGTTTATTTTTTAAAGATGAGATCAACCGGTGCATATATCGTAGTCAACGGTAAACTTAAAAATGACTCTGCTTTTGCTGCTCATTGCAAAAAGTTAATTCCGGATGGCACTCAATCCCGGGATGGGTCTTTTTCTTTTATCACTAAAGATGATAATAGCGCTGTAATATGGAACAAAGAACGTTTTGCGTTTGTGGCAAACACACCGAATATGATGTGGAATCGAAGGTATGATAATGAAAGCCCCGCTCAGGATCAAAAAACAGTAACCGCAGACAGCCTGAAAAATTATGGTGAAAAAATAATAAACCTTTCCAATACGCAAACACTGGGAACGGATAGCCGTTTTGCTTCTTTAATAAATCAGCCGGGAGACATTCATGCCTGGATAGATATTGGAAAAATTTATTCCTCCACAAACATGACGGGACAAATGATGTCTATGATGAAAGTGAGTTCGCTCTTTGAAGGAAACATATATGCAATGACGCTCAATTTTGATAATGGGAAAATATCACTGAATGGGAAAAATTACCAGGGAGAAGAAATGAGTAAAATATGGAAAAAATATCCGCCGAAGCGCATGGATGAGACATTAATAAACCGGTTACCGGCTAATGATGTCATGGTTGCTTTTGTAAATAATTTTAAACCGGAAGCTATCAAAGATATCTTTAAAACCATAGGCGTGGACGGTTTAATCAATCTTTTCCTGGGTAAATCAAATTTAAGTTTAGATGATATCATCAATGCGAATAAAGGGCAAATGCTATTTGCATTAACCGGTATAGATACAAAAAATGCAGCAAAAATATCAGGCAAGTTGAATACAGAAGAAGATAAAGAACCCATGAACAATATCCCCAGGAATAATTTAGTAAAATTCATTTTTGCCAATGCTATTAATAATAAGGGAGACTTCGATCGTTTACTGGATTTGCTAAAAGGAAAAGAAGGAATGTTTGAAAATGATTTGAAAGATTATACTTTCCGGGTAAAGGATGATTGGTTTGCAGCAGGAGATTCTGCCAATGTTGCCGCATTTTTTTCGGGCCATTCAAATACAGTTCCTTATGCGGACCGTATCAGCGGCCATCCTTTCGGCGCTTATATTGACTTTCAAAAAATAATAAGCCATCTTGCGGGGAAAAACACAGACAGCAGCAGAGCAGCCGCTCTCACTACTTCAAAAAATATGTGGCAGGACATGGTAATGACCGGTGGTGATTTTACAGACGGGGCATTAAACTTTTCTCTTGACGTAAATCTTGTAAATAAAAATATAAACAGCCTGAAACAATTGAATTCTTATCTGGATCAGATGGCTGCTACTTATAAAAATCATTTGGATATAAAAAGGAGTATGAACAATTCATTAAAAATCAAAACAAACCCGGTAGAATAAAATACATAATCCATCAGATGACTGCCTTTTAATTTTCAAGAACAATTTTACCCATCATGCAACTGGATATTCGCAATGTATTGCCCTTGTATTTTGAAGAAAACAAAAACCAAAATTCTGATGTATGGGGGAAGAAACTTGTTTTTAATAAAGGGGAATTTATAAAAATCATTGCTCCTTCGGGCAGTGGCAAAACTTCTTTCATTCATTTCATATATGGTATCAGAAAGGATTTTTCAGGGGATATTTTTTTTACCGGAAAGAACATCAGCAACTACACACCTGAAGAATTTGCAGCTTGCAGAAAAGATAATATGAGTATTATTTTCCAGGATATGCGTCTTTTTTCAAAACAAACGGTTTGGGAAAATTTAGAAATCAAAAGGCAACTGAATCCCTATCACCCTACTGAAAAAATTACTGAAATGGCAAAGCGATTGGGAATTGAAGATAAACTGCATTCAAAATGTGAAACCTGTTCCTACGGGGAACAGCAGCGGGTCAGCATCATCCGCTCCCTGATGCAGCCTTTCGATTTTTTATTGATGGATGAACCGTTCAGCCATCTTGATGATGCCAATTCACAAAAAGCAATGGAATTAATTATTGAAGAAAGCCGGAGCAGAGAAGCGGCCATCATTTTTGCAAACCTGAAACGGGTTGACTATTTCTCATTCACCCGGTTACTTCATTTATGAAAGCATGAGTGTATCTTTTAAAATTATAAAACCATTACTGCAAACAGGCACCGGAAAATTTTCCCGATGGTTTTCTTTTATTGGAATGGGAACCGGTGTGCTGTTGCTTCTTTGCTCCATACAAATGTTCATCAATATCCAGCAATTGTTGAAAGGAAAATCAGCCCGTAAAAATGGGTATGATTATATCGCTTTGACAAAAAAAGTGACGAACGAAACGATGGGGCAGCCGGAAAAAAATCTTTTTGCGCAATCAGATATTGCTGACCTCAAATCCAAACCGTTCATTGATGATATGGCGCCGCTGGTTGCTACTGATTTTAAACTCGAATTGAGCGGCGGGACTATTCTTCCTTTCAAAACGGATCTGTTTCTTGAATCCATTCGCCCGGATTTCCTGGATACATTACCACCCGATTTTGAATGGCATGAAGGAAAAATGGAAATCCCAATTATAGTATCATCTGATTTTTTAGAAGTTTTTAATGTCTTTGCACCTGCTTATGGATATTCTCAAATTTCCCGTGAGACAGCTTCTGGAATTCCTATTGTGATTACTTGTTATGGTGAAGGAGGAGCTACACAGAATTTTAGTGGAAAAATTATTGCATTCACGGATCGGATCAATTCCACTTTGGCACCGTTGTCGTTTATAGAATGGGCTAATCAAAAATTCGGCGGGCAAAAAGCAACACACTATTCAAGACTATACATAAAAACAAAAGATGCTAACGATCCTGCATTGCTGAAATACTTAGATCAAAAAGGATATGAAGTAAATAAGGAAAAAACAAGATTCGGAAGAGCTAAGCAGGTATTAAATGGAATTTTCGGCGGGTTAGGCTTATTCGGGTTGATGGTAGTGATTCTCGCTTTTCTTTTATTTTCATTTTACCTCCGTTTAGTGATTGCAAAAAGCAAAGAGAACCTGCAGACGCTTCTTGCAATAGGCTACTCTCCCAAATGGCTGGGGCAGCGAATCACCATGCAAATGCTGCCGGTTTATTTAATTATATTTGTTGTTGCATTACTCATCACACAAGTTCTTCAATATTGTTTTTATCATTTTGCAATGTATGACCATCATGAATTAACCCCGCTCATAAGTATAAATATCGTAGGGATTGCATTGATATTATTTCTACTTTCCTTTATTGCTAATTACAGGCTGGTGAAAAAAATGCTTTACAGGCTATAGAAAAAATTACTGCCAAACCTGCTATTGTATATATTCATAGATGACCGATGCGCCCTGCCCTACCCCTACACACATAGTACCCAATCCATACTTTGAATTTCTCCTTTTCATTTCGTGCAGGAGTGTAGTGGAAATCCTTGTTCCGCTGCAACCCAACGGATGCCCGATAGCAATAGCTCCGCCATTTACATTTACTTTACTACTATCAAGGTTCAGATCATGAATGCAGGCAAGAGATTGTGATGCGAAGGCTTCATTCAATTCAATCAAATCAAGATCAGTAATTTTCAAACCGGCTCTTTGCAATGCCTTGTGCGTAGCCGGTACCGGGCCCATTCCCATAATTGAAGGATCTACACCTGCTACAGCCATTGATTTAATTCTTGCAATTGGCTTTAAATTAAATTTCTTCACGGTATTTTCACTTGCCAATATCATAGCTGCCGCTCCATCATTAATACCCGAAGAATTTCCAGCAGTTACCGTTCCATCTTTTGCAAATGCAGGTTTCAATGCTGAGAGTTGTTCTAAAGAAGTCTTTCTTGGATGTTCATCGGTATCAAAAAAATTCTTTCCTTCTTTTCCCAAACCAATTTCCACCGGCGCTATCTCATTGTTCCATTTTCCTTTACTTAATGCTTCGAAATATTTTTGTTGCGATGATAATGCAAATTCATCCTGCTCTTGTCGTGAAATCTTCCATTGTTTTGCTACATTCTCTGCTGTTTCACCCATACTGAAAGGATAATACGCCTCAGCTAATTTTTTGTTGATGAATCGCCAACCCAAAGTAGTATCATAAATTTCAGGGGTACGTTGAAATGCTGAAGAAGGTTTCGGCATTACATAAGGCGCTCTTGACATACTTTCTACCCCGCCTGCAATAATTATTTCTGCGTCGCCACACATAATTTGCCTTGCTGCATCCATGATGGCCTGCAAACCGGATGCACATAAACGGTTCACGGTGTTTCCGGCTACTGTTACCGGCAATCCGGCTAATAATGCAGCCATCCTCGCTACATTTCGATTATCTTCCCCCGCCTGGTTAGCATCGCCGGCAATTACATCTTCAATTACATTCACATCAATAGATGGATTTCTTTTTAATAATTCTTTGATGACATGAGCTAACAGATCATCTGGCCTGACACAAGACAAAGCGCCGCCATATTTACCAACCGGCGTCCTGATAGCATCTATTACAAAAGCTGTTTTCATATTTATTAAAAAAGTACCTGCAAGATAAGCTGAACCAATTATTATTGATCCTCTAACTGTTACAAAGTATCTTTGCAGCCGGATGAAACAGGAGAAAAAAAATATCAGGCATTTAAGCTTAAATGAGATTGAACAATACTTTGAAAATCTCGGCGAAAAGAAATTCCGGGCTAACCAAGTACACGAGTGGTTGTGGCTGAAACCGGTGCAGCGTTTCGATGATATGACCAACCTGAGTAAAGAGCTTCGTCAACGACTGAAAGATGATTTTATATTTCCGGGGTTAATTGTTGATATGATTCAACATTCCTCAGATGGAACAATGAAATTCCGGTTTAAAACTTTTGATAGTCACCTGGTTGAAGGTGTTTTAATTCCCGGCACAACTACGCTTACGGCTTGTGTCTCTTCACAAATAGGTTGTTCATTAAGTTGTAAATTTTGTGCAACAGGTTATATGGAAAGAGAACGCAACCTTTTGTTTGATGAAATTTATGATGAAGTTGGTATTATCAATCAGCAATCAGAAAAAGCTCATGGAAAAAAGATCAGCAATATTGTTTTTATGGGCATGGGAGAACCTTTGCTGAATTATAAAAATGTTTTAAAATCCATTGAACGTATCACCTCTCCCGATGGATTAGGAATGAGCCCGAGGCGTATCACTGTTTCAACCGCAGGTGTGGCCAAACAAATAAAACAGTTGGGTGATGACAAAGTGAAATTCAAACTGGCATTATCTCTTCATGCTGCTAATGATAAAAAGAGGCATGAGATCATGCCCATCAATGACACCAATAATATTCAGGCGCTCATTGAAGCGCTGAATTATTTTTATAAACAAACAAAAAATGAAATTACTTTTGAATATATTCTTTTTAAAGATTTTAATGATTCACTTAAAGATGCTGAAGAGTTAATAAAAATTTACCGGCAGGTTCCGGCTGATCTGGTAAATATCATTGAATACAACCCGATTGATTTTGCCAAATTTGAAAAACCAGATGAAGCCAAAGCGCAGTCTTTTATTAATTACTTAGAAAAGCACCGGGTAAATGCCCGTCTTCGCCGAAGTAGGGGAAAAGACATTGATGCTGCCTGCGGACAGTTAGCCAATAAAGGATAGTGGAAGTAATTTGTAGTCCAGGAAGTTTGTACTTGATTTAATGGTATTCTTTGTCCGTATCTTTACATATAATTCCTGTTGTAAAACAGCAAATCAAACAATGAAAAAAAGATCGTCTCCACACAAGCCCGGAAAGTCAAATTACTTCCAGCAATTTTCCCGAAAAAAAAGTAACGCAGCCATCAAAGAGCAATTCAAACAGGAAAAACGTCAATGGAAAAAAGAACGGGAAGAATTTTTTGAAAAAAAGAAGTTAGAAGCCGGCTTGTCGAACAGGCAAGTCAGTAATAAGCCAACAACCGGGAACAAGCAATCGGAAACGAGTCTCATGCCCTTAAACAAATTCATTGCTCATTGCGGGGTTTGCTCCCGCAGGGATGCCGCTGAAATAATAAAATTGGAGAAAGTGAAAGTGAATGGAGAATTAGTTACCGAGCCGGGTCGAAAGGTTTCATTAAAAGATGAAGTGAAAGTGAATGGTAAAAAAATATTTCCTGAAAAAAATCTTGTTTATATCCTTCTGAACAAGCCCAAAGATTACATCACCACCACAGAAGATCCGCAAGGAAGAAAAACAGTAATTGACCTGGTGCATCGGGCAACAAATGAAAGAGTATACCCTGTCGGCAGATTGGATAGAAACACTTCGGGAGTGTTGCTACTGACCAATGACGGCGAACTTTCCCAACGCCTTACTCATCCAAGTCATGAAATAAAAAAAGTGTATCACATCACATTAAACCGTCCTTTGGATAAAAATGATTTTGATCTCATCTTAAAAGGAGTGGTATTGGAAGATGGCATTGCTCCTGTGGATTCATTGGCGTATGCTGACAGCAAAGACAAAACGCAGATCGGAATAGAAATTCATAGCGGCCGCAATCGCATTGTTCGCCGTATTTTTGAACACCTGGGCTATGACGTAAAAAATCTGGATAGAGTTATGTTTGCGGGGCTTACGAAAAAAAATGTGGAAAGAGGCAAATGGCGTTTTCTCAGCGAAAAAGAAGTCAGGGATCTTAAATATTTTGGAAAAGGAAAATGAAAATTCAGGATATCCTCATTTCAGAAACAGAAGACTGGATAGCATTAAACAAACCTTCAGGGCTTTTATCTATTCCTGACCGGGAAGGAAAAGATATTTCATTAAAAAAAATATTGAAGGAAAAATACCAACATATCTATACGGTTCATCGCCTGGATCAAGATACGAGTGGCTTAATCATTTTTGCAAAAAACGAAAAGGCTCATCAATATCTTTCCACAGCATTTGAAGAAAGAAAAACAGAAAAAATTTATCTCGGGCTGCTGCACGGTACATTGATAGATAAAAAAGGAACGATAGATGCTCCAATTGCTGAACATCCGGCAAATAATGGTTTAATGGTAGTATATAGAAAAGGAAAAGAATCACGAACAGACTACGAAGTGGTGGAAGAATTTAGAATGTATTCGTGGGTGCAGTTTCAGATCCTCACTGGAAGAACACATCAAATACGTGTACATGTGAAAAATATTGGTCACCCGGTAGCTTGTGATCAACTCTATGGAGATGGCAAGCCTGTTTTACTTTCTTCCTTAAAAAATAAAAAATTCAAACTTTCCAAAAATGAAGAGGATGAAAGGCCCTTACTGAACCGGCTGGCTTTACATTCTTTTCAATTCGATTTCACAGATCAAAATGGAAAAAATATTTTTTTAGAAGCAGCCATCCCAAAAGACCTGCGGGCAACCATTAACCAGCTTCGCAAATGGAGCAGCCGGTAAATCAACATTGATGTAATGCCTGAACAATATCCTCTAAAATATCATCCGGATGTTCCAATCCTACTGAAATTCGAATTAATCCAGGGGTAATTCCCACCGATAATCTTTCTGCATCCGTAAGTTTTGAGTGAGTGGTAGAAGCCGGATGAGATGCAATGGTTCTGCTATCACCAAGATTATTGGTCAAAGAAAGCATTTTTAATGCATTCAGAAATTTTCTCCCATTCTCAATACCACCTTTAATCTCAAATGTAACTACTCCGCCACCATTCTGCATTTGTTTTTTTGCAATGGCATATTGCGGATGAGATTTTAAAAAAGGATATTTTACTTTACTTATTTTGGAATGTGATTGCAATTTTTCAGCAATGAGCAAAGCATTTGTTGCATGCTTCTCCATTCTTACAAACAAAGTTTCCAGGCTTTTTGAAAGTAACCATGCATTGAACGGGCTCATGGATGGACCTGTATTACGAATAAAAAGATAAATTTTATAAATAAGTTCTTTTGATCCCGCAACCACACCACCTAAAACACGGCCCTGCCCATCAATGAATTTTGTGGCTGAATGTAAAACAATGTCGGCTCCAAATTTAATAGGCTGCTGAGCGGCAGGTGTTGCAAAACAATTATCAACAACAAAAAGTATATTATGCTTTTTACAAATTGCTGAAACAAATTCCATATCTATAATATCAAGACCAGGATTACTTGGCGTTTCTAAATACAGCATTTTGGTCTCAGGCCGGATGAATGCCTCAATGGATTGCGGTTGATTCAAGTCGAAATAGGAATGTTCTATACCCCATTTGGGTAAATACTTTGTAAGAATGGTATGGGTAGATCCAAATACTGCTGAAGCAGAAATAAGATGATCGCCCTTGGCAAGAAATGACATGAATGTGGAAAATATAGCTGCCATACCTGAGGCTGTGGCTACTCCATCTTCAGCTCCTTCCAATTCAGCAATTTTAGTAATGAATTCATCCACTGTCGGATTAGAATACCTGCTGTAAATATTTACATCTAAGGTATCATCAGTAAAAGCAGCAGCCATATCTTCGGCAGAATCATAGGTAAAGCTACTGGTTAAAAATAACGGAGTGGCATGTTCTTTCTGGTTTGTCTTTTCAGTTTGTAATCGGATAGCTTTTGTTTCTGGACGATGTGACATAAATATATTTTTTGCTCAAAGATAAGTATGAGCGGAGCTTGTTTTAAAACGACCTTAGTTATGCAAATACAATTTTATATATAGAAACCAGGCTCATGAGTATCACCACTATTCCTACAAGAAAAAACATTTTTTTGACAGGTAACTTCGTAGTGAGCATAGCTGAAAAAGGTGCGGCAACAATTCCGCCCATGAGCAAACCCACTACAATATTCCAATGATGGATCCCAATGATAAAAATAAAAGTAATAGCGCTGACTAAGGTTAAAATGAATTTCGTAACCGTTGAACTGCCAATAACATAACGGGGTGTTCTTCCATTTTTAATAAAAGTACCCGTCACTAACGGGCCCCATCCACCTCCTCCAAAGGAATCAATAAACCCACCGACAAATCCCAATGCAGGAATATTGACTTTCTTTTTAAATGATGAAATTTTTTTCTTACCAAAAGAATTCTTTAAAATCTGGATACCTAAATACATTGTATATAATGCTATCAGAGGTTTAGTCATTTCTGCATATCGTTTTCCTACATAAGTAAGCAGCACTGCGCCCGCTACAGCGCCCAGCACAGCCGGAACAGCCAATACACGAACGAGTCTTTTATTTACATTACCCATTTTATAATGACTGATGCTACCGGCGGCGCATGTAAACGACTCGGCAGAATGAACACCAGCGCTGATAACCGGTGGCGGTATATTCATTACAAGCAGGACAGTAGTGCATATTACTCCATATCCCATTCCCATCGAACCTGCTACTATTTCAGCACAAAAACCTGCAAGAAGCATCCAATAAAAAATATGATCGCCTTCTTTCAAGAACTTTGCAAATGCAGTAAAACTGCTGTAAAAATAAATAGCATACCCAACAATACTTATTAGTGCGATCACCACAATCCACAAAAAAAATTTATACTTCCATTTAATTCCACTAATATTCCTGTGCTGAATTTTTATATCATCACCGGTTACAATAGCTCCAAAAGTCTTAATGTGTTCAGGCATTACAGGATTTTTTCAGTCACAAATTTTTATTTTATTAAAAAAATGATTCACTATAAAGGTAATGCCGTTGATACAGATAATCAGATTGCAATAGGCTTTCCTGATAATTCTATCCGTTCAGTTACCGTTATTACCCGATCATTACTGCCGCAACCGTATTATTGCTTGTTTCATCTATAAGAATAGCATTCCCGTTTACACTAAGCCTGGAATAACTGTCGAATACTAAAGGTGAAACAGTCTTTATAGTAGCAGCTACAATTTCATTTAATTTTATTTCATCGTTTATGGCTTGCTGTTGCAGTGTGTTTACGTTTAGCTTATAGTTCACATGTTTTACCATAGCTTTCACAAGCCTGCTATTATGCTGCAATAAATATTTATTTCCAGAGATCAAAGGTTTATCATCCATCCAGCAAAGCAACACCTCCAGTTCATTTGCCACCTTCGGAAGGTTTTCTGTTTTTACAATGGAATCCCCACGGCTTATATCAATGTCATCTGCCAACTGTATCACAATAGCCTGCTGCGGAAAAGCTTCCTGCACTTCTTCACCTGCAATTTCAATGGAAGAAATTGTTGATTCATTTCCCTGTGGCAATACTTTTACCTTATCTCCTTTTTTATAAACTCCGCTGATCACCCTCCCTGCATAACCACGGTAGTCATGTAATTCTTCTGTTTGCGGACGAATAACGAATTGTACCTGGAAGCGGGAATCCGTAAAATTTACATCATTATCAATTTCAATTTCTTCAAGGTATTGCATTAATGGCTTGCCTTCGTACCAGTTTGTTATGGACGATTTCTCCACCACATTATCTCCATTCAATGCACTCATTGGAATATAATACACATCATCAAGCCCTAACTGTTTTGCCACTTCAGCATATTCATTCACGATATTATTGAAAACACTCTGCGAATAATCTACCAGGTCCATTTTATTAATCGCAACAATTACATGAGGCACATTCAGTAGGGATGCAATAATCGAATGACGGCGGGTTTGTTCTACCACACCTTGTCTGGCATCAATCAAAATGATAATCAGGTTTGCATTGCTGGCGCCGGTAATCATATTGCGGGTATACTGCACGTGGCCTGGTGCATCTGCAATAATGAATTTTCTTTTGGGTGTGGTAAAATACCGGTAAGCCACATCAATAGTAATTCCCTGCTCTCTTTCTGCACGAAGCCCATCAGTAAGCAATGCAAGATCCACAGAACCATCAGCCCTGTTTTTAGTAGATTTTTCCAATGCTTCAAGCTGATCAATCAGAATGTTTTTGCTGTCATACAGCAAACGTCCGATCAATGTGCTTTTACCATCATCTACACTTCCAGCGGTTATAAATCTGAGTAGGTCCATGCTTCTATCCCCTAACGGGAAATTTTTTTATATAGTCATTCAAATTTAAATGGCTACTGAGTTATAAAAATTTCAAACTTTAATGACATTCTCTATTTCCTTTTTAGCTTAGGGATTTAAAAATACCCGTTCTTCTTCCTGTCTTCCATAGCAGCTTCTGTTACTCTGTCATCAATTCTTGTTTCACCTCTTTCACTTATTCTTGTTGAAATAATTTCGTTGATCACTTCATCCAGCGAAGTAGCATTTGATTCGATAGCAGCCGTGCAGGTCATATCTCCAACGGTGCGATACCGGACTTTTTTTGTAAGCACAACATCATCTGTTGATGGTTTTATATAATCGCTGGTAGCAACTAATTGTCCTTCGTGAACGATCACTTTCCTGTTATGTGCAAAATAAATGGATGGAAGTTCGATATTATTTTTCCTGATGTAATTCCAAATATCAAGTTCTGTCCAATTGCTGATGGGGAATACTCTTACATTTTCTCCCTTATGAATTTTCCCGTTATATATATTCCACAACTCAGGCCGCTGCAGTTTAGGATTCCACTGGCCAAACTCATCTCTCACAGAAAATATTCTTTCTTTGGCTCTTGCTTTTTCTTCATCCCTTCTTGCACCGCCTATGCAACAATCAAATTTGAATTCTTCAATGGTGTCTAATAATGTATAAGTCTGCAACCAATTCCGGCTCGGGAATTTTCCTTTCGGCTCAGTAAGGCTTCGTTTTTTTATGGTGTCCTCAACCTTTCTAACGACTAATGTTGCATTTACTTTTTCCACTAATTTATCACGGAAGTCAAGCGCTTCAGGAAAATTATGCCCCGTATCAATGTGCACTAGCGGAAAGGGGATTTTAGCCGGAGCAAATGCTTTTCTTGCCAAATGCACCATCGTAATGGAATCTTTGCCACCGCTGAAAAGCAACGCCGGTTTTTCAAACTGTGCTGCCGCCTCACGGAAAATATGAATACTTTCCGCTTCTAATTGTTCTAAATAATTTAAACCATATTCACTCATACGTTACACTTGCCTTACGGTTAC
Organism: Bacteroidota bacterium; assembly: GCA_018266555.1. Taxonomy (GTDB): domain Bacteria; phylum Bacteroidota; class Bacteroidia; order Chitinophagales; family Chitinophagaceae; genus UTBCD1. Next base: position 71,241 of record JAFEAF010000012.1, on the reverse strand, counting down.
ATTGTTACATGGTCACTGTGCAGTCCACATTCTTTTTGAGAGGTTTCCCACCACCATCTGCCGGCTCTTGCATCTTCACCGGGATTAATGGCCCGGGTGCAGGGTGCACATCCGATACTGATAAATCCTTTATCATGTAAAGGATTGTACGGAACATTCATTAAATTGATATAAGCTTTTACATCTTCGTGATGCCAGTTGATCAGTGGATTGAATTTATACAGCTGCTTTTGTTCATCCCACTCCACCATCGGAATATTTTTTCTATTATCGCTTTGTTCAGCCCGTAAACCCGTGATCCACACTTTTGCATCTTGCAATGCCCTGTTTAAAGGTTTTACTTTTCTGATAAAACAACACTGCTTTCTATTTTCCACAGATTCATAAAAGCTGTTTATTCCTTTTTCAATTACAAACGTTTCCACATCCGCAGCATCAGGAAAATATATTTTCACCTTTGTTTGGTACCGTGCATTCGTTCTTTCAATCAACTCGTACGTTTCATAAAACAACCTGCCGGTATCCAGGGTAAAAATCTCAATATCAATTTTATTTCGGCAAATAGCATCTGTAATCACCTGGTCTTCCTGTCCAAGCGAAGAAGAAAACTTTACTTTTCCCGGAAATAATTGTTCAACGAACCCTAATGCCTCAGGCATGGAACTTTCTTCAATTGCTTGTATGTGTTCCTTGCTCAGCATTAAATGTTCGGTTGCGGAGTATAGCGCAGATAAGATTTAATAACTTTTACACCCTTCGGAAATTTCTTTACAGCATCTTCCGTAGAAATTGTATTTGCAATAATTACATCCTCACCATACTTCCAATCGGCCGGGGTAGATACGCTGTGGTTAGAAGTTAATTGTAAAGAATCCACCACTCTTAATACTTCATAAAAATTTCTTCCGGTAGAAGCCGGGTAAGTGATCATCAGTTTCACTGTTTTATCGGGTCCGATAACGAATAACGAACGAACAGTAGTAGTAGCTGAAGCATTTGGATGAATCATATCATACAATGTTGCCACAGTTCTGCTTTCATCAGCTATGATTGGAAAATTTACCGAACAATGCTGTGTTTCATTAATATCTTTCACCCATCCCTGGTGTTTATCCAGAGGATCCACGCTTACCGCAAGTACTTTCACATTGCGTTTAGCAAATTCTTCATTTAATAATGCTGTTTTGCCAAGTTCGGTGGTGCATACCGGAGTATAATCTGCGGGATGAGAAAATAATATTCCCCAGCCATTGCCAAGAAATTCATAAAAATCAATTTCTCCTGCTGTGGTTTGTGCTTTAAAGTTGGGAGCAGTATCCCCTAAACGTAATCCCATAATCGTTGATTTAAGTGTTTAAAAAGCGAAGGTAAAGCAAAAATAAAACCCTACCAAATGAGTAGGGTTTTATTTAATTAAGAATATATGAACATTAAACCAGATCTTTCAGAGTGCGACGTTCCAGAATTTTTAATGTGGCGTCCCTGACATCTTTCATCATATCATGGAGGCCGCACTGTTTTTCATTGCAATTTTTACAACGTTGATAGAAATAAAGGCTTACACATGGAAGCAAAGAGATGGGCCCATCCACAATACGTATAACGGTTGCTATATATGTTTTGGAAGGATGTTCTTTTAAATAATAACCACCTCCTCTCCCTTTTTTACTTTCGAGGATATCCTCCTTTTTTAATTCCAGTAAAATATTTTCAAGGAATTTCAGTGGAATTCTTTTTTTCTTCGCCATTTCTGAAATCAGTACCGGACCCTTGTTATAATTCTCGGCCAGGTGTGTCAAAGCCCGAAATGCATATTGAGCTTTTTTGGAAAGCATAAACTTTTAAATATTAAGGTTCAATACTTAAGTGATAACTGATTGTTGAGTTCTTTTTCAACATGGCAGCAACCCCGCAATATTTTTCAAGGGAAAGGTTTATAGCCTTCTTAACCTTTTTTTCATATTCCCTATCTGTTTGAATTTTATAATGAATCACAATATCGTTGAACACCTTTGGCGGCTCCTCTGTCTGAGTAGTTTCAACTTCAATTTCTAGAGAGAAAAATGGCACTCTCATTTTGGTAAGTATATCTACCAAATCAATACCGGAACATCCTGCCAACGCAGACAAGAGTAAAGCCTTGGGTCCATGACCATTTTTGACAGCTCCATCCATACTGATTTTGTTGCCATGATGCTCTGCTTCAAATTCATGATCTTTTTTCCAACGTGTAATAGTCTTAATCATAGATTAACTTAATTTATGTCTTTTATTTTGAGATATATTTTCCAGGGTCCAGGAAATATATTTTTCAAAAGGATGCTGCCTTTCCCTGCAAATCTTTTTATTGCATATCCGGCAGGAAAATGGCAGACATCCATCTGAATGTACAAATAATTCCAATGATTCACCAAACTCTTTACGTATCAACCGGGACAAAGCATCTATTTCTTCATGCGCTTCATTCACATTAAAATACCAGGGCACTGTCAGATGGCAGTCCACATGCAACACACTGCCGTATTTTATAACCCTCAGGTTATGTAAATCCACCCAATTTTCCCTGCGGTTTGCATTCAGTATTACTACCATTCTTTCCAAAAGCTCCATATCGGCTTCATCCATTATTCCGGCAATAGAGCGTCGAAGTATCTGGTACCCTGTAAAAATTATGTAGATTCCAAAAAGAATCGCCACAACACTGTCAATCCAGCGATAGCCTGTAAGATACAAAAGAAGCAATCCTATAATTATCCCGACAGTTGACCAGGTATCAGTTTGCAAATGCTTACCGCTGGCGATCAGGGCTAATGAATTATTTTTTTTTCCTATGGCTAAACAATAATACCCGGCAATAAAATTTATTATTGCTGTGATAGCAATCAAAAGAATTCCAAAATCAACTTTATGCAATTCAAAAGGATGAATCAGGCTTTGAATCGCTTTATACAATATAATTGCACCTGCACTACCGATCATCGTACCTTCAATTGCAGCTGAAAGAAATTCTGCTTTCCCATGTCCATACGGATGATCTTTGTCTTTAGGTTTCGCAGCAACATGCAAACTGTATAATCCGATAAGACCTGTAGCCACATTGGTTATACTTTCCAGCGCATCGGTAAGAATTGCAATGGAATGGGTGGAATAATATGCAACAAACTTTATAGCCAGCAACAAAACAGATATTCCGGCTACCCATTTCTGAACATTCACATTTTGTTTTTCGGAACTCAATACAAAAAATTGAATGCAAAGTTAAATAATATTTGCTGTGGGAATGAAGATAATCACTTCCCCGGTTTGTGAAAAACAGAAAAAACAAACTTTGCAATCCTGTAATAAAATTCCTTGTTGAACAATTGAGAATCCTGCATGGCTTTGTAGGTAAGGAATATTCCTATGGGTACCAGGAAAAAAGTAGCCATCCACATACCGGTGAAAGGGCTCAGGCTGCCTTCTCTTGCAAATTTTTCACCTGTATTACTTGAAAAATAAAACAACATAAAAAATATAATCGCAAATATGAGAGGGGTGCCTAATCCACCTTTGCGGATTATAGAGCCCAAAGGAGCACCAATAAGAAACAACACGAGGCATGCCAGGGAGAGTGCTATTTTCCGGTGCCATTCGATCTGGTGTAAATCCAATATTTTTTCTTTCTCTTTCAGATCACCTTCTGTAATATTAATGGCAACCCGTAGTGAGTTGATATCTGAAATAGCCCTCTCAGCAATTATTTGTCGGGCAGAATCAGGCAAAAGCTCATCAAAATTTTTAACGGGCTTGAATGATACTGCATGGGTATTTTCCCAATTACTGTCAAGATAATTTACAAACATCCGGGAGCCATACATTTCCTTATTTAACCGGTTGCGTAAACCTGCTACCTGTTTTTTCAAAGAATCAATGACAATATCCAATTGTCGCATACTGTACACTCTTTCATTGTTTTTATTTAAACTGTCCGCTGTTCGGGTAAACTGAAATGAGCTAAGATCAAATTGCTTTTTGTATTCTTTAAAACGCACCCTGATGAATTCCGTATTATCCTGTGCGCCGGGATCACCCCGCTCCTGGTATCGCCATCCGTCTTTGAGATTAAATTCCAGGTAACGCTTATTATCCGTTACCCGCATGATTCCACTATTAGCTATAATAAAATTATCCTGCAACGGATTTCCCTGCTCATAAATGATGACGTCCCTGATAACACTGTCATTGGGTTCTTTTTTTCCGATCTTAATGGCAAAGCCATTGATTTTATCATAAAACACTCCTTCCTTCAGGTCAAATGCAGGTTTGGCAAAAACAATATCTCCCAAAAGAGTTCTTGACTTCAGGTTAGCTACAGGAATAATATAATTGGAAAATAAAAATGCAATACAACAGATAAAAAATGTAAGTATAAAAAGCGGCCTCATGAATCGCAGCAATGAAATACCTGAAGAGCGGATTGCGACGAGTTCGAAACTTTCACCCAAATTCCCAAATGTCATTAAAGAAGAAAGCAGGATTGCAAGAGGCAAAGCTAAAGGGACCAAAACGGCGCTTTGATACCAGATAAATTCCAATACAACAACAATTCCCAATCCTTTCCCTACAAAATCATCAATGTATAGCCAGAAAAACTGCATAACCAATACCAGCAGGGTAATAAAAAAAGTGGCAATAAACGGCCCTATAAAAGCTTTGATGATGAGTGTATCTAATTTCTTGAACACCTAACTTTAGATTATGAACATGGCAAAAATAAGACTTTCAAAAAAGGAGCAACGATTGGTTCAGAATACCGATCTGATTTTAACAAAGAACCAGATCATCAGTAAAGCAAGGTTATTACTGGAGCAACTTCAGCAAGATTTTATTTCTCATCTTAAGGGCCATTATCAAAAGTTACCTGCTGAAATTTTAAAGCCCACTCCAAAAATTTCGAAGGGCGAAAATTACCTGGGCCTTCCCTACCTGATATTGGATTACCCAAGATATTTCGGCAAAGAATGCTTACCCAAAGAAGAAACAAACATTTTTGCAATACGGACAATGTTCTGGTGGGGCCATTTTTTCAGCATCACATTGCACCTTTCCGGCTCTTATAAAAAAAATTTTGAGCATGCTATTACCGCATTTTTTCCTACGTTGAAAAAAGAGAACTATTTTTTAGGGATCAATGATACCGAATGGGAACATCATTTTGATAAAAATAATTATAAAAAGATTAATACATTCACCAAAACATCATTTAAAAGACAGGTCATTAAAAATTGCTTTTTGAAGATTGCATACAAATTACCCCTGACTCAATGGGATGAAGTAAACGAAAAACTTTTTGATGAATTTAAACTGCTTATTGAATTGAGGCATCAATTACCCAGCCGGTGAAAAAGATCCTTGACCTGGTGATCCCAAAGTAAACTCTGATCTTTAATTTCTTTTTTTTCTGCAAAATCTTTAATAACAAGAATAGTTTGATTGGTGATTTCTGACTTTTCAATTCGAAATTCAAAATATTCCTCTTTTGGCGATGACTGCCAGCGAAACCTGATAAATTTGTCTAATTCCTTTTCCATCAGATCCGCTTTATCAAATGAACCATTCCAGCCAAAGTAAAAAATATCATCTCGTTCATCTACTTTATCAGCAAACCATTCTCCGAGACCGGCAGGTGTAGAAAGAAATTCATATAAAATAGATGGAGAACACCTGACGGGATATTCTAAAGTGTATAATTGCTTGCTCATTCGTTAATTCGTCACATTTAAATAATTACGGTAGCTGCAATAATAAAAAATAAATGATAGTGGCAAAATATTTCTTTAATTATTTTTCTCATTTTTTCGTATTCGGGCTTGTCATAGAAAATAAATCCCTCAAAGGAACGTTAAAGTATCTACAAAAGTTTTTTGGCTTATATGCTAATATTACCTAAATTGCTTTGAAGTTCAATACTTTCTGATGGACAAATGATATGTGATGGGTATTTTTTGAGTATTAGAAAGAGCCAAAACTTAATTTTCCTTAACCCTTAAAATAACCCGTTTAAAGCCAATACCTATGAGCATGAGGCAATTGAAGATCACGAAATCGATTACGAACCGTGAATCTCAGAGTTTGGAGAAATACCTCCAGGAGATCGGCAAAGTCGAACTCATTTCCCCCGAAGAAGAAGTTAAGTTAGCCAGCCTGATAAAACAGGGTGATCAAAGAGCTTTGGATCGTTTGACCAAGGCAAATCTTCGCTTTGTTGTTTCAGTAGCAAAACAGTATCAAAACCAGGGCTTATCACTCCCTGATCTTATCAATGAAGGAAACCTGGGTTTGATAAAAGCCGCTCAGCGCTTTGACGAAACCCGTGGTTTTAAATTCATTTCCTATGCCGTTTGGTGGATCCGCCAAAGTATTTTACAGGCATTAGCTGAACAATCCCGTATTGTACGCCTCCCACTTAATAAAGTAGGTCTTACCAACCGTATTCAAAAAGCCTTTTCCCAGCTGGAGCAACAATATGAAAGAGAACCTTCTGCGGAAGAACTGGCTGATATATTGGAAATGGACCTGGAAGAAGTTTCTGCCACGCTTGGTATTTCTGCTCGACATGTCAGTATGGATACCCCCCTGGCGGAAGGTGAGGAAAATACACTATTGGATGTTTTAGAAAATCCTAATGCAGATAAAACAGATGCTGAACTTGATCATAATGAATCATTGAAAACAGAGATTGACCGGTCACTCAAAGCCCTGACAGAACGTCAAAAAGAAGTAATCTGCTATTTCTTCGGAATCGGAGTAGATCATCCCATGAGCCTGGAAGATATTGGTGAAAAATTCAGCCTGACACGGGAAAGAGTCCGCCAAATAAAGGACAAAGCGATCACTAAATTAAGAACTGCAAGCCGTTGTCAATTATTAAGAACTTACTTAGGTATGTAAATAAATTTACGCTCCTTATTTAATTATCTTTGCCATGCGAAAAGTGAACATAAAGATGTTCACTTTTTTATTCGTATGATTGAAACCCGATCAAACCATGTTCAATTCATTACAAGAAAAATTAGAAAGTGCTTTTAAGAATTTAAAAGGCCAGGCCCGTATCACCGAACTGAATATTGCTTCTACGGTTAAAGATATCCGCCGTGCCCTGATAGATGCTGATGTAAATTATAAAATAGCAAAAGAATTTACAGATAAAGTAAAAGATAAAGCCCTTGGTGAAAAAGTAATCAACGCCATCAGCCCGGGACAGTTAATGACCAAAATAGTCCAGGATGAACTAACCGAACTGATGGGAGGTGCAGAGAGCCAACTCAACTCAAAAGGAAATCCTGCGGTAATATTAATTGCGGGTTTACAAGGTAGCGGTAAGACCACTTTCAGCGCCAAGCTGGCCAATTATCTAAAGAATAAAAAAGGATTATCGCCTCTATTGGTTGCCGCTGATATATACCGACCCGCTGCTATGGAACAATTGAAAGTGCTTGGCGAACAGATTGGGGTGGATGTTCATTTAGAAAAAGAAAATAAAAATCCTGTTTCTATTGCTGAAAATGCTGTAAAAGAAGCAAAGAGTAAAAATAAAAATGTAGTTATCATAGATACAGCAGGCCGACTGGCTATTGATGAGGTCATGATGACTGAAGTGGCAGATATAAAAGCTAACGTTCGTCCACAGGAAATTTTATTTGTTGTAGATAGTATGACAGGGCAGGATGCTGTGAACACTGCAAAAGCATTCAATGACAGATTAGATTTTTCAGGAGTGGTGTTGACAAAACTGGATGGTGATACCCGTGGTGGCGCAGCTCTTTCTATTAAATACACAGTTCAAAAACCAATAAAGTTTACCAGCAGTGGAGAAAAAATGGATACCCTGGATGTGTTTTACCCCGAAAGAATGGCACAACGTATCCTGGGAATGGGCGATATTACCACACTGGTTGAAAAAGCCCAGGAACAATTTGATGAAGAGCAGGCAAAAAAACTGGAAAGCAAAATCCGGAAGAATAAATTTGATTTTGCAGATTTTAAACTCCAATTGGAACAGATCAAAAAAATGGGGAATATGAAAGATCTGTTAGGCATGATTCCCGGGGTGGGCAAACAAATAAAAAATCTTGACGTAAATGAAGATTCATTCAAGGGAATTGAAGCCATGATCAATTCCATGACTCCATTTGAAAGAGCCAACCCGGATGTCATAGACATGAATCGCAAAAACAGGATAGCCAAAGGAGCAGGAAAAGATATTTCGGAGGTAAATGCATTCATGAAACAATTTGAACAGATGCGCAGTATGATGAAGAATATGAATAAGATGCCCATGGGAAGAATGATGCCGGGGATTGGAAAGAGATGAACCTTTAATTTTTTCTATAATCTTAAAACAGGATTTGTATTTTAATCTTCAATCCTTACATTTGCTTTGCTAATTTAAAATTGGCTGGACATTAAACCCTATTATTTAACGCCTTTAAATTTCTATTTAAAATGGCTGTCAAGATCAGACTCCAACGTCATGGGTCTAAAAAGAGACCATTCTACTTCATTGTAGTTGCCGATGCCCGCAGCCCCCGCGACGGGAAATTCATTCAAAAGTTAGGAACCTATAACCCGCTGACCATCCCGGCTACTATTCAGCTGGATCGCCAGAGAGCATTGGATTGGTTGCACAAAGGTGCTCAACCAACCGATACGGTTCGACGGATTCTTAGCTTTAAAGGAGTGTTATTCCTTAAGCATTTGTTGCGTGGAGTAAAGCTCGGACTCTTTGATGAAGCTGCTGCAATGGAAAAATTTACCAAATGGAGCACCGAACACGATGCTCAGGTAAAAAAACGCCAGGAAGAAGCTTACCGGAACAAAAGAGCCAGAAGGCCTCAAACAGGTCGCAGACCTGAGAGAAGACCTGAAAGCGGTGGTGCCGGTGCAGAAGGATAAACCATCTTTCTAAGATCTGTGATCCCGTCACGGCAAATGTGCTGGACGGGATTTTTTTTATTCCTTTATACAAAATTTCATTCAGCATTTCATGATGGTACAAAATTGATTCACTCGTGGCAGAATATTTTAAAATAGGAAAGTTCATGACCGTTTATGGCCTGAAAGGAGAATTGTTGCTAAAACATGTCCTTGGGAAAAAAACTTCATTGAAAGGTTTACTGGCCATTTTCGTTGAAGACAATAAAAATTCATTCCTTCCATGGTTTATTCAATCAACACGTATAAAAAGTGAAGACGAATTGTATCTAAAACTGGAAGGTATTGACAGCCGGGAAGCAGCTACAAAACTGGTACAAAAAACTATTTGGATTCCCGAAGCCGATTTCAAAAAAATGGTTGCAATATCAGCCCCTGCAAGTTATTTGGGGTTTAGTATTCTACATGAAAAAAAATATTTAGGTAATGTGCTTGAAGTAATTGAGCAACCACATCAGATATTGTGCCGCATTGAGATCAACCATAAAGAAGTATTTATTCCGCTGAATGAAGGAACGCTTCAGAAAATTGATCGAAAGAAAAAAGAAATCCATGTTCAGCTTCCGGAAGGGTTACTGGAAGTGTATCTGTAAGCTTTCAATATATGAACGAACTCATTCATCATATTGCCCATTTTGATCTTGATTCATTTTTTGTATCCGTAGAAATATTAAATGACCCAACTTTAAAAGGGAAGCCTGTTCTGGTGGGCGGATATGAACGAGGCGTTGTGGCCGCTTGTAGTTACGAAGCGAGAAAATTTGGAATTCAATCAGCCATGCCGATGAAAAAAGCATTGCAGCTTTGCCCTCATGCAGTTGTCACCAGCAACAGCCGGGGTGAATACAGCAAATATTCCCGTTGGGTAACAGAAATTATTGCTTCCAAAGTCCCATTGTTTGAAAAAGCAAGTATTGATGAATTTTATATTGACTTCACGGGAATGGATAAATTTTTTGGGGCCGGTAAATACGCAATGGAATTAAGAGAGTTGATCATTAAAGAAACGGGGTTACCCATTTCCTGCGGATTAGCTTCGGTAAAATTCATCAGTAAGTTAGCGACGAACGAAGCTAAACCCAATGGATTTCTCGAAATTCCTTATGGAAAAGAAAAAGATTTTCTCTGGCCATTAGCAGTAGAAAAAATAAACGGAGTAGGAAAGCAAACTGAAATTCAACTTAAAAATCTTGGGTTTTATAAAATGGAAGACATTGCAAAAGCAAAACCTGAATTTCTGGAAAAGCATTTAGGGAAATGGGGTGAAGCCCTTTGGAAAAAATCTCATGGCATCGGCAGCGTAATATTAGATACAGAATGGGAACAAAAAAGCATCAGTCATGAAAATACTTTTGATACCGATCACAGTGATCTTGAATTTTTATATAGCGAGTTAGTGCGGCTTACTGAAAAAACAGCCTATTCGCTTCGTGATGATGAAAAACTCACCGGGTGTATTACGGTAAAAATCCGATATTCAGATTTTGAAACAACTTCCCGGCAGGAAACTGTTGATTACACCGCATGGGATGATCGTTTGATTGCAAAAGTAAAAGACCTCTTCGGTAAATCGTGGCAAAAAGGAAGGCCTGTAAGACTGCTGGGAGTCCGTTTCAGCCAGTTAATCCCTTTCACGATGCAAATGAGTTTATTTGAAAACAATTCGGAAAAATTAAATCTCTATAAAGCAATTGATGATATTAAAGACCGTTTTGGCAGTAAAGTGGTTACCAAGGCTACAGTAATCAAAAACAAGCCTGAAGAATAACGCTGCGCAAATTGGCTACATATCCCCTATCTTCGCTAACCTGATTTTTAATAAAAAATATTAATTTTTTCATGCAAGCCTGGAAAGAGTATCAACAAAATAACAAAGACCGTTTTTTGAATGAAATATTAGATTTGCTCCGCATCCCTTCTGTAAGTGCAAAGACAGAACATAAAGCCGACATGTTGAAATGTGCTGATGCAGTAAAGAAAAGTTTACTCACATCCGGTTGTGATAAAGCCGAAGTATATCCTACTGCTGGCCATCCTGTTGTGTATGGAGAAAAAATCATTGATCCCTCAAAACCTACGGTGCTTATTTACGGACATTACGACGTTCAGCCTCCAGAGCCGCTTGAACTCTGGCATAGTGGACCTTTTGATCCCGTAATAAAAGATGGAAAAATTTATGCCAGAGGTTCCGCAGATGATAAAGGCCAGTTTTATATGCATGTAAAAGCTTTGGAAACCATGGTGAAGACCAACACCATGAACACTAATATCAAATTCATTATTGAAGGAGAAGAAGAAGTAGGTTCACCCAATCTTGCAAAATTTATTTCGGAGAATAAAGAGTTATTGAAGACGGATGTAGTACTCATCAGCGATAGCGCCATGCTTAGTGTGGAGCATCCTTCTCTGGATATTGGTGTTCGTGGGCTTTCTTATATCCAGGTGGAAGTCACTGGTCCTAACCGTGACCTGCATAGCGGGACTTATGGCGGCGCTGTTGCAAACCCTATTACTATACTGGCAAAAATGATTGCAAGCTGCCATGATGAAAATAATCATATCACTATTCCCGGATTTTATGATGATGTATTGGAAGTAAGTAAAGAAGAAAGATTCTTGATGGCTGAAGCACCTTATAATGATCAGGAGTATAAAAAAGATCTTGGGGTAAAAGAACTTTGGGGAGAAAAAGGATACACAACCGGAGAAAGAACCGGCATCCGTCCTACGCTGGAAGTAAATGGAATCTGGGGTGGCTATGAAGGCGAAGGCGCAAAGACGGTGTTGCCATCGAAAGCAACAGCTAAAATTTCTGCACGGCTTGTTCCGAATCAATCATCTGATAAGATGACTGAACTGTTATTGAATTATTTTAAATCCATTGCTCCCACTTGTGTTACCGTAAATGCTTTTGAACATCATGGCGGAGAACCTTATATGACACCGATCGGAAGCCGTGGATATAAAGCTGCTGCCAAGGCAATTGAAACTACATTCGGGAAACAACCCATACCAGTTCGTGGCGGAGGAAGCATTCCTATTTGTCATGTACTGGAAGCAGAGCTCGGTGTAAAAATTGTTTTTATGGGTTTTGGATTGGATAATGATAATCTTCATTCCCCCAACGAAAAATACAATATTGAAAACTATTACAAAGGGATAGAAACCATTCCCTATTTCCATAAATATTTTGCTGAGGGGTAAATAAAAATATTTACAAGAACCCAGGAGCTTTATGCAGCTAAATTCATGGTAGCTTCATTGAACTTTGTTTTTTTTACCTGGATAATAAATAAATTACATTGGAACTGAAAAGCCAGATACCGTTTACAAAGGCTTTCATCTTTTTGTAATCAAAACCGGGAGTACTGAAATATATTTCCAGGATAGTCTCTCTTACTGATTGGGCATCTTCAACACAGTAAGCACCTTTTGCAACGATTGATTCTGAAGCCGGATAAAGTAAACACCCGATGCAAGGCCATCATTGTATATGTCTATATTATATGTCCCTGCCGCATAGTCTCTATTGGTAAGTACTTTCACCACCCGCCCCAATGAATCAATCTGCTGTATCATGGTATGACCGCCATTGGTAGAAAACTGAATGGTGGCGCTGATGGTATAAGGACTTGGCCACATTTTCAACAACAGTTTATCCGCAGCATTATTATTATCATCCGGTGTATCGGGCAACCCGCAGGGGCCGCCTTTTACAAGAGGTAATGATTGGTAATTCTGCAACAATATCTCGTTCAATGCAGGCTGCTTCACACAAAACCATTGTTCCAGCACAGAAGCATACACACTTCTGAAATCATACTGGAAAGGAATATTATTTACCACCTGTATATCGGAAGGTATGTCAGGACTGTTACCCAGTATTCCTTTTTTAGCATGTGTACCAAACATAATCAAAGGCGCTGCGGCGCCATGATCGGTACCAAGACTCGCATTGGATTTAATACGGCGCCCGAATTCAGAAAATGTCATTCCCATCACCCGGTCATCCAGATTCATCAGCTCCAGGTCTTTTTGAAATGCAGTAACACCTTCTGAAAGATTTTTCATCAGGTTAGCATGCATACCAGTTGTAGTATCGCTGGCATTTACCTGTTTTTTATGTGTATCAAATCCACCTACTGTGACAGTATATACTCTTGTTTTCAATCCACCTTTGATTAACCGAGCTACAATTTTTAACTGATCGGCCAATGAATTATTGGTTGGGTATGTTGCCATCGTAGAAGCTCTTTGATATGCCGCCCGGATTAAATCAGAATAGATTTTTGTCTTTTCTGAAACTACCCGGAGAAATTTTAGTTCTTTATTGGCAGGAGCCGAGTTAAGGGGATAATCTGAAAATGGATTTACAAATGAATAAATATCTTCAGGATCTGTGATAGACAAGCCCATTGAATAAACATTTCCCTGCACGGTCAATGTAGGAACACTACTTATTTGTATCGCCAGCGGATCAGGCATGCTGGTACTTGGATAGGCATCGGGATAACCGGGAAACTCATTTGCAAGATATCGTCCCATCCATCCAGTTTTTACTCTTGACCTCCGGTCTTCTGTAGTATCACCACTATTCCATATATCCGTAGCACGGAAATGTGAAAAGTTAGGATTTGCATATCCTACCGATTGCACAACAGCTACTTTCCCGTTGTTATACAAATTCTGCAATGATGTCATTGCCGGATGAAAACCTGTTTTATCGGTTCCATCCAAACGCAACACCTGGCTTTGAGGAATCGCCACATTGGTTCTCGCATTATAATAATTGGCATACATATCCAGCGGTATGACCATGTTAAGGCCATCATTCCCTCCGCTTAACTGTACCAGCACAAACACATGATCGGTATCGGTAGTTTGCCCCATCAGCCATCCCAAGGCGCTATTCTCCTGTCCCATTGCTGTAAAGGAAAATCTATTTAATAATGCGGGCATGGCTACGGCAGCTGGTATGGTATTGTGTAAAAATTTTCTCCTGTTCATAGGTTTTGATTTAGCATAAATGAAACTCAGGAAGGTTCATTAAAAACTTAAACATTTCCTTGAGTGAACTATTTATTAAAGTATTGTTATTGCTATTCCATGCATTGGTCCATATAGCATCGTTCGATGTATTGTTTAACAAGAAGCGGTTCTTTACATAATTTTTAGAATTAGCAGATAAAGGATAACGCAACATCAATGCTGTTATATCGTTCACTAGTTGGTTTGGGTCTGCAGGATTGGATGAATAGTTGGCAAATGCTCTTACATCAATTACATCATCTTCTACTAAAGCATCGGTGTAATCTGCTCTTTTGGGAAGTGAGTTGCTGTTTACCCATATTTCATAATACATCGGCTCCTGGTAATAAGAAGGCCATCCCGAAACATCAGGCGGCTGAAACAAATCCTGCTGCATCAATGCGGTATTTTGATATAACGAATAAAATAAAGGATAGCCGGCTGTATAGTTTGTATAGGCAGGGAAGCTTACATTAAATTCACGTAATGTACCTACTACAATATCAAACGGGCTTTTGATATAACAGGCCTGGTTCAGCGTATCAAAGAAATGTTCGCTTTTCAGCAAAGCAGATAATGCAGGTTTGATATCAAAATTATTACTCTGCAGTATAGTGGCCATAGGAATAATAACGTCGGTTTCAACAGTATCGTCAATATCATAATAAACAAACCATTTATAAAGTTTACGGCAAATAAAACGGGCTGATTCTGTAGTTGCACAAATCATATTCACCAATACATCCAGTTCCTGATCGCCGGAACCACCAGGTATAGTAGTGTTATTATAAAAAGCAGAAAATGTTTTGGAACCGGAATCATGTGAACTTGGATCGTTATACGAACTAAGCGGATCATCATTGATTCGCCATCCGGTTAATACTCTTGCGGCAGCAATCACATCATTTTCGGTATATAAAGAATCATTGCCCCGGCCTACAGAAAATAATTCCTGCATCTCACGGGCATAATTTTCATCAGGAGCCTGTTTAGAGTTTACATAACCATTCAAGTGAACAAGCATTGCCGGATCTTTTGAAACTTCTTTTAAAAGATTTTTAAAATTTCCCAACGCATTGCTGCGCAATAGTGCATGATGCCTGTATAAAAATTGTGAATCCTGTACTTCTGATTCCTGCACAGAAAAATGATGATGCCAGAATAATACCATTTTCTCCTGGATACTTCTTCCCTGGTTTATGATAAGACCTGCCCACCATTTTCGCAAGCTTGCTACACGAAGACTGTTGATACTGCTTCTGACATTAATATTACTCAACATATTGGGATCGTTCACCCATGTTTGTCCCTGTGGTACACCCACATCATCCCACATCGCCCCAAATTCATCTTCTATTAAACCGTAATCTCTTACAGGTGGTGTTGGTACTGACATTGTATTTAACAGTTCATCAATAGCTGCATCAGGAGTCAAAGTCAGAAAATAATCCACATCTGCTTTGGTTGCACCGAACATGGTGCGCTTGAGCAAATGCGACACTTCATTCGTTGACCAGCTTCCGGTGTATGGAGCTAAGCCTGCAAACATTTTATTCCGCCTGCCATTGGCTTTTATATTCCTCCGGATACCTTTAAAAAAATCTCTTCTATCCATAGCGTTGATTTTTTCTTAAACACTTTTTACCGGATCAGCAGAAAGGTACCTTTTTGCTGATGAGGTTTATTTTGTAAATCTTTATATTCAATTAAATATATAAATACACTGGTAGGCTGTAATTGACCTTTATAAGTTCCATTCCACCTGTCGCCAATTGAATTGCTTTTAAAAACAAGTTCGCCATTGCGGTTATATAACATAAACCTATACCCATCCGGCACTTTTCCAATGGGTCCAAAAAAATCATTTAATCCATCGCCATTAGGAGTAAAAGCAGTTGGCATCATGACCATGGCGTCATTCAGCACCACAACTGTGAACTGATCTGAAACCTGGCAACCATCAGCTAAATAATTTGTAGCAGTATAAACAGTAGTAGCCATTGGAGATGCTACAGGATCAGTACAGGCAGTACAACTTAATGTTGAATTAGATGACCAAAAAACATTGCCATTTCCATTGGCATGAAGCGTTACACTTTGCCCCGAAAAAATGGTATCAGCTTTTCGAATATTGTTGAAAGGTCCATTAATCAATACCGGTTTATAGGTAACATAAACCGAATCGTTTCCGCATACATCCCTCAGAGTGTCCGGCGCTGCTATAAAACCATTAACATTACATACAGCGGAATCTTTGGTTTGTATTGCAGGCAGCTTCAGTTTTATGATTCCAAAATCGGTTTCTCCTTTGGTATCGCTGAAATCGCCATCACCAGATTCCGAATCACCGGCAAGATAATATTCATCATTGACAGGATTGTGAATCATGTAGCGCATATTATCATTTTCTGCGCCACCCCAGTTTTGTTTCCATATCACATTGCCTGCAGGACTAAGCTTCACAGTCCAGTAATCTGCTTCGCCAAGAGGATTTGAAATATCTCCATCAACAGAATAAGTGACACCTCCAACAATATATCCACCGTCTTTATCAGTAATAATTGTTTTGGCATAGTCTGCATCCGTACCGCCCAATACTTTTTGCCAGTTTAGTTTTCCTTTTGTATCTACATTCAGCACCCAATAATCCTGTGCTCCTTTAGCGCCGCTGACATCGCCGTCATTGGATGTGGTATAACCCGCCAATGTTAATGTTCCATCAGCGCCTTTTGTCATACAATAAGCCACATCGTTTTGCGATCCACCATAAATTTTACTGAATATTTTATTTCCGTTTTGATCCAATGCCAGCAACCATACATCATAGTTTTTTTGATCGGGAGGAATGTCTCCATCCACAGAATTTGTAAACCCTGCCAGGTAAATGTTGCCATTAATAATTTCAAAATCGAATAGTTCTTCATTTTTACTTCCTCCATAACATTTACTCCACAGCAATGTGCCGGTAGAATTTATTTTCATCAACACACCATCGGTATATCCACCGGAGCCGTGATTTCCTTTTATGTCACCATCGTTGGATGATGACGAAGCTGCAATCAGGTAACTGCCATCACTCATTATTTCAATATGATTACCGATATCCAGGCCACTGCCGCCATATCTTTTTTGCCATTGCAGGATTCCGTTTGCATCAAGCTTTAAAAGCCAAATATCTTTTGTGCCTCCGTATCCGGCCACCACGCCACCGTCAGTTGAATTGGTTTCGCCCAAAACAATGTATCCTCCATCAGAAGTCTGTGCTACATCTCTTGCACTTTCATAACCTGTTCCGCCAAATGATTTTTCCCATTGAATGTTTCCGCATTTATCCAGCTTCAATACCCAGAGATCCCAGTAATCACGGTTGGGCAGAGGGCGTACATCGCCATCTTTAGAACTGGTATATCCGCCAACAATGGTTCCGCTATCATTCGTAAATTTTATCACATATGGAATGTCAACATTGCTGCCACCATAGTGATGAGCCCATTGCCGGGGAGGTATCTGCGCATAGGAAGAATAACCAATAAATGTGGTTATCAGCAGGATGAGGTAGTTTAACAGAGGGTTTTTGATTCTCACAAGATTAGCCGATTCGTTCTTAAATTCAGAGATACAGAATATTGGCAATTTTTATGCTAATCTTATACTTTTATCGAATGAGTTCTCCACTTTGAGTATGAATTTTCCCTTCGGGTTTTTCCCTGAGAGTTTTTGTGGGTAGCCTGATTATTTTTTTTCAGAAATATTTCCTATAATGTACTGTGTGTGAACTATTAAAGATTTGCCCTAAAAATAGTTAGAAATTTTTATTGGAGTTGAACAATATTTTTAAAAACTAATTTTAAATCCGTTAGCAAAAATTCAACTTTTGCTTTGAATTAAATGACATTAAAAGCTGAGATGATTATTATTCCGCAGGGAAATATACCTCTAAAAAGGTAAGATTGCTTTCAGGTTTCAGCTTTAAACTTTTATTATTAAGTTCGGAAAACAAGTTGCATTAATATTTCATAATCGTTCATTTGATCTTTTTCAGAACCTTCCCCTTATGTGCAGCAATATGATCTGTTTTATCACTTTTTATTTCATATTGCGGATCGTCTGCTGAAGCATGATGTGTGTAGCCTTTATATTTAAAATCTTTTATGTGGACTTTTATGATTTTACCTGAAACATACCCCGCTTCCGAGTTCCATATCACATGATCTCCTGTTTTGAATTTCGAAACCATGATTTAAAGTTAGAAATCTTAATTTGAAATATTGCTTTAAAAAATATCATTTTTATTTTTGTTTTCTAATATTACGTATTGTGACTGAAAAACTCCGCCTTGATAAATATCTATGGTCCATCCGGGTTTTTAAAACAAGGACTTTAGCTGCCACTGCATGTGATCATGGAAAAATTAAGTGTAACGGGTCGCCGGTTAAAGCTGCAAAGAATGTAAGTGTTGATGATGAATATGAAGTGAAGACCGATGCCCGTCGCTGGCGAATCAAAGTAACAGGCTTATTGCACGGCCGTGTAAAATATGAAGAAGCCATAAAATATTATATTGATATTACGCCTTCTGAGGAAACAGAACGATTACAATTTCAGGCAACCGTATTTTATATCGGGAAAAGAAAAACCAAAATTGGCCGTCCTACCAAAAAACAACGAAGAGATATGAATGATTTTTTAGAAGATCAGTAAAGAAGATTTTTCAGTTTGTCCAGATTGGAAATAACAATTTTACCTTCCCTGATTTCAATTAATTTCTCTGCTTTAAAATCACTAAGCGTTCTTATGAGTGATTCAGTAGCTGTGCCGACATAATGTGCAATGTCTTCTCTTGAAATTTCGATGGGTTTATTTTCTCCCTGCGGGCTGAATTTGGTATGAATATCCACTAATGCTTTTGCCACTCTTTTCCGAAGTGAGCTATATGCAAGATTCAGCAGCCGTTCTTCTTTTTCTTTTACATTCTGAGTAATGATTCGAATAAATTTTGCAGCAATATTAATATCTCCATAAATCATTTGCAGGAAATCATCTTTCGGCACCTGCATTACCTCGGCATCTTCCAGTACCAGGGCGGAATCATCATAGTTTTTATCTTCAATCAATGAAGGATATCCCATGAAATCGCCTTCACTGAACAGGTCGGTAATATATTCTTTCCCATCTTCATGTGTTTTATATCCTTTTACTTTTCCCTTTACTAAATAATATAAAAACCGGGGGCGTTTTCCCTCCTGGTACAAGACTTGTTTTTTGTTATATGATTCAATATTGTATTGATCAGACAGTTGCTGCATCAGCCCTGAACCTTTCACATCTTTGATAAATTGTGTAATTCCCTGAGGTGATGCGGCGTATTTGTGATCCAGTATTTCGCTCTTCTTTAAGCGCACCTCAATGGCATTCAGCAACTCAATATCTTCAAACGGTTTGGTGATATAATCATCAGCCCCCATTTCCATTCCTTTCCTGAAATCGCTTCGCTCTGTTTTTGCAGTTAAAAAAATGAATGGAATGTTTAATGTTTCCTGGTTTTTCCGAAGAAGATGCAATACCCCATACCCATCCAATTCAGGCATCATAATATCGCAAACGATTACATCCGGTTTTTCTTTCACGGCGATATCAACCCCCTTTTTCCCGTTCTCAGCGGTAAATGTTTTATACCCGGCTAAATCCAATATTTCAGCCGTATTATCCCGGATATCCTCATTATCGTCAATTACTAAAACAGATTTCATTTTTGTGATTGGTTTACTGGAATTGTAAAAGTAATGGTTGTTCCTTTATTTAACTGGCTTTGCAAAGTTACTGTTCCATTTAATAAATCAATATATCGTTTTACAATATGTAGCCCCATACCGGTACCCTGTATATTAGTTACGTTTTTGCCTCTGAAAAAGCTGGTGAACAAATGTTCCTGATCCTCTTTTGATATCCCCAATCCATTATCAGCAATCTGGATTGTTGCTTCGCTGCCATTTACTTTGCTTTTCAGCTCTATGAGAGCACCCTCATCAGAGAATTTTATGGCATTACTAAGAAGATTAATAATAATATTTTTCAACAGCTTTTTATCCGAATGGATTTTAGTTTCACCGGAATGTTCTATGATCACCTGTTGATTGTTTTTTAAAAGGCCCCTCATTTCATCAACCGTTTCATGAATAAAATTTTCCAAATCAAAATCTAACAAATGGGATTCAACTTTACCTTCATCCAACTTACCAAGTGACAGAAAATCTTCCAGGATATCATTTAGATGCTTAACAGAGCTCTTGATTTTTTCAATATGGCGGTTCCGCTTTTCCTGGTCTTCTGCCGCTGTGTATTTAGAAAGCAGTGAAGCGGACGACAATACCGTACTGAGTGGCGTTCTGAATTCATGAGAAGCCATTGAAACAAATCTTCCTTTGATTTCATTCAATTCTCGTTCCTTATCCAATGCTTCACTTAATTCTTTTTGAGACATTTCCAATTTTTGCAGAGCTTCTTTCAGGATTATTGTCCTCTCTTCTACCTTCCCTTCGAGTTCTGCATTTAATTTTCGTATTTGATCCGTCACTCTTTCCAGCTCTTTTTTTTGTTGAATGAGCTTTCTTTCTGCCTCCTTCCGGTGAGTAATATCTACAATAAAAGCAATAACATACATTTCATTTCTTTCCCGGTAATGGCTCAGGCTCACTTCAACTGGAAATTCTGTATTATCCTTTCTTTTCGCAAATAGATCACGGCCATTGCCCATGGCCCGGTTGGATGGAGATTTATAAAAACCTTCCCTCTGGATGACATGGTCTTGTTTGAACGCCACCGGCATCAGCACTTCTACTGTATTTCCAAAAAGCTCTATGGCATTATAACCAAACATTTTTTCGGCTGCAGGATTTATTAAAATAATTTTACCTTCTTTATCGGTCAAAATAATGCCTTCAGTGGCATTTTCAAATAAAGAAGTCATATGAGTTTTGTCCGTCCTGATATCCGTATATAATTTTTTAAGATGATTCACAACAATCAAAGCAACTAAAATGACCAGCAACCGGATCAGTTGTGGCATGATGGTGGTTATTGAAGTCATGTCGACTTCATAAATGATACCGAAAAGAATAATCAGCATAGCGCTGATAAGTGAAACAATAAGGGTAGAACGTTTACCGGGTATAAAAGCAGTCATGAAAATACCTATCACCAACCCGCCAATCAGTATAAAGCTACCCTTGGTAAGATAGCCTATCAAAATGGTGATGATTAATATTAAAATAGTATAAAAAAATGCCTGCCGTTCGCTTATCGGTAGCATTGATGTTGGTTTATTCCTGCTAAGATAATGATTCAGTAACGAGTCAGGGATTGTCTTATCGCAAACCTCATTCTTTCCTGGTTAGTTCTTTTTCCATGAAAATCGCTTTAGGAAAAAGAATATCGTTTTCTAAAAATACATGTTGCATCAGGTCGTTATCAAGCTCTTTTAATCTTGAAAAGGCCACCTGGTGGCTCACACAGGAATCCTCAGGCGGGGCATAATTGTTTGTTTTTATTCTCAGGTTGTGAAGCACTTTTGAAATAGAGTCATGTTCATGTTTCATTACCTCTTCCACAGGTTTTCGTAATGTACGAACCAGCAGGCTGGCATAAGATTCCTTGCTATCATAAGCATGAGCTATCTGCCTGATATACGGAAAAATGATCTCTTCTTCCTGCTGCAGGTGAGGGAATATGTCTTTGTATAAAAAATTAAACTGTTTTAGCACTTCTTCCAATTCGGGATATTTTTTCTTATGATCTTCCACAAAATGATTCAGATGATCCCGGATCAGCGGTAAGAAATCTTTCAGGTACTGGTGATGTATTTTGACTATATATTCCGTTAGAAAATCAACATCCCATTCTGCAAAACGAAGTGAATTGGGAACCTGGATTGTCCGTACTGCATTTTCTAATTCATTGTAAAGTGTTGTATAGTCCAAACCCCGGGTTTCACATATTATTCCCAAAGTCCATTTTCCGCCACAGCAAAAATCAATATTGTACTTATTAAAAACGGATGCTGTCCGGTAGTCCCGCTTAACGATATCTGATATAACAGAGTTCTTATCTATACTTATCGGAATTAAAAACATTTTATTGAGTTAACATGCGAAAACAAAAAATATCATTGGCTACTGACAAGAAATTCAATATGCTGAAATATTCCGGATCAGTTCGGGTTTGTTTCCTATCACAAGATCATTGATGGATGTATCTATCAGGGTGCTTTTAAGTTCGGTGCGAAGTCGTATCATCTCTTTATGAATTGGGCAAGGATGCTCAGGATCACATTTCCTCAACCCCAGGGCACAAATCGAAAACTGCTCTAATCCTTCGGTAACCTCCAACACTTTTATAAGCGGAACAGATAAAGTATCCTTGTTTATAGAAAATCCCCCGTAAGGGCCTTTGGTGGAATCAAGAATTTTCTCTTTCACAATCTTATTCATAATCTTTCCCAAAAAATGTTTCGGCACCGATAACCTTTCTGCGATTTCATCAATCTGCACCCTTTTCTTTTCATCACTCATTAAAGTGACATACAAAATGCCCCTGACAGCATATCCGAATGATTTTGTAAAAAACATATAAGTAAAATAAACGCTTTCAACCACCGGGCAAACTGATAAATATCATTTTAAAACATGACAATAATCAAAACAGGCAGCAGATCAAGAGAATATTTTCATCCCTGGAATAATTAAAAGATGCCGGGCTCTTTTTTTATCAGTAGCATTCACAAAATGATTAAACAAGACAGAATGAAAATTACAATCTTTCTTTTTTTATTTATTGCTTACATTGTCTATAGTATCATTATTTATACTAAAGGAACAAAAGAAGTTGTCTCAGTTTCAAATTCTGAGATGACGGAGATCAGCCGGGGGAAGTTACTTTTTCAACAATATAACTGTACCGCCTGCCACCAATTATATGGGCTTGGGGGCTACCTGGGCCCGGAGCTAACCACCGCATATAGTGATAAAAACAGGGGAGAATCATTGATGAGATCTTTTTTAAAAAATGGAGGAGCGCAAATGCCTGACTTTCATTTAAGGGAAAAAGATATTACTGCACTCATCAGCTTTTTGAAATACGTAGATAAAACTGCAATAACCTATAAACAAAATTAGAATATGAGAAAAGGCCGGAGTCATGCATTTTTACATTCTGCCAACAAACCCACCAAAGCCTTTGTATTACTGGCATTAAGTTATTTGATGTTGGGCATTTTATTCGGCTTACTGGGCGGGATACAATATATATTACCCGGATTTCTAAAAGACCATTTATCCTTTCAACAAACAAGGCCATTGCATGTTTATCTTGTTATTAGCTGGATATTTTGTGCAGCCCATGCGGGTATTTATTATTATTTACCATTAATTTCCAAAAGACCTATCTTCTGGCAAAATGGTGTATGGATACATTTTGTTTTGCAAAGTGCAACTTCACTCATTATCATTTCCGGTTTTTGTGCAGGTTATTTTGGGGGAAGGGAATATTTAGAATTTCCACCCTTGATGGGCCTGTTTATTTTTTTATCATGGGTTCCTTTTGCCATTAATTTTTTTGCCACTTTAAAACCAAATTTTAAGACAGCACCTGTTTATATTTGGATGTGGTCCACAGGTATCCTGTTCTTCTTTATCACTCTATCTGAATCATACCTCTGGTTATTTGACTTTTTCAGGAATAATATGGTACGTGACATTACCGTGCAATGGAAAGCCCTGGGTTCTATGGTTGGCAGTTGGAATATGCTGGTGTATGGAACAGGTATATATATTATGGAACAAATGAGTGGAAATGTAAAAGCCGCCCGTTCCCCATTGAGTTTCTTTTTTTACTTTTTAGGATTAACCAACCTGATGTTCAACTGGGGGCATCATACCTATATTGTACCTGCAGCTCCATGGGTGAAAATTGTTGCGTATAGTATTAGTATGACTGAACTGCTTCTCTTTGGGTATATAATTTTACAATGGAGAAAAACCGTTTCAGGTGCCCGGAAAAATTATCACTTGCTTCCCTATCGCTTTCTTTCATTTGCAGATGCATGGATATTTCTGAACCTGGTATTAGCACTAATCATCTCTGTGCCGGTGTGGAATTATTTTACTCACGGCACTCACATTACAGTAGCTCATGCAATGGGTACCACTATTGGAATTAATACCATGCTGTTAATGGCATCTATTTTTTATATCCTGAAAACTGAAAATGTATTTGCATTTCAACAAAACAAAAAATGGGTTAGCCGTGGTGCTTATATTACCAACCTTGCACTGGTTTTCTTCTGGTCATCTTTACTGGCAAGTGGTGTTGTAAAAATCAGTGGTGCCCTGCATAACGAAACCTTCTTTTATATCATGCAGAAAAGCCAACCTTTTTTCAGGATATTCACATATAGCGGGATTTTTATATTCGTTGGCCTTGGTGTTTTAATAGCTACATCTTTTAGAATTGTCATGCAAAAAAAACAATCCGAAACTATTATTATCAGAAAGCCAAAATCAGTGTCATCTTCAAAGATTCTTGACTTTAATGATTAATCACACAAAACAGATCATAAGGTCTTTTATCGAATCTTTTTTTCTTGACTTTTCTCAGAATAAAATATGATAAATATCATCTGTTACAATACTCCATACTTTTATATTTGTAAATCGTATTGCGTGTTTATGTCTGAAAAGACAAATTTTATTCTCGTCGCCTGACGAGAGATCGTTGGTTTTCGTTTCAATTGAAGCCCCCTGATTCATCAGGGGGCTTATCGTTCTAAATGAGTGAAATCAGATATACCAATGACATTTCTCATCAGCTATTTACTTAGTCAACAGCAACTTTGATTTTCTCTAAATTTTTCAGTCATTGAAAGATAATTTGATCCGGGAAACGAAGCCAACATTAAAACTTGCCGTAGACTGTTATCACTGTGGTGAGCCCTGCGATAACTCTATTTTATCCGGCAATAAAACTTTTTGCTGCGACGGATGCAAGTTTGTGTACGAGTTACTGCAGGAAAACGGCCTGTGCAACTATTATGAGCTGAGCGACAAACCTGGTATTAAAGTAAAAGGAAAATTCAATTCAGAAAAATTTGCATACCTGGATAATGAAGAAGTGAAACAAGTTTTGCTTCGGTTTCATGACAACAGCCAGAGTCATGTGAGTTTTGATTTACCCCAAATGCACTGTACATCCTGTATTTGGTTATTGGAGAATTTACATACGATTGATCCGGGAATTGTATTTTCAAGAACCAATTTTCAATGCAAGAATATTTTTATCGTTTTTGATCCGGGAAAGATCTCGTTGAGAAAAGTGGTAGAATTGCTGGCTTTCATTGGCTATGAACCTTACATTAGTCTCAATGAAGGAGAAAAGAAAACCGGCCGGCAGGTAAACAGAAAAAAGATTTTTAAAATAGGGATTGCAGGATTTTGTTTCAGCAATATCATGATGCTGAGCTTTCCCGAGTATTTTTCGTCGGGGAATATCGAACAGCCATATCTTGCAAAACTGTTCAGTTATCTGAATCTAGTTTTATCGTTACCGGTATTTTTTTACAGCGCAAATGAATTCTTTATTTCAGCTTGGAAAGGATTACGGCAAAAATGGCTGAACATCGATGCCCCAATTGCATTAGCTATTTCAGTCACCTTTTCGAGAAGTGTGTATGAAATTCTCAGCGGATCCGGAGCCGGTTATCTTGATTCCATGAGCGGTATTGTTTTTTTTATGCTGGTGGGGCGCTGGTTCCAGGACAAAACCTATGAAAGCCTTTCATTTGACAGAGATTACAAATCCTATTTCCCGTTAGGCGTTACTATTTTAAAGGATGGCAAAGAAGAGGCTTCCACCATCAGCGCATTAAAGAAAGGTGATACTATTATCGTAAGGCAAAATGATATGGTTCCTGCAGATGCCATTATTAAAAAGGGGCAAGGTACAATTGACTACAGTTTTGTTTCGGGAGAGAATACACCAGTGCTGAAACTAAAAAATGAATTGGTATTTGCCGGGGGCAGACAACTGGGCACATTACTTGAAATGGAGGTTATCCGACCGGTAGAGCAAAGTTATATCACCCAGCTTTGGAACAACGACATCTTCACGCAACAAAAAAACAAAACACATTCTTTCGTTCATCCATGGAGCCGTTATTTTACTTTGGCGTTATTAAGTATTGCTGCAGGCACTGCCTTGTACTGGGCATTTAATGATCCATCAAAAATCGCAGTATCCGTAACAGCTGCATTGATCGTGGCCTGTCCCTGTTCCCTGTTACTTTCGGCTACATTTACTTATGGAAATATGCTCCGCCATTTCGGGAAAAATAAATTTTACCTGAAAAATGCCTCAGTGATTGAATCGCTGAGCAAAGTAAATAATATAGTTTTTGACAAAACAGGAACGCTAACGCACTCAACCCGTGCTTCAATAGTTTACGAAGGGGTAACCCTGTCAACTGATGAGATCAGTATGATTTATTCATTGACAAAGGAATCTATTCATCCGTTGAGCAGAATGGTACAACAGGATCTTTTAAAAAAATACACCGTAAAACCAATGCCCGTATCAGCATTCCGGGAAATTACCGGAAAAGGGATCACCGGGCGGATACATGAAAATGAAATTCAGGTAGGGTCAAAAAATTTAGTGGAACATAATAATGATTCATCTTACAACGCAAATAGCAGTGAAGTGTATGTTTCAATAAACAGAATAAAAAAAGGAGTCTTCCGGATACATAATCAATACCGGCAGGGTGTGCCGGAAATGGTAAGTTCAGTCTCAGAAAATAAATTCATGATCCATGTATTAAGCGGAGATAATGCTGCTGAAAAAGAAAATCTTGAATCTTTGTTAGGAATCCGTGGGCAAATTCTTTTTCATCAAACTCCACAGGATAAATTGAATTATATAAAGGAGTTGAAAGAAAAAAAACCAAATGCTAAAGTGCTGATGCTGGGAGATGGCTTGAATGATGCCGGTGCCATGAAACAAAGCGATGTGGGAATCGCAGTTAACGAAAACAGCAGCCAGTTCACCCCAGCTTGTGACGGAATTTTAGACAGTAATGAAGTTTACAAGCTGAACCGGTTCATTTGTTATGCTCGCTCAGGCAAAAATGTAATTGTCTGGAGTTTTATTATTTCCATCCTGTATAATATTGTAGGGTTAAGCTTTGCAGTACAGGGGTTATTATCACCGCTTTTAGCTGCCATTCTGATGCCGGCTAGTACCATTAGCATTGTAGCATTTGTAACAGTTGCCACAACCATTTCAGCAAAACAAAAAAAATTATAAAGTACATCAGTGATCAGCAAATTTCAGCCTGATGAGCTATAAAACATAATCATTGACTTTGCTCATAACATTAGTTGAGATAAATCAGCGATGACAGAAAAGTCAAAAGATATTTTTGTCCGCATTAAAAAAAAACAAATGAGTGTACTCATTCTATTGATAGGATTCAGCATACTGATTGCGGGGGGATTTCTGGCTGCTTTTATCTGGTCAGTCAAAAAAGGGCAATTTGATGATGATTACACTCCATCTGTACGAATATTAATGGATGACGAATTAAAACCGACTGAGACATTTAATCCGAAAGAACCGGTTAAAAGTAAATAAACAAACTGCCTACTGATTATGTATCAGGAGCAAATAACCAAAATCAAAAAATAAAATTCATGCAAGCATTGGAAAAATTTCAGTATGACAATAAGATTGCCCGAAACTTTGCTTATGCCACTATTATTTGGGGCATTGTAGGTATGCTGGTAGGTCTTTGGGTTGCACTTGAATTAGTTTTTCCCAAAACCCTGAATGTTCAGCCATTTTTCAGTTTCGGTCGTCTTCGCCCATTGCATACAAATGCGATCATTTTTGCGTTTGTTGGTAATGGAATTTTCACAGGGTATTATTATTCGATTCAGCGATTATTAAAAGCTCGCATGGCAAGTGATCTGCTGAGCCGTATCCATTTCTGGGGCTGGCAATTTATTATACTTGCTGCAGCATTGACATTGCCCATGGGGATGACCTCCGGAAAAGAATATGCCGAACTGGAATGGCCAATTGACATTGCCATTACTATCATTTGGGTTGTTTTCGGTTGGAATATGTTTGCTACAATTCTGAAAAGAAGAGTTCGTCATTTGTACGTTGCCATCTGGTTTTACATTGCCACATTTATTACCGTAGCCGTATTGCATATTGTAAATTCACTTGAATTGCCTGTAAGCTGGTTTAGAAGTTATTCATGGTATGCCGGTGTGCAGGATGCATTGGTGCAGTGGTGGTATGGCCATAATGCGGTTGCTTTCTTTTTAACTACACCCTACCTGGGCCTGATGTATTATTTTTTACCAAAAGCTGCAAACCGGCCGGTATATTCATATAAGCTTTCGATCATACACTTCTGGTCGTTAATATTCTTATATATCTGGGCTGGCCCTCATCATCTTCTTTATTCAGCATTGCCCAACTGGGCGCAATCACTCGGTATTGTATTTTCTTTCATGTTGCTTTTTCCCAGCTGGGGTGGAATGATCAACGGATTACTGACCCTTCGTGGTGCCTGGGATAAAGTAAGAGAAGATGTGGTACTTAAATTTATGGTCGTAGCCGTAACAGCTTATGGGATGGCCACATTTGAAGGCCCGATGCTTTCATTAAAAACAGTGAATGCAATCAGCCATTTTACCGACTGGACCATTGCCCATGTACATGTTGGTGGTTTGGGATGGAATGGTATGCTGACCTTTGGAATGTTGTATTGGTTGATACCCCGGCTTTTTAAAACACCTCTTTATTCAAAAAAGCTGGCCAATGCACATTTTTGGGTTGCCACTCTGGGAATCATTTTTTATGCAGTGCCTTTGTACATAGCCGGTTTTACACAAGCAGCGATGTGGAATCAATTCACTCCGGACGGAAGATTGGCTTACCCTCAATTTGTTGAAACAGTAACATACCTAAAACCATTTTATGCCACCCGTGCATTCGGGGGATCTCTTTTCCTGTTCGGTGCGTTGATGATGATGTATAATTTATTTATGACTGTGAGAAAAGGAAAACTGGTTGCCAATGAAGATGCAGAAGCTCCTGCTCTGGAAAAGATTTATACCGGGCATACCGGCGAACACTGGCATCGCCGCATTGAAAGAAAACCCATTCCGCTTTTGATGCTGTCTCTTATTGTAATTCTCATTGGAGGGATTATTGAAATTGTACCCACATTTCTCATCAAATCCAACGTTCCAACCATTGCGAGTGTAAAACCCTATACCCCATTGGAATTGCAGGGAAGAGATATTTACCGGAGAGAAGGATGTTATACCTGTCATTCACAAATGATCCGTCCTTTTCGATCGGAAACAGAACGGTATGGGGAATATTCAAAAGCAGGCGAATTTGTTTATGATCATCCATTTCAATGGGGGTCAAAAAGAACCGGGCCTGATCTGGCACGGGAAGGTTCTCTGAAAATAAAAAAATCAGATACCTGGCAATTCAATCACCTTGATGATCCGCAGGCGGTCACTCCAGGTTCTTTAATGCCATCATATTCTTTCCTCCTGGATGCAGAATTAGATACCGCAAGTACAGTTGCTAAAATCAGGGCGATGCGAAAATTAGGAGTACCCTATGCTAAAGGATATGAGAATACAGCCAATAAAGATTTGACGGCTCAGGCTGATCTGATCCGTGCTAATTTGCTAAAAGACAGTGTCAGGGTAAAGCCCAATGTTGAAGTATTGGCATTGATTGCATACCTGCAACGCTTAGGAACTGATATTGAAAAAAAATAAAATAACTGAAAATAAATAATAAAGGCATGTTCAAATTCATCAAACAATATGCAGAAACCATTGATCGTGTAGATATTTACCCTATCATTTCCCTGCTGGCATTTTTTGTGTTTTTTATAGCGATGCTGTATTATGTAAAGAAGATGGATAAAACAAAAGTGAATGACATCAGCAGGATGCCATTGGAAAACGAGAATGAGCATTCTGAATTAATCACCCAAAACTATTTAAAATAAGATTGTTTATGAGAAACCTTTTTCAAAAACATTCCATCCTTACAGCGCTGATCATATTTCTCTTTTCAGGATCAGCATACGCTCAGAATAATATTAGCTTTCCTTCAGGAGGAATGAAATATTTTTTTTACAGTGTTCTTGGATTTTTAATTCTTGCCATTATTTTCACTGCCTATTTCATTAAGCAAAGAAATAAATACAGGCAAGAAGCTCTATTAAGAACCGGCAAACCAATGCCACTATCCGGCTTCCGGAAGCTCTGGAGCAATTTTGATAAAAAATTTTTTACCAAAGCTGCTTCTATCGAAAAAGAATCTGATGTATTGCTGGATCATGATTACGATGGCATCAAAGAATTGGACAATACATTACCCCCATGGTGGAAATGGGGATTTTACCTGACAATCATTGTCGCTGTAATTTATTTATTACGTTTTCACGTTTTTAAAACCGGGCCTACTCCTGAACAGGAATACAACAACGAGATGCAGATAGCAGCCACAAAAATAGAGGCTAATAAAAGCAAAAATAAAATTCAGCTTGACGAAAACAATGTTACTATGGCGGACGCAACCGGTATTGCTGAAGGAAAAAAGATTTATTCCGGAACTTGTTTTCCCTGCCATGGTGCCCAGGGCGAAGGTGGAATCGGCCCCAACCTTACCGATAAATATTGGTTGCATGGCGGTAGTATTCATAATATATTTAAAACAATCACAGATGGCGTTCCTGACAAAGGAATGCAGGCTTGGGGAAAAACATTTACCCCCGAAGAAATAAGGGATTTATCAAGTTTTGTTTTATCTCTTCAGGGCACCAATCCACCAAACGCAAAAGCCCCGCAAGGAGATCTTTATGTCGCTGCAAAAGCTTCGGATAGCGTTGCAGTAAAAAAGGATACCATAAAACAGAAGCCTGCGAAATAAACTGAAGAGCCTGTAAAAAAAGAATGATGGAAGAAAAAGATTTTTCGGCCATAGCAGAAGAAAAGAAAGAGCTTATTGATCAAAGCTTCCGTGACTCTGTTGCCACAATCAGCAAACAGGGAAACCGGAATTATATTTTCCCGAAAAAACCAAAAGGAAAATTGTATAATTTCAGAACTATCACTTCTGTTTTTTATCTCATTATTTTTTTTACGCTGCCGTTTATAAAAGTTGAAGGCGAACCACTGTTTTTATTTAATGTATTGCAGCGTAAATTTATTTTTTTTGGAAAAATATTCTGGCCGCAGGATTTTTTCATTTTTGCAATTGGCTTACTCACATTTATTGTATTCATCATTTTATTCACAGTAGTTTTTGGGCGGGTGTTTTGCGGATGGGCATGCCCCCAAACCATTTTTATGGAAATGGTATTCAGGAAAATTGAATATTTACTCGACGGGGATTATAATAAACAACGCCGCCTGAAAGCAATGCCCTGGACTGCTTATAAAATACGTAAACGGCTCATAAAAATTACTGTTTTTTATTTTGTTTCGTTTATCATCGCCAATTTTTTTCTTGCATATATTATCGGCATGGATGAAGTGCTGGCCATGGTGCGTGAAGGTGTGGATGCAAATATCGGCACCTTTATTTCTTTGCTTGGTTTTACTACGGTTTTCTTTTTTGTTTATTATTGGTTTCGGGAGCAGGTATGCATCGTTGTATGCCCTTACGGGAGATTGCAGGGAGTGCTGCTTGACAAAAAATCAATTGTTGTAGCCTATGATTATGTACGAGGCGAGCCAAGAGGGAAAATTAAAAAAGAAAAAGAAGGAAAATGGGATACCGGGGATTGTGTGGACTGCACAGCTTGCGTAAGAGTTTGCCCTACAGGAATTGATATCCGAAATGGCACACAACTGGAATGTGTAAACTGCACTGCCTGTATTGATGCCTGTGATGATATCATGGATAAAGTAAACCGGCCCCGGGGATTGATTCGCTTTGCATCAGAAGAAAACATTGCACAAAAAAAGAAAACAAGATTTACTTTTCGGATTGGAGCATATTCTTTTGCCTTGATATTACTCGTCGGCGCCCTGGCAGCCATGCTTATTACAAGGGAAGATGTGGACGCAAGAATATTAAGAAGCTCCGGGCAAATGTTTCAAAGCCTGCCGGATGGCAGAGTTGCTAATCTTTATAATCTCAAGCTGACTAATAAAACAAGAAAGGATATTCCGGTAAGCCTGAAATTGGAAAACATAAAAGGAGAGATCGAAGTAATATCCAAAGATCTTACTGTACCCAAAGAATCATATTTTCAAACTTCCTTTATTATTAAGATTAACAGGCAACTGATTGAAAAAAGAAAAACACCAATTACATTGGGAATATATCAGGCTGACAAAAAAATAAAAACGTTAACCGTAACTTTTTTAGGGCCCGGATATTAAAATAAAAATTATGAAAATTACCTGGGGACATAAGATCGCTTTTACATTCCTGATTTTTGTAAGCGGCATTGCATTTCTGGTGATCAAAGCCAATTATCAAAAATTTGACCTGGTTACAAAAGATTATTATGGTGAAGAACTGAAATACCAGCAAGTCATTGATCAATCCGCTAATGCAGCGAAGCTTTCTGCGCCCGTTGCTGTTCAGAAAAACGGCCATGTACTTTCCCTTCTTTTTCCAGAAGAAATGAAAGGAAAGAAAAAGCAAATTGATTTTTACCTGTACTTTCCTGCAGATGCCTCCCGGGATTTCAGGAAAATACTGAATACTGAACAACAGGAAATCATCCAGGAATTGCCCGGAAATTTTTCAGGAAATTATGAACTCAAGCTTTCCTGGAAAGCTGATAGTTTAAAATATTATTTTGAAAAAAAGGTTTCTTTCTGATGAATATACCAATGGTAACAAATAATAAAATGAAAAACCCGTTCATTGTTGCAGTTGCAGGGATAATTATGCTTGCTTGTGTTTTTATATTCCAGGCTGCTGAGTTAGGAAAATCCTCGCCGCAGATCCTTTTAATTTTTGCAGTAGCCGGGCTTTTATTATCGTTTAAATTTAAGCTTACTGGCGGCATTTTACTTTTTTTCGGCGGTACTTCTTTAGCAGTATATCCATTACTGTTTTTTTCTTCGTATTGGTTGTTGCCCGGGGGGATTTTGACAGGCTATTCGGGATTAATGATTCTAATAAACTGGTGGAACCAAAAAGAAAATTCGTGACAATCAGCATTGACATCATAGTATCTGCATTTGCGATAGGTTTTGCCGGAAGCCTTCACTGCCTGGGTATGTGCGGGCCACTTGCTTTATCATTACCTATATCTCATAATAATAACTTTTCAAGAATTACCGGTGCTGCCCTTTACAATACCGGAAGAATTTTATCCTATACAATTTTAGGAATAGTTTTCGGCTCGCTGGGGGGCCTTATCATTGCACCTGTCTGGCAAAGCAGCTTATCTCTGGCGCTGGGATTTATTATTTTATTTTATTTGGTTATTCCAAAAAGATATTTTCATTTCTCCGCTGCAAATAAAATCAATAAACCTTTTTTGCTGCTCAGGCGACATTTGGGAAATTTATTTCACTCCAAAAAACAAAGCTCCGTATTCGTTATTGGGCTGCTGAATGGTTTTCTACCTTGCGGATTAGTGTATTTGGCTCTTTCTTCTTCTGTAATTGCTGCCAGTTCATTACATGGGGGAGCGTTTATGTTATTTTTTGGTTTAGGAACATTTCCCGCTATGTTTGCCATTGTGGTCCTGGGCAATTATCTGAATCAATCAATCCGGTTAAGATTACGTAAAGCTGTACCTGTCCTTTTATTCTTTATGGCAACAATACTGGTTCTGCGTGGTATGGGTTTGGGCATTCCATTTCTCAGCCCTTCATTCACCCATGTAAGTACCGTAGCAGCTTCATGTCGTTGAAACAGCCTTAGTGCAAAATAATTTGAAGCATCATCTATCTTTGCTGCATGCACATAGATATTCTCACCGTATTGCCGGAATTACTGGAAAGCCCTTTTCAGCACAGCATAATAAAAAGAGCACAGGAAAAAAATTTGCTTACAGTAAATATTTATCATTTAAGAAATTGGGCAGTGAATGAATATGGGCAGGTCGACGATTATCAGTATGGAGGCGGCGCCGGTATGGTTATGATGTGCGAACCGCTCGCCAATGCCATTGAAAGTTTATCGAAAGGAAGAAAGTATGATGAAATAATTTATTTAACGCCTGATGGAGAATCGCTGAATCAAAAAATTGCTAATACACTTTCCCTGAAAGAAAATTTATTATTGATCTGCGGGCATTATAAAGGAATAGATGAAAGAATCCGGGAGCACTATATCACTAAAGAAATTTCCATAGGCGACTATGTATTAAGTGGTGGTGAATTGGCAGCAGCTGTTTTAGTGGACACAATTGGAAGATTGATTCCCGGAGTGTTGAACGATGAAACTTCTGCTCTGTTTGATTCTTTCCAGGATAATTTACTAGCGCCCCCGGTTTATACAAGGCCGGAAGATTTCAGAGGCTGGAAAGTGCCGGATGTTTTAATGAGTGGCGATCACAAAAAAATTGATGACTGGAGGCTTGAACAATCTTTGAAACGAACAAAAGACAGAAGGCCGGACATAAATAATGAATAGATAGAATATTTTTTAATTTAATTGCAAATCAGTCCTTCCTGCCAGGCGGGCGGGGTGTATAATTTCTAATTCCCTGGTTAATTATTAACCTTCTCCGGGAGATTAAGCAGTTATAAAAAAGGGCCCCGCTAAGAATAGCGGGGCGTCACCCTTAACCATACGAAACCAAGAAATTTATCTTCAGCAAGAAGAAATTATTTTGCCACTACAGTCTCCGGTAATTCTGTTCTGTTTATAAATACTACATTCCCTGTCCTGTTCAGAGAACCCCATCCCTGCCCTTCTCCTTTTATAGCTCTTGTTATAGATCTGAACAATATGATGTACATAAGCTGGCGATATACAAACCGCTGGGGAATAAGCCAGATCAACCGGTACATTTTTTCTTTTTCAAATGAATATGCTAATACAGAAACCAATACGTCCACTACCAGGAATATCCCATAATAAGTTAAGATCTTATGCAGGCTGTCAGGATCATGCCAGCTCCATGCTATGCTCAGGAAAAATATGAGATCAGCCAAAGGAGATAAAACCGGTAATACTATTTGAAATAATAAAATATTGGGTAATGACACCATCCCTAATGATTTGTATTTGGGATTAAAACAAGCATCCCTGTTTTTCCAGAAACTCTGCATGACTCCGTAATTCCAGCGGAATCGTTGTTTCATAAATTGCTTTAAAGTTTCCGGTGCTTCTGTTACTGCTATCGCATCAGCACAATTACGAACAATACCACCATGACGAAGCATTCTCATAGTAAGATCACAATCTTCTGCCAGCGTATCAGTCATAAAGCCACCGGCAGATTCAATGGCAGATTTTTTGAAAGTACCAATAGCACCAGGTATCACAGAAATACAATTGAGATAATCAAATGCCCTGCGATCGAAATTTTGCCCTGTTATATATTCAATAGATTGCCATAAAGTGAGAATATTTCTTTGATTGCCCACTTTTACATTACCGGCTACTGCCACTACTTTCGGATTCTTGAAATGTTTCATCATTTTCCTGATCGCATCCGGCATCAGTTGTGTATCTGCATCAATGCATACAACATAATCTCCTGAACAACGTGAAATACCAAAATTCAATGCAGAAGCTTTACCTCCGTTACTTTTTGTAAATACCTGTACACGGGGATTATTTTTGAATGTATTTAAAACTATTTCGTAGGTGTTATCTTTTGATCCATCATCAACAAATATCACTTCGAAATCAGGGTAATCCTGCAATAAAAGATTCCTGACCGTTTTCACTGCATTCACTTCTTCGTTATAGGCAGGCACAATGATACTTACTTTATGAGTAAGAGATTCTGTAAGCAGTGATTTTTCATTTTTAGATCTGAAATATTGCAGTGTTGCCATTATGGCCAGGAAAACTGTTCTAAGTAAACCTAAAAAGATAGCCACCCAAAATGCTGCATAAAGAAACCGGGTAGCCCAATAAACAAATGTGGTTACCACGCTGCTCATTTTTACCAGGTCATCATGTACCGGGGGCATGATTGCATCCTTGGGGAGTTTGAGAAGATTTCCAACTGTTGAAAATTGTACTCCTTTGTTTTTAAAATAGGAAATGATACGGGGTAAAGCTTCCACGGTAGCTTCCCGGTTACCGCCGGCATCATGAAGAAGAATAATCCCTTTATCCGGGTTAGCCTCATATTGACTAATGACTCTATTGTATATACTGTCTGCTGTTATCCCCGGTCTCCAGTCATTGGGATCAATACTTTCCCCTACCGTGTAATACCCTTTTTGTTTGCTGATCATTAACGGTTTTAATTCTTCTGCTTTCGTTGGTTGTGCGTCGGCATTATAAGGAGCTCTGAAAAGAATAGTACTTCTTCCTGTAGCCGCTTCAATCAATAATCGGGTGGCTTCTATTTCCGTCACTGCCCTGCCTTCACTCACTTCAGCAATATTCGGATGAGTAAATGTATGATTGCCGATTTCGAAACCATCGTTATAAATCCTTTTTAATAAGGGAAGATGCGCTTCAGCATTTACACCAATTACAAAAAAAGCAGCAGGCACTTTTTCTTTTTCCAGGATATCAAGAATTCGAGGAGTATATTCAGGATCGGGGCCATCATCAAAAGTCAGGATCACCTGGTTGTGTACCTGTCCGAATAATTTTATAAAATACCGGGTAGGTAATTGCCGGTAGGTTTCTTCACTCACCAGGTTTTCAGAATCATCCTTTTCAATATCAATAATACCTTTTTGCGGATCATTTTTTACATCCAGTATTTCTCCGTTTCCCTTAAAATCGGGTTTTTCAGATTCCATATCAATACTGCCAAGAGCCGAAAAATCAAATGGATTTTTTTTCAATGCCTCATTACTTAAATCCCTGCTGTAAAAATCCCAGATACGTTCGTCTTCTGAACCCAGCCTCCATAAAGCTACACCGGCAGTACTGTACTCATCTGCAAAGCGCATGGTATTGAAATTACCCCCTGCATCCATAAAAGATACAGTATGATGTATTTTATTATAATCTGTGTACTCAAACTTGCAGTTATAAGAATCATTATCAAAATCAATCGTCGCATGAAATTCTTTGGCCAGGGATAATGCCTGTTGATAAGTAAGTGTTTCTGCATCACCCCCATCAGGCCAGTCGTACCCGTATGCCGCCATGCACAATACAATTTTCTCAGATGGTACATCCCGGGCTAATTTATCCACCTCTTTTTCTATCCATCTTTGTTCACTCACCGGCCCGGGAATGCTGGAAGTATAATGCTGGTCATACGCCATGAAAAAAAGATAATCATTGTACCGGGCCAGATGATTTACATGAAAATCTTCGTTGTCCGGCATGATATCCTGTGTTACCAATAACCCGTTCTTATGTAATGAATCACTCAACTCTTTAATAAACACATCCATGGCATTGATAGTTTTTTCATTCTTTAATTCTTCAAAGTCAATATTAACGCCCTGGAGATGATTCGATATTAAAACAGTAAGAAGTTGTTTAAGAAGTTTTTCCCGTTTACTCTTATTCAGTAAAAATTTTGATAAAAGATCCGCATCAAAAGTCCCATTGTGATCATTCAGGTTTACATTGCTCAGCATTGGGATAATTTTGACATTATTTTGCTTCATCAATGCCAATCCGTCCGGATCTATATTATTAACTAATGAATCCGTGTTCGCATCGATAAAAAACCATTCCGGTAAAACAGTGTTCAGTTCAGAGATATGATCTTGTAATGAGAAAAATGCCTGTGGATCCCAGTCCACATAAAAGGCAGCCCTTACACGATTTGTTCTCTTTTTTAAAAATTCAACTGCTTTCTTTTTTTCCACTGCAGCCAGTTGACTATTTTGTTGTTTTACTTTCAAAAAAGCATTTATACCGCCTTTATATTTAATTGCCTCTCTTTTAGTCAATCCTTTCGGGTGAATAGGATCAATTTTATTAAAATCTGTTTTGGATAAACCCGGCAAAATAGGTTTTGGATCCTTAGCCAATGTAATCCATACAATGGGAACCATTAATAAAATAAAAAACAGGGTGATTCTGCCGATCCATTTAAAAGTAATCCAGCGAAGCCTGGAAGAAGTTTGAAATATCTGCCTTTGGGTGTACATGATCTCGTTTGGTTTGGTAAAAATATGCAAGCACCATTCCGGGAGATGTTATCCGGTGGTTAACAGCGGTTAATCATGGGTTAATGAAAAATCCAAGCTCTGCCGGAGATAAAAATTCAGGTTTCCCAGACTTTTAATCTTTTTTATAGCATCAAAAACAGAATGAAATAATTTTAGGAAATTGCAGCTCAACCAACCTGATTATTATGAGTGCCAACCGCAGAAAATTTCTCCGCAATCTAACCATAGGCGCCGGAGCTTTTACGTTCAGTTTACCTTCTTTGGCCAACCTTCGTCAAACACGGGTTCAAAAAGATGAGGAGGATAATGTTGAATCCATTGACAACGGAATTCAACAGTTTAATATGTGTGGCTATGCTGCGCCAAAGATTGAAACAGTCCGCATTGGAATCGTTGGTCTTGGTATGCGTGGTTCCGGTGCGGTGGAGCGATTGAGTTATATTGATGGTGTGGAAATCGTTGCCTTATGCGACAAATACCCTGATCGTGTTGCCAGAGCACAGAAAACGTTGGAGAAAATGCAAAGGCCCAAAGCAAAAGAGTTCAGTGGCGATGAAGGATATAAAGCTTTATGTGAAAGCCCTGATATAGACCTCGTTTATACGCCCACTCCCTGGGCATTACACACACCGGTTGCGCTTTGTGCTATGAATAATGGAAAACATGCAGCTACAGAAGTGAATGCCGGAAAAACTATTGATGAATGCTGGCAACTGGTAGAAACATCTGAAAATACAAAGAAGCACATGATGATGCTGGAAAATTGTTGCTACGATTTTTTTGAACTCCTTACATTAAATATGGTACGTAATGGTTTGTTTGGTGAGTTGATACATGCTGAAGGTGCTTATCTCCATGATCTTTCAAAAGAATATCTGTTCAACAAAAATGCTTATGCCGATATGTGGCGGCTAAAAGAAAATATTGGCAAGAATGGAAACCTTTATCCTACGCATGGCCTTGGGCCAATAGCACAATGTATGAACATCAACCGGGGTGATAAGCTTGACTATCTCGTAAGTATGAGCACTAATGATTTTACATTGAATACTCTTGCCAATGAAATGGCGGGTAAAGATGATTTCTTCAAACCCTATACTGATATGCCTTACCGGGGTAACACAAATACTACGTCCATCCGCACCCACAAAGGAAAGACGATAACGCTCATGCATGATGTTTCAACACTCCGGCCGTATTCAAGAATTCATTTACTAAGCGGCACCAAAGCCATTGCTGAAAAATACCCGGCGCCGGAAAAAATTGCTTTTGGACATGAGTGGATCAAAGAAGATGAATTAAAAAATCTTTATGATAAGTATTCACCGCCAATTGTAAAACATATAGGAGACATTGCAAAAAATATAGGAGGCCATGGAGGAATGGATTTCATTATGGATTGGAGATTGATTGATTGTTTAAGAAATGGTTTGCCCCTGGATCAGAATGTATATGATGCTGCCTCGTGGAGTAGTATTTTTCATCTGAGCCAAATATCCGTTAAGGGTAAATCAAAACCGGTGGATGTTCCTGACTTTACCCGTGGCGCCTGGAAAACAAATAAGCCCCATGATATGACATTGAACGGTGGAGCTACAACTAAAGTCCGGCAGATTAAATTTTAACGGAAAAAATATATCTCCCAAATAAATTATAGCCTCCTTTTATGTTGATTTCTGCAATAAAAGAAATACAGAGATTGTAGAAGGAATACGCTACCTTCATGGCTTCACTTTAGTCATTTCTATTCCGGTATAAAACTTTTGTTTAGAGGCTCATAAAAACACCGTTCAGTCGGTTTTAAATTTTAATGAAGACCCTGACCACCATCACGGATCCGGTATATGCCGGTAAAACCGGATTTAGCCGGTATGAAAGATTCTGGTTGTGCTATATTAATGACAAAAGAGATATTCCTTTTATACATTTATTGACGGCTATTCATCTTATCGTAATCCCTGTTGCTGTGTTTCTTTATACTCCTGTTTTGCATGGCTGGCAATGGTGGCTGTTGTATATTCCTTATTTCTATGTATCACAATTATATTTTAAAGGACGGTTTGGATTGATGCTTCATAATATCAGCCATCGCAAACTTTTTAAAAAACCATATCAATGGATCAACAACTGGATTGTCTGGGGCGTTTGTCCTTTTTTTGGTCATACTCCTGAAACATATTTTGTACATCACATGGCCATGCACCATGTAGAAAACAATATGCCGGATGACAGCAGTAGTACTCTTTCTTATCAACGAGACAGTTTTGGCAGTTTTTTACTTTATTATTTCAATTTTTTGATCCTTGGTTTCCGGGATACATTTTTGTATCTCTTCAGCCGCAGAAAAAAGAAAATGTACACCCGGCTTACATTCGGCGAATTTTCCTTTTTTCTTTTTTGCACTGCCATGTGCTTTGTAAATTTCCAGGCCACACTTTGGATATTTATTATTCCTTTTGTATTTGCCCGGTTTGTAATGATGGTTGGCAACTGGTCTCAGCATGCCTTTATAGATAAAAAAGATCCGGAGAATAATTATACTAATGCTATTACCTGCATTAACACCAACTATAATAAAACATGCTGGAACGATGGTTACCATGTTACACATCATCTTCGCCCGGCCATGCATTATACGGATATGCCTGTTGAATTTATGAAACAAAAAGATAAGATGGCAGAAGAAAAATCATTGGTCTTCGATGGCATTCACTACCTGCACATATTTGTATTTCTCGTCACCAAACGATACGATAAGCTGGCAAAAAATCTCGTCAACATCAACAATACTTTTTCCAGCGATGCCGAAGCCATTGCGTTGATGAAAGAAAGAACAAAAAGATTTAAAGTATCTGATTTGCGTTCTGTTCCTTCGTTACAAACACAATTCAATTGAGTTAACGAAATTTGAATTTCATTTATTTTTTCTTCCCTGCAACATCTCCTTTCTGGCTTTTATGTATGCAGGGTGTTACTAATTTATAATTTAAAAAAATCACCTGAATTTTATGACATGCCTGTGATTCAACGAAAATAAAAACTATCCCAGCGTAACGGCCCCTGCCATCAAAAAGGGCTTAGCGGAAGATCTTAATAGGAAGAAGTACTGACAACAAATCTTTTACTTTTCAAATAAAAATAAAGATGAAAAAATTAACCACTCTTCAACTAAAAGCGCTGCAGCCGAAGTTAGTTCCAATAGAAAAGAAATACGAAGATTATTGCCGGAAGCGGAACGAGGCGGCAAAGAAGGCGGTAGCAGAAATATTGAAGCGACCATACTCTTATGAACAGGCGGTGAAGAATTTGGACAAGTTGAGGACAGAAGGGCTCAAAATTGCTTAGTAAAGAACCGGTTAAAGCTCAGTGACCGGCAATAGACGTCTCTGTGAACCTAACTCATTATAATAAAAATTTTTAGTTATTAAACTTAACCACTTCAAAATCGGAACCTTTCACATTTCCGAGCAGATGAAGATCATCATTATTCCATCTTTCATCCGGCGCTCCGGAGATATAGAGATTACTGCCAATGTCGGCAAGAATAATCCCATATTTTTTCATTGCTTTTAAAATCACCTGAATTTTTTCAGGATACCCGCTTATATCAAAGCTGTTTTTCAACCGAAGCCTGGCTCCAAAAGGTAAACCATATTGCCCGCCAGAACCGTTTACTTTATGCCGTGCGGGATAGATATAAGAAGGCTTCACCAGGTTTTTTGATAAGGTAAATCTCAAAGCATGATCTATAACTCCTTTTTCAATTTCATCATATCGTACTAACCCGGGAAATATCGGAAGCCCTGCTGCATCTGCTGATGTCCATCCTTCGGGACGAAGATCATTTGTCTGAAGATCGAAGACCGCACCGGAGGAAGCTCCCCATTGTTTGCCATCATTGCTTGCATTGTACAATTCATACAATTTTTTATTATCAATATCTACCGCAATTGCATGAGAATCGCCAACTCCATTGCCTTCAATAGGCGCAGTCAGCGGTATCGGAAACTGACCGGGATCGCTTTCATCACCATAATTTCCATCGTAACTGTTTGCTCGATAAACAACAGGAATCTTTGTTTGTCCGGAGCAAACAACCACATAAGGTATTCCTATAGGAGCGCCATCCCAGGTACCACTTCCAAAATCAGGATGAAGACCTGTGGATGCAAACTGTGCTATGATACCATCATTGTAAGAATCAACGGGAAGCCGGGAAATATCCTTATTCCAGGGATTATCGGCTGGAAATATTGCAATGTTTTCTGCAGCTGCTTTTGTTGGCAAACAGTTTGCCTCACTGTTTGCAGAATTATCATGACCATTGTTATTACTTTCTTTTTTGCAGGAAGTAAACAAAAACATTAAAACATAATAAAACAGGATTAAGAGCAGGTTGATGAGAAATGTTTT
Source organism: Bacteroidota bacterium (assembly GCA_018266555.1). Taxonomy (GTDB): domain Bacteria; phylum Bacteroidota; class Bacteroidia; order Chitinophagales; family Chitinophagaceae; genus UTBCD1. The sequence goes on along the minus strand of JAFEAF010000012.1, from coordinate 28,486 downwards.
TTTCATAAGCTGGGATTAAAATCAAAAACGGCCGAATGTCCTGTACATTCAGCCGAAAATAATATGCCGGAAAACAAATTTCTGTATAGGAAAATCACTTTATCGTCAATCTTTTTTTACCCCGATCACCGGAAGTGTTTTTTCGTGGATCAGACGATTGAGTTTGCCCACATCATCGCTCATAATTTTTTTCAAGGTATTCAACTGCACATCAATTAATGGTTCCAATTCTGAATAAGCATCCTTTGCTTGTTTGGAAAGACCGGACTGCCCGGCTGATGCCGCATTGTAAATACTCGAAAGTTTATCATCCAGCCTGATGGGGAAATTCAATACATCCTGACCGCTCTTCGCTTTAGTCTGGTGCAATGCCTCTTCCACTGCGGTCAGTTGCTTGCTGATCGTGTCTGTTTCCTTTTTTATTTCTTTAGGCATTTCTCTACCGATCCTGTCGCTGAAATCATTCATTTGCTGCCGCACCTCACGGATTTCTTTAATAGCCTTCATTACTTCAGTTGATTTATCACGCAGTTTGATCAGGAAGTTAAACTGTTCATCATAATCCGACTGGGACGTTTTATAATTTGGATCAGCTACAATGGTAAACGGAACTTCTGATGAATCAATACCTGATTTGAATTTGGCAAAATAATTTCCCGGAGCAGCTTTTGGTCCGCCGATGAATCCATTCCACAAAATCAATCCATCCACTCTTTCCGCTTCAGGATAATTCATATCCCACTCAAACTGGTTCATCCCCTTATTCACTTCAACTTTTCCGGAAGCCGTATTCTGAATCCCCTGCATTCCCGGAAAGCGACCGGAAAATCCTACCCTTTCCTTTTCAGGAAATGTTTTTATCACATTTTTATTTTTATCCAGTATCGTTATTGAAAGCCTGGTAGAATCCGTAACATTTTTCAGGTAATAATTAAACACAACTCCGTTCGGCGGATTTTTTCCTATATTTTCATTACCACCGCCAAAACCTCCGAAGAAAAAACGACCTCCGCCCGGCATCCGGTATGCAGGATTCACACTGAATACATAAAGATCCTGGTTTAATACATCATCCTTTTTTTCTTGTAATACTGTTAGGTCATCAAGAATATACAGGCTTCTGCCCTGGGTACCGACGATCAGGTCATTATTTTTAATGGCAAGGTCCACAACGGGAGTTACAGGAAGATTCAATTGAAATGATTTCCAGTTGGCGCCATCATCATAAGAAATATACATTCCGTATTCAGTGCCTGCGTATAAAAGCCCCGGCCTTTTTCTGTCTGCACGCAAACAACGGGTAAAATGCATCTGATCAATTCCATTAACGATCTGCTTCCAGGTTTTACCATAGTCTTCTGTTTTGTAGATATACGATTTGAAATCGTCCAGCTTATACCGGGTACCTACTACATAAGCTCCGCCTTTTTTAAACGGATCCACTTCTATGCAGTTCCACATCATCCATTGCGGAGCATCTTTCGGAGTTACATTCTCCCAGTTTTTGCCTCCATCTTTACTTAGAGATAACACACCATCATCACTTCCTGTCCATAATAAATCTTTTTCGAGCCAGCTTTCGGTTGCATAAAAAATAGTGCAATAATATTCCACGCTGGTATTGTCCTGCGTAATGGGTCCGCCGCTGGATGCCTGTTTACTTTTATCATTTGTCGTCAGATCGGGAGAGATCATCTTCCAGGACTTTCCTTCATCTTCTGTTGCAAATAAATGATTGCCGGCCGCATATAATTTTTTAGGATCATTGGGAGAAAAGAAAATCGGGTAGTTCCATTGAAAACGATATTTTGCTGCGTTGGCTCCTGCACCCATATTATCTATAGGCCACACATTGATCATACGGCTTTCTCCCGTACGCAAATCAAGTCGTTGCAATAAGCCCTGGTAATTTCCGCCATAAGTAATATCAGGATTCAGCGGATCAGCAACGATATAACCGCTTTCGCTTCCTGCCACATCTTCCAGGTCTGATTCAGTGATCCCGGCACCATAGGTCCTGCTTTTTATTCTGAAAGCGCCATTGTCCTGCTGTGCAAACAAAATATGATACGGAAAAGCATTATCGGTGCTTAAGCGGTATGTCTCCACAGTGGGTTGATTGAGATAAGTACTCCAACTGGTACCACCGTTAAAAGTAACCTGCGCTCCACCATCATCTGCCACTACCATTCTTTTACCATTTTCCGGATCAATCCACAGATCATGATGATCGCCATGGGGAGTACGGATACTTTGAAATGTATGCCCGCCATCTGTACTGCGCATGAAATTTACATTGGGACAGTAAACAAGATTTTCATTCTGCGGATCCACATACACTTTTGTATAATACCATGCCCGCTGGCGGATATTATTATCACCCGATGCCAGCGACCAGGTATCTCCGCCATCATTGCTTACAAACAGTCCACCATTTTTATTTTCAATAATGGAATAAATTTTATCGGTATTCGATGGTGCAACCGCCACTCCTACGATTCCCCAGGTTCCTTTCGGCAATCCTTTATTGGCAGAAATATTTTTCCAGGTTTCACCTCCGTCTGTGCTTTTCCATAGTCCGCTGCCATCACCGCCACTCTCCAATGAATAAGGCGTCCTGATCACCCGCCACATGCCGGCATAAAGAACTTTTGGATTTCCCGGTTCCATTACCAGATCGCTACAGGCAGTTTGGTTATTGACAAACAAAACCCGTTTCCAGTTTTTACCCCCATCTGTAGTTTTATATACACCACGTTCTTCATTGGGACCGAATATATGTCCCATGACTGCTACCCACACAATATCCGGGTTCCTCGGATGAACAATAATGCGGATAATATGGCGGCCATCTTTCAGACCAATATTGTTCCAGCTCTTTCCTCCATCATCACTGCGCCACATACCGCCTAATCCTTCGCTTACATTTCCCCTTACGGTATTTTGTCCTTCACCCACATATATTATTTCTTCATCACTGGGAGCAACAACTATAGAACCAATACTGCCGCCAAAATATTTATCAGAAATATTTTTCCAACTGTTACCGCCATCCGTTGTTTTCCAAACACCGCCGCCAACACCACCGAAATAAAATGTATTTTTTTCTTTGTAGCTGCCGGCTACAGCAGCACTTCGGCCACCGCGGAAGGGCCCGATCAAGCGGTAGTTTAGTTTTGAAAATAAAATAGAATCAGCATTCGTTGCAGTAGCTGTTTTCTCCGTTGATTTGACCCGGATTTTTCTCTGAGCAGAAACTGTAATAAATGAAATCGCACCAAGAATAAAAAGTAGTTTTCTCATATAAGCAATTTTTGTGAAGACAGTTTTGTTTTAATGTCCGATTGAAGGTAGTAAATTACGTGTAACTTCATCAAATATTACAATTGAAATGAATTCGTTTTCCATAAGCGGTAACCTGGTAGATGTTCAGCAAAAAAAGATTTACGAAGCTGAAATAAAAATTGAGGATGGAAAGATCATCTCAATTCAAAAATCCGGAGACCGGTTACCCGCCAACGGCACATACATACTTCCCGGCTTCATAGACGCCCATGTTCACATTGAAAGTTCCATGCTCGTCCCTTCTGAGTTTGCAAAACTGGCAGTGGTGCATGGCACCGTTGCAACGGTTAGCGATCCGCATGAAATTGCAAATGTTTGCGGCATTGAAGGCGTTGAGTTCATGATTGAAAACGGGAAAACCGTTCCTTTCAAATTCAATTTTGGTGCGCCAAGCTGCGTACCTGCTACAACGTTTGAAACTGCCGGCGCTACATTGGATTCAAAAGATGTAGAAACGCTTTTGAAAAGAAATGACATAAAATATCTCAGTGAGATGATGAATTTTCCGGGGGTGCTGAACCAGGATGAAGGGGTGATGAAAAAAATTTCATCTGCACATAAATTAAATAAACCGGTTGACGGTCATGCGCCGGGGTTGAGAGGCGAGCAGGCAAAAAAATATATTAATGCCGGTATAACCACCGATCATGAATGTTTCACTAAAGAAGAAGCCCTGGATAAACTCAACTACGGAATGAAGATCATCATTCGTGAAGGCAGCGCAGCAAAAAATTTTGAAGCACTGATTGATCTTGTACATGACTACCCGGATCAGATGATGTTTTGCAGTGATGATAAACATCCGGATAGCTTAGCGGTGGGGCATATCAACCAGCTTTGTGCAAGAGCAGTGGCAAAAGGAATTGATCTGTTCAAAGTTTTACAGGCAGCTTGTGTCAACCCGGTTCTTCATTATAAATTAGATGTGGGATTATTACGGGAAGGCGATCCCGCCGATTTTATTATAGTTAAAGACCTGGAAAACTTTGAAGCAATCAAAACTTTTATCAACGGGAAATTAGTGGCTGAACATGGAAAATCACTCATCCAAAGCCGGCAATCGCATGTCATAAATAATTTTTCGTGTACCAAAAAGCAACCCGGAGATTTTGCATACCCATTCACGATAGATGGTTCAGCAATCACGATCCCGGTTATTGAAGCGCTGGACGGGCAGCTTATAACAAATAAAATTTCAGTATCACCGGCAATCATCAATAATCAACTAATAAGTAATCCAAAAGATGATATATTAAAAATAGTGGTGGTAAACAGGTACCAGGATGCCCCGGTTGTCAAATCATTTATTAAAAATTTTGGATTAAAAGTAGGCGCTATTGCTTCTTCTGTGGCACATGATTCACACAATATTGTTGCAGTGGGTGTGGATGATAAAAGTATTTGTGATGCTGTGAATATTGTAATTGAAAAGCAGGGTGGCGTTGGTGCTGTCGGAGACGAAAAAGAAATGGTAGTGGCCTTGCCGGTTGCAGGATTGATGAGTAATGAAGATGGTTATAAAGTTGCAGCAGCCTATACTAAGATTGATGCAATGGCTAAAGAACTCGGCTCCACACTTTCCGCACCATTCATGACACTTTCTTTTATGGCATTGCTGGTAATCCCGCATTTGAAATTAAGTGATAAAGGATTGTTTGATGGTGACCGGTTTTGTTTTGTATAAAACAACTCAACCGGAATCAAATTTTGACTATATTTACTGACTAGGCTAACCACACATCACTCCCTACCCCCAACGATAACCGAAAACGGATTCATCCAATTCTCAGAGAAACTTTAATAGTCTTTGTTAACTGCCGCCGTATGCAAAAAAAATTATACTATTTTTCAAATCCTGGTAAATTGCTTTTTTTAAAATTTGCCGGAACTCTTCTGCTATCCTGTTTCATTTTTATTGTCTCTGCACAGACTGATTCAGAGACCGGGCTTCCTTTTATCACCAACTATTCAGCTAAAACATTTAAAGCCCTGCCGCAGATATGGTGTGTGCAGGAAGATGGACAGGGCATCATGTATTTCGGGACTCAGAATTATATCCTGCAGTACGATGGAGTAAAATGGAGAAAGATCGGGTTCAAAATAAACTCGGCATCCACTGTGGTCCGCTCCATGACAAAAAATAAAAACGGGGTTATTTATTACGGCGCTTATGGAGACCTCGGTTATTTAACCAACGATAGTCTGGGGCAAACCATCACGAAGTCTTTACTTGATCTGATCCCCCCCGAAAACCGGAACTTTCTGGATATATGGTCGGCTTATGCAACAGATAACAGCGTTTATTTTCAATCAAGAGAATATATTTTCCGAATAGGAGAAAAAAAACTGGGAGGTTCTGATAAAGACAGGGAAATAAAAGTGTGGAAACCGCAGACCCGTTTCATGTATTCCTTTTATATAGATGGCGATTTTTATGTTCATCAGCAAGGATTGGGTTTATTCAAAATGGTGAATGACTCATTAGTCCTTGTTCCGGGCAGTGAATTTTTGGGTAAGGAAAGAATGCAGGTAATGCTTCCTTATTCAGCAGGGCCTGATGGGGAAAAGCAATACCTGGTGGGAATGTTTTACAGCGGCCTTTACATATATAATGGAAAAACATTCAGGCCTTTTGCTACCGATGCAGACCCTATTTTAAAATCCGGCGCCATATTATATAAAGGAATTCAATTACCAAATGGTAATTATGCCTTGTCTTCAACCGGTATCGGGCTATTAATCATTGACGCAAAAGGAAAACTGATTCAAAGAATCAATCGCTCTGTTGGCTTGCAGGATGAATCTATTTATGCTCCTTTCCTCGACAAAAGAAGCACCCTGTGGTTAGCGTTGGACAATGGAATCTCCAGAGTGGATATTTCCTCTCCGCTTACCCAGTTCAATCTCCAATCAGGTATCAGCACCAGCGTGCTTTCCATGGTGAGGTTTGAAGATGATCTTTATATAGGAACCACCAATGGGCTTTTGCGTTTTAATAAAGAAAACAAACGATTTGAGTTAGTGGCAGGCATCCCTCAAAACCAGGTTTTTAATCTGATCCCCGACGGAAATAAATTACTCATTTGCGCAGATGGCCTTTTTGCCATACAAAATAAAAAAGTAATCACCATTCGACCTTCCGTGAGCGGTGACCTTACTTTATCTGCATTATTTATTTCAAAAAGAAATCCGAGCCTATTACTGGGGGGCGGTCCTTCTGGTGTAGCCATTTTCACAAGGAAAGACCAACCTGATAATTGGACGTTCAAAGGATATATTCCGGGGATCACTGACCAGATATGGACTTTTGCGGAAAACAAAGACGGGACATTTTGGGCGGGAACACAAAATGGCTGGGACTACCGGATCAACCTTGCCATTAACGAAAACGGTGATTTTGACAAGAAAAAAACATCTTTTGAAAAATATGGTGTTAATGACGGATATCCCAACGGAGTGGGAACCATGTACACGTTTAATGGTATTAATTATTTTGTAGCGGATTCTTCGCTCTTTACATTCGATGATACAAAAAAGCGTTATGTAATAGATACTACTTTTGGCAGGTTTTCAAAAGGTGGGGGCTCTACAGAATTAACCATGGGCGAAGATCAGAAAGGAATAGTCTGGATCAAAATAGGTAAAGAAACCAGGAAAGCCATTCCACAACCGGGTGGTGGCTATCATATAGAAAACGCAAACCTGAATTCGATTAACGAACTTACTTTTGCAAACTTTTATTCTGATAAAAACAATACACTCTGGATCTGCACCACGGATGGGTTGATACGCTATGATGAAAAACTGGAAAAAAATTATGATGAATCGTTCAAAGCAGTTTTAACTTTTGTTTCCGCAGGAAAAGAAGCATTAAGCACTTTAAATGATAATAATAAAAATACTTTTTCCATTTCTCATAAAAATAATACGCTTCGCTTCGAATATGCCGCTCCTTTCTTTGAACAAGAAGATAAAACACAATACCAAACCTGGCTGGAGGGTTTTGAAAGCAATTGGTCTGACCTGGGCAATAACTATTATAAAGAATATACCAACCTTTCTCCCGGAAAATATACATTTCATGTAAGAGCCGTAAATATTTACAATAAACAAAGTGATGAAGCCACGTACCCTTTTGAAATTTTACCACCATGGTACAGTACCTGGTGGGCCTATTTATTGTATGCACTACTTGCATTAGGCATCATTTACATAATCATCCGCTGGCGCACCCGGCAGCTTCGTGAAAAACATAAAGAACTTGAAAACACTGTGGCAGAACGCACCAAAGAATTAAGTCACCGTGTGGAAGAATTAGCTGTCATCAACAGTGTACAGGAAGGGTTGGTAAGAGAAATGGATATGAAAACCATTTACGAAATGGTGGGTGAAAAATTAAGGCAAATATTCCAGGCGCAGGTGATAGATATTGCCACTTACGATAAAGAGACTAATCTTTTAACTGATCATTATGCTTATGAAAAAGGGGACAGAACTTTAGTAGGATCGTGGGAGCCAAAAGGATTCAGGAAACAGGTAATAGATTCAAAAGAAGTTTTTCTTATCAATGAAAATTTAGAAAGAAAAAGCAAAGAACTTAATTCAAATGTACTACTTGGCGAACAACCAAAATCTGTATTATTTGTTCCGCTCGTTTCCGGCAGCCAGGTAAAAGGAATGATCAGCCTGCAAAACCTTGATAAGGAAAATGCATTTTCAGAATCTGATGTGAACCTGTTGAAAACATTAGCTAACAGTATGAGCGTAGGCTTGGAAAGTGCCCGCCGCTTTGACGAGACAGTAAGATTATTAAAAGAAACCGAGCAACGCAATGCAGAATTAGGAATTATCAACAGTGTGCAGGAAGGACTGGCTTCTAAATTAGACATGCAATCCATCTATGACATGGTGGGAGAAAAGATCCGTGAGATTTTTGATGCACAGGTGATAGACATTGTCACTTATGATAAAAATGCCAACCTGATCGAAGACCGTTATGCTTATGAAAAAGGCGATCGTACATTGATTGGAGCCAGAACTCCAAACGGGTTCCGAAAACATGTTATTGAAACCAAACAATTATTATGGCATAATGAAAATGTAGAGCAAGCTACTAAAGACTACAACAATGAAATTCTTTTGGGAGATATGCCCAAATCCCAACTTTATGTTCCGATGATTGCCGGAGGAGAAGTGAAAGGGGTGATCAGTTTACAAAACTTAGATCATGAGCAGGCATTTTCAAATTCTGATGTAAGCCTGCTGACCACACTGGCTAACAGTATGAGTGTAGCGTTAGAAAGTGCAAGGCTCTTTGATGAAACCACAAGGCTGCTGAAAGAAACCGAACAGCGCACTGCTGAATTAGCCGTGATCAATAGTGTGCAGGATGGCCTCGCCAAAGAATTGGATATGCAGGGCATTTATAATCTTATCGGTGACCGGGTGCAAAAATTATTTGATGCACAGGTTGTGATCATCGGTTCGTTTGATCATGCCAATAAGTTGGAATTCTTCAATTATACATTTGAAAATGGTCAGTTGTATAAAATCGAACCCCGTCCTATTAACAAACTGCGTCAATTACTCATAGAAAGAAAGTCCCGTATTTACATTGAAACGGAAAAACAGGCCAGGGAAGAGTATGGGTTGACCGCAATCGGAGATACTAAAATGCCGAAATCGCTTTTATTTGTTCCCCTGATTTCAGGCAATGAAATAAAAGGATATGTGAGCCTGCAGAATATTGATAAAGAATCTGCATTCAGTGAATCTGATATCCGGTTGCTGGAAACATTAGCCAACAGTATGAGTGTGGCATTGGAAAATGCAAGACTCTTTGATGAAACAACAAGGCTATTGAAAGAAACCGAACAACGAACTGCAGAACTTGCTGTGATTAACAGTGTACAGGAAGGATTGGCTAAAGAACTCGACATTGATGCAATTTATACAATGATTGGAGACAGGATTCGCAATCTTTTTGATGCACAGGCAGTAGTCATATCAACCCTTAATATTGTTGCACAAACAGAAGAATTTAAATATATCGTTGAAAAAGGAAAACGTTTTTACCCGAAACCAAGGCCTTTAGGTAAATTAAGGTTGCACCTGATACAATCGAAAAAGAAAATTGTAATCAATAACCAGGAAGAAGGTAAAGAATGGTTTGGCACTGAAGTAGTGCCGGGCACAGAGCCAATAAAATCAGCAGTCTTTGTACCACTCATGATCGGGGATAAAATAACCAGTTATGTCACTCTTCAGAATATTGATAAAGAAAATGCGTTTACCGAATCACATATCAGGCTGCTGGAAACATTAGCCAATAGCATGAGTGTAGCATTGGAAAATGCACGGCTTTTTGATGAAACCAATCGCTTGTTGAAAGAAACAGAACAACGCACTGCTGAATTAAGAATCATTAACAGTGTACAGGAAGGGCTGGCTTCCAAACTCGATATTCAAGCCATTTATGACCTGGTGGGCGATAAGATCCGTGATGTATTCGATACGCAGGGCATCGCTATTGCTTATTATGACCGGGAAAGAAATTATATTAACAACTATTATTACCTGTACAAGGGAAAAAGAATTTATGACTACGGATTTGCATTGGGAAAAGGGCTTACCTCTCATATTATACAAACAGCACAACCCTTGCTTATTAATGAAAACGCCATTGAAAGATATAAAGAACTGGGAGCCATTTTTGCACCAACAGAAACAGAGGATGCCGCAAAATCCTGGTTAGGCCTACCTCTTATTTCCGGTGGAAAGGCAAATGGAGTGATCCGGTTAGAAAATTACGAAAGGGAACATGCTTATACCGATTCGGATGTTTCACTTTTGCAAACATTAGCCAACAGTATGAGTGTAGCACTGGAAAATGCAAGGCTCTTTGATGAAACCAGCCGTTTGTTGAAAGAAACGGAACAACGCAATGCTGAATTGGCAGTGATAAACAGTGTACAGGAAAACTTAGTGGCTCAAATGGACATGCAGGGAATCTATAATCTGGTGGGTGAAAAAATGAGGGAGATATTCAATGCACAGGTCATTGATATTGTAACCTACGACAAAAGAACCAACCTGATTGAAGACCGTTACTCTTATGAAAAAGGCGACCGCACACTTGTGGGACCGAGGGAACCAGGTGGATTCAGAAAACATATTATTCAAACCAAACAATTATTGCTGCATAATGAAAATGTAGAGAAAGCCATGGAAGAATTCGGCAATAAAGTGATCATAGGTGAATCACCAAAATCACAAGTATATGTACCTATGATGGCGGCAGGAGAAGTGACCGGGATCATCAGCCTGCAAAATCTCGACCAGGAACATGCGTTTTCTGATTCCGATGTCAACCTACTGACTACATTGGTAAACAGTATGAGTGTGGCACTGGAAAGCGCCAGGCTTTTTGATGAAACGACAAGATTGCTAAAAGAAACTGAGCAGCGAACTGCAGAATTAGGAATTATTAATAGTGTACAGCAGGGATTAGCTTCCAAGCTCGATATGCAATCTATTTATGACCTGGTGGGAGAAAAAATGAGAGAGCTATTCAGTGCACAGGTCATTGATATTGTATCGTACGATAAACTCTCCAACACTATCGAAGACCGCTACACTTTTGAAAAAGGTGACCGAACTTTATTAGGAGCCAGGCCGTTGAAAGGATTCAGGAGATATGTAATTACTACCGGAAAGCCATTAGTGATAAATAAAGATTTAGAAGCAGAGCGGCCTAAGTATGACAATACTGTTTTAGCCGGGCAGGCTTCCAAATCACTAGTGATGGTACCCATGATTGCAGGCAATGAAGTAACAGGGGCAGTTAGCCTACAAAACCTTGATAAAGAAAATGCTTTTTCTGAATCTGATGTGAACCTGCTGATCACTCTATCCAGCAGTATGAGTGTGGCATTGGAAAGCGCCAAACGTTTTGATGAAACAAAACGACTGTTGAAAGAAACAGAACAAAGAACTGCTGAGCTTGCCGTGATCAATAGTGTGCAGGAAGGTTTGGCGAAAGAATTAGATATGAAAGGCATTTATGAAATGGTGGGCGACCGGCTTTCCAGTTTATTCCCCGATTCACAAACACTGGTGATACGGACTTTTGATCATGAATTAGGATTGGAACACTGGCAATATGCAAAAGAAAAAGGTGTTCGCCAATTAGTAAGCCCCCGTCCGTTTAACTGGAACAGTAAACAATTGATCACAACAAAACGGCCGTTGAACATTGAAAAAAATTATGTAGAGATTGCAAAAAAATACGGTGGCACCGGAGTCACTCAGGGACAGCCCCCTAAATCCGCAGTCTTTGTTCCCATGATGGTAGGTGATATCATAAAAGGTTCTGTGAGCCTGCAAAATGTGGACGAGGAAAATGCATTCACTGAAGCAGATTTGCGGTTGCTGACAACGATTACCAACAGCATGAGTGTGGCGTTGGAAAATGCCCGGCTCTTTGAAGAAACCAACCGTTTATTAAAAGAAACAAAACAACGGACAGAAGAATTAGGAGTCATCAACAGTGTGCAGGAAGATTTGGTTCGTGAAATTAATATGCAGAAGATTTATGACCTGGTAGGCGACCGTATCTGTGAGTTATTCGATATGCAAACACTCATCATCCGCACCTTTGACAATCATACAGGGCTAGAACATTTTCATTACGCTGTTGAGAAAGGAGCCCATCTTGAAAGAATATCTCAGCCATTTATGTGGGCAAATAAACTACTGATCAAAAACAAGCAACCCATACTCATCAATGAAAACTATGCACAGACCGCTCATAAGCATGGCGGGAAAGGCGTTGGCAAAGGGCTTCCACCAAAATCTGCCATTTTTGTTCCGATGATTGTAGGTGACCAGGTGAAAGGCTCCGTGAGTTTGCAAAACGTAGAAAAGGAACATGCTTTCACTGAATCTGATCTACGTTTGCTCACCACACTTACCAATAGTTTGAGTGTAGCATTGGAAAATGCAAGACTCTTTGATGAAACGAATCGTTTGCTGGCGGATACCAAACAAAGAGCAACAGAATTAGGTACTGTGAACAGTATCAGCAAGGCATTGACGTCTCAATTGGATTCTGAGGAACTGATACAATTAGTGGGTGACCAGATGAAAGAAATGTTTGATGCCAATATTGTCTATCTCGCATTACTCAATAAGAAAACAAATATCATTGAATTTCCTTACCAGTACGGGGATGATATGCAACCGTTGAAACTGGGTGATGGGCTTACATCAAAAATCATTTTATCCGGCGAACCCCTCCTTATCAATAAAGAACTCCTGGAACAAAGAGCGCAATCAGGAGTACAACGCATCGGTATTCCCGCAGCTTCGTATCTCGGTGTTCCCATTCCGGTTGGCGATGAAATTATCGGAGTGCTGAGTGTACAAAGTACCGAACATGAAAACCGTTTTGATGAAAACGATCAGCGGCTTTTATCCACTATTGCTTCTTCTGTTGGTGTAGCTTTGAAAAATGCCCAGCTCTTTGAAGAAGTACAGGAAGCTAAAATGGTAGCAGAAGAAGCAAGCAAGAATGCAGAAAAAGCCAACCAGGCAAAAAGCGCTTTTCTTTCTACCGTCAGTCATGAATTGAGAACGCCACTGACTTCTGTACTAGGGTTTGCAAAGATCATCAACAAGCGCCTGGATGAAAAAATATTTCCACTGGTAGATAAGAAAGATTCCAAAGTTCATAAAACAGTTGGGCAGATCACTGAAAATTTAAAAGTAGTAATTTCCGAGGGAGAACGGCTCACTCATTTGATCAATGACGTATTGGATCTTGCCAAGATAGAAGCCGGTAAGATGGAATGGAATATGGAAACTGTGAACATGGCGGAGGTAGCGGAAAGAGCCATTGCCGCCACCACCAGTTTATTTGCCAATAAGAATCTGAAACTGGTAAAAAATATTGATACAGACGTTCCGGAAATTTCAGGCGACCGGGATAAATTGATCCAGGTGATTATCAATCTCATTTCAAACTCTGTAAAATTTACTGAGAAAGGCTCCATTACATGCAACGTTTTCCAAAAAGAAAATGAATTGATCGTAAGTGTTACCGATACAGGTATTGGAATTGCCAAAGCAGATTATGCTGCCGTGTTTGAACAATTCAAACAGGTAGGCGGTGATACGCTGACTGATAAACCCAAAGGCACAGGCCTTGGTCTTCCGATTTGTAAAGAAATTGTTGAGCATCATGGCGGGCGCATCTGGTTAGAAAGCGAATTGGGCAAAGGAAGTGTATTCTCCTTTGCACTACCGGTTATATCTTCAGGAAAGTTAACCACGAAACCCATGCACCTGAATGAATTGGTAAGGCAACTGAAAGAACAGATGTCATTTTCCCAGTTAAAAGTAGAAGGGAAAAATTCTACCATCCTCGTCGTGGACGACGATGATTCCATTCGATCGCTATTGCAACAGGAGCTCAGTGATGCCGGATACCTGATCGAAGAAGCTTCCAACGGGAAAGAAGCATTGGATTCCATTCGCAGAAACCGGCCTGACCTGATCATCCTCGATGTCATGATGCCCGAGATCAATGGATTTGATGTAGCAGCCATATTGAAAAATGATCCGCAAACTATGGATATTCCCATCATTGTTTTGTCTATTGTGCAGGACAAAGCAAGAGGTTTCCGGATTGGCGTGGATCGTTACTTAACCAAACCCATTGATACTGCACAATTGTTTACGGAAGTGGGAAGTTTGCTGGAGCAGGGTAAATCAAAAAGAAAAGTAATGGTAGTGGATGAAGATGGCGCTGCAGTACGGTCATTGACAGATGTGTTGCAGGCAAAAGGATACCACGTTGTAGAATCAGACGGAAAAGAACTGGTGGAAAAAGCCATTGCCACACAGCCGGATATTATTATTTTGAATTCTGTGTTGTCTGCAAAGCAGGAAATCGTACAGACATTACGGTTTGAAAAAGGATTGGAGAATGTTTTGTTTTTCATTTATCAATAAAAGAAAGAAACGTTAATCGATTAATTAAAAAAGTATGGAACAAAAACTTTTAATTGTGGATGATGAAGCACACATCCGCATGTTATTGGAGCAAACCCTGGAAGAATTAGAAGATGAAGATGTAAATTTTCTAACAGCTGAAAACGGGGAAGAAGCATTATCCATCATACAGGAAGAAAAACCTCAGCTTGTTTTCCTGGATGTAATGATGCCCAAAATGAATGGCATGGAAGTTTGCCGGCGTGTAAAAAAAGAGTTAGGGTTGAACGAAGTCTTCATCGTTTTACTCACGGCAAAAGGACAGGAACTGGACCGGCAAAAAGGACAGGAAGTGGGCGCCGATGTATATATGACCAAACCTTTTGACCCTGAAATGATTTTAAAAAAAGCAAGAGAGGTGTTGAAACTTCAAAGTTGAAGCGGCCATTTTAAATTCATTTTTCAAACAAATCCGTTTCTATTCGCATGGCAAAACTGAGCTTAAAAAACATTCTGGGAAAAAATAGTGACTCTGCTGTTATCCTGTCTTCTTTAATAGAACAATTGCAGGCAAAAATTCGTGTGGAGGATGAGACAGGGAAGATTCTGATAAATACTCAAACGGATTCTGATATACATCAATATCCCATTAAGCTGGATAATGAAATGCTGGGATGGGTGAAAGGGGATAAAACAGGGGCAGCAATAGCAGGCCTTCTTCATTTATTACTTCAAAAAGAAGCGGAACGGAAAAAATTGGGCAGCGAGGTACTGAATCTTTACCAGGAAGTGAACATGATCTTTGACTTTTCAGAGAAACTCGCTCAAACTATTGAGGCCAACTCTATTTCACAGATTACATTAAATGAAGCCAGCCGGGTAATCCAATCCAATAACGGTGTGATTGTGTTGTGGGATGAGAAAGCAAATAAACTGCAGGTTGCCGCTTCGGTCGGAGAATTATTTTTTGACCAGGAAAAAATAAACGGTGAACTGACTTTGCTCCAGCATATTATTTTCAATGGACAATCTGAAATCATCAGCGATATTTCAGGATTAAAACAATCTGGTGTCATTTTACCGCAGGTAGAATCCGTCATTTATTCTGCGCTCAAAGTAAAACACCGGATCATGGGTGCTATTATTTTAGCCAGTAACGAACCGGATCCCTATACGGCAGCTGATTTGAAACTACTTACTACATTAGCCCTGCAATCTTCTGCAGCCATCGAAAGCGCTTTATTATATGAAAAAAACATTAAGGAGGCCCAGGAAAAAGAAGAAGCTATGCGCCGTATTTACGACATAACCAACAAATTTGTTCCGTTTGAATTTATTAAATCGCTGGGGCATGATGTTATTACGGATGTACGGTTAGGCGACCAGGTAGAAAAAATTGTAACGGTCCTTTTTTCCGATATCCGGGAGTACACTACCCTTTCCGAAAAAATGACTCCGGAAGAAAATTTCAGTTTCGTTTGTTCATTTAATGAACGTATCGGGCCTATTATTAGAAAATACAATGGCTTCGTAAACCAATATCTCGGTGATGCGATTATGGCTATCTTCCCCGGTAATGCCAAGGATGCTTTGTCTGCTGCGATCAATATGCAACAGGAAGTCCAGGCATTCAATTCTATCAGGCAATTACGAAATGAACCTGCTATACAAATCGGAATAGGTATGCACACCGGCCCGTTGATTATGGGGATCACCGGTGACAAAAGCCGGATGGATGCATGTACGATTTCAGATACAGTGAATACTGCATCCCGGCTTGAAAGCCTTACCAAACATTACAAAGCCGGCATTTTATTAAGCAATGCCAGCCTGCAACAGATTCATAACCGGGAGCCGTTTTTATTCCGAAACCTGGGGTTAGTTCAGCTAAAAGGGAAATACGAATCTCTTAATGTACATGAATGTTTCAGTGGTAACCCGCAAACAGAACTGCTGAAGAAATCTGAAACTCTTTCTGACTTTAATGAAGGAGTTACTTTTTATTTGAATAAAGCATTTGGACAAGCCAATAAAGCATTCCAAAAAGTCCTGGATGTTAACCCGGATGATCGAACGGCAAAATTCTTTTTCAGCAATACAAAACAGATCATAGAAAGCGGAGTGGCAGACAGCAAAACCGGAGTAGTCGAAATGCATGAGAAATGATCCTGTAAAACATTACTTACCTTATTTTATAGGAATGATAAAAAAATTTGCTTAGCTTAAACTTCGAAATTCAAACCGATTTTTTTGAACCAGGGTTTTCCAGTGATATATAATGATGCTGTAAAACGGATTCTTCCGGAATTACCGAAAGAGTTATCCTACCATAATGTAAGCCACATTATGGATGTATTGGAACAATCTCAGCGTATTGCCCATGAAGAAAATATCCGGGATAAAGAAGATTTGTTTTTGCTGAAGACCGCTGCTTTATATCATGATTCGGGCTTTCTTCATGCTTATACAGGTCATGAAGAAGCCGGTTGTAAAATTGTAAGAAAGGAGCTTCCTCATTTTGGTATCAGTACAAAGCAATTGGATGCCATTTGCGGAATGATCATGGCTACTAAAATTCCACAATCACCCAAAAACAAACTGGAAGAGATTATTTGTGATGCTGACCTCGATTACCTCGGAAGGCCTGATTTTTTTAAAATCGGAAATACCCTTTTCCTGGAAATGAAACAACGGGGAATGGTGAATTCTGAAAGGGAGTGGAATCAAATACAGGTTAAATTTTTAAAAGCCCATCATTATTTCACTCCAGCTAATATAAAATCCAGGGAACTGCTGAAGCTAAAACACCTTGCTATGGTTGAGCAAATGCTCTGATGATATGCGCACATAATTATTTATTGACTATTTCATTTTGTGTTAAACCATTTTAACGCCCCCACTCAAATCGTTTACAAACTGCTCATCCCCATTTTTTGCATTTTCACATTTTCTTTTTAACCATACATGTATTTCCTGCATCTAATAAGCAAGGGAAGTAAAAAGAACCCGAGGCGGAGACCCATGAGAGGAATGAAATTGCTAGAACAATTAAAATCCTTGGTTATGAAAAAAGTTTTACAAATTTCTGCCGTCTTCGATCAGCCTAAGCTTTTGGAAAATCTCGTAGAAAAATTGGCTTATCGCCGTTATGATATTGGTTTTGGAAAAGAGAAAATGCCTTACGGCTGGGAAGCGGATGAAACATCCACCACGGAAGCATATGTAAGCGGAACGGTTGAATTTAATTTTAACGGCAAAGAGAAAATTCGCATGCCCTTCATAACCTGCTTCATTTTTTCCTGTGCGCACGGGAAAAAAGAACCCTATAAACTGAATTGGAGTATGTCTCTTTCCTGATGCTGTTTTGACAAGGATATTTTTCATGACTTTCATACCCCCTGAACCATTGACACGGCTGCAGTTCATTTCCTGAGGCTGCAGCTTTTTCTCATCTTCATTTCACCGCCATTTACCGGCCATTTACCGAAAATTTGCTCCTGATCGCCCAATGCCCCTTCCCATTTTTCAAATACCCATTTAGTTTTACAGAAAATTTAAAACAAATGGCAGACATAAATGATGCTGGTGAACAGCCAAAAAATTGGAGGGAAGAAAGGAGAAGAATGAGAGATGAGTGGAGATCCCGATACAGAGATAGCCGTAGCTATATGACAACCGGAAGGCATGTACAAGGCAGGTTATGGACGGGAATCTTTATTCTTTTAATTGGGATTGTATTACTGCTTAATGCCCTGGGGTTTCCTATTCCCGGCTGGGTATTCACCTGGCAGGTGCTGTTGATCGCTTTGGGTATTTTTATCGGTATCCGACACAGGTTTCACAATATGTCCTGGCTTATATTAATAATTATTGGCGGGGCATTTTTAGCCCGGGATATGTATCCCGATATTGAAATGCGTCGTTTTATTTGGCCGGCAATATTGATCTTGCTGGGTTTCATATTTATTCTCCGTCCCCGGAATCGCTGGTGTATGGGTAATAGTCAAAAAAAAAATCCTGATGGATCCGGAGGAACCACTCCAGAAACATTAACTGATCCCGCTGCAATAGATAGTAAAGATGATTTCGTGAATGCCACTTCGATATTTGGAGGTACCAAGAAAAATATTCTTTCCAAAAAATTTAAAGGGGGTGAAATTGTAAACATATTCGGAGGCACTGAACTAAACCTGAGCCAGGCTGATATTACTGGTGAAGCCATCATTGAAACAACAACCATTTTTGGCGGCACCAAACTCGTCATACCTTCTAACTGGACAATAAAATCTGATGCAGCAGTAATCTTTGGTGGTATTGAAGACAAAAGGCCTGTCGCCCCGGTAGAAGAAACCAATCACAGGATATTAAGGATAAAAGGGACCGTAATCTTTGGCGGTATTGATATTAAAAGCTATTGACCGCAGAAGAATATTAAAAGCGCTTTAAACTCAAACCAACGACTTTTTATGAACTGGTATCTTGCAAAAATCATTTACCAAATACGATGTGGCAACGGGAACCGTAACGGGCAATTTGATGAACAACTCCGGCTGATATCCGCTTCGGATAAAATTGAAGCCATTCAAAAAGCACAAAGCATCGGTCGCAAAGAAGAAGAAATTTTCTTCAATCAAAAACAACAATTGGTACAATGGAAATTTATCAATATCGCTGAACTGTATAAACTGACAGAACTGATTGACGGTGCCGAGCTGTATTCACGTATTGAAGAGTCAGATCATCCTGATTCATATATCAACATCATTCATAATAAAGCAGAACAAATTATTTCAGGTAAAACACTTGAACAATTAGACTTAGTATAAACTTATGTCCAGGTCGCCGCTTTCAGTAAATCGTTTCAGAATTATCTTCATCAGCATTTGGGTGGGGCTGGCATTTGATATCACAGTTATATTAAAATGGTATGGTTTGGGATGGGGTTGGCCGGTGGCTATCATTGATAGTCTTATAAGTTGTGTTATACTTTTCATTCTTTGCCTGCCGCTAATGATAACGCTTCGTTACTATACGCCACAACAAAAAAATTACAGTGCTATTTTCATCTGGTGTGTATTCATTACAGGAGTATGGTTAGCATTAATTGATTGGCTGCTGACCCTGGCACTTGGGAATTATGATGGATACATTGCGTTTATGCATCATTCCCGTATCATCAGGGGAAGCATTGGTTTTTTGCTGACCGGTTGTGTGGCTCTTGCTTTTGTGATCTGGTATAATCTGGAAGAACAAAAAGAAATTGAAAAAAGAAAACAGGATTCTGACAGGCTTGCCAAAGAGGCAGAACTTTTTAAATTACGCCAGCAAATGCAACCGCATTTTTTATTCAACAGCCTCAATTCCATTAATGCATTGATCGGAATCCGCCCTGAGGAAGCACGAAAAATGGTGCAGCAATTATCCGATTTTCTGAGAGGTACTTTGAAAAAAGAAGAAACGCAATGGGTAAGTTTGCAGGAGGAACTGCAATACCTGCAATTATATCTTGACATTGAAAAGGTACGTTTTGGAAATCGTTTGTCCACCCAAATTGAAAGCGATGCAACAACCAATGAAATGAAACTGCCTGCATTGTTAATGCAGCCCATTGTTGAAAATGCTATTAAATTCGGATTATATGATACCACGGGAGAAATAATGATCAGCTTGCAGGCGAAAACAGATGGATCCGACCTGGTAATGCAAGTAAAGAATCCTTTTGATCCTGAAACATCATCCTCCAGCCAGGGAACAGGATTTGGTTTAAAATCAGTACAGCGAAGATTGTATTTATTATTCGGCAGAAATGATCTGCTCCGTACCGAATCTAAAGACAATATATTTACAACAGAGGTAAAAATTCCACAGATGCCAGTACCAGGCATATTGAACTAAAATGATTTTTAAAAACATTAAAAAGGATTAAACTTCTAAAAAATGAAAGTAATCATTATAGATGACGAGCCGCTGGCAAGAAGTATTGTAAAAGAATACCTGCAAAATCATCCTGAGCTGGAATTGGTGCAGGAATGTAATGACGGGCTGGAAGGATTAAAAGCTATCCAGGAGCTGAAACCTGATCTGATCTTTCTTGATATTCAAATGCCTAAGATCAATGGATTTGAAATGCTGGAATTGCTGGATCAGCCACCGGCTGTAATCTTTACCACTGCATTTGACGAATATGCGATTAAAGCCTTTGAAGCACATGCCATAGATTATTTACTTAAACCCTTCAACAAGGAACGCTTTGATAAGGCTATTGAAAAATGTTTGTCATCACCGGTCAACAGGCCGGGGTTGATACAAAGTAATAATTCCAAAGAAAAACAAACCCAGGATTTATTAGAAACGGCATCTCACTCACCTGCACAAAGCCAGCGGATCGTAGTTAAAAACGGAAGTAAGATCAAAATCATTCCGGTTCAGGACATTTTTTATCTGGAAGCTGCGGATGATTATGTGAAAATACATACTAAGGAAGGATATTTTCTCAAGAATAAGACCATGAACCATTTTGAGCAGGTATTAGACGCACAGCATTTCGTCCGCTCACATCGCTCTTATATTATCAATATTCAACAGATCACCCGTATTGATCCTTATGAAAAAGATAATCATGTAGCCATTCTGCGGGCAGGTAATAAAGTGCCTGTAAGCCGTAGTGGTTATACCAGGTTAAAGCAGGTATTGGGCCTGTAAGCTGTCCCGTCAATAAAAATTTTCATGGCATAGCTGAAATCCCTGAATAATTCTTATTTTCAGGCATCACCAAAACCGCTTTGAATGAAGGCTTACAAACTGAATATAAAAACCGTTGTAGTCATTGTCGGTATATTGAGCCTCTGTATTTATTCTTTCGTTCTTGTAATTTTCAAAATTGCAAAAACAGAAGAACTGGGCGAAACACTATTACACTACGGGTATATCATTGCACCTATTTCAATTCTTTGGGTGTCATTGGATCATTATCTATGGCATACCCGCCTGTTTCAATTGCTTCGCAAATCATTAAATATTCCTCCGGATATCCGTGGCAGGTGGGAAGGTAAACTGGAAAATGCAGATGGCAGCCCGGCACAAAAATTTGTGATTGAGGTTAACCAAACATTAACTACATTAAAAGTTCATTCCTTTTCTACAATAGGTCATTCTATCAGCATCCTTTGTGAAATTGCTTCGGATACTCATGAAGAAAATTTCACTTTATGTTATTTATGGGAAGGGCAAACGCATACGGATATAAAAGACATGCACCAGGGCATACGATTCCAGGGATACACGATGCTGAATTTATTGGAGCAGGAATCCCCAAGAACGCTGAAAGGGTCATACTTCACCAATTTCAAACCCAATCAAACAAAAGGTGGTATCGAACTTACCTGGGTGTCAAAAGAGTTGAAGAAAAAATTTGAATAGATTTAATCAAGCACTTCATAAATTACAACAGGCTGCAATTTATTTTTCAATGTGGCTTCTCCCACTTTACGGCAATTAAAAGATTCCTTAATTTTTTCATAGCAGGATTCTGTAATTATGATTTGCCCTTCTTTAGCAACGGATTGCAGCCGTTGCGCTGTATTTACTGTATCCCCGATGACGGTGTAATCCAGACGGCGCAAATTTGCTGATCCGATATTTCCCGAAATCATTTCTCCACTGTTGATACCTATAGAAACTTTTGGTTTAAAAACAGCCGAACGCTCCAGAGAAATCCTGGTTTCGTAGGGTAATTCATCAATCTTTTTCCGGACAGCCAGGCTTGCATCAACGGCCCGATCCAAATGATAATCGCCCCGGAAAACAGCCATGATGGCATCACCAATAAATTTATCAATAAACCCTCCTTGCGTAATGATCTCTTTTACCATTACATCAAAATAGCTATTCAATAATTTTACTACTGTGTCCGGTTTTTCGCTTTCACTGATGGAGGTAAAATGACAAATGTCAAGAAACATCACCGTTGCATCCACGGTTTCATTCTGCATCAGGGAAGACTCAAATTCCCTGCTGCCCATAAAGTTCAGCACTGTTTCATCCACATACATTTTAAGGATATTATTTTCTTTAATAGCCTTCATAGTTTCCCGAAGCTGATGTACATGCTTTAAGGTTTTCTCAATAGTAACTTCAAGGTCATCAAAGTTTACCGGCTTGGTGATGAAATCAAAGGCACCCCGGTTCATGGCAGTGCGTATGTTTTCCATATCTCCGTATGCGGAAACAATCACGGCTTTCAGTAAACTATTTTGTTCATTCAGTTTTGATAGCAGGGTAAGCCCATCCATCTCAGGCATATTGATATCACTCAGCACTACGTCAATATCATGGTGCTCTTCTATTTGCTCCAGTGCCCTTACCCCGTTTACGGCAAATAGAAATTCATATT
This sequence comes from Bacteroidota bacterium, assembly GCA_018266555.1. Classification (GTDB taxonomy): domain Bacteria; phylum Bacteroidota; class Bacteroidia; order Chitinophagales; family Chitinophagaceae; genus UTBCD1. Next base: position 5,757 of record JAFEAF010000012.1, on the reverse strand, counting down.
GGCGCTCCCTTATTTTCTGACGAAACTTTTGTTTGATCAGTATTTCCAGGTCTGCTTCATCATCTACTACAAGTATTTTAGCCATCAGTGAATTGCTTTTAATTTTTCTTTTAATGAAATAAAATCAACGGGCTTCGTTAAAAAATCATCGGCTCCAAGTTGCATGGCTGTTTTATAATTATCCGCATCGCCGTAAGCAGTAATCATCATCACCACAGGTGGTGGCTCATGATGCTGCTCTTTGATACGCCGGAGCAATTCCAATCCGCTCATGCCCGGCATATTAATATCAGAAAGAATTAATACAGCTTCCTGGTCATGATCTTTTAAAAAAATTAATGCCTCTTCGCCTGAAAATGCAAAAGCAAACTCCATTTCACCGCTTCGCATTTCTTTTCGGAATCGTTGTTCGAAGAGAACCTGAACGTCTTTTTCGTCATCTACTACTAATACTTTCATTTGTTTGGTTTAAGATTTAGGAGGTAAAGTAATGATAAATTCAGAATATTTTGATTCTTTTCCCGGGCTGTCAAGTACCGATTGGTCGTTTTGTATTAGTCTATTCATCCTGATCATTTCATTTGTACTTTTGCAGATGCAGAGCCATCAGCCGGCCTGCTGCATACATGCTCGGGTTCATATCATTTTCCCGGATTTTATTACGGCGGAAATCTTCCAAGATTTCAATTTAACCAGGCAACAAAATAATAAACTCACTGCCCCTCCCTTCTTTTGTTTCCACTTTTAATTCCCCAGCATGCCCTTTCGTTATTATATCATAACTCAAACTCAATCCTAATCCTGTTCCGCTGCCTGTGGGTTTGGTAGTAAAGAAGGGTTGAAAGATTTTGTCTTTGATGGTTGAAGGGATGCCATTACCATTATCCTTAACCTTTACCTCAACCTTATCTCCTAAACTCTTTGTACTAACTGAAACTGTCGGTTCATAGCCTTCAGCGTTTTGCTTTGAGCTTTTAGCTTTTTCGCTTACCGCATAAAACGCATTGTTGATTAAATTCAAAATCACTCTGCCAATATCCTGCGGCAATACATTTATTTTTGGAAGATTGGTATCAAAATCGGTTTCAAATTTTGCATTGAAAGTTTTGTCTTTTGCACGCAGTCCATGATAACTTAGCCGGAAATATTCATCACACAAAGCATTAATGTCTGTTAATTCTTTTTGTCCGGTGCTGGTTCGTGAATGTTGCAACATTCCTTTTACAATATCTGCCGCTCGTTTGCCATGATGATTTATTTTTTCAGAGTTTTCTTTTATATCATTCAAAATATTTTTTGCTTCATTATAATTTCCTTTACTGATTTCATCTATCACTTCGTCAATCATTTCTTTATTCACCTCAGAAAAATTGTTGACAAAGTTTAATGGATTCTGAATTTCATGTGCAATACCTGCTGTGAGTTCACCCAACGAAGCCATTTTTTCGGATTGGATGAGTTGAGCCTGTGTAGATTTTAATTCGGCAAGAGCACTTTCTATTTTTTTCTTTTGCAGTTTGAGAGTCTTGTTGGCTTTTTGTTTGTTTTTAAATCCAATCAACGCTAGTAGCCCCAACAGAAATAAAAGGACTAATCCAATAGTAAGCGCCATCTGTTTTGTTTTCTGAAGTTCCAGGTCCTTTTTGTGTTCTGCTGCTAACACTTCCTGCTTTTTTGCAAATTCAAAATTCATTGATTGCTCGGTTGCTTTACGTATGTTGCTTTTTCTTGTGATTGAATCTTCGATTTCAGCAGAAAGTTTATAATTTGATAGCGCCTTTATATAATTTCCAGTTTTTTCATAACAGACAGATAGTTTCTTTAAAAATTCTGCGGTTGTTTTATCATAATTTGTAGCGCTATTTATTTCCTTGAAGGCTTTTTCAAGAAATGGGATGGCTTCAGCATATTTTTCCTGGAGATAAAAAATATTCCCCATAATACTGTAGGCCTGAAAGATATTCAGGGGCTGGCGTGAAGAGTCAGCTAAAATGATTGATTGTTTTGATAACTTGATCGCTTCATCATATTTTTTCTGACTAGACAATGCTAAGGCCGCCTTACTCAGACTTGCAGCCTCAATTCCAATATCGCCCGTCTGCTTTGACAACTGCACTGCTTTCATTGCATAGTCATATCCTACTTTCCAATTATTAGCATCATTGTAGATTGATGATAGATTTGAGTAGTCATATAATTCTATGATATTCCCATTCGTTTGAGATGCAAGGTCAGCTGACTTATGATAAGCTTCGATCGCTTTGTCTGTGTTACCGATATCATTATAAGCATTACCCATATTAACAAGAATACGGGCTTCCACAGATTTGTTGTTATTCTTTTGAGCCAGATCCAATGCCTTTTGCATAAACTCCAATGCCTTTGGATAATTGGCTATTTGTTCATAACCAATTCCTACATTTATGTAAATACCTGACAGCTCTTGCGTTTTTTTTAATCTTTCATAAATAGGAATTGCCTTTTCGAGGTACATGATCGAAGTATCATACACAGCCTTTACACCATACATCATTCCATAAGCGCCATAAATGGAAGCAAGGTTTAAACTATCGGAAGGTTTTCTAAACTTCTCAAGAAACTTAAGATTTTCAATTGCAGAATCATATACACCCTTAAAAGTGTAATTATTAGCAAGGCGAATTCGAAGTAGGAATATTCCATAATAGTAATGAATTTCTTCAGCTTTGATCAATTCCTTTGAAGCGAGTGCGATGCCGCCATCCAGATTAATATTAGATAATATGTCTAATTTATCCAGGTTGAGCCTGATTTTTGTGGTGTCATCTTTTGCATTGGCAATTAGTGAATCTATTTTTTTTAGCTTATCTGATTGAGCTGTTAGTGGTTGACTTATCATGCTTATTAAAATAAGCACAAATAATAATCTACAGTTGTTTTGATTGAACATAGAGAATAATTTATCAGGCATAATTTGAAATTCTGATTTCTCAAATTTTCATTGCAACTATCAGACTCCCACTAAAATTGAAATTAATCTATTTTGCCCTGTTAGGGGAAATTGTTTTTCTTTTTTAAGTCAGGGGTAATGCTATTATGAAATCACTTCCTTTGCCTACCTTGCTTTCCACTCTTAATGTTCCTCTGTGCTCCTTTGTAACAATATCATAACTCAGGCTTAGTCCCAATCCCGTTCCTTGTCCTGTAGGCTTTGTAGTAAAAAATGGTTGAAAGATTTTGTCTTTGATATTTTCGGGAATGCCATTACCGTTGTCAGCAACAGAAATTGAAATTTTCTCATTTTCTTTTTTTGTTGAAACAATTACCGTTGGTTCATATCCATCTATATTTTGCTTCTTCTTTTCATTCACTGCATAAAAAGCATTATTGATTAAATTCAAAATCACTCTGCCGATATCCTGCGGCACGATATTTATTTTTTCAATGGTACTATCAAATGCTGTTTTAAAATCTGCATTAAAACTTTTGTCTTTTGCTCTCAAACCATGATAACTCAACCGTAAATATTCATCACACAATGCATTGATGTCTGTGAGTTCTTTTTGTCCACTGCTGGTTCTGGAATGTTGCAGCATTCCTTTTACAATATCTGCTGCTCTTTGACCATGATGATTTATTTTTTCAGAGTTTTCTTTTACATCGTTTAAAATATTTTTTGCTTCATCATAATTTCCTTTGGTTATTTCTTCTGTTACCTCATCAACCATTTCTTTATTTACCTCAGAAAAGTTATTTACAAAGTTTAACGGATTTTGAATTTCATGGGCGATGCCGGCAGTAAGTTCACCGAGTGAAGCCATTTTTTCGGATTGGATGAGTTGGGATTGGGTGGATTTTAGATTAGCTAATGTTTTTTCCAGAATGGAATTTGCTTTTTGCTTTTGCCGGTTGTTTCTGTAGAATACAAAAGCAATTGCTGCTAACAAAAATAATCCGGCAATTAAAGCGATTGTTCTTGTTTTATTGGCGCTGGCCTCGGCGTTCTGTGCTGCTTTTTCAAGCTTCATCTGTTCTTCAAAATAAATGTTTTGAAATTGAGTCAGTTTTTCAATTCCATTTGTATTTAAACTATCGCTGATTGTTTTTGAAAGGTTGATATATGCATACGCACTATCTGTATTTCCATTCATTTTCCAGGCATCTGCAACAAGTTTTGAAGCAACGCCTATATTCAATAGAGTGTTTAACTCCGTAGATAGCTGAAAGGCTTTAGTTGCATAATATTTCAATGAATCTGATTGGTGCTGGTCTTTGTATAATTTGGCAAGTTCAATATACCCGAGATTCTCTGTAAACCTGTTTTTTTGTTCTCTGCTTTCTGCCAATGATTGCCATAAATAAAACTTTGTAGAATCCGGCATATTTCTTTTTTGATAAACATCCGCTACATGAAGTAATATTAACCCATTATAAATTCTCCAGCCGGTAAGTGTTGCATAATGCAGCGCCCTTTTATCATAAATAATAGCGGAATCAAGTTTATTGTTTTGCCCATAAACATACCCGATATTCATAGTGCCTTGTACGTACGCCATTGCAGATTTGCTACCCAGCGATTCAAAAATGCGAATCTCTTCTTTATATTGAGCTATTGCTTTTTCTAAATCACCAGCACGTAAATAGATATTCCCAAGTTGATGAATGGTATAACCCACCTGGCTTAACCTGAATTTTCGGGGATCGGTGAATTCATAATTCTTAGGGATATAAACACTTTTTTCATTTTGCTTGTTTTCTACTAATTCCAGGGCTTTGTTGGCTAGTTTAAAACTAAGCGGTAGATTGCCATCTGTCATGGCCAGATAGGATTGGTACTCCGTTAAAAAATGCGCTACCCAAATGGGTTGGTTGATTTTTTCGGCTGTAGCCAATCCCTTATCTGCAAAAAACAAACAACTGTCTTTGTTACTTTCCACATAATAGGAAGCAAGATTGAAAAGAGCAACCATCTTCACCGAATCATCAGGCGCCATTTTCAAGGTCAATGTAAGGCTGTCTAAATTGGTTTGCTGGCGCTGAGCAAATAAGTTACCACCAAAAAATAAGAATAAAATTAGTATGTTCAACCGTCTCATATCTGAAATGTTTTAACTACGCTATATTGTTTTCTTTCATTTTGTTTTCACCAAAAATTCCTCTACATTTCCCGGATGCACAATATGTGTTACTGCTTTTGGATATGCATTACTGAAAGCCCTGCTGATATTGCCTTTCGCTTTGGCATTCCATTTACATTCAAAAGCGGTAATTTTTCCATTGGCATCTTCTATATAATCCACTTCCTGCTGTGCCAGCGTTCTCCAGAAAAAGCGGGATGTATTTTTTTGATGGTTATTTAAAAATTTCATTCGTTCGTTGATAAACCAGTTTTCCCACAACTGTCCGGTATCATTTCGCAGATTCACAGGGTTAAACTGGTTGATAACGGCATTGCGCAAGCCATTATCATAGAAATAGATTTTGTAGCTCTTTTTTAATTCGTTGCGAAGATTACGGCTAAATGCAGGCAGGCGAAAAACAACAAATGCTTTTTCCAAAAGGTTGATGTACTTCTCTACCGTTTCAGAATTCAAACCGCACAATTGGGCCAGTTCATGGTAGCTTATTAGCTGTGCCATTTGCAGGGCCAATGCCTGCACTAATTTTTCTAATTTATCGGGTTTTTGTATGCGTTCCCAGGTAAGTATGTCTTTATAAAGGTAGCTGTTGGCCAATTGTTTTAATAAAGCCTGCTCATCACCCGGCGATGTAACTACT
>JAFEAF010000011.1 GCA_018266555.1 Bacteroidota bacterium | reverse complement strand
ACAGAGAGAAAATTTACTTCACAAAATTAGTGGCACAACTAAAAGAAGAAAAGGATAACAGTATAAAGTATTATAGCAATTGGGAAAAGGATGTGGCAGACAAAATTGCCATTGTTCAAAATACCTTAAACGAACAAAATGAAGAATGGCTTTCCAAACAGGCAATCATCAATCCGGCATCAGATAATGGGAGGCGTTATAATGCAAAGCTTACAGAGCAAACCAACTATAACCGCTTCTGGAAATTTTATGATAATGAAGCTAAAAGTTTGCCCTTGTATAAGTTTAACCCTGATTATTTTAAAGCCAATTCAAAAGGTCCTGCTGCTCCGCAAATCATCACTGTTGCATTCCGGTATGTTACTATGCCCTCCTCATTACGGATATTAAACAACTTTACTGATCACTTCAATTTTGGTGAATTACAAAAAATGGTAGAGTAAGTGCAGGCATATCAATTTGTTATTACCTAAAGGGCAACTGGTAATGCAAAAATTTAATTTCGTGGCAAGTGATTTAACATTCGCCATTAAGACATCAAGGCACTAAGATGCACTAAGTTTTATTTTGTGTTCCGATAGCTTTTGGGATCATGGCTTTACGCCTTCGGGGCGAAAGATTTCAAGACCATGGCTCTAAGTTTCAGGGAAATCTTATTAATTCTATGAATGATGTTTAATGAAAAAAACGGCATTTTTATTTTTTTAACAAAACATCTGAATACTCGGGCTTTTTCTTAAATAGGGCAGCAGTAAAAGCACAATGAGGAATAACCATTAAATGATTCGCTCTTGCATTTTCAGCCATATGAAGAAATAATTGCATGCCGATATTTTTTCCTTTTAATGATTCATCTACTTCGGTATGTTCTATGATCATTTTTCCGGGTACTGGCATGCTATAGATCATTTTGGCAACAACTTTACCATCTTGTTCAATGTAAAACATTCCATTATCACCCACTTTTTTATTTTGAATCTGCATGATTTACTCTGCGGTTTTATTAAATGATCTGAAATATTGTTCATTGAAAATCGAACTTAACTTTCCGTAAAAAGAAATCAGCAGTTTCACTTTCATTCCCACTTTCGGATATTTATCTGCAATTTCCCAAAAATCAGGAGCAGGACTGAATAGATTTTGTGCCATGGTATTGATATCGTTTTCGAGGCTTGACATTGCATATTGTGTCAGCATTCCTTTTTTGGCAAGTTCAGTATTCAAGCCCTGAGAAGATTCATTGTTCTTAATTGCGCCAACACCGTTTTCCGGATCATTATAATCAAATCCCGGATCGTTTTGTCGTTTCCATGTTATTGTATCAAGAAAAGTTGGATAATCCCTGAATAAAATGCTGGAAAATTCATGATGAAAAGTTTGTTCAATATACGAATTGGAATAACCCAAAGCTTCTCCATTATTAGTGACATATACAGCATCAGAAGAATTAGTGCCTCCAAATACGACATTATAAAATTTCATACTCTTCAAAAGATAAACTCTTTTTAAAGTTATGGTCAGCAGGTTTTGGGGATATTTATGTAAAGCCTTTTCAATTATTAGTTGCGTTCGCTTCAACTCATCATGAGTAATTTGTTCGCCTGTGGCATTAACCGGTGCTTCTTGCCAGCTTTCAGGAAAAATTGCCTCGCTGTATTCTGACACTATGTGTACGCCATTTATAATTGTAGTATCAGGGCCGGTCGCAAGGACTGATGCAGGTAAGAGAATCATGCAAAAGAAGAAGTGAAATATAATTTTCATAAGGTAAATCTAAAAAGAATTTGCTTATAAAATATTTGCTGCTATATTTGTGGCATAATGAAACAGCAAATAGTAAATAAATCATGGTGGTGGCATACAACTCTACGGGGTCTGTAATGCTATTACTGTGTTTATTTTTATAATAGTTTGGCCCCGGTTTCCGGGGCTTTTTTATTGTCAGAACATAGATTTGCCTGATAAAAAAGAGTATGAAGAAAATAGAGTTAAATACGACCTGTAAAAAACTTCTTGCTGATGTATATACACCGGTAGGAATTTATTTGAGGCTGAGAGATCGTTTCAGAGATACCATATTACTGGAGAGCACCGATCATCATGCTGCAGAAAACAGTTATTCATTTATCGGTATCAATGCTATCGGTGGAATTGAAATCTCATCTACCCGAAGTATCGAGTTAAAGCTGCCCAATCAGAAACCAGAAAAAATAAATATTAATGAGGTACTGGAAGTGCCCGGGATTCTTTGGGAATATATGCATCGGTTTAATTTGCATCCCGGAAATATGAAAGAAGCAAAATTTTCTCAGGGATTATTCGGGTATACTACTTATGATGCCGTGCAATTTTTTGATACCATAAAATTGAAATCATCTTTGAGTATTGTAGAACCGGCAATACCATTAATGCGGTACCGTCTTTATCAGTATGTAATTGCGGTGAATCATTTCAAAGATGAATTGTTTATCTGTGAGAATATAATTCCGGGCTTAGAAAGTGACGTTGCCATGGTTGAGTCGTTGATCCAGAGTAAAGATGTTCCTGCTTACCCGTTTTCTTCCAAAGGTGAAGAGAGCATGAACATGAGTGATGAAGAATATAAGGATATGGTGAAAAAAGGAATTCAGAGTTGCCATAGGGGAGATGTGTTCCAGATTGTACTCAGCCGCAGGTTTGAACAAAGTTTTATTGGTGATGAGTTCAATGTATACCGGGCATTGCGGAATATCAACCCTTCGCCGTATTTGTTTTTCTTTGATTATGGAAATTATAAACTCATGGGTTCTTCTCCGGAATCACAACTCATTATTAAAAATGGAAAAGCGATTGTTCACCCCATCGCCGGGACATACAAAAGAACAGGTGACGATGCGGAAGATGAAAGAGAAACAGAAAAACTATTGAAAGATGCAAAAGAAAATGCAGAGCATGTGATGTTAGTGGATCTTGCCAGGAATGATTTGAGCCGGGTGTGTGAAGATGTTTCAGTGTCGCAGTATCGCCGGGTTCAATATTATTCTCATGTTATTCATTTGGTCAGTGAGGTGACCGCACAAGTGAGAGAAGGGAGCAATCCATTTGAATTACTGGCAAAAACATTTCCTGCAGGAACATTAAGTGGTGCACCTAAATTCAAATCAATGGAGTTGATTGATGAATACGAGCCGACAGCGAGAAGTTATTATGGTGGTTGTATCGGCTTCATGGGATTTGATGGCCGTTGCAATCATGCGATCATGATAAGGACATTTATGAGTAAGAATAATACTTTGATATACCAGGCTGGCGCCGGCATTGTAGCGGCAAGTAACCCTGAAAGTGAGTTGCATGAAGTGAATAATAAGTTAGGAGCATTGAAAAAAGCCATTGAGTTTGCAGCATTGGTTTGATGGTTGGATCATTAAATTCAGAGATTATTAAATGGTTAGATTGTATGATTGTTGTTTTATTGAACCAGTAAACAATCAGGCAATGAAAAATATAAAAGCATGAAGATACTTGTATTTGACAATTACGATTCATTCACTTACAACCTGGTGCATTTAGTGGAAAAAATTTTGCATCAAGAGGTAGATGTGTATCGTAATGACCGGATTTCTTTGGAAAAGATAAACGAATATGATAAAATTATTTTATCACCGGGTCCGGGTATTCCTGAAGAAGCCGGTTTGCTGTTGCCTCTGATAAAAAAATATGCTGCTACAAAATCAATACTCGGAGTTTGTCTTGGCCACCAGGCGATCGGCGAAGCGTTTGGAGGAAAACTGGAAAATCTTGCAACGGTATTTCATGGAGTGGCTACGCCAATAGAAATTAAAAGCAACGAAAAAGCAGTATTGAAAAATAGTTTGTTTAATGGATTGCCATCCGGGTTTGAAGCAGGGCGATATCACAGCTGGATTGTGAGCAAGAAAAATTTTCCCGGTGAATTAGAAATAACAGCGGAAGATGAAAATGGTTATATCATGGGTTTGCAACATAAAAAATTTGATGTGCAGGGTGTACAGTTTCACCCGGAAAGTGTATTGACGCCGCTGGGAGAAAAAATTATGAGGAACTGGTTATGCCTCCCCAACCCTTCCGAAGGAGGGGTTTCTGGAGAGTCTTTTTAGAATGAAACTTAATCATCTCCCTTAGGGGAGGCAGGGGGACTTATGAAAAAAACTCTACAATACTTATTCGAACACAAAACTCTTTCAAGAGAAATGGCGAAAGAAGTGTTAGTGAATATCGGTAAGGGAAAGTATAATGAGCATGAAGTGACTGCCTTTATGACCATCTACCTGATGCGTAGCATCACGATTGAAGAATTGCAGGGTTTTCGTGATGCTTTACTGGAACTCTGTGTGCCGGTAGATCTGAACGGATATGACACCATTGATATCGTTGGAACAGGCGGTGACGGAAAAAACACATTTAATATTTCTACCCTAAGTTGTTTTATTGTTGCCGGTACGGGGCAGAAAGTAGCTAAGCATGGAAATTATGGAGCTTCATCAATCAGCGGTGCAAGCAATGTGATGGAACAGTTAGGATATAAGTTCAATCCCGATAGCTATCGGGATCAAAATGATAAATTAAAAAAAGAAGTGGAGGAGGCAAATATCTGTTTTTTACATGCCCCATTATTTCATCCTGCATTAAAAACGGTAGGGCCGATAAGAAAAAATTTAGGGATGAGAACATTTTTCAATATGCTTGGCCCCATGGTAAATCCTGCCACGCCAAAGTTTCAGTTGGTAGGAGTTTTCAGTCTCGAGATGGCAAGAATATATAATTATTTATTGCAACAGTCCGATACAGCATTTACAATCATTCATAGTTTGGACGGGTACGATGAAATATCATTAACAAATGACACAAAAGTTATTACCAATAAAGGAGAAAATATTTTTACTCCTGAACAATTGGGAAAAAGAATGGTGAATGCTTCAGATATCGGCGGGGGAAATTCTGTAGAAGAAGCAGCAAAAATTTTTATGACCATTCTAAATAGAGAAGGAACCTGGGCACAGAATGCTGTTGTGCTGGCCAATGCTGCAATGGCATTGAACAGTACCGGCAATTTCAAAAATTACGATGAAGCATATAATGCAGCAGTGGAAAGCCTCGAGGGGGGAAAAGCAAAAGATTGTTTGGATAAATTAATATCACTGCAATAGATTAATGACCATTGAATGAATATTTTGGATAAAATAGTAGAAGCTAAAAAAAAGCTTATTTGTCAAAGAAAGGAACTCATTAGCATGGGTGACCTGGAGGGTTCGGTTTATTTTAAAATGGAAACTGTGTCGCTTGCAGGCAGATTGAATAGCGGTAAGACAAGTGGAATCATAGCGGAATTTAAAAGAAGATCGCCATCAAAAGGAATCATTAATGATAAAGCGAATATTGTTGATGTAGCCACTGAGTATGAAAAATTTGGAGCAGCCGGAGTTTCTGTTTTAACGGATGAAGAATTTTTCGGAGGTAGCAATGAAGATTTTGTGAAAGCAAGAAAAGGAGTATCCATTCCCTTGCTTCGTAAAGATTTTATTGTTGATGAATACCAGGTTGTAGAAGCAAAATCTATTGGAGCCGATGTGATATTGCTGATTGCTGCATGTTTGACTACTAAGCAGGCAGCACAGTTAGCCGGGGCTGCAAAGAAACTCGGGTTGGATGTTTTGCTTGAACTTCATAGTGAAGAAGAATTAGATCATATTTGCAGTGAAATTGATATTATTGGCATCAACAACCGGAACTTAAAGACTTTTGAAGTGAATATAGAAAGAAGCCTTCGGATGGCAGAAAAAATTCCAGCAGATAAAATAAAGATTGCAGAAAGCGGAATTCATTCGGCGAGTACAATCCGGTTATTTAAGGAAAATGGGTTCAAGGGATTTTTGATTGGAGAAAAATTTATGAAAGAAGCTGATCCCGGAAAAGCATTTGAAAACTTTATTAACCAACTAAAATAAATATTCTCATAAAGAGAAACAGGAGGGAAATTATGAATATCAAAGTATGCGGCATTACTACCATGAAACAATTGCAACAATTGGACGGGTTGGACATTGACTTTGCAGGCTTGAATTTTTATAAAGGCTCGCCACGCTATGTCGGTGAAAAAATATCAGCAACCGAAATTCAGAATGCAGATTTTGATGTCAAGAAGGTTGGTGTGTTTGTAGATGCAGAATATGATGATGTGATGAAAACAGTGGATGAGTATTCATTAGATATTGTACAGTTACACGGCAATGAAACCCCCGAGCTATGCAGTATGCTGGCCGAAGATATTGAAGTGATCAAAGTATTCCGCATAGATGCCAATACAAAAAATGTGGATGACCTGCTGAAAGAGTTTGATGACGTATGCGATTATTATCTTTTCGATGCCGGGGGACAAAAAGAAAACCTGGGCGGAACTGGTGTGAAATTTGACTGGAATCTTTTGGTAAAAGCTAAAATTGAAAAACCTTTCTTTTTGAGTGGCGGCATTGGCCCGGATGATGTAGCAAAAATCAAAGCATTCAGGCATCCTGATTTTTTTGCAATAGATGTGAACAGTAAGTTTGAAACAGCGCCGGGAGTGAAGGATATGGCAAAGCTGCTGAAGTTTGTGAAAGAGTTGAGGTAGATTTGCGAAGTCTCCTGGCTTCTCAGGACTATACTTCAAGTCTTTGACTTGAATTTAAAAATCAAAAACTGTACTATGAAAGATTCAGATTTCAGAGAAGGGTATGTCATACGAAATCAGTTTGCTACTCATTTTCTGACTTTTACCATCTGCGGATGGATTGATTTATTTGCGAGGAAAGTATACAGGGATATTGTGCTGGATGGATTCCGATTTGCTCAAAACCAGGGTCAGCTTATTCTAAATGCGTATGTAATCATGAGTAATCATCTGCATCTGATCGGAAGAGCTAATGAAAAGCAGAAAAAAAATGAGCGATATTATCAGAGATTTTAAAAAATATTCACATAAGCTAATGGCGTCAATTATTGAAAGCGGGGAGGAAAGCAGGAATCAATGGATGGCACATCAGTTTGCTTATAATGGACGCATCAATCCAAATAATAAAGATTGGCAGATATGGAGCAATGATAATCACCCGGAAGAATGTTTCAGCGATAAGTTTACAAAATCGAAGCTGAATTATATACATGAAAATCCGGTACGGGCTGGGATTGTGGCGAAGCCGGAAGATTATTTATATTCGAGTGCTTCTAATTATTTTTTGGGAAAAGGATTGTTGGATATAGAGTTGTTGTAAAAGTTGTAAAAGTCGGGCGACTTTTTACATTTTGCTGCGAAGTCAGGAGACTTCTTAGAGCAGGGGGACTTCGAGGAGCATGTACTCCTTTGCTGAAGCTACGGAGTATAAATAAAAAATGAAATTACTAATGATAAGCAGAAATATTTTATTGAATAAAGGAACGTACAAGCAACCGAATATTTTTGGATATTATGGAAATTTTGGTGGCGCTTATATCCCTGAAATGTTGCATCGGAATGTAGAGGAACTCAAAGAAAATTATTTAAAGATTATTTACGAAGAATCATTCCAAAAAGAATTGCATGAATTGCTTAAAGATTATGCAGGACGCCCCACACCATTATATTTTGCAAAGCGGCTGAGCGAACAATACAAAACAAATATTTTTCTGAAACGGGAAGACCTTTGCCATACCGGCGCTCATAAAATCAATAATACCATCGGGCAGATTTTACTGGCATTACGCTTAGGGAAAAAAAGAATTATTGCAGAAACAGGAGCAGGGCAACATGGAGTAGCCACTGCCACAGTTTGTGCATTGAAAGGTGTACCCTGCATTGTGTATATGGGAGAAAAAGATATGGAACGCCAGGCGCCGAATGTGGCAAGAATGAAAATGCTTGGCGCCACGGTGATTCCCGCTACAAGCGGCAGCAAGACTTTGAAAGATGCAACCAATGAAGCCATCCGTGATTGGATTAATCATCCGGATGATACACATTATATAATTGGAAGCGTAGTGGGGCCGCATCCTTATCCGGATATGGTAGCAAGATTTCAAAGTGTGATAAGCGAAGAAATGCGGTGGCAGCTGAAAGAAAAAACCGGCAGCGAATTTCCTACTCATGTGATTGCCTGCGTTGGCGGAGGCAGCAATGCAGCCGGAGCATTTTATCATTTCCTCGATGAAGTCTCGGTACAATTATTTGCGGTGGAAGCAGCGGGATTGGGAGTACAGAGCGGTCAGAGTGCTGCTACTACGCAACTTGGTAAACCAGGAGTGTTGCATGGCAGTAAAAGTTTGGTGATGCAAACAGAAGACGGGCAGGTGATCGAGCCGCATAGTATTTCAGCAGGGCTGGATTATCCCGGTATTGGGCCAATGCATGCACACTTATTTGAAACAGGAAGAGCAACTTTTTTAAATGCTACGGATGACGAAGCGTTAAAAGCAGCATTTGAACTGGCGAAGCTGGAAGGAATCATTCCTGCATTGGAAAGTGCACATGCCATTGCAGCATTGAAACAAGTACGGTTTCGAAGCAACGATGTGGTTGCAATTTGTTTGAGTGGGAGAGGAGATAAAGACATGGGTACATATATGAAATCATTGAACATTGAATAAATTACTTCTTTTTTTTCTTTTGTGGATTTTTATTTCCTGTGGCAACCCGCCATACCTGCATCATAAGCTGCAGTTTAAAAAGAGTGCAGAAGATTGTTCTGAAGGTTCTTCAAAATTTGAAATGAATTCCAATATCAATGGAGAACGGTATGAATTCAATAAATGCCTGCCTGAAAATTTTGCCAAGGAAAACGTTACACTCAGCAGGCAGGGGGATACAGTTGTTGTACAATTTCAGAATATACAAAATGTGAAGCAATCGGAATTTCATATTATTTTGGATATTGATACATATCCGAGGTATAATTTTTTAACGATAGACGGAGATACTTTTGTTATTATTCCAACAAGCGGATAGATATGAGCAGGATAAAGGAATTATTTAAAAATAAGTATAAAAATATTCTTAGCGTTTACTGCACGGCTGGTTTTCCGGCACTGGATTCCACAATTAAAGTCATGCAGGCTTTGCAGCAAAGCGGAGCAGATATGATTGAACTGGGTATTCCCTATAGCGATCCGTTAGCTGATGGTCCGGTCATTCAACAAAGCAGTTCTGTAGCATTAAAGAATGGAATGACCATCAAAAAACTTTTTGAGCAATTAAAGAGTCTTCGAAAAAGCTCTTCCAATGAAGGGGTTGGGGAAGCACTCCCTGTATTGCTGATGGGTTATATGAATCCTGTTCTTCAATACGGGTTTGAAAAATTTTGTGCAGATGCAACGGCTGTTGGTGTGGATGGGCTGATTCTTCCTGATCTCCCGGAATATGAATTTGAAAGCAAATATGGATCCATAATAAAAAATTACGGATTGGATTTTATTTTTCTCATTACACCTGAAACCTCCCATGAACGAATCAAAAAATTAGATGAACTCAGTTCCGGGTTTTTATATGCCGTCTCTTCATCTTCCACAACGGGCAGCGATAAAAACATAAGCAATGTAGAGGGCTACCTGCAAAAATTAAAAAAACTTCAACTCAAAAATCCTGTACTGGTAGGGTTTGGGATTAAAGATAAAATCACTTTTGAATTGGCTTGTAAGCATGCAAATGGCGCCATTATTGGCAGTGCGTATATTAAAGCATTGGAAAATAGCAAAGATATTATAAGGGAAACCCACCTTTTCCTTTCATCAATTTTGCCATGAAATGCTTTTATCCTTGCTGGCTGATATGTAAATTTGCATTTGCCTTTAATCAAATAAATTCATGAAAATATTTAAGTATTTATTTTCTTTCCTCTTATTGGTACCTGTAATGTGCTTTGCACAGAAGGATAATAATGGTTTTGTTATTACGGGTAAAATTGCCAATTTATCTGACGGAGCTGAAGTAAAGATCATCAATGGAAATACGAAAGCTGATTTTGCAAAAACTACAGCATCAAAAGGAAAATTTGTATTGAAAGGATCAGTGCAGGAGCCGGGATTATATGCTATTTCATTAGGTGATAATTCCCAGTTCCAGTTCTATCTTGAAAACAACAAGATTAATATTACCGGTGACGCAAAGGAAATTGATAAGCTGAAAGTAACAGGTTCTGCTTCTCAGAATGATTTCAAGGATTTTCAAGCTGCTTTTGATCCGTTAGTGCGCCAGCAAAATGCATTAGCCTCTACAATTAATTCTATGCCCGGCGGCCCCGATAGGGATTCCTTATTAAAAACATATTATGCAACTCAGGGAAAAATACAGCAAGCAGTAGATGATTATGTTAAAAGGAAGCCTCACTCGATTGTTTCCCCTTTTGTGTTATTCGTGACTTCGCAATTTTATGATGATATTACTTTGTTGGAAAAAAGATTCAACACGCTGGATAGTTCAGTTCGTCATTCCGAAATCGGTTTATCCCTTGCAAATTATATTGCGTACAATAAAGTTGGAGCCATTGGCACCGAGGCGTTGGATTTTACACAGCCGGACACAAGCGGAACACCCGTTGCTTTGTCTTCATTTAAAGGAAAATATGTTTTAGTGGATTTCTGGGCAAGCTGGTGTCGCCCCTGTCGTTTGGAAAACCCGAATGTGGTAGCCAGTTATAAAAAATTCAAGAATAAGAATTTTACAGTTTTGGGTGTTTCATTGGACAAACCGGGAGATAAAAATAAATGGATGGAAGCAATACATGCCGATCAATTAACATGGACTCATGTCAGCGATTTGCAATTTTGGAATAATGCTGCCGCCATATTGTATCATGTACAGCAGATTCCACAAAATATGCTGGTTGATCCTAATGGAAAAATTGTTGCCAGAGATCTTCGTGGGCCCGAACTGGAGAATAAGCTTTGCGAATTACTTGGTTGTAACTAATAAAAAAACCTCCGTAATAATTGGAGGTTTTTTTGTTGTAGTAATATTTTCATATTTCTAATTGATATCTTTTCCTTCTTTTAATTTCTGGATAGCAGATTCCATAGAAGTTTTATTCACCTGGTTCGGTGCCAATGGCAATGCTAACTGTGCATATTTTAGAGCATTTTTAAAATCGCCATTAGCAGAATATCCCCTCGCCAATCCAACCAGCGTAGTAAACTGGTTGGGGTTTTTGTCATAGTTCATTTTAAATACATCGAAAGCTTCCTTATTTTTTTTCTGAGCAATAAGTGATCGTCCATATTGGTGCAGTTCCTGCATAGATCCTAACGGTAATACTTTTTTCATAACAGCCGCCGCTTCATCATTCTTACCGAGTTTTTCCAATATTCCGGCTTTGGTTCCCCATGCTCCAAAATTTCTATCACCACCAAAATTTACACTGGTTGCAGAATCTGCCCAAAGCAATGCTTCTTCAAGGTTTGTGTTATTGGTGAGGCACCATTGTGCTGCCTGGCTCCAGCTTTCCCAGGTAAATCCTTTATCAGTTCTCAATTCACGTCGGAATGATGCCACCTGGTCTTTTACCAGGTTTGTCTGAATGCGAAACGGTATCATAAGTTTTTCCCATTCTAATGCAACAGTAGCAGCATCATCAGTTTCATTGGAGAATTCATATTTTAGCCACTCTACAGTGTAATCCAATGCTGCAGGTTTTACTTTCACTCTTAATGCATCTTCGTTGGCATTATAAAAAAAATGTCCCCATGAAGTGGAGTTTTTTGAAAAAATCAAAGTGCATTCATTCGGGTCATAAGCGATGAAGAAACCATATCTGCCTGCTGTTAAGGGCTGTCCTTCGATGGTTACGTCATTATTAAATTCAATGGTTGTATTTTCATTTGCACCAGCTCTCCAGGGTGAAGATTTACTGCTGCCAAAACCCGGATCGGTAAAACCTACAGGAATTAATTGCCCCCAAATTTTTCCTACACGCCCTTTGAGTCCCGGACGGTCATAGTGAATAGTAACGTCTGTAAGACCTATGCGTTCCGAAACGGATGCTTTTTTATTTCCGCCACTTGGTGTAGTGGTTAGAAATTGCGAAAAGGATACAATAGAAATGAGAGAGCAACCTAAAAATGTCATAAGCTTTTTCATATACATAAAATTTTATGCTGTTAAGCTAAAAAAGAAAAGAGAACCAGGCTGAGGAATATTACCAATGTGAGAGAAAAAGGATGAACGGAAAGTATTCTGCCCGTAGGCAAACCACTTCGTAATTTTAACCGTTATTAATATAGAACCTTTTGACTCAGATCGTTGTTAAAAAAATAAAAACCGGCTTTAATCGTTTGAGTAATAAGAAGGTCAAAGAATCACTTTCATACAAATATTTCGCCCGATTTATATTAATTTCAATGCTCTGTGATGTTAATGAATATGGATAAAAAAATAAAAATAGTTTTATTGTGTGTTGGAATGCTTGCTTTTGAATTTTCTGCGCTTTCACAGTCACAGAGTTGTCCTGCGAATGTGAATTTTGCTGCGGGAGATATTTCATCATGGTCCGCACAGACAGGTTTGGTAAATGGCCCTACCCAAAATTATCCAGCTCCCAACTCAGGAGTTTCCATTATTCGTGAATATAGTATTAATACAACAGGCATACAGGTGATTACTTCTTCTTCCAGTGATCGTTACGGTGGATTTCCAACAATCCCTGTAATTAATGGGTACTCTTATGGTTATTCTGTTAAAATCGGATCTGATGCTACTTCGTGGGATCTGCAATCTAACTCCCGTAACCCTGGTGGCTTTACCCGCTCTATTACTTATGCTATTAATGTTCCTCCGGGCCCGGTCACAGTACCTTACACTATGACTTATGCCTATGCCATGGTTTTGGAAAATGGAACTCATAATTCCAATGAACAACCATTGTTCAAAGCAACATTAAGTACACCTGACAGTGTAGTTACCTGCGCCTCTCCACAATATTATCTTCCAACTTTCAATAATGCCGGCGGAGGAGGTGGAACTGGTGGAGGTGGCAGCACGGGAGCAACATTAGATACAGCATCTGCTCTGGCGAATGGATTTTCATTAAGCCCGGTTTTCTTTTTATCTCACGCCGGTACCGGTGGTAATGCAGGCACTTATCTTCAGGATGTATGGACCAAAGGTTGGACAGAAGTTACATTTGATCTGTCGGCATATCGTGGCAGAACCGTAAGCCTGACTTTTGAAGCAGATAACTGTGTGCCGGGGGCGCATTTTGCGTATGCCTATGTCGCATTAAGAGATAATTGTGCGGGACTTCAAATCAGTGGCAGCCCAATAGCTTGTACCAATGCATCATTGAGTTATTCGGTACCTGCCTTAGCAAACGGAAGTTATAGCTGGACAGTTCCGGCAGGATGGACTATTAATTCAGGAGGAAATACTAATATCATTAATGTTACTGTCGGAAATAGCGGTGGTGCAATTACTGTTCATGAACAAAATGGCTGCGCAGATCTGAGAGATACGATTAATGTAACTACAACGCCTCCTACATTAGCCGGCCAGGTTAACTCCAATAATACAGTTTGTACCGGAAGCAACAGCACTACTTTAACATTGAGTGGCGAAAGAGGAAATATTCTGAATTGGATTTCAACTAAAGATGGAGTGAGCTGGAATCCGATTGCCAATACTACGAACACCTATACGGCACAAAACCTGACCGCCACCACACAATTTGCTGCGGTGATTCAAAACGGAAATACATGCAGTATTGATAGCAGTAACACTGTTGTGATTACGGTAGATCCGAAAAGTGTAGGAGGAGCATTGAATCCTTCCAGTATGTATTTTTGTGCCGGCCAATCTACAAATAGCCAGTTGACATTATCCGGGAATACCGGTACTGTTTTAAACTGGCAGGCCTCTAACGATTCAGTAAACTGGAACAATTTCGCACCCGCAAATACGAATTCGTCTTACAATGTAAATTCTATCAATACAACTACTTATTACAGAACTATCGTTAAAAGCGGCGTTTGCCCGGCTGATACCAGTGCTGTGGCCACTTTGAATTATATCAATACGCCTTATCCGGATGCATCCATTAATCCTGCAAGTGCATTTATTTGTTACGGTACATCAACATCTATAAATGCCACTATTAATATAGGTACCAGTTATACCTGGACTAATGCAAATACACTCCAAAATCCCGGGACAGGTGTTGTCGGCACCGTACCATATATTATAAATGCAACAGCTTTTCCGCCGGGAACAAGTGATTATATTCTTACAGTTTCCAATGCCGGCTGCCCTAATGCATTTATGGATACATTTCATGTTGATGTGACACCACGTATAATTGTCTTTGCAGGAAATGACACTTCTATAGTGGCTAATCAACCCTTGCAACTGAATGCTACGGTCAATACGCCAAGTGCAAACATTTTTAACTGGACACCGGGCACCGGGCTGAATTTTACCAATATTTCAAATCCTATTGCCAATCTGGGACCTGAGCTTGGTGATTATATTACTTATACTGTTCGTGCTACGGATAGTATTGGTTGCTATGCCGAAGATGATATTAAAGTAACCATATTTAAAACAGGCCCTGATATTTTTGTGCCGTCTGCATTTACACCCAATGGCGATGGGAAAAATGATATCATCAAACCGATTTGTGTGGGCATTTCTAAATTAAATTATTTCCGCATTTACAATCGTTGGGGACAAATGGTATTCAGCACCAGCCAGATGGGGAAAGGGTGGGATGGTACCATCGGCGGCTCTCTTCAATCCACCGGCAACTTCGTATATATGGCGCAGGGAATTGATTACACCGGAAAAGTTATTTTTAAAAAAGGGAATGTAACGTTGATAAGATAACTGGTTTTGGAATTTTAGGTATTGCTTTGGTAAAAGTCAGGAGACTTTTTACATATTTATGCGAAGGCAGGAGGCTTTGCATAACAAAACCTTAGATCAACTGCCTCTTATAAAGTTGTATTGCGTTTTCAAATCCCAAATAGATCGCATCGCAGATCAATGCATGGCCAATGCTCACTTCATCTAACCACGGAATATTTTGTTTGAAAAATTTCAGGTTATGTAAATCCAAATCATGTCCGGCATTCAATCCCAATCCTAACTCTTTTGTTTTTTTTGCAGCTTCAATATATGGGGAAACAGCTAACTGCTTATTGCCATTCCTATGGCTATCAGAAGCAAACTGTTTCGCAAAACCCTCAGTATATAATTCAATTCGATCCGTGCCGGTAGCCGCAGCGCCTTCTATCATTTCAATTACAGGATCAACAAAAATAGAAACACGAATGCCTGCTTTTTTAAAAACAGAAATTATATCAATCAGATAATTTTTATTTTTTATCGTATCCCAACCGTGATCCGAAGTAAGTTGGCCTAATGCATCCGGAACCAGTGTAACCTGGTGCGGCTTTGTTTCAAGAACCAAATCCACAAACTTTTGTTCCGTACAATTCCCTTCAATATTAAACTCTGTCGTGATGATCTTTTTTATTTCTCTTACATCATTGTAACGAATGTGACGTTCATCCGGCCTTGGGTGTACAGTGACACCGTCCGCACCAAAGCGTTGTGCATCTATGGCTGCTTTTACTACATCCGGATTATTTCCGCCCCTGGCATTGCGAAGCGTGGCGATTTTGTTGATATTGACTGAAAGCTTTGTCATATTATTTCTGAACACGAATCAAAGTTACGCCATGCGGTGGTACTTTTGTTGAAAATGAGAACCCGAATGCGCCTAAGTCCTTCTGCCTCCACAAATCTCTTACCTCACTGCGTGAATCAATTCCGAGATCAGCAGAGTTTACCGAAATAGTTTGGTAGCTATCATCAAGATTAAATATTCCAATCGCATAACTTCCGTCTTCCATATCTTTCATCCAAACCTGGTAATTATCTTTTTTAATCATTTGTTTTGCCTGATTTCCCAAAGGATTCTGGTCTACTTCAATTACCTCATCGTTTGTCAAAAGATTTAAAGTGAAATCATCCATTTTACTGATGTCGCATCCAATCAGTAAAGGAGCGGAAAGCAAACTCCACAAACTAATATGTGTGTATTGTTCGTCCGGTGTCAATCGGGTAGGATGCAAATTTTCACCCCAACCCACCATGCCTACAATCAGCATATCGGGATCATTCCATCTTCCGGGTTTTGCATATTTATGTTGAACGGTTTGATTAAAGCCAATGCCTGAAAGACTGGCCCAGGTATCAATAATATCACCTGTTGTTCTCCAGCTATTGCCATCCACTTTATCTCCCCATTCCCAAACGTTTTTCATACCGTATTGACAAAGGCTGTAAAGGATATCTCTTTTTTGCGTACGCAGGGCATGCTGCATCACTTTGTATGGTTTTTCGTAGGCTGCCAATGTGGTATCCCCCTTTGCAATGTTTTCATAACTGCACCAATCATATTTGAGATAATCAATTCCCCAGTTTGCATAAGTTGTGGCGTCCTGCTTTTCGTGTTGCCATGAACCCAGGTAACCACCGCAGGTTTGTGGTCCGGGTGAAGAATAAATTCCAAATTTCAATCCATGTTCATGCAGCCAGTTGCCCAAAACTTTCATATCAGGGAATTTGTTGTTGGGAACTATTTCACCTTTGGCATTTCTCTTTCCTGCTTCCCAGCCATCATCAATGTTCATGTAGGTCCAGCCGTGATCAATAAGCCCTTTGTTGATTAATGCCTGCGCAGAACTGATTACTTTTTCTTCGCTTACGCTCAATCCCCAGCAGTTCCAGCTATTCCATCCCATCGGCGGAGTCAGCGCTAAGAGGTTGCCACATTTCACTGTGAATTCTTCTTTGGCTTCGCCTGAACTATTTTTTACAATGAAATTCATTTTATAAGTTCCGGGTTTTAATAATTTTCCTGTTATGATGCCGGTTGTACTATCTATTTTTAAACCTGCCGGTAAATGTTGCACCGAATAGGATAAAGGCTTCTGGCCGGTAGCAGGAATTTTAAATAAAAAGGGAGAGCCTGGCCGAACACCAAATATTTTCGCCCCATTGATTCTTGGCGTTGCCGGAGGCAATGGTGTCAGAATATAGGGAGTGACTTTATGAATACTCGTTGATTTTTTCGTATTGCTTTCTATAAATTGAACATCAATATCGTATCGTTTATCCCTCGGAACATCTAATTCTGCTACAATATTTTTATCATAGGTTACTATCACTTCCCGGTCTTCAGATTTAATCAATTTATCATTTTCTGAATCGGTCACCCGCAATTTCAATAATCCGGGAATAGATTGCATAATTACATTGGTGATTACACAAGGAATTACAAGCTTATCCTTTCCTTCAATATGACTATCCCGAAAACTGAGTTTGATACCATCAATCAAGTCCATCATATTTATAAATGGGATACCACCATATATTCCCCCAAGCCCACCACCATCATATACTTTTACAGCAATAATATTTTCCGCATCCCAATGAATCAATGAATCATTTGCTCCAATATGAAATTCTCTGGATTCGTTCCACTTGCTGGTATAACCTCCGGGGTCATTCGGAAAATTTCCGTTTTTCCCGATTAATTTTCCATTCAGGTACACTTCGTCTGCATCATCAATTTTTGCAAGATTGATTCGAAGCGAGTCTTTCCAGTAAGAAGCATTTTTTAAGGATAAAGGAATGTTCACATGAATACGGTACCATGCAAAACCATCATAATCTTTATATCCCTGTTCATCCCAAACTTCACCTGTTTTAAGCGTTTGCCATTTGCTGTCATCGAAAGAGCGGGAACTGAAATTTTTATTGTCACCGGTTTTAAAACGGGCTTCGGTCATGCTTACTTGTCCCTGTGCTAAAAGGCATAAATAACAGGAGCTAAAAATCAATGAAAGAAGGAATGTCTTCATGTTATTCATATTAGTTTATCAAAAGTAGCAATAAAGATAAATGGTAAATAAGTTAAAATTTCAGGTACACCTGCGTGGTAATAGGAGCCGTTTATTTATTTTTACTGTTACAAAACATTTTGTAATGCAAAGTTTTTTTAAAATATTATTGATAACACTCTTTTTACCTTCAGTGATGCAAGCGCAATCCGTTCCACCTTCTGCAGATGCTGTAATGAAAGATGCATACCGGCAAGCTGCCCGGGAAGGGAAAAATGTTTTTGTAATCTTTCATGCTTCATGGTGTGTCTGGTGCCACCGGATGGATACCAGTATGAATGATGCCTCCTGTAAAAAATTCTTTGATGATCATTATGTGATCCGGCACCTGGCCGTTGATGAATCAAAGGATAAAAAAAACCTGGAAAACCCCGGGGCCAATGAATTCCGGAATAAATATGGTGGTGCTGATTTGGGAATACCTTATTGGCTCATTTTTGATTCTAATGGAAAATTATTGGCTGACTCAAGAATACGAATTGATGGGAATTTAAACAGTACACCCGGTGATAATTCCGGCTGCCCGGCTACAGAAAAAGAAGTGGCTTATTTTATAAAAATACTGAAACAAACCTCAAATCTCAGTGCTGACGAAGAAATAGTGATAGCAAAACGCTTCAGGCAAAATGAACATTGATGTGATCTTTTAAAATTATTATAAAATGCTGGTTTATGAAGTGGCCATTATGGATGATATTGTTTTTTTCTTTTCGGGCTTTATCACAGGACTGTAATCTTCAGAAAGAAAATGACCCCATTACGAACGCACCAAAGATTTCAACTGGTTTTTTCAACCTGCAACTCACTACATTGTCCATTGATGCTGACAGCAAAAACGTTGATTTCTTCTTTACTGTTGATAATTCGGGTAAATGTTTTGATTATGCCTCTTCCGTAGTTATTAATTTTGAAGGAGGAAAGTTAAAATATACCATGCGGAATAGCGGTACGGTAAATTGTGAGGGCTATTTTCATTTTACATTTCGTAATGGAGCCACCACCCCTACGCAACTCCTGAATCTTTCTGAAAAAAAAGTGGTATCATTAAAATTTTTGGGAACCAACAAAGATGAAACTACTGTTACGCTGGTGCCTCAGCAACAAGAACTGCTTATGAAACTTACCGCCTGCATCATTGCTGAATCAAAAACATTATTACCGGCTAACTAGGGCATATAACGATCGAGTTTATTGGGTAAAAGATAAAGCAGTGGTGTGATGATGAAGATTCCAATACTTACTTCAGGAATAAAAAAGGAAAATGCAATTGCTACCGCATACAAACCCGGGGAAATCAGAAATAATATCCTGGCCTCTTTTTTCACTTCACCCGGTAATTCCCTTTCCATTAAAGCTGGTTTTTTTATTCCATATAACCATTGAATATACAAACTAAGATTGCAAAGACTTAGATTAACTGCATACACCAGGATGGAATACCATTTCAGAGTTTCATGTGCCAGTATCCGTGTGCTGAAAGGAACCAGGCAAATCACCATGTAAAATAGAACTCCTAAAAAAATAAAATACCGATCGGTATGCCCGATGTATTCGAACATCATGCGGTGCCCATACCACATAATTCCAAGGACTACAAAACTGATGAAGTAACAAAGAAAATCGCTGCCGATTAACTTTAATGCCGAAAGAAAATCTGCCCATCCATTACCTTTCACTACGGGTATGGCCAGTTCAATCACCATAATCGTCATGGCAATACTGAAAATCCCGTCGCCGAGAGCTTCCAGCCGTATTGATTTCATTTGAAGCCTGTGCTTGCTGTCTATCATTTACCTAAGCTAAAAAAAATTGATGGTGTATGAAAAAAAATAATATGAATATTTTTCCTGACTTCATGGACTCTGAGGCTACTAATTCTGGCCAGGCATAAGTAACATTGATAAATGATTCAACTCTCTTCTAAAATTAAAGTTATTGTATAAAAAAACCTCTTCAATTAATCAGAAGAGGTTCCCGTTTTCTCCATGTGAAACCAGTCAGAAATCTTTTGTAAACATTATTGTTTATCATAAACGGCTGTCGTCGTGTTTTCTCCCCGCTGTGAATTTGTGACATTAGTA
Source organism: Bacteroidota bacterium (assembly GCA_018266555.1). Classification (GTDB taxonomy): domain Bacteria; phylum Bacteroidota; class Bacteroidia; order Chitinophagales; family Chitinophagaceae; genus UTBCD1. The sequence goes on along the minus strand of JAFEAF010000011.1, from coordinate 98,760 downwards.
ACTGTAAGGATTTTTCCACCATCACTTAATACCCAGGTTTCTTTACCGCTGAATTCCATTGTTTCGCCATTGCGTTCCATAGTAGTGTTGGAACTGATAGTAAAACTGAGACCATCATCCGACCATTTCAATGAAGATTTTTTTGTAGAGTTGCCAAACCCTTTTCCTTCAATTTCCTTTCCATCAAACGTTAGCGTTTCGGAACTGGTCATATCATCACCCCCCTGGAAAGAAGGCCGGGTGCTTGCTATGGTAATAGCATCATCTTTTTGATCCACTTTTAATTCTTTGACAGCAAATCGTGCCCCTCTTTGCCCGAAATCGCTTTTCGATTCATTCAATTTCCAGTCGCCGGAAAAATTTGCCTTGTCAGCAAGAAATGTAAAAGAAAGAAGCAGTGCGGGAACAGTAATAAATGTGATTAGTTTTTTTGTGAAAGAAATATTCATATCAGATGATTTTGATATTAAATGTAAGAAGAACAATTGAAAAAACAGTTGATGGTCTTTTTACCAATCAAAATATTGAAAATAATTTTTCGGAAAGCATTTACAAAACGCCGTCATATTTATATAAAATTATTTTAATACCTCGTTTAATATTTTTGCCAGCCTGAGCCCGCCCTTTAGTAATTGCCGGTTCAGATCATTCATAAAAATATAGTTGTACCGGTAACTCAGTTTGGATCCATCCGGAGTCAGGGCATAAATTTTATTTGCCAGCAAATAGGAATCATAAAACCAGTCTTCCAATGGGGTATCCTGCCATTCATTTATTTGTTCTTTGCCGGCAATGTCAAGGATGTTGGCATACTCGGTATAGCTGTATTGCTGAAATTCAACCAGCGAGTTATCCCAAACCGAATGTAAATTGGTGGGCTTATCAAACCAGGTCACTTTAATTTTATTTCCACCCTGGTCTTCATCACGGCCCACATGCAAAGGCTGATGCAGGTCACCCACGAGATGAATTAAAAAACGTAAAGCAATCTGTCTTTGTTCCAGCGGCAACGAATGATCCGCCAATTGTTTCGACATAGCCTGTATCTGTGTATAGAGATTTTCTCCCGGCAATTTTTTTAAATCCTCAATAAATTCATCTTTGCTGAGGTTTGCCGGCAAATCTACATAATGCCATTGGGAGGTATGTTTCCAGGTATTGGTGGTATCTGATTTTATGAAATCAGCCCAGTTAGCCCACTGTGCCAGTGTTTCTTTACCAATCAGTTTACGTAATTCTTTTTTGGCCCTGCGGGTTAAATGGTTTTGAGCAATTTCAGCAACCACCCTGTGCCCTGTAACTCCCCAGCAAAAAGAAAACAAGGGGGCAAAAATTGCAATAGCAAGAAATGCTACTTTAAAATATTTTACATGAAAACGTATATGCATACCGATGATTTAATAATTACAAATTTGAAGGAAAAGTTTCAACAGAAGAAATAGTAATTATTATCATCCGTTTTCCAGGGAGCATCAGTTAATATCTGCCTGCTTCGCCGAAGCCACTTCTATAACAGGATGCATGGTTACTTTTGATTTGATGGAGTTTGAAATCAGGCATGCGGCTTCTGATTTTATTAAAACTCTTTCAGCCCGTTCCCTGTCTTTTTCATGCAGGATGACAACATGGGGACGCAAAATAACTTCGGTCATCATGAATTTTTCATCCACTTTATCTAATTTTCCTTTAGAGCTGCAATAGAATGAAATAAATTCAAGTTTCGAGTTTTCAGCTATGGCTAAAAAAGTTGTCATCAGGCAACTGCTCACTGCCGCAGTATATAAATGTTCCGGGGACCAAATCCCGGGAATACCTTTTGGGAATTGCGGAGGGGTAGCAACTTCAATACAGCCGTTCATACCGGAAGTGGCAATGTTTAATTCCGGGGAACACATAATCCCTTTACGCTCCCGGCTCCAGTTGATATCTACATTGTAATAATGTGCGTCCATAAAAAAAAATTTAATTCTCAAAATTGAAGAATACTCCAGGATCAGAATATGATGCCGGTCATAGGCATCTATGATTCTATCACCTGGATTTCAGTAGGGAAGTATGTAACTAAACTCATGAGATTAGTAATAAATCCCTATATTTACCCCCCATAATTCTAGCCCCTCATTTTCTCTAATCACATGAAGAAGCACTTTTGTTTAAAAATATTTAAAACGATTTTTTTAAAAAATGTTTTCATGAAAATTTGCCTGGTAAGTGTATTATTTATTGCGGGTTCTTGTTTTGGACAAAAGGGTTGGGAAGCAGAAGTAATGCCCGGTTTTTCATCTTACGCAGGAGACCTGACACAAACCGCTTTTCCTATTCATACTGTTCAGCCATCCCTGAGTGCCAACATAAAATATAATACAGGTGATTTCTTTAACTTCCGGATGGGGCTTGCATGGGCGATGGTTTCAGGGAATGATAAATATAATGCACAGTGGGATCTCAGAGGAAGGAACCTGAGTTTTAAAAGCCAGATTTTAGAAGCGAACCTTTGCTTAGAACTGAATTTGGTAGATCCCGATATTTATTATTCATACCCATATCTATTTGCCGGTGCCGGGGTATTTCATTTCAACCCTTATGCCCGTGATAACAATGGGAAAAAAGTTTACCTAAAACCGCTAAGCACCGAAGGAGAAGGTTTGCCGCAATATCCTTCGAGGAAAAATTATTCGCTTACGCAACTCTGTTTACCTTTTGGCGGGGGCTGGAAGTTTAAAATGAAAGATAAATATACACTGAGCATTGAACTGGGGCTCCGCTATCTTTTCACGGATTACCTGGATGATGTAAGCACTAGATATGTGGACAAGGAAACATTGATGTCTGAAAAAGGCCAGGAGGCTGCTCAAATGGCTTACCGGGCCACTTTTCCAATCGTAACCGGTGACCCTAGAGGTAACCCGAAAGTAAAAGATATGTACACTTTTGGGGGAGTTAAATTTGGCTTTTACTTAGGCAGAAAGGGGAAGAAGAATGAGAAAAGCACTGATAATTCTCAGAAACAAAGAAGGCATAAAAAACAAAAGAGCCAGAAAAGTGATAGCAAGGTTTAATTCAATTATTCTAATGATAAAAATGCCGCCTCAATCCTTTGGCATTTCAAAAAACTTAATGCTCCGGATGAGACGGCTGTCTTTAGAAAAATAACCAATCAAGCATTAAGCTACTTTAGTTTCTGCAATGGCCTGTTTAATAAATTGAGCGTTGGCATTGATGGTTACTTCTTCACTCAATAAAATGCTTCCGGTTTCTGATACCATGCTGAAGCTGACGCCAAAATCTTTACGGTTGATTTTCCCGGTTACGCTTATACCAAGCCGTGTATTGCCCCAGGCATCCTGGGCAAAGCCGCCAAATTCTGCATATAATACAACCGGTTTGCTCACACCACGCATTGTAAGCGTTCCATACACATTATAGTTTTCATCATCAAGCTTTTCCATTTTGCTGCTTTCAAAAGTTAGTTGCGGATAATTAGCCGCATCGAAAAAATCGCCTGTTCTCAGGTGCGCATCACGCTGTTCATTGTTAGTGGTAATGGAGTTGATGTCGGCAGTGAAGCGGACTTTAGCGGTGCTGATATCATCGCCCTCTGTTTCTACTTCGGCGCTAAATTGTTTAAAATTGCCGCTTACCCAGGAAACCATCAGGTGTCTTACTTTAAATTGTATCTCGGAGTGTGCATTGTCAATTGTCCATTTAGTTGTTTTCATAATAATTTTATTTGATTGGTTAAAAAAATACATTGATAGTACAAAGCTACTTTCATGAAGTTGCCTTCTCCAATGAGGAATGGTAAGAAAATGCATTGATCTATGTTAAGAAAAGGGATAAATGTGAAGGATGAATTCCTGAAATAGAATACTTATGAATTAATGTTTTGACGGCTTGTGTATTTTGAGATGGTACATTTTCAAAAAAATTACTTCTTCACTTGATACATAAAAACAAGAAATCAGGGCAAAACTCCGGTAACCATTGGTAACGGATTGGTTGTTTGTTTTGCCGTAGTTATCTCAAAGAAAATTATAATAATAACAAATTTTTCATGAAATTAAAGTGGTGGGCATAGTATATTTTTTTATTCCGGGCATCCGGGATGATTTGATCCAATTTAACTTGGTTGAAAGGAATTTCTTCCGCATTGGCGGAAGAAACTTTCAAATTTTCATGCCTGTTTGCCGAAGCAAAACGTGGCCGGATAGCTTAGCTCTTAAATAACAAGAGAAATGAATTTACTGCTTTTGTAATATTGAATCACCGAAAACTTCAGAAATCTTACAAACTCCCAGGGAAAATTCATTGCTTCATTCGGAACTATTAACGCCCTCGGAAATGCAATCGTTAATGCAGGAGTTTTACCAAGCAACAAAGAGGACAACCTTCCGAACGCAGAGGGTTTTTTAATTCTGGAAGTCAAAATTCGTTTGTTTTAATAATTGACTTGTATAATACAAGGCATTATTTGAAGCATATTTACACATTAAGTGTAATCTGAGAGCTTAACTCCCGGATAAAATCTTTGATTCTACAAATTAATTTCCTTTTGTGTAAAAGTCCAGGCGATTCTTCATTTCATTCATCTGTTGCTGCATACTATCCAGCCTATTCAGTAATTCATTTATGACATCAATACCTTCAGGGTTAATATTGAGTTCCCGGTGCAGCCTAATAATGCGTTCTAATTTGGGTAATTCGTTTGTATTAATATATTTAGATTGATCAACGGTAACTGTTTCAATCATCCCGTTTTCTTCCAATGTTCGTATAAAAGAAATCTCTACCTGGTGGGTACTACAAAATTCATTTAGTAAGATCACATCTGTTTCCATAAATAATATTTATGATAGTTTAGAAAGTTGTTGAAACAATTCTTTTTGTTTTTCTGTCAGGCCGGTTGGTATTTTTATATGAAAAGTGACAATCAGGTCTCCAAACTCTCCTTCTTTTTTATAAACAGGTAGTCCTTTCCCTTTTAATCGTATCCTCGTTTCGTTTTGTGTTTCCGGTTTCACTTTTAATTTCACTTTCCCTTCCAGGGTATCAATGATCAGTTCACCACCCAATATAGCAGTATAAAGATCCAGGTCTGTATCAGTATAAAGATCTTTTGAATTCCGTTTGTATTTTGTATTGTTGGTTATTTGGAATGTAATGTAAAGATCGCCATTAGGGCCGCCGTGGATTCCTTCCCCGCCATAACCTTTTATTCTTATTTGTTGCCCATTTTCCACTCCTGCCGGAATTGTAATACGAATATTCTTCCCATTCACCGTCAATACCTGTTGATGAGGTTTATAAATGTCTGTAAGGTTTAATTGAATTTCGGCATGGTAATCTTCACCACGGAATTTGGTTTGCCTGTTGCGAAACCTTCCACCCGTATGGCCAAACATAGATGTGAAGAAATCAGAAAAGTCACCTTCATTAAATCCTGAGAAGGATGCAGCACCGGAGTTTTGGTATTGTTGCTGTGATCTTGCCTGTTCAAAATGGTCAGCCTGTTTCCAATCTTTCCCGTACTGGTCGTATTTTTTTCTTTTCTCAGGATCGCTGAGTACTTCATTAGCTTCGTTAAGCAATTGAAATTTTTTATGGGCTTCTTTGTCATTTGGATTTAAGTCAGGGTGATGTTTACGTGCAAGTTTGCGGTAGGCCTTCTTAATCTCTTCGGGCCCTGCATTCTTATCTACACCCAGCACCTGGTAATAATCTATGTACTCCATATTTCCCGTTTATCGGAATGTTTTTATAAAGTTAATTAACCCTGGATAAAATGCCAGCATACGCCTGCAGTATCAATGATATTCATTTCCCGGCCGTAAGGCTGCTCTGATATTTCGCTGATACGGATTCCAAATTTCTGTTGCACTTGCTTATTCAATAGTTCTTTCCTGTATTCATCTACATTGTCAACCATTACACTGATCATAAGATTTTCTGCAAATTCTTTATTATTTAAATCCTGCAAAATGAATTTGCACTCATCTCTTTGAAATCCGATAAAATCGCCGGCATCCCAATTAATCAAAAAACCCAGCTCGAGGTATAACTGTTTAGAATGTTCAAATTGGCTTCCGGATGGAACAAAAGGTTCAAGAGAAAGAAATTTCATATTTTGATTTTTTATAAAGCTATCAAAATTGTAGTCATCATGAAAAAGGTGGAGCCGGGAAACTGGAATTTACTCAAGAGTGGTTTGGTGTATTTACTTTAATCCTACCTGCCTCAAAAAGAAATATAAATCAAAAATGATATAAAAAAGGCTGCCCGATGAAGGACAGCCCTGAATTATAATATTTCATCACGTATCGCTCTAATACCTGTAATGCTCCGGTTTAAACGGTCCATCTTTTGATATTCCTAAATAGGTTGCTTGTTCATTTGTAAGTTCATCTAACTCTACGCTGATTTTTTTTAAATGAAGCCTTGCTACTTTTTCATCCAGATGCTTTGGAAGTACATATACTTTGTTTTCATAATTCTTGTGATTCTTCCAAAGTTCTATTTGTGCTAATGTTTGATTGGTAAATGAATTACTCATTACAAAAGATGGATGGCCGGTAGCGCATCCAAGATTTACCAGGCGGCCTTCAGCTAATAGAATAATTTCTTTGCCGTCAATATTATACAAATCTACCTGTGGTTTGATCGTGTCTTTTGTTTTACCATAAGTATCATTCAGCCAGGCCACATCAATTTCAATATCAAAATGCCCGATGTTACACACCACCGCTTTATCTTTCATATTGCGGAAATGTTTTTCAGTAATCAGGTCACGGCATCCGCTGGCAGTAACTACAATGTCTGCTTCTTTTACGGCATCCACCATTTTCTTAACTTCATATCCATCCATGGCTGCCTGCAATGCACAGATAGGATCAATCTCAGTTACTATCACCCGGCATCCGGCACCACGCAAGGAAGCAGCAGAGCCTTTACCTACATCTCCATATCCACCCACAACAGCCACTTTACCTGCAAGCATTAAATCAGTAGCACGCCGTATAGCATCTACCAAACTTTCTTTACAACCGTATTTATTATCAAACTTTGATTTGGTTACTGAATCATTTACATTGATAACCGGTAAAGGCAATGTGCCTTTTGCCATTCTTTCATACAAACGATGCACTCCGGTAGTGGTTTCTTCAGAAATTCCTTTTACGTGTTGCACCAGTTCAGGATATTTATCCAGTACCATATTCGTAAGATCACCGCCATCATCCAGGATCATATTCAACGGACGGTCGGCACTGCCGAAAAATAATGTTTGTTCTATGCACCAATCCGCTTCTTCAATAGTTTCCCCTTTCCATGCAAATACTCCGATGCCGGCAGCCGCAATGGCAGCAGCCGCATGATCCTGTGTAGAAAAAATATTGCAGGAGCTCCATTTTACTTCAGCGCCCAGTTCGATCAATGTTTCAATCAGCACAGCGGTTTGAATAGTCATATGCAAACAACCGGCAATTCGTGCACCTTTCAATGGTTTGGAAGCGCCATACTCTTTACGAAGTGACATAAGGCCGGGCATTTCAGACTCAGCCAGGCGGATTTCCTTGCGACCCCATTCTGCCAGTGACATATCTTTTACCTTATAGGGCAGTTTGAAATCAATTTTCAGTGATGTAGTTGAAGACATAAATTGAAATTATGAGTTAAGTATAAAAAATGATAACGCACAAAGCTACAGCCATTAGGTGAAACGGCTAATCATTTCAAAATATTTAGAATAAAATGAATAAAAAGGCGTTATTTGTGGAACAAATTACTATTTAATAATGGCAAAGTCAACTCAAAAAGAAGAATTCACTATGCCGGCAAAGTTAGATACAAAGGACCTGGCCATACTGAAGCTTCTGCAGCAGAATGCACGGATCACGGTAAAGGAAATTTCGGACAAGGTACATCTCAGTACCACGCCTGTTTATGAACGCATCAAGTGGATGGAAGAAACAGGAGTGATAAAACAATATACTGCCATCCTTGATCATTCAAAAATGAAAAGGGGGTTGATGGTGATCTGCTATGTATCGCTGAAGCAACACAGCAAGACAGCCGGTACAAAATTTATTAAAGCCATTCATGAGTTGGATGAAGTGATAGAATGTTATAATATTTCCGGTGAATTTGATTTTATTCTGAAAGTAGTTACGGAAAACATGGACACATATTATGATTTTCACGTAAACCGGCTTGGAGAAATTGAAAACATAGGCAATGTGCAAAGCGTTTTTGTGATGGGGGTGATTAAACAATCGTATATGCTGGTCTGAGTAACAATTTTTATAGCAGTATCTTTGGTATAAATTTTTTCTCCATGTTTACCTATGACACTATCACAGCGGCTATCAAAGGATTAAAGGATAGAGGTTTTATAAAAGATTTTAACCTGCAGGAAAATTGTATCATTTGCCATGAAGACAAATATCATCCTGATGATTTTGAAATTGTTGAGTTTTACAGGTTTGAAGGAAATTCTGATCCGGGTGATGAAGCAGTGGTATATGGTATAGAATCAAAAAATGGAGTAAAAGGAGTGTTGATTAGCGGTTATGGTGCTTCTGCAATCGGGTTGGGAGCAGAGATGGCAAAAAAAATAAGTATTAACAGAGTGTAAAAAATGGAAGTGCCTTAGGTTGAAATTTTCAATTACTGTCACAACTTCAAACGATTTATTTTTGAGCCACAGGGCACTAAGTTTTTAAACAACAGAAACCTTTGTAGTGTATTCTTTGAGAATTTGAACTTAGCGGTACAATTTTTTTAAAACCGATACACTACCAGAAAAATGTATGCAAATAAAGTTTAAGATTTTTTTTGTAATCCTTTTTTTTCTGCCGGTAATATCCCAGGCACAAAATATTTCATCATCTAATCAAAAGTTGGTACTTACCTGCCCGTTTGAACATGGTTCGGGCCGTGAACCCCGTGAAGCATTCACATGGGATCCGCCCGATCAAAAAGTAATTATGATAAGCCGGGTGGATTCCATTATCCGAAGTTGTTCTAGTGCAACCGTGGTGAAGGTAGAACCAGCAGAAGATAGTACCTGTGAAATTGTAATTAATATCAATAACCTTTACTTCTGGTACCACGGACTTATTAAACCTGTTGTAAAGCGGGGACAGGTTGTAACGGCTGGCCAATCATTGGGTATATATACATTTGGAACAGAGTTAGAGTTCAGAATGTATGATGATGAGGATATGAAGGATCCGAGAGCATTGCTGGATTGTAAAGTGCCGAAGGCGGGGGATTGAGTAAAAGAGTAAAAGAATTTACAAATTACAGTTGCTTAATACGGAGTAACCGTTGCTTTTGGCTATTCACCATTTAATTTTTCAAAATTTTTTTTCTTTGCTTCTGGCCCAAGGCTTAGTTGCATTACATAGTCATTCATAAAAAAACCGTTTCCAATATCCAGGTTAATTTCCTTCAATATTTGAAATCCCAATTTTTCATAAAAAAACCTGGCATTATTGTTACGATTCACCTGTAATTGCAAAGCTTCTGCATTTTTACTTTTGATTTTTTCCACTATATGAGCGATGATGAATTTTCCTGTGCCTTTCCCCTGTTGCGAGAGCAACACATAAATTTTAAGAAGTTTGAAGACTGCAGGTGCCGTTTCCTGGTAAGCGGCAAAGCCGACTGGTTCCTCATTATCATATGCGATGATAAACTGGGATCCCTGCATCATTTGTTTTTGCAATGATGTTTTGCTGTACATCAATTTCATCATGTAGTCAATTTGCTCTTTAGAAATAATGGCCGCATAAGTCTGCGGCCATATTTTAAAACTCAGTTCACGGATCAGGGCAATATCGTCCGTGGTGGCATTGCGAATACTAAACATTGGGTGGAGGAGGTGGTGTATGATCCTTAAACATACGTTTTGAAATTCTTTGATCCGCAAGAATCATCTTCCGGCATAGTATTAATGAGATTATAAATGAAACTATTGCACCAATTGCAAGCATAGCATTTCCTGAATTCTCATCGGTGCCTGGTTTCTGGCTTACAAAAAGAAAGAAATCGAAAGTGCCATGAAAGAAAATAGCAGCAATCAAACCTGTAAGTGCCATCCCAAAACTTCCTTTTGATTCAAATTTTGCTTTCCCTACAAAATATCCCATGATGATTCCAAATGTAGCATGAGCCGGCACGCTGAGAAACATCCTCATGAACACAATTTTCATATCATGAAATTTTATGGCATACATGATATTTTCAACTGTAGCAAAACCCATACTGACTATTACGGCATAGATGATTCCATCCAGCGGTTCATTAAAAGCTTTTTGATTATAACTATAAAGGCGTAACCCTAAAAATTTACTGAACTCTTCACTGAAACCTACAACTAAATATGCAAATAGTGCTATTCCGGAAGTGGTGCCGTCATTTACGTGACTTAATGCATTTTCAAAAAAAATGGCAGGCAAAATAGCCAGGCAACCAAGAATAAAACTGATGATCAGGTTCAGTGCAGGTTCTTTGTTATAAAGATCCCTGTAAAAAATAAATAAACAGATAGCTAAGCCGGGTGCGGCGCCGAGAGCAATATATTCCATGTTACGGTGGTTTTGTTACGGGAAGATAGAGTTTTTTTTTTATTTATGTTATCCCGGCACGGATATAAAAAAAACCGCCAGTTAATGGACGGTTATAAAAATGTAAAACAAGGATATTACCAGCCTGTTTTTTTCTTCAGGTTATTATCAATGACATCAAGAAACTCTTCAGTATATAAATAATGTTCGCCGTGGTTTACTTTATTTCCATAAATACATACAGCAAGATCTTTTGTCATTTTTCCGGATTCAACTGTTTCAATACAGACAGCTTCCAGTGCATGGCTGAAATTAATCAATGGCTGGTTATTGTCCAGCTTACCACGAAATGCCAAGCCTCTTGTCCATGCAAAAATGGATGCTATGGGATTCGTAGATGTAGGCCTTCCTTTTTGATATTCCCTGTAATGCCTTGTCACGGTGCCATGTGCAGCTTCTGCCTCCATGGTATTTCCGTCCGGGGTAACCAGTGTTGAAGTCATCAGACCCAATGATCCGAATCCCTGGGCTACCGTATCACTTTGCACATCACCGTCATAGTTTTTGCAGGCCCAAACAAAATTGCCATGCCATTTCAAAGCGCTCGCTACCATATCATCTATCAGGCGATGTTCATAGGTAATGCCGGCAGCTTCAAACTTTGATTTGAATTCCTTTTCATAAATCTCCTGGAAAATATCTTTGAAGCGGCCATCATATTTTTTCAGGATTGTATTTTTTGTAGAAAGATATAAAGGCCATTTCTTCATCAATGCCTGGTTGAAGCAGGCATGTGCAAAACCTTTTATACTTTCATCAGTATTGTACATGGCAAGGGCAACACCATCGCCTTTAAAATTATATACTTCAAATTCCTGCATTTTTCCGTCTTCACCTTCAAATGTAATGGTGAGTTTTCCTTTTCCTTTGGTTACAAAATCTGTTGCCCGGTATTGATCACCAAAGGCATGACGACCAATACAGATAGGTGCCGTCCAGTTGGGAACAAGCCGGGGTACATTTTTACAAACTATTGGCTCACGGAAAACAGTTCCGTCAAGGATATTGCGGATGGTGCCGTTAGGGCTCTTCCACATTTGTTTCAACTTAAATTCTTCCACTCTTGCTTCATCGGGAGTGATGGTGGCGCATTTGATCCCTACGCCATATTTTTTAATTGCATGGGCAGCATCCACAGTTACCTGGTCGTTGGTACTGTCCCGGTGTTCTACTCCGAGGTCAAAATATTTGATTTCAATTTCGAGGTAGGGGAGAATTAGTTTATCCTTGATGAATTTCCAGATTATCCGGGTCATTTCATCGCCATCCAATTCCACAACAGGGTTAGTGACTTTGATTTTTTGAGGCATATATTTTTATTAAAAATATTGATTTTAAGAGTGTGCAAAGCTAAGCTTTTAGGGACAGTTACAAACTCTAAAACATGAGGAAAATAATTTTTTTACAAAAAATGACTTTGTTTTCCATTCCATTATCGTAACTTTTATCCAATTAGGAGTATGGAAACTGTCGCTCCGTTTTATAAATACCTGAAAAAATTTGTGGAACTCTCCGAGCAGGAGTTCCGGGAGAATATATTTCCGATTATCAAAGTAAGAAAGTTTGCTAAAAAGAACATAATAACTGAATCGGGGAAAGTGGAGAACTATTTTAATTTTATTCTGAAAGGATTAGTGAGGAAATATTATAAACGCTATGAAAACAGTCATGAAGAGATCAATACCCAGATATCTATGGAGAATCATATCATATTAAGTCAGGAATCGTTTCATAGCCGCCAGCTTTCTGAATACATCATCGAAGCTATTGAACCAACCGTTTTAGTATCCATCCATTATGATGACCTTGAAAAGATGTTTACCCGTTCTCATAAAATGGAACACCTGGGCCGTATGGTGATTACTTTTGCCATGGTGATCAAAGACCGATGGCAAATGCAGCAGGTAAAAATGACACCGAGGGAACGTTTCATTGATTTTGTAACTAAAAACCCCAAGATGTTGCAAAGAGTTCCTCAAAAATATCTTGCTTCATTTTTGAGTATTAAACCGGAAACTTTCAGCCGGTTCAAGCATTTATTGGTTCATCATTTGAAAAAAAATGAGAATCACCCGAACAAGCATTAAACATTTACTACCAATACCGGAATAGTCAATTCATGTCGAACGGATTCAATTGTTTCACCGTAAAACCAATCTTTGATACCCTTATGCCTGTGTCCGCCGATAATGAGTATTTCAGCATTGGATTCTTTCACTATATGTACAATTTCTTTGATCCGGTTTCCAAAACCAAGCTTGGCTTTAGCATTAAAACCACGGTCTTGTAATTCTTTAGCATAGAATTCGAGATGCTCTTTATCTTTACGGGTTTCCATGTCATCACTTTCCCTTTGATAAATTCTTGCCGGTACGCTTTCCACGATGTGAATCAAAATATAACTGCTTCCCGAACTTCCCTGGCCAATGGCATGAGATAATAGAATTTTATCCTTTTCACTAAAATCAAATGCAATGGCAATCTTTTGATACCTGGGAATAGATAATGACTGAAGGCTGACTGCTTCAGGATGCAGTCTCAGTGAAATCGTTCGATGCATACGTTTCAGTAAAGGAAAACCGAAGGTGATTAACAGTAGGCCAATGAAGATTATGCCAGAAATCAGTATCACCATTTTCCAAAACATATTATCAGAACTTTCAAAATAATTAATTGCTTGCCCGGCCACCATACGAATATTCAGGTAGGCTAATATCAGCGATACAGACCATGCTGCTATTTTAGTAACCGGCCCAATGGCAAAGCTACCCATCGTTTTTTTATCACTTACAAAATGTATCAATGGGATAATGGCAAAACTCAATTGAAGGCTTAGTATCACCTGGCTTAAAATAAGCAGGCTGTCAATATCTTTTTCTCCGTTAATCAGGATCACGAAAACTGCCGGTATGATTGCAATCAATCGTGTCATCAATCTCCGCATCCAGGGATTAATTCGGAGATGTAAATAACCCTCCATGACCACCTGGCCTGCCAGGGTTCCCGTAACGGTTGAACTTTGCCCGGCAGCAATCAATGCCACAGCAAAAAGAATGGGCGCCAGGCTGGTTCCGAGCAGTTGATCCAACAAGTGATGTGCTTCTTTAATTTCTGCTACATCATGGCGTCCAGAAGAATGAAAAACTGCTGCGGCAAGAATAAGTATTGCAGCATTTACAAGAAATGCAAGATTCAATGCAATGGTGCTGTCCAATACATTTAATCGCAGTGCCTTTTTAATTCCTGCATGATCTTTTTTTATTTTCCGGGTTTGCACCAATGCAGAATGTAAGTAAAGATTGTGGGGCATAACGGTGGCACCAATGATTCCAATAGCAATATATAATGCAGCTTCATTCGGGATAACTGGCACAAAGCCGGAAGCGATTTGCCCAAAATTTAATTCATGTCTTGCTAAAACCAATTCTATAAAAAAGGAAAGACCGATTATAAAAATCAAACCAATTATAAATGCTTCCATTCTGCGCATGCCAAGCCGCTGCAGAAACAATAATAAAAATGTATCGAGTACTGTAATTAATACTCCCCATAATAATGGTATGCCGGTCAGTAATTGCAAGCCAATTGCCATTCCCAGCACTTCTGCCAGATCGCAAGCCGCAATCGCCACTTCTGCTAATCCATAAAGTGCATAATTAATGTATTTGGGATAAGTTTCCCGGTTGGCTTGTGCCAGATCCCTTCCCCGGACTACACCTAAGCGGGCTGACAGACTTTGAAGTAATAGTGCCATCACATTACTCATCAACAAAACCCAGATTAGTTTGTAACCGAATTGGCTGCCGCCCTGCAAATCAGTGGCCCAGTTTCCAGGATCCATGTACCCCACACTGATCAGGTAAGCCGGACCGAAAAATGAAAAAGCTTTTTTCCATTTTGAGGGTTGAGTAATAGTAGTGTCTATACTTTCGTGTACATCGCTTAGCGAAATATGTTGATTTTTGTTAGACTCCATATTTCACAAAAATTTTTTTGGCAAGCAGTTCACTGATATTAAATGGTATTTGTTGCCTGATTTTTACTTCGATTGATTGATCAAAAGCAAATCTTTTTTTCACTTCCAGCTTCGTACCGATTCCGATATTTTTATGTTTCATTAATTCCAGCAGGGCAGAAGTCTGATCTCCGACATGGCAGACTATTGCTGTTTTATTCAATGGAATTTCCGAAAGGGAAACCTGTTGGTGCTTTTCAATTCTTCCCTGGCTGTCAGGTATCGGGTCTCCATGCGGGTCAAATCGTGGATAACCTAAGAACTCATCCAGTTTGTCAATGAGTTTTTTACTGCTGACATGCTCCAGGTCTTCTGCTACGTCATGCACTTCATCCCATGCAAATTTTAATTTTTCTGAAAGAAAATATTCCCACAAACGATGGCGGCGGATAATGCTTAAAGCAACTTTTTTCCCTTCGGATGTCAGGCGGAATCCCCGGTAAGGTTGATAATGTACCAGCTTTTTCGATTTTAATTTTTTCAGCATATCCGTTATGGAAGCAGGACGGGCTTTCAATACGGCTGCCAGGCCGTTGGTGGTAGCGGTGTCTTCTTCCTGTTGCAGGTGGAAAATAGCTTTGATATAGTTCTCTTCGCTGGTAGAAAAATTCATAATGTCTAAAAATATATTTAGACAAACCTAAATTAATAATTTGTGATTTCAAAACCCAATGTTGACAGTCATGCCGGAATCGCTTATATTCGGTTTTCAATTTAATGGATGAAACCGATCAGGACATACTTGTTTTTCCTGGCTGCCTTGACTTTACTGGCGGGTTGCAAGCATAAGAAAAAGCCGTTACTTTCGGGGGAAGAGCCCGTTGCAGTTAATGATTTTATAGATTTCTTCCCGGAAGTGAAATTGCCTTTTCAATTTGCAGATACTGACCTGGTAAAAAAGGAATCTGATTCTCTTCGGATCAGCTTTAAAGTTTTTTCACAGTTTGTGCCCGATTCCGCCCTCTCACGAATTTTTGGGAAAGGAGTGAAACCACAATTTTTCCCAATGGGAAAAGTATCTGTTCCCAATCAAGAAACTTATGTATTTGTGAAATCTGTCAGCAGTGGCCGGTATAGCGGATTGCTGGTATGTTTCGATAAAAAAAAGAATTTTATTGCTTTGATGCCTGTCCTGGAGCCCGATCAAAATTCTTTAACGC
The DNA here is from genome assembly GCA_018266555.1 of Bacteroidota bacterium. Classification (GTDB taxonomy): domain Bacteria; phylum Bacteroidota; class Bacteroidia; order Chitinophagales; family Chitinophagaceae; genus UTBCD1. The sequence continues at coordinate 82,960 of JAFEAF010000011.1, read as the reverse complement.
AGCAGGTTTCAGGAATGGATAAAAAATTATCAGTTTATAAAATAATAAGAAGGAAAAATTCTGACGGTACTGTCAATGAAGGGAAAGATGTGTATATACTAAACAGTGCTGCAAGGAATTTTATGCTGATTCTTACAGATCCGTTAGATGATCATCCTTCTGTGCTTATCAACCCGATTGATACCCTGTCACGAAAAAATAAACTATCGGCTGACTATACCGCCGGTAAATCGAATCTTGTTTCCATCCGTGACGGGCGTAAACCAAACCGGATTTTATTTTTTATTCACTTTGAAAAAAATTACAGGGAATGTATTGGTGAATTGAAAGGGGAAGCGGTTCTTAAGTCATCTACAATTGCTGAATTCCGGTCAAACAATGATCCCTGTGTACTACAATTATTTTTTACTCCTGCAACAGTTACCATTAAAGAACTGGAAGGCTGCGGGTCTCACCGGGGTGTGCATTGTGTATTTGAAGGAAAATTTTTTAGGAAAAAGGAAATTTCCAAAAAGAAGAAAAATTGAAGGCAGTTTACATTTTTCCCCAATATGTGCAAAACCCCCTTTTAGTTAGATTTGAAAAGAATATTTGCTAATTAAATTTTATCTTGCAGCCCTTAGTGTAAAAAGTACATGACATGAATTTTAAGAATTTCAGAATCCCATACCCTGTGGATGATCGTTATTCAAAGAAAGCCGCATACTTTTCCATGGAGTTTGCTATTCATCAGCCTCTAAAAATTTACAGCGGTGGTTTGGGATTTCTTTCAGGTTCACATTTGCGTAGCGCCTATGAGTTAAAACAAAATCTTCTCGGCGTTGGAATATTATGGAAGTATGGATATTATGACCAGGCCCGCAACCAGGATCAGACTTTACAGGTTACCTGGATGGAAAAAAATTATTCTTTTCTTGAAGATACCGGTATCAAGTTTCAGATTACTGTACATGAACATCCTGTATGGGTAAAAGCATATTACCTGAATCCTGAAACATTCAAAACAGCTCCCTTATTTTTATTGAGTACAGATCTCCCGGAGAATGATTATGTATCGCAGACCATTTGTCACCGTTTATATGATGCGAATGTGGCCACAAAAGTTGCGCAGTTCATGTTGCTGGGAATTGGCGGCGCCAAACTGATGGATGAAATAGGTTTTAATCCAGATTTGTATCATCTGAATGAAGCGCATGGGATTTCTTCAGCATTTTATCTCTATAATAAGTTTAATCAGCAAGTTGAAGAAGTAAGAAAAAGGCTGGTGTTTACTACACATACTCCTGAAGAAGCCGGCAATGAAAAACATGAGATCCATCTTTGCTACAAGATGAGCTACTTCTGCGGATTGGGTATTGAAGAAGTGAAAAAGATTACCGGCACCACTGATGATATGTTCAATCATTCACTGGCTGCTTTACGTTTTGCAAAACTCGCCAATGGTGTTTCTTTTCTTCATGGTAAAGTATCTAATGCCATGTGGAGCAAATATGAAAATATTTGCCCGATCATCTCAATTACCAATGCACAAAACTGGAAATATTGGGCTGATAAGCATATGTACCGGTTCATGGAGGAAGGAAATGATTGGGCATTTGATGACCGGAAAAAATATTTAAAAAAGAGGACGTTTGAAATAGTTGCAGATCAAACAGGAAAACTATTTAACCAGGATGTATTTACAATAATTTGGGCCCGCCGGTTTGCAGGTTATAAAAGAGCAGGACTTATCACCAACGATGAAGAACGATTCAGTAAACTGCTGAATGATCAGAAATACCCTGTACAGATCATTTGGGCAGGTAAACCATACCCCGTTGACCATCCTGCTATCAGTGAATTCAACCAGTTGGTACATTTAAGTAAAAAATATAAAAATGTGGCTGTGTTGATCGGCTATGAGTTGGCTTTATCCAAACGATTGAAACAAGCTGCCGATTGCTGGCTGAATAATCCTAGAGTACCCAGGGAAGCTTCCGGTACAAGCGGAATGACTGCTGCCATGAATGGCGCTGTGAATTTTTCTACGGATGATGGTTGGATCCCTGAATTCATCAATCATGGACATAACGGATTTGTAGTACCCAATCCTGGCTATGCACACATGAATGTACAGGAACAGGATGACTATGATCTTAATACGATCTATGATATTTTAAATAAGGAGATCTTGCCATTATATTATGATAGTTATTATACATGGAGGCAAGTGATGAAAAATGGAATGCGGGATGTGAGATTCCAGTTTGACAGTAACCGGATGGCACATGAATATTATGAACTCCTGTATAAATGAAGTAGTATTCATATATTCCCTGTCTTGCAAGGATACAGGTTGGCAGTTTATTACTTGCTGAACAAATTAATCAGTTCGCCAATAGATTTTTTAGCAGGGAAGAGGTTAATTATTTTTTCAATCACTCCTTCTACCAATGCATCAGGACAGGAAGCGCCGCTGGTCATCAGAATGCTTATTTTTTCTTTATCCGGTAAAAAATTTGAGGTAATCAATTCTTCCCTTGCATGAAAATTGTAATGATGAATCTCGTTTGCTGAAATAATTTTCGTTTCATCATTAATAAAATAAGTCGGGAAATAGGCTTCACAAAGTTCTACAAGGTGAGAGGTATTGGATGAATTATAACCACCTACAACAATAGCAAGATCTGCGGATGTTTGCAGCATGACGGACACGGCAGTCTGGTTGTCGTTGGTGGCGTAACAAAGTGTATCCCGGGTATCAGCAAAATGTTTTTCTATTGTACCGGCATTCAGGTTATATTTTTTTATCATTACATTTTTTAGAAAATCAGCAATCGCTTGTGTATCGCTGGCGAGCATGGTGGTTTGATTGACCACGCCAATACGTTGTAAGTGTTTACTGATATCAAAATCTTCAGAATACTGTTGCCTGAATTCTTCATAAAATAAAGCGGGATCCTTCTCGCCTGTAATATATTTTGATAACTCAATGGCCTGGTTCATATCTTTCACAACCACTGAAGGAGCATTCAGGGATGCATGTGAGAATGTCGCTCTCGTTTCTTCATGCTGCGGCTTACCGTGAATAATTATACTGTAATCTTTTTTTGCAATAGCCTGGCTGCGGTTCCATACTTTTTCCACAAAAGGGCAGGTGGTATCATACAGCTCAGTATGAATACCCATTTGGTTCAGTATTTTTTCAATTTCAAGTGTAGTACCGAATGCGGGAATAAGTACAATATCATTGGCATTCACTTCTTCAAATGGAATGAGTTGCCGGCCAAAAGTGTCCTGGAGGAATTTCACACCATGGGCTTTTAAGTCTGAGTTCACATGCGGGTTGTGAATCATCTCGCTAAGCAGGAAAATTCTTTTTCCCGGGTTTTCTTCAATAGTGCGAAAAGCAATTTCAATGGCATTTTCTACACCATAGCAAAATCCAAAATGCCGGGACAGGAAAATCTGTACGGGTCCAAAATCAAGAAGGGTAGGGCTGAAATCTTTTTTCAGACGATCTTCTTCTTTCCTTTTCCTTTTGATGGCAGAAATCAACGGGCTGCGGTATATGATAGGTACATCGAAGCTTTTCATAATGAAGAATGCAAAGTTACGAAGTTTGTATAGAGAAGACACACGAACCCGATATTTGAATTATTATCCAGCAGTAATTTATGTTATTTGGTTTAGTGAAATGGTATTATTTAAAGTTGCATATAGAGCTCAAAGAATTAAATTATCTCTATTTTTTAATACCAATGTCGTTTAAAACATTAAACAACTCTTTTCATTTTGATTGAATGCATCTAAAAATTATTGGAAAGATATTTATGAAATAATATCAATAAATTGAAGTATTTAATCCTATTTCAAGTTGAATCTTATCTGCAATTCTTCCAGCTGCTTATCATCAATGGTGGAAGGCGCATCCAGCATCACATCCCGGCCGGCATTGTTTTTTGGAAAAGCAATAAAATCACGGATGCTTTCACTGCCGCCGAGAATGGCGCAAAGACGGTCAAAACCGAATGCAATGCCACCATGTGGCGGAGCACCGTATTCAAATGCACCGAGCAGGAAACCGAATTTATGTTGCGCTTCTTCTTTGCTCATGCCCAGGGCTGCAAACATTTTTTCCTGTACATCTCTTTGAAAAATTCTGATAGATCCGCCACCGATTTCATTTCCGTTCAGCACCATGTCATACGCATTGGCTTTGATGGTCCCATACTGTGAGGCATCATCAAGCAAATGGATCTCATTAGGTTTTGGTGAAGTAAATGGATGGTGGCGGGCTACATAACGATTGTCTTCTTCACTGAATTCAAATAAAGGGAAATCAACCACCCAAAGTAATTTGAATTCATCTGGCTTTCTGAACCCGAGCCGTTCTCCCATTTCCAGTCGCAATTCACTCAATGCTTTTCTGGTTCGTTCTTCTTTGCCAGCGAGAATTAAAATAAGATCGCCGGGTTTTGCCTGGCATTTTTCTGCAAGTGATTTTAATGTACTTTCATCAAAAAATTTATCTACAGAACTTTTCAATGAGCCATCGCTGTGGTATTTGGCAAAAACTAATCCCGCCATTCCGATCTGCGGACGTTTTACCCATTCAGTTAATTCATCAGTTTGTTTTCTTGTGTAGTCACAGCAACCGGGTACAGAAATGGCTCCGACAAGTTCTGCATCGTTAAACACTTTAAAGCCGCTGGCTTCTATTTCTTTTTTGAAAATATTCCGATCTTCACCGGAATAATTTGATTTTAATTCCGTCAGCTTCATGCCGAAACGAATATCGGGCTTATCATTTCCATAATAACGCATGGCATCTTCCCAACTCATGCGTTCTAACTTTTCTGTATATTCAATTCCCTTTACTTCTTTGAAAATGAATTTCACCATTCCTTCAAAAGTGTTCAGAATATCTTCCTGTTCTACAAAACTCATTTCACAGTCTATTTGTGTGAATTCGGGCTGGCGATCTGCTCTCAGGTCTTCATCACGAAAACATTTTACAACCTGGTAATAACGGTCATAGCCGCTGATCATCAAAAGTTGTTTAAACGTTTGAGGCGATTGCGGTAATGCATAAAACTGTCCGGGGTTCATTCTTGAAGGCACAACAAAATCCCTGGCGCCTTCCGGAGTTGATTTGATGAGAAAAGGCGTTTCTATATCCATGAATCCCTGGTGGTGTAAATAATTTCTTGCGGCACGGCTTACTGCATAACGCAGTTCAATATTTTTTTTGACAATATTTCTTCTAAGGTCCAAGTAACGATACTTCATACGAAGATCATCGCCGCCATCGGTATCGTCCTGAATGGTAAAAGGGGGAACTACAGATTTGTTTAAAACTTTAAATGATGAAACAATAATTTCAATTTCGCCTGTCGGGATGTTTGGATTCTTATTACTTCTTTCTGAAACGGTACCTGTGGCTTGCAAAACAAATTCACGGCCCAAAGGATTTTCATCTAATAGATTGTTGAGAGATTCACCAAACAATAATTGGGTGATACCATAACGGTCACGAAGATCAACAAAAGTAATTGCTCCGAATTTGCGTATGGTCTGCACCCAGCCGGCGAGGGTAATTAGTTTGTTTTTATCAGTGATTCTTAGTTCACCGCATGTATGAGTTCTATACATAATAGTATTCGAAATTGCTGAATAGAATTGATGCAGCTGAAGTGAGTGACACAAGGAACGATGATAGTAGCATGGGTGCTGACTACCAAAACCTTATGCCATTACTTTTTTCAGCGGCGGGCAAATATAGCAACAAAAGAGGGGAAGGCTTGCAAATTGGAAATCAAATATCTATATTTAAGGCTCGAACCGTACGTTATGCGGACTTTTCTGCGAAAACTGAATAAGATATTTTCCAGCGGATCCGACACTTCCACCGCCACCGTCCCTGATGAAACAGTCATCAGCGATACGATTTATAATAATTACTCGTTCGTCATCGGCAGCATTTTCAATTACTTTAATGAACTCCCGGAGGAAGAAAAAAAACGATTTGTTACAAGGGTGTACCGGTTTAAGGAAAGTAAGAAATTTCATTTTATCGGGCTGGAGCATCATGATGACACGGCTATCCTGGTAAGCGCTTCGGCAGTACAGGTGACATTTGGTTTAAAAAATTATTTGCTTTCTCATTTCAATGATATTTATGTGTTGGCTGATGCGTATCGTATGGATGATGATGAGGAGTTATACATTGGCCATGTGGCACCGGAGGGGATTTATTTATCATGGAAACATTTTTTATACGGTTATTCCAATAACTGTGATAATATTAATGTGGCGGTTCATGAAATGGCGCATGCATTATTGTATAACAATTTTTTTGCCCAATATGGTATTGATTCGCATTTCCGGATGAACTATGAACGATTTTCCAGCAGCACCGGCCCGATACTGGCTGATGTGATCACCAACCGGAGAAGCTATTTACGCAGTTATGCGTTCAGCAATCTGCATGAGTTCTGGGCAGTGAGTGTAGAGGCATTTTTTGTAAACCCGCAGGGATTGAAAGACAATATGGCCGAATTGTACGGAGCTCTTTGCAAAGTATTAAACCAGGATCCTTTAACCCCATGTAAAATATTAAAATCCGAACCATGATCACTATTACCCTGATCTATTACATACGGAAATATTTTATGCGAAACAGGAGACGAGATCAAATTACTGTTGCCGCCATTCCATTTATTTTATTGACTTAATATTTTTCGGAATCGGAGAATATCTGCTTCGGGTAAAATATTTTTATCATGAACGAGGTGATCCGCCAATTGTTTTGCAAAAAAAGGCGCTAATGAACAGCCCTTGCTTCCCATTCCATTCAGTATTCCTGCATTTTTATAAACGGGGTGCATTCCAACAAATGGCCTTCGCTCCACATTTGCAGGCCGTACTGAAGCCCGGTGATCTAAGATTTTATACGGGACTTTCAACCATTGCTTCAATTGCAGTTCTGTTTTTTCATGAAACTCTTTGGTGGGAAAATCATCTTTATAATCCCAGGTATAATTGCTGCCCACCCAGAATAAATTTTTGGATAGATAGGGAGCAAGTACGATTCCTTTTTTATAAATATTTTCCGGTGAAATACCTTCTGCTTCAATAAGCAGCATTTCTCCTTTATTAAATGCAAAAGGAAGACGTGAAAACAAAGGATTGCTGAGGCTACCGGCGCCATCGCAAAAAATAATATTTTCAGCAGCGTAATCTTTATATCGGATTTTATCAGAAGTAATTTTTAATTGTGATAAATCAAACAATTCTTCTGAGAGTTTTCCTGATGTTAATAATTGTTCTCTCCATGCAGGTAATATTTTTTCTAAATGCACGATAAAGGAAGGCGTGATCTTTCCATATCCTAAATCATAATTGAAATTGTTTCTGAAGTCATTTTCGCTTTTTGGAATTTGTAAAAAAGGCTCGTCTGCCTGGCGTTCCAGGAAAGCGAATCGCATTTGCGGCGTAGGGAAGAAGTCAATGATGGTTTTTGGTGAAATAGCGGTGATGCCCAATTCATTTCCTAATTCCGTATAAGTATTATTGATAAAGGGAAGTAGCTCATCTATCATCCAGGTTTTTACAATGCGCCTGCCGGTTACAGGATTGATGATGCCGGCGGCAACTCTTGATGATGAATTTTCCTGTTTGTCATCAATTACTAAAAACGATTGTTTTTCTTTTTGAAAAAAATAACTGAGCCAGGTACCGCAGATTCCTTGCCCGATAATCAGGTATTCAACTTGCATAGGACAAAAGTAAATGTTCAATGCTCAATGTTCAATGCTCAATTTTCAATTATTAATTATTAGTTGAGCATTGAACATTGATCGTTGAATATTGAATATTTTTTAGGATTTTTTTCAAGCTCAGGGCTTATTCTACATTCACTCTGATTCCTTCTGAATGGCTACTAAACTCCGGTGCATACATGCATTGAATGGAAGTAATTCCATTGCTGAAATTTCCTTTGTTGGTTACAAACAACGGGTACTCGAAAACATAAGTCCCTTTTTTCAGGTAATTAAAAAAGAAATTGGTGCTGGCATCTTTGGTGGATTCGTAGTATCCAAGGCCGCCCTGCCATTTATAACCGCTCAAAACATTCACCGGCTCCATACAACTGGCCCGCATATCTTTCATGTGTACATATTCCATATCACGATCCACCCGCAATTCAATCCGCACTTTGATTTTGTCGCCAACTTTTAATTCATCACCATCATTTACCGGTGTAAGCACCGGGCCTTTGTCTGTATTTTTTTCTACAAATAATTTCTTCACCAGTTTCAATGGGGTAGCAGACGGTGTGATTTTATCTAAGTCCTCAAAATATTGCCAGTAAACGGCACCCCAGCTTGATAAATTATTTTGAATGGCTTCTTTTGGCGATTCAATTGTCACGGAAATATTTCCCATCGAAGTATCTATTTTTTGCCCGTCAATTATCTGTTTGAAATAGCCAGTTCCTTCCTGTTGTTTCGCTTCTGTAGGAACAATTTCTGTGCTGCCCAATTTTATTTCTACTGATCGTTCGGTTGTCAGCCATTGAGAACCTTGCAGCAATAAAGCATAACAAGCTTCTGCAGTGGCTTTGGTGGTTTGCCAATTATTAGTTTGCTTGTTTTTCAGCAACCATGTTTTCAAATCGCCCACTGTCTTTGTGTCTTTACTCATTTCCTGGAATGCCTCAATTAATAAAGATTGCGTTTCAATAGGCGCCTGGTACCAAAACCATCCCTTGCTGATGTCTTTCCAGTACATGCCAAGTTCTTCATTGTTGATGGATGTTTCTTTCAATGATTTTAAAATATCAGCAGGTGTTTTAGAATCACCGGTTCTGAAAAGTACCAGCGCAATCATACCTTCCATATATTTATTCTGCTGTGTCCATGTTTTCTGTGCCCGCTCCCTGAAATAAGAATATGCTTTTTGGGAAGCGGATGCAACCGGATATTCCGGGAAAAAACTACGCATATATAAATACTGCACTTCAATATATCCCGGGACATATTTTTTCAGGTCCGTTTTATATTTTTTGAGATCATCATAATCTTCTTTTATTTTTTTATCGAGATATGGAATGGCAGTTGCCAATATCTCTTTCAGCTTTGATTCCTGGCCTTTCGAATAGCCATTCAGTTTTTTTAAATGGCCGATCCCGGTTACTATATATTGAGTGATGTACCGGTCATCCGGCCCGCCTTTAAACCAAACAAAACCGTCATTGTTGCTTTGCATCTGTTTTAGTTTTTCATAAGCTGAATTTAATGCGTTACCCATTTTTACCATATCAAAGAGCAAAGCAATATTTTTCTTTTGCTGTTCTTCACTTTTTGCATCCAGCACCCAGGGAGTTTCTTCCAGCAAAACAGATTTTAATTCTTCGTTCTTCTGAAGATTGGAAAGCAGTGCTGCAGTATCAATGTTTCTCCATTTTTCAAAAATTTGTTTAATCCGTGGCGAACTGTTTGCAATCATGCCGGCCAATGAATTGGCATAATAGCGATTCCATGTTTGTTCCGCACATTCATAAGGATATTCCATCAGGTAGGGTAGTGCCTGTACGGCGTACCATACCGGATTGCTGGTATATTCTATGGTGAGGGCATGGTTTTGTAAAGACTCAGAATTCCCCGAGGTCAGTAATTTTTCGAATTTGAAATGTTTAGTTCCTGCTCCTCTCATGTTCAACGGCAATGTTTCAGTAACGAGCATCCGGTTTGTAAGAACTGGTAAGGATGCTTCTTCTCCATCACTGAAATCACCGGCTTTGGCAACAATGCGCCATGTCAAAGCTTTGTTGAATTGATAAGGTACCTGCAATAGAAAATTCACAGATTCACTTTGACCGGAGGCGACTGTGAAATATTGATTGGCATACATATTCTGAAAAGCACCATCAACCGGTTCGTTCGTTGCCGCATCAAACAATTGTAATTCGGCAGTGCCTGTCAATTCTTTATCGGTAAGATTAGCGATCTTGGCACTGAATTCAATCCGGTCTCCTTCTCTCAAAAATCTCGGAGCATTGGGTTGTACCATCAGTTGTTTTTGAGTGACCATTTCTTTTGTGCTATAACCGAATGCCAGGTCTTTTGTATGTGCCAAAGCCATGAATTTCCATTTGGTCAATGCTTCAGGCATAATGAATGAAAATTCGATAGCGCCGGTTGAATCGGTGTGCAGGTCAGGAAAAAAGAAAGCGGTTTCGTTGAAGTTTTTTCGGATTTGAGTTTCGGAGCCTTGCTGTTGATTATTAGATTCTTTGACATTGAATGTAACAGTATCTGCTTCAACTTCTGGAAGGCGATTAAGAACTTCTTTGGCAGAACCAGGAGTACCCTTTTTTCTTTGATCACCATAAGCAGTAACAACAACTTCTTGTAACCCTGCTGCTTTTCCTTCCAATGCCATTGTGGGCTGTGAAATACTTGAGATTCCTCTGAGCCGGATAACATCACTATAACCGTAAGAATAATTCGGATTGCTAAAAATCAAATAGTCGTATTCTTTTCTCAGATATTTGTAAACCGGGTTGTCACCTTGATGTTGTTGAGATTGGAGTTGATTAAAATTGATACTTCCATTCCATCTCTGTCCGGAATAGTAATTTGGCCATAAATAGGGTTGATTCCATTCATGTGGTTTGAATTGATCCAATGACGCATCATACATGCTTGCTAACATTTCAGCCGCAACTTTTTCATTTTTATACCCGGTAATTTTTACTTTCCATTTTTCTACGCTGCCGGGTAAGGTTTTATCACGGAAAGTAGCGTATTCAATTTTCAGTTCTTTATTCGTCCACGGCACAGAGATCACATCATTAAATTCATAAAAGCGGTTGTCTTTTACAAAAAGATAATTTACTCCATATCCGCCACGGTCGGATTCTGTTGCGGTAAAATCAAAAGACTTTTTTTCATTGTTTAATGAAACAATATTGAAATTTCCAACTCCTGACTCCTGACCTGCCTGCCCGGTAGGCAGGCTTCTGACTCCCTGCTGCTTATCTATCTGTTGTATAATAAAAAGATCGTTTGCAGAAGTTCCCAATTGAATACTTGTTTTTTCTCCCGGCTCAATTGGATTTGATCCCTCTGTCCACAAATATTTTGAATAGGTAAGTTGATTGCTCTTTTCATTATATAGCTCGATATATTTTACATCTTTAACTTCATTTCCATCTTTATCTTTCGTTGAAATTTCAGCCTTATAATAGCCAGGCTCGAATTTTGAATCTTGAATTTTAAATTTTGAATTTTCATTTGTTGAATCAGATTTTTCTATTACTTTCTTTTCTTTTTCCCAACTCCGGTAGTCAGTTTCATTATCATATTCATCATGTGGAAAATTTTTGATGTATTCTTCTTTGGTCATCACGAACTGGTCAGGACGATCCCAAAACCGATTACGTATCAAACGGTTTTCCTGTTTCAGTTTTGAAATGATAACGGTAACTTTTGAAGGTTCAAACTCTCCACTCATATTGGTAGTACGGATGGAAATACTTTTCAAACTGTCAGCCGGAAGAGAAGAAGGAATTTCTATGTTCAGCAATAAAGATTGATAACCGGCCGTAACAGATGTTTGGCCACTTCTTGTTTCTCCGTTGATGTCCGTAACATCAGCATAAATTGTATAGTCAAATACCGGGTCGAATTTTTTATCAACAGTTAAATCGGGGATGGCTTTAAAACGTATTTCGAATTTCCCGTCTTTATCTGTTTGGATTTCACCGTGAGCAATTTCCATTTCTTTTACCGGCGGTTGCCACCAGCGCCAAAACATCCATGAATAAATCAATCTTGGTTGTCGAACCACACGGTATTTCACCATAGCTCCGTCAATATTATTTCCTGCATAGGCTTTTGCGATGCCTGTGATTTTTACTGAATCATTGACTTTATAGCCCCCTTTGATTTTTTCATAGTCCACAAAAAATTTGGGCCGTTTATATTCTTCCATTGAAAAATTAACAGAGCCAATGTTATCTTTCATGTACAATGAGAAATAACCATTCAATCCCGACTGCGGTAATTGAAACTTTCCGGAAAATGAACCATAATCATTTGTGGTCACATCCAGCGAATCTATTGTTTGATAATTTGCATTTCGCAGATAAATCTTTGAATTGTACCCGGAACTGATCCTGCTGTTTGTTTCATCACTCATTTTGCTTACTGCAATACCTTTGAAAAAAACAGTTTGTCCGGGGCGATAAATAGAACGATCAGTAAACAGGAATACGGTTGTATTTTCTTTTGGAGTATTAACAGTATTATTGCTATAATAATAATCATACGATGCGTCGTTCAGAAAAAGACGGTCATTGTTATAGGTAATATCAAGCCTGTAATCGTAACTGTAGGTTGTCTTATCATTTTTCCCGATAAATCTGAAATAGCCTTTATCATCTGTTTTAAAAGAATTACCTTTTACTGAAATGTATTTTGATGTTTTGTAATCATACCTGCTTTCCCAGGATTGTATTGTAGCGCCTGCAAGCGGCTGACCGGTTTCACGGTTCAGAACGAAATAGTCTTTTTGATTGTTGATAAAACTGATATTGGAGACATAAAAATACCGGGCACCTATGATTCCTTTTTTCAAATCAAAATCTTTTTCTGTAGAAGCGATCAGCACATATCTGCCCGCCGGCAAACCATCCACTTTTATTTCTGCACTGTGTTGTTGCAGGTCTTTGGTATCAGGTAATGACTGCTGCCAGCTTCTTAATGGAGTTGTTGCAATAAGTTTTTCCCAAAATTTATCAGCATAATAATTTTCCGTTTCTGATATGGGATCCTTATCTGACTTGACAATCCGGAGATACAGGGTAGAAAAATTTTTGTACTGAATCAAAGAACGAAACGGCTGATTAGGAATATTGATTTTTTCAACAGAGAACTTCAGATCTTTCTGATTGATTTGGTTGAGCAGGTTATAAGAGTTTACCTTTCCTTCGGAAGAATCCTTTTGTTGTAAAACCCTTTCGCATATTTCTTTTGCCTTGATGTGGTCAAACTTGTGAGTCGTATCTCCGAATGGTTTATACTCATTGGCATCCGTATTATATTGTTCGGCTATCAGGTACCATGCCTCTGATGCAGCAGGATTATTTTCATACTGATGAACTATATGGTTCAGCGCACCGAGATATAATTCTTTTTTATTGGACTGAACGCCTTTTTGATTTACAAATTCTATTCTTTCTATATCCACATCAATGAATGCATCAGGCTTTGCATCGTTTAAATGAAACGCAATCAGCTTTTGGAAAAGAAGCAATGCTTTTTGTTGCAGGGATGCTGAATCTTTTGTTGGAAATTTTAATTTAATAAAATCTGCAGCCGGGTCAAATGCAGAAGAGTTGTTTATCTCAAATGCATAAGCAGGCCTGGTAATATCTCTTTCATCACTTTTAAAATAATCCAATGCCCGGTGAGCCAGCAGGTCAAACAGGGTAGGACGGAGGTGACGTACATTTCCTTTATTTATAATGGCATCATAGGGTTCCAGCTTTGTTTGTTCCAGTAATTTTTCTTCTTTGATGGATTGCAAATAAAGCTCACCGATCTTTTTATGAAGATCGTCAGCAGTCCAGGTAGCTATGTCATCTTTTTGAAAAGTAGCAGTGTTCGTTCGGTTGTATAGCTGGTAACGATGACTATTAAAGTATCCTAAATACATTTCGGCAACTATACTTTGCAATAGCGAACGGGCCGGCTGATTGGCAGATAGGATTTCTTTTTCAAAATCTTTTATGGACAATATATTATTGTTCTCACGGGTTTGAGACTGCAGGTTGGTTATGTAAAGCAAAGATTTTATGACCTGGGCATCCTGCTTATCTTTTTTTGCGGTGCTATAAATTTTCTTCACCTGGTCCAGCGCCGACTTGGGAAGATTTTTCTGAGTGAGCTCGTCAACTTTCTTCCATTCCTTTTCATAATTTTTCATGGGCTGTTGTGATAAAGCGGCTGAAAAAAAAATGGATAAAATACTTAACAAAAAAAAGGCTTTGATTGGCTGGGTGGGCATGAGAGTAAAATTTAGTACAAAGTAAATGATTGTATGCTTGTTTAGGATGCATAATCGTCTATAATTTCATAAAAACGATGCGAAATATTTTTTACAGGTGCTCTCTGTTAGATTTTGTGTTCTCTGTAACCGGATTTTAAAAGTTTAATTGTTGAAGCAAACTTTCTTTTTTTAACTAAAGCCCATTGAATAAAAATCCTTTAACGTTTCCTTGCAAACGAATTTGGCATGATGGCACGGCATTGGAATTTATGAAGTGTAAACAAATTTGATGACCCCAAAATTTAAATGTATGAAAACAATCTCTACACTTTTAGTTTTTTTCTTTTTAAGCATTTCCGTCTTTGCAACAGACAACCGGCCTTCGGGGAGCTTGTTTGTAAAATCAAACAACCGGGGAGATGTGAAAGTAGTTATGGATGGCAGATATTTTCTTTCGGAAGACAATACTTTGCTGATTCGTGATGTTCGTTCAGGCATGCATAATGTGAAAGTATATCGGCAGAAAAACACAGGTTTTTTCAGCGATATGATAAAAAAATATGAGCTGGTTTATGCCGATAATCTTTTTGTAAAACCTGGAAGACTAATCTCCATTACTATTGACCGTTTTGGCCAATCTGATATTGAAGAAAGAAAAATCAAAGGAAACAGAATGAGAAACCAGGATGATGACGATCATTATTTTGACAGAGATTACCATGATGGAGACAGGGATGACAGGTATAATCGCAATGATGATTATGATAATGATAGGTACAGCAGAGCTATGAATGACAAGGATTTTGATTTTGTTTTGCAATCTATCAATAAAGAATGGTATGAAAACAATAAAGTGGTTTCTGCAAGACAAATCATAAACACCAATTATTTCACTTCTTCACAAGTAAAACAAATGCTTCAGTTATTCAGTTATGATAATAATAAGCTGGACTTGGCAAAATTGGCCTATGGCAAAACTGTTGACCAGCGGAACTATCAATGTGTATTTGATGAGCTTTCTTTCAGCAGCAGTAAAGCTGCGTTGAGTCAGTATATTCAGAATTTCAGATAAAAATTGATCATGGCTTGAATGAAAAAACCTCCCTGTATGAATGGGAGGTTTTCTTTTATAATTATTTCTTTATTACTTCTGCCATTCGCTTGCCAATATCCGCCGGGCTTTTCACCACATGAATACCACATTCAGTCATAATTTTCATTTTTGCGGCTGC
This sequence comes from Bacteroidota bacterium, assembly GCA_018266555.1. Classification (GTDB taxonomy): domain Bacteria; phylum Bacteroidota; class Bacteroidia; order Chitinophagales; family Chitinophagaceae; genus UTBCD1. The sequence continues at coordinate 67,688 of JAFEAF010000011.1, read as the reverse complement.
GGTATCATCAGCTCCGCCTACAATGGCTCCGGCATGCCCCATTCTTCGCCCGGGAGGTGCGGTTTGGCCTGCAATAAAACCCACTACAGGTTTTTTGTTTTTATTTTCTTTTATCCATCTTGCTGCTTCAGCTTCCATACCACCCCCGATTTCACCAATCATAACAACGGCATCCGTATCCGGGTCGTTGAAAAATAATTCAACAGCTTCTTTGGTAGTGGTGCCGATAATCGGATCGCCGCCGATACCTACTGCGGTGGAAATTCCAAGACCGGCTTTTGCCACCTGGTCAGCGGCTTCATACGTAAGCGTTCCTGATTTAGAAACGATTCCAATTCTGCCGGGAATAAATACAAATCCGGGCATAATTCCAACTTTACATTCACCAGCTGTAATTACTCCTGGGCAATTCGGCCCAACCAACCTTGTATTTTTTCCCGACAAGTAATTTTTTACATTCACCATATCCTGTGTCGGGATGCCTTCGGTGATGCAAACGACCAGTCGGATACCTGCTTCTGCTGATTCCATGATTGCATCTGCAGCAAATGCCGGAGGAACAAAAATGATACTGACATCTGCTCCGGTATCTTTTACACAATCTGCCACAGTGTTGAACACAGGACGCTCCAAATGTCTGCTGCCCCCTTTTCCGGGAGTAACACCACCAACAACTTCAGTGCCGTATTCAATCATTTGTGTTGCATGAAAAGTGCCTTCTGTACCGGTGAAACCCTGAACTAAGATTTTCGAATTTTTATTTACAAGAATACTCATACAAATTTTAAAAGTCCGGCAAAAATAAGTCTTAAAACGCAATGAATATGGAGCGAATGAAATTTTTCTACTGAGGCTTATGCGGATTCGGCATTTTACCGCTTTCTTCAAGCATCCGCATTTGCTTGGCATCCTGTAAAAATTCAGATGCAAAAATAAATTCGTTCAGGAGCCGGTTCTTCGTAAAGATGATTTCTTTATTTGTTCCTTCCCACTCTTTTTTACCCTTGTACATATAAAGAATATAATTCCCTATTTCCATCACGCTGTTCATATCATGTGTATTTACTACGGTAGTAATATTATATTCCGTCGTTATTTCCCGGATTAGTTTATCAATGACCAGTGAAGTTTGAGGATCAAGGCCTGAGTTAGGCTCATCACAGAAAAGATATTTTGGATTCAATACAATGGCACGGGCAATACCAACTCTTTTTTTCATACCACCGCTTAGCTCAGCAGGGAATTTTTTATTGGTGTCAACTAAATTTACCCTTGCTAAAACTTCATTTACTCTGTCTAATTTTTGTTTTAATGCCCATTTGGTAAACATATTCAATGGGAACATTACATTTTCTTCAACAGTCAGGCTGTCAAAAAGAGCAGAGCCCTGGAAAAGCATACCAATTTCCTTTCGTATTTCAGTTCGCTCCAGGTGTTTCATAGAAGTAAAACTTTTACCATTGAATAAAACTTCTCCTGCATCCGGTTCAAAAAGGCCTACCATACATTTCATCAATACAGTTTTTCCGCTTCCGCTGGCACCGATGATGAGATTGCATTGGCCTGATTTCATCACGGCAGAAATCTCTTCCAGTACTACCCGGTCGCCAAAGGATTTCTTTATGTTTTTTACTTCGATCAAGCCCTTCTCTTTAGTTTAAAAAGTTTAAGAACTATAAAAATACTCATAAGCAGCCATATTAAAGTGATAAAACTCCTTATAAAAAAAAGTATATTGTAACGGGGTGCTTCTGTATAAATTTCGTACCAGGCAACCGGCAAAAAATAACGCTTCAGTTTTTCTGAATTTTTATATGCCATCGTCAGGTAAATGAGATGGTAGTACCGCAAAATACTTTCCTCGCCTAAATACAAATTCCATTCAGTATTGGCACTATCAGCAGGCGTCCAGGTCGCAGAATCATTTTTTTTTACATAGTGCACCCAGACCATATTGCTTAATCCATTCCGGTAAATATTTTTTATATCCACCGCATTCAGATAGTTGCCCTTTGAATCTTTTGCCATTATGATTTTATGGGTAAGATCCACCATAACCCATTTTTTAAGTTCGGGTATATAACATTCGTCTACAACATGCCCATCTGTTTTGCCGATACTTTCCAGGTACCTGCAGGTGATATTTTGCGAGGTACAAAAAAATAAAAATAATGCTCCGTATGTGCCGCACCAAACCGGAGTTTTATTTGATTTAGCTGCATCCCAAATTGCTAAAGGGCGGAGCCGGTCAATGGAATCGGGTGGCCGCCCGGTTTTACATTCCCATAAATTATTAATGATCCATTGTCCAAGTTTAATTGTTTTTGTAAAAACAGGATCATCCTCTTTTATCCCCGCTTCATCTGAAGATAATTTTTTTGCTTCTTTTAATTCTTCCTCGCTGTATTGACTCCTGCATTTCTGCCATTTTTCTAATTCATAAACAGCAGGGCCATTTTCAGGATACAAATCATTATAAGTGGACCATTTTGTATAACTGCCAAAATCATTTTTTTTAAAAAAGAAGAACAGGCTCGCTATTCCTGAGATGAACCAGGCTGCAAGAAAGAATTTATTAAAATGAGGAATGGACATTTTTAGAGTAACAAGGCTGATAAAACATAATCACTAAAAAGAATCAGAATACAACTGATTACAACGGCTTTTGTACTGGCTTTACCAATTTCCAATGCCCCGCCTTTTACAAAATAGCCATGATAAGCAGAAATACTCGCAATGATAAAAGCAAATGCATAAGATTTAATCAAGGCAAAAATTACATTGTAGGGAACAAAACTTTCCAAAAGCCCTTTGTCATAAGTATAGCCTGAAAGAATATTTGCCATTGACCCCGCCAATCTTCCTCCCCAAATTCCAAGCACCATGGAGAGTACCACCAGCATGGGTACTACTACAAGTGCTGCAACAATTTTTGGTAAAATCAAATAGGTTTTGGTATTAATGCCCATAATTTCCAATGCATCTATTTGTTCACTGACCCGCATATTTCCCAATTCACTGGCTATCTTGCTGCCAACCACACCTGCTAATACAATACATACAAGTGTGGGTGCAAATTCCAGGATCACGGTGTCCCGGACTATTTGTGCAATAGTAGAAGGCGGAATTAATGGGCTAACTAACTGGTATGCGGTTTGAATGGTAGATACAGCGCCGATAAATACTGAAATGATAGCAACAATTCCTAATGAACCAATACCAATTTCCGAACATTGACGCATGAATTCTTTCCAATACATTTTCCCGTTTTCCGGCCGGGAAAACATACCCTTGATCATCAGAAGGTATCGGCCTATGTTTCTGAAAATATTCATGTAATGTAAAATACAAATGTAGCAATGAAAAATTAAGCCGGAATGAAAGTTTTCATTTCAAAATTTTTACAGGTTGTTATATTTATCAGTCTTCTTTGGCTGATTTCCGGAGTCGTTTCCACCAACGTGACTTTTTGATGATTTCTTCGGTAGGTGCTTTACATTTAATTTGTGCATCCACCACAGCTACCAGCGCCATATTCAGAATACTGCGAACGGAGCTTCCTAATTGTAATATATGTACCGGTTTTTTTAGTCCAAGTAAAATAGGGCCGATAGCATCAGCTGTTTCCAATTCCTTCATCAGGTTGTATGCAATATTTCCCGAAGCAAGGTTGGGGAAAATAAGTGTATTGACATCTTTATCCACCAACTCACAGAATGGATAATTTTCTTTCATCAATTCTTTATTAAAGGCTACACTGGCCTGCATCTCTCCATCTATAACGAGGGACGGCATTTTTTGCTTCACAATTTTTCTTGCTTCGGCCATTAACCGGGCTTCGGGTGAATTGCTGCTGCCGAAATTGGAGTAACTCAGCATGGCTATTCTGGGAGTGATGTTGAAATTTTTTATTTCATTGGCCACCAATAAAGTAATATCAGCTAATTCTTCTGCAGTAGGGTTAAAGTTAACTGTAGTATCTGCCAAAAATAAAGGCCCCCTTTTGGTAAGCATGAGGTACATGCCGGCAATTTTTTTAACACCTTCTTCTGTACCGATGGTGTGTAATGCCGGGCGAATAGTATCAGGATAATTTTTCGCAAGGCCTGAGATCATGGCATCCGCATCGCCACACTCTACCATCATGCAGCCAAAATAGTTCCGGTCTTTCATTACTTTTTTTGATTCATAAGCATTAAAACCTTTGCGCCCTCTTTTCTGAAAAAATATTTCCGAATATGCATTTCTTTTTTCTTCCATCGCATCGCTGCGTGGATCAAATATGGGAATACTTTCTATGTCAATTGCATTTGCCGCAGCAATTCCCCTTATTTTATTTTCATCACCCAACAAAATCGGGTAGCCGATACCATCATCAAAAATAATTTGAGCTGCTTTTAAAATTTTTACATTATCTGCTTCAGCAAAAACAATCCGTTTGGGATCACGGCGTGCTTTGTTACCAATGATGCGCATTACCTGGTTGTCGAGTCCTAACCGTTTATTAAGATCAGTAGTGTAAGAATCCCAATTTAAAATAGGAGTTTGCGCCACACCACTATCCATAGCAGCCTTAGCTACAGCAGGTGCTACGGTAGAAATTAGTCGGGGGTCAAGCGGTTTGGGAATAATATAATTGGGACCAAAAGAAATACTTTTTTCATTGTAGGCCATGTTCACAATATCCGGCACCGCAGTTTTGGTTAATTCTGCCAAAGCTTTTACCGCAGCTAATTTCATGGCTTCATTGATCTGTGTGGCCCGAACATCCAAAGCGCCCCGGAAAATATAAGGGAACCCGAGTACATTATTTACCTGGTTCGGATAATCGCTGCGCCCCGTTGCCATGATTATATCTTTTCTGACGGACGTAGCATCGTCCCAGCTTATTTCAGGATCAGGGTTGGCCATCGCAAAAACAATCGGATTTTTTGCCATACTTTTTACCATGTCCTGAGACAACACATTGCCGGCACTTAATCCTATAAATACATCAGCATCTTTCATTGCTTCTGCCAATGATTTATCATGATCGGCTACAACATACATTTTTTTGAGATCATCCATGTCCGATCTGCCTTTGTATAACAATCCCTGGCGATCAAACATCAGGAAATTTTCATGCTTTGCTCCAAGTGCTTCATATAATTGACAACAGGCAATAGCCGCCGCTCCGGCTCCGCTTACAACAAATTTTGCCTTTTCAATTTTTTTCTTTTGTATTTCCAGTGCATTCAGTAACGCCGCAGCACTGATGATGGCAGTGCCATGCTGGTCATCATGCATGATAGGAATTTTCAATTCCTCTTTTAATTTCTTTTCAATGAAAAAACATTCAGGGGCTTTGATGTCTTCTAAATTGATACCGCCGAAAGTAGGTTCCAGGGATTTTACAATCTGAACAAATTTTTCAGGATCTTTTTCATTAACCTCAATATCAAAAACGTCAATGTCGGCAAAAATTTTGAAGAGGACTCCTTTTCCTTCCATTACCGGTTTACCTGCTTCGGGACCTATATCACCCAACCCAAGAACGGCAGTGCCATTACTGATGACGGCAACAAGATTTCCTTTGGCGGTGTATTTATAAACGTTCTCAACATTTGCGGCTATTTCTAAACAGGGATCTGCTACACCCGGAGAATAGGCTAAAGAAAGATCTCTTTGTGTTTTTGCTTCCTTGGTAGGAACTACTTCAATTTTTCCAGGTCTTCCTTTGGAATGGTATTCAAGAGCCTGTTGCTTGCGCAATTCATTTTTCATACATTATTTTTTGGTTCGTCACTCTTCACTGCTCAATTATATGTTGAGCTTTCCCGTTGCGATTATTGGGGATGCAATGTACGAAATAAAAAATCGGAAAGATTTCAAAAGGGATCTTATGCCTGTTGTCTGTTTAAAGCCCGCTTGTATTAACAATTGTGTTGCTCCCTGCCGACGCAATATCAAAGAGGATTTTTTTTGTGATTTGTTGTAAAAATTCCGCATCCGGCTTTTTTACCCATGACACATCTGTTTGCAGCTTTTGCAAATCAAAAACTTTAAGTGCAGTAAGCACATTCACTTCATTTACCCAGTTGTCTTTTTGTGCAGCATCATTTATTATACTTGGTCAGGAAAAAGAATAGCGCTGACAGATAAACAATATATCGGCTACATCTTTGGCTGCCTGCCGGTTCAACGCAGCAATTTTATTAGAAAGAATATTAAGAGGATTATCCACTTTATGTTAAAGGGCGGTTCTTTCAAAGCCATTAACATGATAAGCGACATCGTTTACAAAATCAAGTTTCAGCTTCAGTCCGGGTTCTGTAATAAAAATTCTTGCAAAACCCTCCTGCTGATTGTCAACGGACACATGGTTGAAATTTTGCCGTAAAAGATGAATTGTTTTTTGTGTTTCTTTCTCAAAAGCGGTATCATTATTTAAAAATAAATCCAGATAATCTGACCACCGGTGATGGAAAAAGACACGGCTTAATGCTGTGCCGCCGGTAAGGTAGTGCCGCAGATCATTCGCAGAAAAAAGCTGCAGTACTTTATCCTGCAAGGGATATAGCTTATTCAAATAATGCGTTTCTGACATGCCGGTATTTATTGCGTAGCTGACGGGGAAAAAGGTTATTGATCACTTTATCAGAAAGCAAAAAAGGCAGTTCGTCCTTTGGAATTATTTTCAACACGGTGTACCAGTTAAAAGTGTTCAATATTCTGCTGTAAACCCAGGTTTTGTCAATGCCACCTTTTTTTTCTATTGCGCCTGAGAAAATACGGAACAGATCATCGCTGCTGAGAGGTGTGTCCAGTTGATCTTTGAAAGGATTACTTTTATTTCTGTTTCCGACATGCTGCAAAGGTAAAAAGTTTAATTTGAAGCGGGCTTTGATTCTCAAAGTGTCTTTACAGGTATATTATCTTTAGCATGATATTCGAGAACCTGCTGTTTGCGCAATTCGTTTTTGTTCATACCGGATTTTATTTTTATACCAATCGCAGTGTTCCTGATTCAAGGGATGCAATGTACAAAAATAAAATTGGGGTGGCGATTGACAAATTCACCCAGGTTAAACGTGACGACCGGTCCCCAAAAGATTTTTAATGAAAAGGCATGACGGCTTTTAAAACAAAGTCATGATAAAAGCAATTATCGTTGACGATGAACAAAGCGCCATTGACCGGCTTACGGAATTGTTGGGTAAGCATTGTAAAAACTCCATACAACTTATAGGAAGCTTTAGTTCGGTTGAAGATGGGGTAAAAGCAATAAGATCACTTCAGCCGCAATTAGTTTTTTTAGATGTACAAATTCAGGATAAAACCGGGTTTGATGTTCTAAAGCAGGTTTCTTATAAAAACTTCGAGATGATCTTTGTGACTGCTTACGAAAAATATGCAGTGCAGGCCTTTAAATTTAGTGCAATTGATTATTTGTTGAAGCCGGTGGACGCTGAGGACCTGAAACAAGCCGTCGAAAAATTAAATAGAAAAAAACCTGCGGATGAATTGACAAAAAAATTTGACATCTTATTGGAAAATATTGAGCAGTTAAAACAATATACACCACCGAAAAAAATTGTCGTATCAACTATAAGCGGGTTTGAGTTATTGCCAGTAATAGACATTTTACGTTGCGAAAGCGATATTAATTACACGACCATTTTTATGAAGGACAAGCAAAAATTAGTGGTGGCAAAAACCTTGAAAGAATTTGAAGAAATGCTGGAAGAATATAATTTTTTCAGGATACACAACTCTCATTTGGTAAATCTTGCTTACATAAAAAGTTATCACAAGGGAAAAGGCGGCTCTGTTGTTATGATTGACGGAACAGAAATAGAAGTTTCAACAAGGCGTAAGGAAGATTTTTTGAAAAAATTATCAAAGGTTTGATTTGGGAGCAAAAAGTCATATCCTGCAAATTAGAAATGAAATTTCTAATTTGCAGGGTTGTAAATAAATTATTTTTAAGGAAAACTTACACTGCTTCCCAACCATGCCATGATACCCATTCCGATCTCAATGGCATTTTCATCAATATTAAAAGTAGGAGTGTGCACACCGGATGTAATTTCTTTTTCTTTATTGCCTGTTCCTAAACGATAAAAACAACCGGGAATTAATTGCGAATAATAACCAAAATCTTCAGAACCCATTCTTACTTCTGTTTCTTCCACATTTTTTTCTCCCATAAATTCTTCGGCTTTTTTCCTGGCAATCACATATAATTTTTCATCGTTCTGAACAGCAGGATAGCCAACGTCAATATGCACATCAATTTCTCCACCCATGGAATGAACTAATTCAGTAGAAATATTTTTGATCAATTCATGTGCTTTAAAACGCCACTCTTCATCCATTGCCCGGAAAGTTCCCATTAGTTTTACTTCGCTTGGAATTACGTTTGTCGTGAAGCCACCTTGTATGGAAGTGATCGAAAGCACCGAAGGAGAAAATGGATTTTTATTACGACTGATAATTTGTTGCAATGCTACTACTAATTGCGATGCTATTAATATAGTGTCGGCTGTTAACTGTGGAGAAGCTGCGTGGCCACCATTACCACGAATCGTAAAATATAATTCATCGGCGCTTGCCATTGCTTTGCCGGGACGAAAGCTTAATTTTCCAACTTCCAATTGCGGATTTACATGCAACCCGAAAATGGCTTGTGGTTTTGGATTTTCCAAAACACCTTCTTTTATCATCAAACTGGCGCCGCCGGGATTTTTTTCTTCACCGGGTTGAAAGATAAGCTTCACACTTCCTTCCCAATTATTTTTTAATTCATTCAGGATTTTTGCTGATCCGAGTAAGCAACTGGTATGTACATCATGGCCGCAAGCATGCATCACACCATCTTTTGTAGATTTATATGGAACATCATTTGCTTCTTTGATCGGTAATGCATCCATATCTGCACGAAGAGCAATAATTCTTTTATCAGGGTTTTTTCCTTTTATCAAACCTACTACACCGGTAGTTGCTTTTATTTCAAACGGGATTCCAAATTCTTTTAATTTGCTTTGCACAAATTTTGACGTTTCAAATTCCTGGTAACTTAATTCAGGATGTGCATGAAGATGATGGCGAATATCAATGAATTCAGGAGCCAGTTTTTTTGCTAATGTTTTGATCGTTTCAATCATCCTGCAAAAATACAAATCAAAGTTGCTGCCCGCAAGAAATTGTCAACGAGGATCGGGGTGGTTGGAATCTTCATCTGGACTTACTTCTATAATGTCATTGACAACAAACACCCCATTGGGAAAGTATTTGTTGATTTTTTTCTGATAGATTTCAGCATCTTCACGTTCTTTGAAATTCCCGGCCTTGAGCCTGAAATAAGGTGACTTATAAATAAGATAAACTTTCAGTTCCGGAAAATAGCTATACATTTTTGACTTGGCTTCAATGGCATCATTTCGTTTACTTGTATTGATCACTAAAATCCGAAATCCTTTTGCAGTGCGCCTGGAATCCCTGTAAATTTTTTCATTGATCTCCGATTGCTTGTTTATTAAAAGTTCAAGCCTCGGATCTTTATGTATAATAACTGAACTGCTGTCCGGTACTCTAAAAAGTGTTGAGTCCTGTGAAAAAGTGTTAAATGAAACTGATAAAAACAAAATACTGATAAATAATCTCATGAACTTTTCTTTTATTAATATCCGGCTCCCGATCCCGCAATATTCTCAATGGGATGCCAGGTGGTTTTTATTTCCTGCGTATCCATAATAAAATAAGGCGATTGACCTTCATCCGTATTCCAATTAATGCTATCATAAAAAAATACACGTTTTACATTCAGAGCTGATTTTTCCCGCATCATTTTCTGAACTGTAGAATCTTTTTCACAATAAATGGTTGCATTTACATCCATGTGATCAACGAACCATGGGGCATGTTCAGCAACTTTTCCTGTTAAAATATTTACCACAGCCCCCGGCATGTCAGAAGAATTGATCACTTCTGCAAACGTAACGGCACATAATGGTTTTGATTCTGATGCAAGAACCACACAGGTATTTCCCCCGGCGATCACCGGCGCAATAACAGAAACCAATCCAAGTAATGAGTCATTTTGCGGCACAATAACAGAAACAACTCCGGTTGGTTCCGGAACTGAAAAATTAAAATGCGAGCTTGCCACCGGGTTTACTGCACTGAACACTTGTTGAAATTTATCACACCATCCGGCATAATAAATTAAACGGTCAATGGCAAGGTTCACTTCTTTTTCTGCTTTTGCTTTTGATGAATCCTGGTGCATTAATTCTTCAATAAACTGCCCTTTTCTTCCTTCCAGCATTTCCGCCATGCGATATAAAATTTGTCCCCGGTTGAATGCTGCCCGGTTGCTCCAACCGCCAAATGCTCCTCTTGCAGCAACAACTGCATCACGAAAATCCTTTCTTGAACTCAGGCAAACATTAGCTAATTGTTTTCCTTCTGCATTCTTTGCAACATAATATCTTCCTGATTCCGTTCTTGGAAATTGGCCACCGATATAAATTTTATAGGTTTTCAAAACTTCCAGTCTTTTTGAAGAAGTTTTTTTCTCAATGCCGTTTTCGCTGATGCTAAGCGATGATTTTTTTAGTTCTTGCTTTTCCATGATTTATTTTTTACTCACAGATTTCTCAGATTTTCACGGATCATTTTCTCTGCAGATCCGTGTCGCCCAGGAAAATATTAATTAGTAAGGCTCACATACGCCGACAGACCATGCAATCCACCCTCTCTTCCAAAACCGCTTTCTTTATAACCACCGAAAGGAGAAGAAGGATCGAACTTGTTAAATGTATTTGCCCAAATCACCCCGGCTCTCATTCTTTTTGTCATATTGAAAATTTTAGAGCCTTTATCCGTCCACACCCCGGCGCTCAATCCATAAGGAGAGTTATTTGCTTTTTCTATTACTTCATCATCTGTTCTGAAGGTGAGTATGGCTAATACCGGCCCGAAAATTTCTTCCTGTGCAATCCTGGCGCTTTGTGCCACATTGGTAAAAATGGTAGGCCGGCACCAAAAACCTTTTCCCGGAAGTGAACAGGAACTTTGATACATTTCTGCGCCTTCTTCTTTTCCAATTTTTAAATATTTGTGGATCGTTTCTAATTGCTGGCGTGAATTGATGGCACCAATGTCCGTATTCTTATCCAACGGATCACCGACTATCAACGATTCAATTCTATCCCTGAGTTTTCGTATCACCTGTTTCGCAACAGATTCCTGTACATATAACCTGGATCCGGCACAGCACACATGCCCCTGGTTAAAATAAATTCCGTTAATTACACCTTCCACTGCCTGATCTAATGGGGCATCTTCAAAAATAATGTTTGCGGCTTTTCCACCTAATTCCAATGTTACTTTTTTGTGGGTGCCTGCAATAGCCCGTTGAATAATCTTTCCGACATCAGTAGAGCCGGTAAATGCAATTTTATTTATGTCGGGATGATTGACGATTGCAGCGCCGGTAGCGCCGGCACCGGTAACAATGTTTACAACACCATTGGGCAAACCTGACTCCTGAATAATTTCTGCTAATTTCAATGCAGTGAGCGGGGTCGTTTCAGCAGGTTTCAATACAACGGTATTCCCGGTTGCCAATGCCGGTGCTATTTTCCATGCAGCCATCAGCAGCGGAAAATTCCAGGGAATGATTTGTCCTGCTACTCCCAATGGCTCCGTGTTTCTGTTCGGAAATGCATATTCCAGTTTATCTGCCCATCCCGCATAATAAAAGAAATGATTCGCTGCTGTCGGCACATCAAAGTCACGGCTTTCACGAATAGGTTTGCCGCCGTCCAATGATTCAATGATCGCCAATTCTCTTGCCCGTTCCTGTATCATCCTGGCAATGCGAAAAACATATTTGGCTCTTTCCTTCGGAGAAATTTTTTTCCAAACTTTTTCATAAGCATTTCTTGCTGCTTTCACCGCTTTGTCCACATCAGCGGTATTTGCTTCGGATACCTGAGATATTTTTTCCTCATTTGCCGGGTTGATGGTATCAAAATACTTATTGCTTGCAGGTTTTACCCATTCACCATTAATGAAAAGATCATATTGCGGTTTGATCGTTGCAGCGCTTTTACTCTCCGGCGCAGGAGCATAGCTCCATGATGTATCAAATTTCAGTTTGATCGTGTTTGACTTTGGAGTTATTTTCCCGCCACGTCGGTCAGGCTTTTTTGTTGTTGGCATAAATTATTTTTTTGTTACCGGCGACATTAACACAGATCATCGTCTGTTGTGTCACTCCCTTCATCGTTCTGATTTCTATTCACTTTTTATTTATTCATCCGATTTCATCGGAAGTTATTCATATTTTATTCCATTGGGAAAAAACAATTCTCAAAATTCCAAAGACTATTCAGCCTATGTTCCCCTTTTGAGGACAGAGGCTAATCCACACTAAAATAATTTGCCGCCTGATATACGCCAGTTTTTTCTTTCATCATTTGCATCAGCACATCATTTGCCAAACTACTGGCCCCAAAGCGAAACCAATGATTATTCAACCACTCTTCACCCAACACTTCTTTCACCATCACTAAATAATGCAATGCCAGTTTTGATTTGGAGATTCCTCCGGCAGGTTTCATTCCTACCATTCTTCCCGTTTTATAATAAAAATCACGGATTGCTTCCAACATTACTAAGGTTACCGGCATCGTAGCTGCGGGTTGAATTTTACCCGTTGATGTTTTAATAAAATCTGCACCGGCATACATGGCAATATCACTGGCACGACGAACTTTATCAAAGGTTCCGAGTTCCCCGGTTTCTAAAATAACTTTCAGTCTTGCTTCACCACATGCTTCTTTTATTGCTGCTATTTCATCAAACACAAAATTGTATTCTCCTGCATGAAATTTTCCGCGGCTGATCACCATATCCACTTCATCCGCTCCATTTGCTACTGCATATTTTGTATCCCGGATCTTTATTTCTTTTGGCGCCTGCCCACTTGGAAATGCGGTGGCTACTGAGGCTACTTTTATTCCGGAACCTTCCAGTGCTTTTTTTGCCACTTTTACCATTGTAGGGTAAACACAGATTGCAGCAACTGTTGGCAATCCTGCTAAGGCATCATGAGGATGCATGGCTTTGTAACAAAGCTGCTTCACTTTTCCATCTGTGTCTTTTCCTTCCAGTGTTGTAAGGTCAATCATATTCAACACTAACTTCAACCCTTTCAATTTGGATTCTTTTTTAATACTTCTTTTTGTGAAACGGCTGGCCCGTTCTTCTACGCCTACCTGGTCTATCCGGGGTGATAAAGTAAAATCAGGAATGGGAAATATGGATTTAGTCTGGGGCATATCCGTTTTCAATTTTACCAAAATTAATAAACTTCCTATCATTCAACTTCAGTATTGATTTAGAATGAGTATTTCTCAAATTTCCCAGGAGGCTGGTTATATTGAGGTCTGCCAATTTTTTTTTTGAAGCCTGCAAATTCTAGTAGGTTTAGCATACATTTCTTCCATTCCGGTTACACAGCCACGGTTTGTTTTACGATGGATATGTCGTGTATCATGATTTTATTTTATATCATAAGTCATTCATCAATTTTTGTTTTTACTATTACACATTTGCTTTATATTCGGCTCACTCTTTCCGATGAGTATTTTTTAATATCTATTATCACACCTAAAACTATTATTTCATGAGAAAAACGAAACTTCTGCTGAGGCCCTGTCTTATGCTGTCAATGCTTTGCATTGCTACAGTAGTACTGGCACAGCAAACATTTCCCGTCAATGGAGTGGCTGATCCACGAACAGGTTGTTATGCCTTTACCAATGCCACTATTGTAAAAGACGGGCAAACAACCCTGAGTAATGCCACACTCATTATTCGTGAAGGAAAAATAACTGCAGTTGGAACTTCCGTAACGATTCCTTCTGATGCCGTAGTAGTGAATTGTTCGGGTAAATACATTTATCCCTCCCTGGTTGATATTTATACTGATTATGGGATGCCGACCAGGGAAACTACTTCCGGAACCACAAGAGGATTTGGAGGCTTTTTCCAGCAGCAGTTTGCTACCAACACAAAAGGAGCGTATGGTTGGAACCAGGCAATCAGAAGCCAGTTCAATGCTTCAGAAGTTTTTGCTACTGATCCGGCTAAAGCCAAAACCCTGCGTGATGTTGGATTTGGCTCAGTACTCACATTAGATAAAGATGGGATCGCAAGAGGTACCGGCGCTTTCGTTACGCTTTCCGATTTAAAAGAAAATCTGGTGATCGTTAAACAAAAAGCTACAGCTAATTATTCTTTTAGCAAAGGAACATCTACACAGAGCTATCCGAGCTCTATGATGGGAAGTGTAGCCTTGCTTCGACAAACTTATCTCGATGGCCAATGGTATAAAACGAATCCTGCAAAAGAAGGAGTGAACCTGAGTTTGCAGGCATGGAATGACAACCAAAGCCTTCCCCAGGTATTTGATGCATCAGACAAATGGAGTGTGATCCGGGCAGATCGTATCGGGGATGAATTTGGCGTGCAGTATATTATTAAAACGGGTGGCGATGACTATCAGCGTATCAATGACATTGTAGCCACTAAAGCTCCATTAATTCTATCTCTTAATTTTCCACAGGCTCAAGATGTGGAAGACCCCAATGATGCAAGATTTGTTTCCTTGCGGGATATGAAAAATTGGGAGTTGGCACCTACTAATCCCGGTGTAGTGGAAAAAGCAAATATTCCCTTCTGTCTTACCAGCGCTGACTTGCGTGATGTCAAACAATTCTGGACTAATCTTCGCAAGGCCATTGAATACGGATTGAGTGAAGCCAAAGCATTTGATGCTTTGACAAAAACTCCTGCTACCTGGCTCGGTGTTTATGACAAAGTGGGAAGTTTGGATCAGGGTAAGCTGGCAAATTTCCTGATTACTAACGGACCACTCTTCAACGAAAAAACTTCAATCATAGAAAACTGGGTTCAGGGTGAAAAATATGAAGTGAAAGAAGATTTGTGGAATGATGTGAAAGGGCAATATAATTTAGTGATCAATGAAACAAATGGCCCCAGGAATTTTACTTTGGATGTAAAGAGTGCCAATGCTGCCAATATTCTTTCGGGAAATGATACATTGACCGCTAAACTCAGTTATGATGGCAAATTAATCAAATTGAGTTTTTCGACAACACCTGCACGCCGGCCTGGAGGAAATGGAGGTGGTTTTCCTAATGGTGGATTTCAAGGAGGAAGAGGTGGTCGTGGAAATGCCGGTTTCAGGTTGAGTGGTGTTAATAATGGTGATATCTGGCAGGGTAATGGAGAAGATTCTGCAGGGAATGCTGTGTTATGGTCTGCTACTTTGGTGAAAGCATCCCAAAATGAAGCCGATACTTCTTCACATAGAAAATTCCCTTTACGCTTAGGAAAAGTGGATTATCCTTTCGGAGCTTATGGATGGGATACTTTGCCAAAACAAGAAACTATTCTTATTAAAAATGCAACCGTTTGGACCAATGAAAAAGAGGGCATATTAAAAAATGCTGATGTGTTGGTGAAAAACGGGAAGATTGCACAGGTTGGAAAAAATTTGTCAGATGCTTCGGCACGGGTGATAGATGGAACCGGTAAAAATTTAACACCGGGTATTATTGATGAGCATTCACATATTGCTGCTTTTTCCATCAATGAAGGTGCAGCATCAGTAACATCGGAAGTTCGTATTGCAGATAACCTGAACCCCGAAGACATAAATATATACAGGGAATTGAGCGGCGGTGTAACAACTGCACATATCTTACATGGCTCTGCTAATACCATCGGCGGGCAAACGCAATTGATAAAACTCCGTTGGGGGGTAAATGATGAAGATCTGAAATTCAAAGGTGCGGATCCGTTCATCAAATTTGCTTTGGGTGAAAATGTAAAACGTACCGCTTCATCACAAGGTAATACCCGTTATCCGGATACAAGAATGGGCGTGGAGGAAGTGCAAATGGATGCTTTTACTAGAGCAAAAGATTACGAAAATCAATTGAAGGCTTTACCGGCTGCTACAAGAAGAAACCTGGAACTGGATGCCCTGGTGGAGATCATGAATAAAAAACGTTTTATCACCTGCCACTCTTATGTACAAAGTGAGATCACCGAGTTAATGAGAGTAGCTGAAAAATTCGGTTTCAAAGTCAATACATTTACTCATATCCTCGAAGGCTATAAGGTAGCAGATAAATTGAAAGTTCACGGTTCCAATGCTTCTACTTTCTCAGATTGGTGGGCATATAAGTTGGAAGTACAGGATGCCATTCCATACAATGCCACAATCATGCAAAAAATGGGATTGAATGTATGTATTAATTCCGATGATGCTGAAATGGCCCGCCGCCTGAACCAGGAAGCTGCAAAGAGTGTGAAGTATGGAGGAATGAGTGAAGAGGATGCCTTTAAAATGGTAACACTCAATCCTGCAAAAGCTTTGCATGTAGAAAATAAAGTGGGTAGTATTAAAGTTGGAAAAGATGCCGACCTTGTATTATGGAGTGATAATCCTTTGAGTGTTTATGCTGTGGCGCTTTACACCATCATAGATGGCACAATCTATTTCGACAGGCAACATGATTTGAAATTACGTAAAGAAATTGCTTCTGAAAGAAATAGGCTGATTCAAAAAATGATTGCAGAAGGAAGAACAAATCCCGGAGCAATGACAGCAGCCAGGCCAAGCCTCCAGGTGATCCTGCATTGTGAAGATGATGTTGATCATCAAAAAGGACTCTTGGAAACAGGTAGCTACGATGACATCTTAAATCAAAATCAATAAAACAGATTACAATGAAAAAAGTATTTCTCACAATATTATCTTTTTTGTTTTTCACTGCATTAGTGAAAGCGCAGGATGATGTGTATCCGGCGCCACAACAGAAAGGAATTTTATATATCACCAATGCCACCATACATGTGGGCAACGGGCAGGTGATTGATAATGGTACTATCGAAATAAAAGATGGAAAAATAACCAAGGTTGGCCCTGGTATTACTGCATCCGGTAATGTGATTGATGCAAAAGGGCAGCAAGTTTATCCCGGCCTCATTCTGCCAAACACTGATCTTGGTCTCCGGGAAATTGCAGGCAATGCAGTAAGAGGAAGCAATGACTTTGCAGAACTGGGTGACTGGAATACCAATATTCGCTCTATTGTGGCATACAATTCAGATTCCAGGATTATTGGAACACTTCGTGCAAATGGTATTTTATTAGCTAACGTGGTTCCCTTGGGTGGAATGCTTCCCGGTTCTTCTACAATTGTTCAATTAGATGCATGGAACTGGGAAGATGCAGCTTATAAAATGGATATAGGTATTCATTTCAATATGCCGAGTTTGCTGATTCGTTCCGGTCGGGGACGATTTGGCGGATTCACGGGTATGTTTCAGCAGGGAGCCGGTGCGGGAACTGATCCGATAAAAGATGCTTTGAATAAAATAGATGATGTGAAAAAATTTTTCAGGGAAGCTAAAGCCTATTTCGGCGAATCATCACGTAAAGAAACCAATTTGAAATTTGAAGCGCTGAAAGGCTTGTTTGATAAAAAACAAAAATTTTATGTGCATTGCGACCAGGTAAAACAAATGCTGGTGGCTATTGACTTTGCAAAAGAATTTGGATTTAATGTAGTGATTGTTGGCGGGAGCGAGAGCTGGCAAATTGCAGATCTGTTAAAGCAAAACAACATTGCGGTGATCTTGAACCGTGAATTCAATCTGCCAACATTGGAAGATGATGATGTGGATCAACCATTCAAAACTCCGTACCTGCTGAAAAAAGCAGGTGTTCAGTTTTGTCTGAATGATGATTTTCAAGAAGCCCGTTACCGCAATTTACCTTTCAATGCAGGGCAGGCAGTTGCTTATGGGCTGAGCAAGGAGGAAGCTTTACAGGCAATTACTTTGGATGCTGCAAAAATATTAGGAATTGATGATCATACCGGCAGTATTGAAGCAGGCAAAGATGCAAATATTGTAATCAGCAAAGGGGATATCCTGGATATGCGTACCAGTATAATCACCGATGCTTTTATTCAGGGAAGAAAAGTCAGTTTAGAAAACAAGCAAACTCAGCTTTATGACAGGTATATGCATAAGTATGGATTGACAGAAAATAAAAATTGAAAATCAGGAGTCAAAAATAGAATTCAGAAACTTTGTAAAGGCCGGGTGAACAATTGCCCGGCTTTTTATTTCCTATTTATTAGTATGGTCTTCGTGATCATTTAATGGTTTGCCGCAATGTGGACATACTTTCTGCTTTCTGGTTTTGCGGGTTTCTTCTATAAAGCCACTGGTTATGATACCGGCAGGTAAAGCCAGCAGTGCAACACCCGCTAACAAAATCATCACGGTGAAAATTTTTCCGAGAATGGTTAAAGGATACATATCGCCATAACCGACGGTTGTAAGTGTTATCACACCCCAATAAAGAGTAGCGGGGATGCTTGAAAATTTATCCGGCTGCGCTTCATGTTCGGCAAAATAGACCATGCAGGATGCGATGATAATTAAAAAGGATGTCAATATAAATGCGAGTACTAGATCATGAAACCTCGTTCTGAAAACATTCATCACCAGCTTGGTGGATTTTGTATAAGCTGTAAGGCGGAACAATCGGAAAAATCTTAATAAACGCAGGATGCGAATTAACCTGAAATCAGATCCTATACTCCTTGCTCCAACAGGCACAAAGAGAAAAATATAGAAAGGTAAAATGGCAATCAGGTCAATTAAAGCGGCGGGTGTTAGCATATAACGCAAGCGGCCATAAATGCTATGGTTGTAACGGGGGTCGTGGTTACAACTCCAAACTCTCAGAATGTATTCAATGGTAAAAATAATTACAGAAATTACGTCGAAGTCATGAAAAAACCGATGAAAGGGCTGATATATTGATGGTACCGTTTCCAGCATTATTGCAGCAACATTCAGGATGATTAGTACAATAATGAAAATATTTATGATGCGGTCCCAATGACTATCGCCAACTATTTCAGGATGCAGCAGGCTGTGAACTTTCTTTTTGGTTGCGTGAAGCATTCGTGGAATTTGTACCAGCTAAAGATAGAAAAATTAAAGAGGAATTGAAATCTCAAAAAAATCAATATCTGCTTAATAAAAAAGCCCTGTAACTTTTACAGAGCTTTGCCGCATATAGTTTTTTATTAACGGGACTTGTAATAATCTAACTTGGCCTGGTTGATAGCCTGATCTCTTTCAAACTTCAATTGATGCACCGTTTCTTTTCTTTTTGACCTGCTCAGGCTTTTATCATGTCTTGCCGACCAAATCTTATCCTGGTAGTCATTACGGATATCGTCTATCTGAACTTCCAGTCTTGTTTCATGTGGATAGCGATAAGCCGGATAGAAAGGATAATAAAAAGGATTATAGTACCCGTAAAAATAAGGAGGATAATATACCGGTCTCACTACTGAAACCACTACATGCGATCTGTGGTATCCACCATGTCTTGCGTAGCCATGCTGTGCAGTTGCCCCGAAGGATACCATTGTAATCATCAGGATCATTAATAATTGTTTCATAGCCATTTTTAATTTTTGTTTCAGTAGTGAGACTCGTAAAAGAGCCGAAAGAATACTGTATTATTTGTATGTAACGAGCCAATAACATTAGTTAAAGCTTTTAGAAAACAAGACACCAATTAATTTAAGTTGAACTATTTCCGAAGGAGTTTGTATCTCCCGTATTCATAATAATTTTTTTTGACTGTAAAAATTTGATAGAGGGGGTTTTGAATAAGTCAGACAAAATATTTGTAACTCCCGTTATGCAATAAATGGTATGCAAAAATATATTGAAAATATGTGTCACTTCTGGCAATTCTATTTTTAAAAATTAAGCGGAAAGAATAAAAAGAAGAAACTTGATCCAGCAGGATTACATTCTAATATCTTAAGTAAAAAAATGCTGGAAAAGTAAGTAAAAATCTGAGATCGAAGTTCTACACCTAAACGAATTTACTCCTTTGAAATAGATATTTAAATGCGGTTAGGTATGAAGAAATATCTTTTCTCTTTTGCTAAAATATTCAGAAATAATTGCTTATGTATAGCGTAAAATACAATAGTTGCTCTATTTTTTTAAAATCAACATCTTTAATTATAAAAAATGTTTAAACTTTTATATTTTTTTTAAAAAGTTAATATATCTTGGCCAAAAATATTCAAAAGAGTGCAGGAAAAACAAATTGCATATAAGAGGGATCTAGTAAAACAATTATATCTAAACAGAGAACTTTCTTGCGCCGAATTAAGTGTATTAACTGGTAAAAGTATTCCGTTGACAGCACGGGTTCTGAATGAACTTATCGAAGATGAGATTGTAACAGAAACGGGATTTGCAAACTCTACCGGAGGCAGGCGTCCATTAATATATTCACTAAGGCATGATCAACTTTATGTGGTATCCATATCCATGGATCAGATGATAACCCGTATCGTTCTTATGGATTTGAATAATGCATATGTAGGAAAAGTTAAAAAAATTGAATTACCGCTGGCAAATAATCCCGGCGCACTTGATCAACTTGCTTTTGAGATTGAAGAATTTATTAAGTCTTCAGATGTAAATAAAGAAAAAATTGCCGGCATCGGTATTGGAATGCCTGGATTTGTTGATGTCGTGAAGGGAATTAATCATTCATTTTTGAAATCAGCCCGGGGTACCAGCATTGTAGAGACTATAGAATCTGTAACCGGTATACCGGTCCTAATTGATAATGACTCCAGTTTAATTGCTCTTGCAGAATTACGATTTGGTGCAGCAAGGAATAAACAGAATGCTATGGTCATCAATGTAGGCTGGGGTGTAGGTCTAGGGATGATTTTAAAGGGTGAATTATTCAGAGGATATAACGGGTTTGCCGGTGAGTTTAGTCATATCCCATTATTCACCAATCATAAAATGTGCAGTTGCGGTAAAACGGGATGCCTGGAAACTGAAACATCATTAGTAGTTATTGTTGAAAAGGCCATTAAAGGTTTGCAGGATGGAAAATTATCCATGCTGAAAAATCTTTCCAAAGATCGTATAGAAGAAGCCTCTGAAGCCATCATGGGTGCTGCTCTCAAAGGGGATCAGTTTGCCATCGAATTAATATCAGAAGCAGCATATCATATAGGAAGAGGTGTGGCTATCCTCATTCATTTAATCAATCCGGAATTAATTGTATTGAGCGGCCGGGGTTCTGCAGCAGGAAAATTATGGCTTACCCCAATCCAACAAGCCATCAACGAACATTGCATACCGAAAATTGCTGAGGATACGGAAATTGAAATTTCATCATTAGGCTACCAGGGCGAACTGATCGGCGGTGCTGCATTAGTGATGGAACATTATGATCAATTGGATATAAAACGAAACAAGTTAGTTGACATGAAGTAACCCTTCGGATACTTGAAGGCATGAACTTTTAAATAGTATAGGCACTAAATTTTTAAACTATAAATCAAACTGCAATGAAAATGAAAAAGCGATTAACGTTGACGTTTTTGTTCCTGTTTGCCAGCAGCATGATGTTGTTTGCACAGATGGAAAAAACAGTCAGTGGGGTTGTTAAAGACAATAATGGCAACCCACTATCCGGAGTTTCTGTTTTTATTAAAGGAACTTCCCGGGGAACTACTACCAATGCAAACGGAATATTCAGTATTGATGCCAAGAAAGGTGAGATACTTGATTTTTCAATGATTGGATACAAAGGCACTTCGGTAACAGTTGATGATAATAATAATGTCAACATACAAATGGAAGTGCAGGCTACCACTGGAGCCGAAGTGATTGTAACTGCATTGGGAATTCAAAAACAAAAGAAATCCCTTGGATATGCAGTACAGGAGGTAAAAGGGCAAGCTCTAGTAGAGTCGAGAGAACTCAACCTGGTCAATGACCTTTCCGCAAAGGTTTCGGGTTTGCAGGTGGTGCGTTCCGGAAATGGACCGGGTGGTTCATCACAAATTATTTTACGTGGAAATAATTCTTTTAGCGGACCTTCCCAACCACTTATTGTGGTGGATGGGGTGCCAATGGATAATTCTACCGGTCGGGTAGGTATTGGATCAACAAATGATTTCTGGAATCCTTCACTTGATATGGGAAATGGTTTGAGCGATATCAATCCTGATGACATTGCATCAATTAGTGTTTTAAAAGGCCCGGCAGCAGCCTCACTTTACGGTTCGCTTGGTGGTAATGGAGTAATATTAATTACTACTAAAACAGGAAGAAAGCAACCGGGTTTGGGAGTAACGGTTTCCTCTTCTGTTGGATTTGAAGGAATCCTTACCAACCCGGAAATGCAAAACTTGTACGCACAGGGAAGCAATGGAAAATATGATTCGCTTTCAGGCTCAAGCTGGGGACCGAAAATAAATGGCCAGCTTGTAACAGACTGGTCTGGTAAACAGGTAACATTGCAACCTTATAATAATGTATCAAACTTTTTTAAAAATGGCACGGTTTCAAACCAGAACATTTCCATTCAGCAAAAAATAAATTCTACTTCCATTTATGCTTCCTATAATCGCTTTGATGATAAAAGCATGATACCCGGAGCGAAACTTTCCCGTAACAATCTTACCGCAAGAGCTTTAACCAAATTTGGTAAAAATGAAAATTGGACTTTAGATACCAAAGTGCAATTCATTAATGCCACTGCCAACAACAGATCGCTGGAAGGACAGAACGGAAGCATTTTCGCTACTATTTATAATTTACCAAGAACACTTAACATTCTGAATTTTCAAAATCCTTTAGATCAAAATGGCAATATGTTTTGGTGGCAAAAAGGAAATGGCATGAATCCTTACTGGGCTGCTCAATACAACCTGAATACTGATACCCGTAATCGCTACATCCTTTATGCGACAGTGAAACATGATTTCACTTCATGGTTAAGTGGAGAAGCAACTGCAGGTGCTGATATGTATTCAACCAGTACAGAAGCAAAATTGTATGCAGGTAGTCCTGGCAATTTGAGCGGAAGGTATAGTTTAGGCAAGCAAACCTATCAACAAACCAATTATAGCGGCATGCTGACTGCCAAAAAAGACAACCTCTTTGGGAAATTAGGAGGTTCTGTAATGGTAGGTGGCAACCTGATGCACTGGACAAACAGCGCCATCAATATTGATGCAGGTACATTACAGGTTCCCAATTTGTTTAGTGTAACAAATTCCACCGGGAAACCCGGAGTTGATCAGGCATTCAGCCAGAAAAAAATTAATTCTTTATATGGCGCAGTAGAATTGAATTATGATGGTTACCTGTTTTTAAATGGAACATTTAGGAATGACTGGAGTTCTGCATTAGCTAATCAAAACAAATCATATTTCTATCCTTCTGTTAGTCTCTCTTATGTCTTTACAGATATGATGAGTAGTAAAGGTTGGAACCTTCCTTCTTGGTTAAGCTATGGTAAATTGAGAGCTACATATGCAGCTGCCGGTAGTGATCTGAATCCTTATGAACTTTATAACACTTATGTTATCGGTACTGACCCCAACAACAATACGACTGCATCAAGAAACAGCATCCTGTATGATTCCACGGTCAGAAGCCAGCTTATCAAATCGTATGAAGCAGGTGCTGAACTGCGATTTCTAAATAATAAAATTGGCCTTGATGTATCCGTTTATAAATCCAATGCGATCAGGCAACTGATCAATTTACCTATGGATCCCCTGAGTGGTTATAGTGCTATGAAAGTGAACGGAGGAAATGTACAGAATACAGGTGTGGAGGTTACATTGGATGCTCGTATCCTTGAAAATCCCAAATCCTTAAACTGGACAATGGGAGTAAATTTTTCTCATAACAAAAATACAGTGCCTTCCATTTATCCCGGAGTAAATAAATATCAGTTAGGCGGTTTTGATAATATACAGGTACTAGCCGTAGCCGGACAACCTTTTGGTGAAATATACGGTTCTAAACTTTTAAGAGTTACCGATAGCCACGATCCTAACTATGGCCAATTGATTCTTACAAGCAATGGCCTGCCCAAGGCAACTACTGATATTACAAGATTGGGAAATCAGCAGGCAAATGCATTATTGGGATTTTCGAATTCATTTTCTTATAAAGGATTTGGACTTGGAATTTTACTCGATGCCAGAATCGGTGGTAAAATTTTCTCTCAAACCTTAGATAATATGGAGCGCAGCGGAACTGCCGCAATTACTGTTAGCGGAGCTTCCAGAGATTCTATGATTGTACAGGGTGTAATACCTGCTTCAGGCGGTGGCGGATATGTTTCCAATACGAATAAAATTTCAACCCAACAGTATTGGGCGGCTGTAGCAGGAGCAGGCAACACAGGTATCACAGAAGCAAACCTGTATGATGCTACAAATCTCAGGATAAGAAATATTCAATTAAGCTATACATTACCCAAAAGAATATTGGAAAAAAGTTTTATACAAAAAGCGGTTGTGTCACTGTCATGTAATAACGCCTGGCTTATCAGCAGCCACATGCATGGGTTAGATCCGGAATCCGTATATGCAACCGGCACACCTGCTGTAGGTTTCGAAAACGGAAGTGCACCTACCACTCGTACTTTTTATATCAATCTTTCATTAGGGTTTTGATCAGTAAACAATTAATTTAAAAAATTATGAAACATATACTAAAAAAGACAGTTTTGGTTCTTGCGCCTGTAGTGATTTTTTCTGCCTGTAAAAAAATTACAGACATCAATACAAATCCCACTGCAGCAAGCAAAGACCAGGTGCAGGTGGAATATTTTATTGATAATTCCATTATTCATGCACAAATGAATCCGGGAGTTTCGGAAAGGACATTTATTCTGTATTGGGCAGCGGCAGGCCGGCAGGTGAGCGATGCTGACGGTGCTACTTTTTCATGGGGAGATTATAACGATGAATGGATATCTGAATATTATAGTAATCAATCCGGGGCATTAAATACTATTAATAGTGCAATTGATGTAGCCAGCCAGCAAATAGCAGCTGGCACACAAAAAGCTTATACCAATAACCTGATGCAGGTGGCACGTATATGGCGGGCCTATTTACTGAGTGAAATGAGTGATAATTTTGGTTCTATGCCTACCACGGCGTTCCAGGGAGTGAATCCGTCATTTACAGATGTCAAAACAGTTTATTATTACATGTTGGCCGAGCTGAAAGATGCAACTTCTAAATTGGATCTTTCCATAACTTCAGTGCCTGCATCCGTTCAAAGTGAAGACCCCGCTTATGGGTTTAATTTTTCAAAATGGCAAGCATATGGTAATTCTTTACGATTAAGGCTTGCAATGCGTTTATCAGAAGTAGATGCTAACAAAGCAAAAACAGAGTTTGAATCTGCAGCTGCAAGCGGCAATCTCCTTACAGATAAATCCCAAATATTCCAGATACAGGAAAAACCAGGATGGGACGATCTGTCTGGTATGTACTCCCGTTGCTGGTATCAATTACCGGAAGCTGTTACTTTTAATAATCTTGTAATAAATCTTGGAAGTATTACATCGCAAACCCAAATTCCGACTGTGATAAGCGATCCGGCTCTACAAACAACCGCAATAGCTAATATCAAACCGGCAAACTATGCCGGGCAATATTACCCGGTGCAGTTAACAACTAAAACCAATAACCCGTTTTCTGCTTATTGGTTAGATGGATTACCCAATACCATTGACCCACGTGCATACCAGATATTTTACATGCCTGGCAATAACGGCAGCTCATTTTATCCAAACGGAACATGTGGTGCTGTGGGTAATAATACAGTGGGAAATGTAAAAGACGTAAATGGCAATGTGATAAAAACCATTGATGCTAAATTTACATGGAACCCATTGCCTGATGGTAACTGGGGAACAAAAGGTGACTGGCACAATTCGCTATTCCAGGGTCAGGATATAGGTGTTACAACGAGTATGAATCCTGTTCTAAAACAGCAATTCAGAAATCAAACAGCTCAGCGAGTATTTTTTGCAGCGTGGGAAACTTATTTTCTATTGGCTGAAGGTGCTGTAAGGGGATGGGCAACACCAGTGAATGCGCAAACTGCATACGAAACCGGTATTGCAAAGAGTTTTGAATATTGGGGTGTTTCACAATACCTATCTGCTTATCTTGCCTCCACAGATTATAACCGGGATGGTACTTCCGTAAACTGGAATAGTACAACGGAACCAGCCAATAGTTATTCGATGAATTATATTGATGGACTTAGCGGAACACCCGGAACTGTTTCTATTAACTATCCTGTAAATAATCTTTACAAAAACGGTACTGTAAGAAATGATTACCTCACCAAGATTATAACTCAAAAATTTATTGCCCAAACGCCGTGGCTTCCACTTGAAACATGGAGCGATCATAGGAGACTTGGTTTGCCGTTTTTCGAAAATGTGGTGTTAGAAGGACCGATCCAAACTCTACCTACTCTTACCAATTCTAATTATATGACATGCAACCAGCAATTTCTTCCCCAAAGGATGAAATATCCTTCTGGATTGCAGAACAGCAATGTGAATGGATATAACCAGGCGGTTTCTGCATTAGGTGGTGCTGATGCTGTATTAACACCCTTGTGGTGGGCGCAACATTAACGACTATTTCAACTTTCTCATATAGCATGCAATTTTGTTTTATTGCAGAGGCTGTCTCAAAAAGACAGCCTTTTTTATTTCCAGTTATGGGATGGGGGGCTCTGCATGGCGCATCATTTGAAAAAAATTGCAATTTTAAAGCCGGGAAACTGGTTTTTTAAATTTTATTCTTGAGATCCTATACCTAATCTGTTCGCATTAAAATAATCGGCAAATAATAAAATGCAGTTCAAGCAACTATAATATAAATGAGAATGGCTTTTTTGAGACGTTCAGTTTTTTACAGCTTGTTTAATCGAAAAGACGTAAGAAATGATTCTCCAGATGATTTCTCATCGCATTTCGGAAAATTTCAGGTGAACCATTTTCTAAAATATCTACAAGACCTTTGTGGGAAACAAATTTTTTAAGTAATGGTTGTTTTTTCAGAAGGCCACTATTATGAACATAATCGAATACTGGTAATAACATTTTCTGGAATTTCTTCAGTGTTTCATTGCCTGTGATTTCATATAATTTTCCGTGAAAAGCAATTTCATGTTCAATATTAAATAAATGGTAATCCGTAACGGGGGGCTCTTTGCTTACTATCTCTTTGAGTGCTGCAATATCTTCACTCTTTATTCTTTGATATAAAAAGTCTGCCATTCCGATTTCCAATACCAAACGGATTTCAAAAATTTCTTTTAACGTATCCTGGTCAAGAATGTAGGGATTCATGCTCTTACTCACAATTCCGAAAATATCCGGGCTGGTAATTACAGCCCCTTTCTTCTTTTTTGAATCAATAACACCCATCATTCGTAATCGCATCAAAGCCTCTCTAATTACAGTGCGACTTACGCCTAAAGATTCCGCCAGATCTATTTCTTTTGGAATACTGTCCCCGACTTTTAATTTCTGTTCCTTTAAAAGCTCCACAATATTCGCTTCCACTTTATCTACAAGCGAGCTGGTATCAACGATTTTTAAGGCAGTTTTGATTGCAGGAATGGTCATAATATGTATTACTTAAAAGTGTGTGATATACGCAAAGTACTTAAATTTTTAATATAAAGCACTATTAATGAACCTAAACTAAAAAGTTAAAAAATAATTTGGCAGGAATTAAAATAGTCTTATTTTTATTATGTCATACATAATACTATAAACTAAAAACTGCTTTATGATCTCTGCTTTAAAAAAATTGCTGCTGCTATCCTTAGTCGCAGTTTTCAGCACATCGGTTTTTGCACAAGCCCAAAAAATTTCGGGTAAAGTAACTGATGAGACTGCAAAGCCCTTGCAAGGTGTAAGCATTACCATCAAAGGAAAAACCATCGGGACTCAAACAGATGCTTCTGGTGATTTTTCAATTGATGCAGCAAGTGGTGATGTACTTGTTTTTTCTTTTACCGGATATAGTGCACAAGAAATTAAAGTTGGTTCCTCCACATTAATTAATGTATCACTTAAAACAGAAGCTATCGGCTTGGGTGAAGTGGTAATAGTAGGTTACGGAACACAAAAACGAAAAGAATTTGCCGGTTCATCACAAACGGTTAATCCATTGAGCACAAAATATACACCCAGTTCCAACGTTGGAACAGCACTCCAGGGTTCTGTGCCCGGTTTGTTAGTCCAACAGACTACCGGTGCTCCGGGCAGTACTCCATATATTACATTTCGTGGTGGAACTGATTTTGATGGCTCCGGTTCGCCACTAATTGTACTCGATGGCGTTGTTGTTCCTTCTCTTTATGGAATTGATATGAACGATGTGGCATCAATTGATATGCTGAAAGATGCAGCATCCGCTGCTATATATGGTGCTCGTGCAGCTAACGGTGTTGTTATTGTTACAACGAAAAAAGGTAAAAAAGGTAAGACACAGGTTCAATATACAGTAAGGCAAACTTATAATTATCCAAGAACAATTGGTGATAATTATATGAGTGCTGCTGATTATTTAAAAATGAACAGGCTGGGAATTAGAGCAAGGTATTTAGCAGATTCGCTTGATGGAAATGTTGGTGCAATGAATTCTGATAAAGGACAACTGAATGGTAACTGGGGTTGGGCTTTTGGTGCTAATTTCCCCAACCCAAACAATGGTTTATATACCACGCAAAGAGTAAGCAATTCAAACAGGCAGTATTTAACGAATCCTGACTGGAAATTATTAGTGGACCCAAATCCTTTTTTCCCATCTGCAATGGATAGTATTTTATACAAAGACCTTAGTGCCCCGGTTAGAGAAGATATGATAATGAATCAAACCACTACTACGGAGCACAATGTCAATTTTTCCGGGGCCAATGACCAGGGAGCTTTTGCATTGGGATTAAGCACACTTAACGATAACGGAACTATTATCGGATCAAAATTGAAACGTCTTTCGTTAAATTTTAACGGGGGTCTGAATGTCGGGAAAAATTTAAAATTAACTCTCAATACATCAGCTTATTCAGTAAATACAACTGCACCTTATAATGACCCCGGTACTGTGGGGCTTGGTGTTGGCACTCTCTCAGCTAACACAGGCGGTTTGTTACAACGTTTTGTTGGTGTGTCGCCAACGGTAAGATACAGTAATGATACTTCGGGTACAATTTTACCCGGTCCCAATGATCGCACATTAGGTAATCCGAAGTACTGGAGTACTTTATATGTCAATAATAATAATGAACAACGTTTTTCCGGTAGCTTAAATGCTGAATATACAATTTTACCTTTCTTAAAAGTTATTGCAAGTGGATCCGGGTTCCTTCGTTATGGCAATACAAATGCTTTTACCAAATCATATATTACGGGTAATGGAGGCGCTCTTAACTCAAATCGTCCGGGATCATTTAGTAATTATAGGGATATACAATATACATACAATGGATTCCTTCAATTCAGTAAAACTTTTAATGCTCATAGTGTAACTGTAATGGCTGGTGGTGAGTTTACAGATTATAAAAATTATACTTTTTCAGGCAGCGCTCAGGGAGCACCAACCGATTTGGTACCCTGGTTAACCGCCGATCCTTCGCCAACTATCATTAATGGTTCACTCGCTTATTCAGGCGGAGCATCTTCTGATTTCCAATATTGGGAAAGGATTGCTTCTGCAATCGGCAGAGCTACCTATTCTTACAAAGACAGGTATTTTGTAAATGGTATTATCCGGGTGGACGGTTCCAGTAGGCTGAATAAAGATAATTTTTATGGAATCTTCCCCGGTGTTTCCGGCGGATGGAATATGCAGAATGAAGATTTCTTTAAAAACAGTAAAGTAAGAGATTATATCAGTACCCTTAAGCCACGCATTAGTTATGGTGTGAACGGTAACCTGCAAAGTTTTGGCAGTAGTTATTTTCCAACTGCTCAGGTCTATTCTTCTGCGGGAATCTATAATGGCCTTGGTGGTACCTATGCGCCATCATATATAAACCCGGATTTAAGATGGGAAAGAACCAATTCATTAAACTATGGTATTGATCTTGGCGTATTAAATAACCGAATAAATATCACAGCAGATTATTTTGTCAGAAATGTTTTTGACAAGCTGGCAAGCCTTACCATTTCTGCTCAAACAGGATTTACTGGATTTACCACCAACGTTTCTCAATTAAGAAATAAAGGATTTGAAGCCACGGTTAATGCAAAAATTATTCGGCCAAACAGGGCTAATGGCTTCAGCCTGGATGGCGGGCTCAATTTTTATACAGTAAAAAGTTTTGCAGTTAAGCTACCATTTAATGGATTACCGGGAAACAGAACTGGTTTTAACGGATTAAATCCGTTGGAAGTTTGGGATCCTGCAAACCCAGGGCAAACAAAATTTGTAAGAGCATTAATTGAAGGACAAAGGATCGGAACTGACGAAGTATGGGCTCCCAAATGGGCGGGGGTTTACCGGACTTCGGCCGATCTGACTAAAGATGCAAATGTTTATAATGCTTTTTTACCTTATATAAATAAAAAATTAAAGCAGTTGGGTGATGCTCAATGGTACCAGACATACAAAAACGATACTATTGATACCAGGCAGTTTGTTTATGTTGGAAGAACAACTCCTAAGGGATCCGGAAGTTTTTATTTTGATGCCGGTTTTAAAGGGCTTCATTTATACACAGCCTTTGATTATGCTTATGGTTTTGTGATGCTGAATAATGAAAAACTAAGAGGCCTCAGCCAGGTGCAAGGTTCTCAAAATGGAACCAAAGATGTGTTGAATACATGGACTCCTGCTAATCCGAATGCCCCATTGCCTATGTACTATTGGGCAAACCAGGGAAGAAATTTTGCAACAGATGCTTCGGGCAATAACCCTCCGGCGAATATGTGGGAAAAAGGAGATTATGTAATGCTTAGAGAAATCACCTTAAGTTATGATTTTACAAAGCAGCTTTTAAGCAAATTAGTTAAAAACAAAGTGCAGGGAATCAGTTTATCAATCACCGGCTCGAATATCGCATACTTTACAAAATACAGTGGAACCTTTCCTGAAGTTGGAGGATTTGATAACGGAAGATACCCTCTGCCGAAAAGGCTGACTTTAAGTGCACAGGTTACATTCTAAAAACTAATATTGTTTAAAAATAAAATTATAATACAATGAAATTTTTAAAATATTTTATTTACAGCCAGGTAGTAATTGCTTGTGCAGCTACTTTAGTTTCCTGTAAAAAACAACTGGAAGATGTAGTACCGCAGGATGCGATCAGCACCCAATTGGCATTAACTGATGCTAACGCAACCCAAACACTTTACATTGGAGTGTATGCAAGGTTACGGGCATATAATGGTACATTGTTTAATCTTGGCGAAATGCGTTCTGATATCTGGGCTGATGGTCTTTTTACAGAATCAGCTGATCCCACATCACAGCAATTATATACGCAGAACATCAGTGCATTAAATGTTCCCTATTCAAATTGGGCCGGGTTTTATAATTTAATTTATAATATCAATAATGTAATTGATGTATTGCCGAAAAGCCCAGTACAGGATCCCAACAAGTCTAAATGGCTCGCAGAAATGTATGGTATCAGGGCTTATGTTTATTATACTATGTTAAAAACTTGGGGCGCAGTGCCATTGACGACTGTCCCTGTTTCTACCATTAACAACGCTGCCGAAACATATAAAAAAAGGAGCCCTGCTGATTCAGTTATGCTTCAGATAAAAAGCGATATTGACAAATCTCTCCAGTTGTTTAACGGGAATAACGCATTTCCCACAGGCAACAGGGTATATTGGAACCGGGTTGCTACTTTAACTCTTAAAGGAGATGTGTATTTATGGTCTGGCGCAAATATGGGTGGAGGTACTGCTGATTTTACAATAGCTAAAGCTGCATTACAGGAAGTGCAGAGTTTACAAGGAGCTACTTTAAATCTGGATGCAAACTATGCTGACATTTTCAATCCAAGTAAAAAAGCCAACAATCCTGAAATCATCTTCGCTTTGAGTTATGAATCCGGCCAGGCTACGCAAGGTACATTCAGCATTTTTACTGTGAATGGTGTACAGGCATCTTCTTATTCCCTCTCGCCAACGGGTACTCCAACATTAAATACAGTGTACCCTTATGTAAATGGCGCCAATAGGGTGGGTATGAGTGCTGCGATGATCACCAGGTTAACCAGCGGCCCTGCGGATCAGAGAATAAGCAATTCTTTTCAGGTTATGTATTCAACAGCTCCGCCTTTCCCTGTTAAGTCTGTATTCTTAACTAAATGGATTGGTACAGTTTCTGGTACCTCGCAGGTTTATAATAATGATTATCCGATATACCGCTATGCAGATGTGTTATTGATGCTGGCAGAAGCCAAAGCACAATTAGGACAAGACCCGACAGCAGAAATTACACAAATAAGAGCACGAGCTTATGGTGCATCAGCGCCGGTATTTACCAATGGCACGATTACAGCTAATATGAATGCCATCTTAGAGGAAACCTTGAGGGAGTTTGTTGGTGAAGGTAAACGTTGGTGGGCACTTCGCAGAGCCGGCGATAGTTATGTATACGCTAATATCAATCCGGTATATCTGTCACCAACTACTGTTGCAAAATTATTATTGCCGATTTCAACAAGTATGATTGCCAACGACCCTTTGTTGACTCAAACTACCGGATATTAATAATTAAACATTTTCTCATATAGCAAGCATAAGCAATCAACCCGGGGGTACTCATGCCCCCGGTATTTTAAAAATCTTTTTTTAAATTACCCCGATTTATTTCAGAAAAAAATACTGACATGAGAATTCAACATTTAAAAGGATTAATAGCCGCTCCCTTTACGCCCATGCATAAGGATGGATCATTAAATCTTGATATCATCCCATCATATTATAATATGCTTAAAGTGAATGGCATTACAGGAGCTTTTATTTGCGGCTCCACCGGTGAAGGAGTTTCCATGACTGCCAAAGAAAAAATGGCTGTGGCTGAAGCCTGGGCAGCCTGCTCAAAAAAAGATCCTGATTTTAAAGTCATGACTTTGCTGGGCGGCACCAGTATTGCCGACTGTATCGAATTGGCAAAACATGCGGACAGCATCGGGTTATATGGTATTTCATTTACAGCTCCATTTTATTTTGAACCGGTGAATGTTGCCATGCTGGCAAAAGCATGCATGGCCGTGGCGGAAACAGTTCCCCATCTTCCATTTTATTATTATCATATTCCTGTTTTAACTGGCGTAAATTTTCCCATGTTTGGTTTACTAAAAGAGATTGATGGTAAGATTCCCAATTTTGCCGGGATAAAATATACACATGAAGATTTCATGGATTTTCTTACCTGTCTTCATTTTCAGAATGGAAAATATGATATGCTTTGGGGAAGAGATGAAAATATGTTGCCGGCGCTTTCTATTGGTGCCAGGGGAGCAGTAGGCAGCACATTCAACTATGCGGCGCCCTTGTATCATCAATTGATGGAAGCTTTTGAAAACGGGGAATTAAATAAAGCCAGTCAATTGCAGCAACAATCCATTGATATGATTCGCTTGCTGGGAAAATATGGTGGCATTGC
The DNA here is from genome assembly GCA_018266555.1 of Bacteroidota bacterium. GTDB lineage: Bacteria > Bacteroidota > Bacteroidia > Chitinophagales > Chitinophagaceae > UTBCD1. The sequence goes on along the minus strand of JAFEAF010000011.1, from coordinate 34,041 downwards.
CACTGGAAAAGCATATATGAAAATTATCGGAATTGATTGCGGGGAGTTTCGGCTCCCGGTAAAAAATATGAGTGCAGCCGAATTTGAATTATTCAAAGCAGATGTTCTGTCCTTGAATTTCGATAAATTTAGATCACAGCTGCCTCAGAAAACAAAGGCATGATGTGATTGCAATGACCAAACATTTTATAATTCTGTTATTTTATTTCACGGGATTGTTACAATCCAACCCCATATCAGCACAGAAAAAAAACAACATTTTTTTTCATTGGGAAATGGCTGCACAGTTGCCGGCATCTCCCGGGCAGCTATATTCATTGGGCTTAGCCGGCCCGGTGGCAGGTATAAATAAAAATGTTTTAATGGTGGCTGGTGGTTCTAATTTTCCCGGGGCCATGCCCTGGCTCGGCGGTAAGAAAAAATATTATGATGACCTGTATGCGTATTTAATAAAAGGAGGCAGACCCGTTCTTCAAAAAAAGGAATACAAACTACCGTCAGCCATAGCATACACTGCTAATTGTTCCACACCTGTCGGTATTGTTTATGCCGGCGGTGAAAATGAAAGAGGGATCAGCAAAAAAGTTTTTTTATTGAAGTGGCAACAAAGTTCTTCTTCTGTTATTATAAAAAATTTACCTGATCTTCCTGTTCCTGTTACCAATGCATCAGCAACTTCCGATGGAAATATTGTTTATGTAGCCGGTGGAGAAACAACAACTGGTGTATCAGATCTTTTTTTTTCTTTAGATCTTAAAAAAACTAAAGCAGGATGGAGGAAATTACCATCATTGCCTCAGCCCACATCGCATGCGGTAATGGTGGTTCAATTAAACGGGAAAAATTCATCTGTCTATTTAATTGGCGGCCGCAAAAAAAATAAAACCGGTGTCAGCGACTTATACAGCTCCGTTTTTAGATTCGATATTAAGAAAAACCAATGGGAACAAAGACAATCTTTACCATACGCATTATCCGCAGGAACAGGAATTTCAACTGCGGATCAGGGTATTTTTATATTTGGCGGAGACAGGGGGGAAACATTTCATAAGACGGAAGAACTGATTGCTTCGATTAATAACGAAACGGATTCAGCGAAAAAAGAATTACTGAATACGCAAAAAATCCAATTGCAATCAACACACCCAGGTTTCAGTCACGATGTGTTGTTATATAATACCGAAAAAAATGAATGGAAGATTGTTGATGAAATTCCTTTTGATTCACCGGTAACAACTACGACGGTAAAATATAAAAATGATGTTTTTATTCCCGGGGGTGAAATAAGAGCAGGGGTTCGTACTCCGCAAATCCTTTTAGGAATATTAAAGTAATCAAAGATTAATGAATGATACCCACATAAAAAATCTTTCAGATTCCCCTTCAGCAGGGAAAGGGGCCTGGACCGTTGTTGGGCTTCTATGGGTTGTTGCATTACTGAATTATATGGACAGGCAAATGCTTTCCACCATGAAACCTTCTATGCAGATTGATATTCACGAATTACAATCTGCTACCAATTTCGGTTACCTGATGGCCATCTTCCTGTGGATTTATGGTTTTATGAGCCCGGTCTCCGGAATTATTGCTGATAAAATAAACAGGAAATGGTTAATCGTTGCAAGTTTATTTGTCTGGAGTGGTGTAACATTTATGATGGGTTATGCAAAAACTTTCGATCAGCTTTACTGGTTGAGAGCCATCATGGGAATCAGTGAAGCATTATATATTCCCGCAGGTTTATCACTGATTGCAGATTACCACCAGGACAAAACAAGATCGCTTGCAATCGGTATTCACATGACGGGTTTATATATGGGGCAGGCGCTTGGAGGTTTTGGAGCTACAATAGCGGAAAATTATTCCTGGCAACGAACTTTCCATTCTTTTGGAATGGTAGGGATTGCGTATGCCATTGTATTGATTTTATTTTTAAAAGAAAAGAGAAACTCAGTGGAAAAACTGGGTTCAAATATAATGCAACCAAAGCCGGCATTGTTCAAAGGTCTTGCTGTTTTATTCAGCAATATTGCTTTCTGGATCATACTTTTTTATTTCGCTGTACCCAGCCTCCCGGGTTGGGGAGTAAAAAACTGGTTGCCGACTTTATTTTCTGAAAACCTGGATATCAAAATGAGTGAAGCCGGTCCCTTGTCCACAATTACTATTGCCGCATCATCATTTCTTGGTGTAGTGTTTGGCGGAATTTTATCTGATAAATGGGTGCAGAAAAATTTACGGGGCAGGATTTACACCAGTGCCATTGGTTTGGGTTTAACAATTCCCGCATTGGTGTTGGTTGGTTATGGTCATGTCATCGTTGCCATTGTCGGGGCTGCTTTCTGTTTTGGATTTGGATATGGAATGTTTGATGCCAACAATATGCCGATACTTTGCCAGTTTGTATCTGCAAAATACAGGGCAACTGCTTATGGATTGATGAATATGGTTGGTGTATTTGCCGGTGCATTTGTAACGGATTGGCTGGGTAAATCAACGGATGCAGGAAACTTAGGAAAAAGTTTTGCCATGCTGGCTGCAATTGTAGTTCTCGCATTGATTGTACAGCTTATTGTTTTGAAACCGAAGACACAGGATTTTAAAGAGGCTTGATATGGCTATAAAAAAAATACTTCTATTCTTTGCAGCAGTGTATTCAGTACTTGTTTCACTTGCACAAACAAAACCGGCATCGGTTTTTATTTCGGGAGATGAAGGGTATAAAAGTTTCCGAATCCCTTCCATAATAAAAGCTTCTAATGGGGACCTGCTTGCTTTTTGTGAAGGACGGGTTAATGGAGCCGGTGATTTCGGGCACGTGAACATTGTGATGAAACGAAGCACTGATAATGGAAAGACATGGAGTAAACTTCAGATCGTTGCTGAGAACGGAGATCTGCAAGCCGGCAATGCGGCTCCGGTTGTTGATCAAACAGATCCGGGCTATCCTAACGGTAGGATTTTTCTTTTTTATAATACAGGTAATAATCATGAGGGTGAAGTAAGAAAAGGAAATGGATTGAGAGAAGTTTGGTATAAAACATCTTCTGACAATGGAAATACCTGGAGCAATGCAGTTAACATCACGCTGCAGGTGCATCGTCCCAGGCAACCGCAAATAAATCCTGCTTACAATTTCCCGGATGACTGGAGAAGTTTTGCAAACACGCCGGGACATGCCATGCAATTTCATAATGGAAAATATAAAGGCCGCATTTTTGTTGCTGCCAATCATTCTGCAGGAACTCCGCAGCCACATTTTACTGATTATTTGGCTAATGGATTTTATACCGATGATCACGGGAAAACTTTTCATATCAGCGATGATGTGAATATGCCGGGCGGCAATGAAGCCACTGCGGCTGAACTTTCCAACGGAAGATTGATGATGAATATCCGCAATCAAAAGGGCGATATAAAAGCCAGAATTGTTGCAATAAGTAATGATGGCGGAAGCAAATGGGATACTGTGTATTTTGATAAGCGCTTGCCTGATCCTGTTTGTGAAGGAAGTATTCTGTCGCTTGGAATTAAAAATGGAAAAATGATTCTCGCTTTTTGTAATGCTGCTGATACCAGTAGTAGAAATAACCTTACACTGCGCATTAGCTATACTGAAGGAAAAACATGGAAAATGAACATATTGATTGATAAAAATCCACAGCCTTATGAAAATAAAAATAAAGATTACACGGCTTATTCCGACCTGGTGAGATTGAATAAAAATACTGTGGGTGTGTTGTATGAAAGATCAAACTATGCAGAAATAGTTTTTGTTGCTATAAATTGGAAAAAGGCAACTTTTAGGTAGTGACTATTTGTACATCATTGCGGTAATCTTTGTGTTCTTAGCAGCCTGGGAGGAAGCTTACATATTATTTCCTGCTTAGAAACAAGGTTCGCAATGATTTAAATTTTTTATTTTATGTCTTATTTAAAAGAAAATTTAATTGCATTAAAAAATTTCTATCATAACCAGTTGCTTAACGACACAGTTCCGTTTTGGTTTCCCCGTTCATTTGATAAAAAATGGGGCGGCTTTTTATTAATGAGAGATGCGGATGGCGCTTTGATTGATGATGACAAAGCTGTTTGGATACAGGGCAGAGCCACCTGGCTTTTATCTACTCTGTATAATACTGTTGAAAAAAAACAGGAATGGCTGGATGGAGCTAAACTTGGATATGATTTTTTAAATAAATATTGTTTCGATGATGATGGTCAAATGTTTTTTCATGTAACAAGAGAAGGGAACCCCATCCGCAAACGACGTTATTTTTTCTCTGAAACATTTTATGTAATTGCTGCTGCTGCCTACTCCAAAGCAAGCGGCGACGAAGAAGCGGCAAATAATGCAAGAAAAGTTTTTGGTAATTGTATTGCTTATGCAAGCGGAGAAAAAAAACTTGCACCAAAATTTACAAATACGAGGCAGTCAAAAGGTATTGGTGTGCCAATGATAATGATGAATACGGCGCAACAATTAAGAGAAACCATTGGTGATGATCGTTGTGATGAAATGATTTTAAAATGGATTCATGAAATTGAAAAGGATTTTGTAAAGGATGATATAAAATGCGTGATGGAGCAGGTGGCGCCGGATGGCAGCATCATTGACCATATTGACGGAAGAACGCTGAACCCCGGCCATGCTATAGAAGGCGCCTGGTTTATTTTGCACGAAGCAAAACACAGAAATAACGATCCACATTTGATTGCACTGGGTTGTAAAATGCTTGATTATATGTGGGAGCGGGGATGGGATAAAGAACAGGGCGGCATTTTTTATTTCAGGGATGTTTATAATAAACCGGTACAGGAATACTGGCAGGATATGAAATTCTGGTGGCCACATAATGAAACCATCATAGCAACATTGCTTGCCTATTTAATGACCGGTAATGAAAAATATGCAGAGTGGCATAAAATGGTACATGATTATTCTTACAAACATTTTCATGATAATAAAAATGGAGAATGGTATGGTTATCTGCACCGCGACGGCAGCCTTGCACAAACTGCCAAAGGAAATTTATACAAAGGGCCTTTTCATTTGCCCAGGCAGGAATGGTATTGTGTGCAACTATTAAATAATCATCTTAAATAAAATCAAATCCTGAATTGTTCATTTCTTAACAATCTTTTTATGGTAAATTTTAAGCGTAAAGTATCAAAACCATTTTTAGTGAGTTGCCTTTTTGTTTTCTTTTGTTGCACTCAATCGTTTTCTCAGTACGGTAATGCGCTTGTGCTTAATGGCACATCGCAGTATATGACAGTGCCTACCAGTACAGCATTAAACGTTACAGCGAGTACAAGCCGCACTATTACTATGTGGTTTAAAACCACTGTAAGCACTGGTAATGCAAGGCTTTTTGCCAAAAGGGCAAATGCCACCGGTACAAATCAGAGTACTGGAGGCGTGGCAGGTACTGGTATTGAAACTTTCATTGGCAATAGCAGTGGCTATAAAGTGGGGCCAAATGCAAGAAGCACCGGGGGTACCAATGTAGGTGGTGGGTTTAACAGCCTGGTTATTAACGATGGACTCTGGCACCATGTTGCATTTATACTTAGCAATGCAGTTTCGGGGCAATTTACTTCAACATTATATCTTGATGGAGCCAACATGACAACGGCAACTAATTCAACAGCTAACCAGGATTTATCAAACCTGGTAAATATTGTTATTGGTGCTGCTTCAGATTTTTCAAATAAATTCCCCGGCTCGGTTGATGAAATTCGGATTTATAACTATGCCATGAGTGCAACAGATGTATCAACAGATAAGAACACATCTTCAGTTAGTAGTGCAACCACCGGCCTGCTGGCCGCCTGGGATTTTGAGCCGGCAAACGTAAGTGGGACCTCAGTTACTGATGTATCGGGTAACGGAAATACCGGTACATTAGTTGGCAGCCCCTCAATAGTACCTACTGCAAGTAATATGCAATTCAGTAATGTTTCATTAGTGCAAACCGAACTTCCGGCAGGGCGTGGCAATGCAGATCAACGGATAATATCTGTAAATGTGGTTACTACCGGCAATGCTAGCCCGTTAAATTTAACGGCACTTAATTTTACAATGAATGGCAGCACCAACATATCTGATGTAAGCAATGTCAAAATTTATTATACTGGCGCAGCTAGCCGTTTTAATACAAGCAGCTTATTTGCTACAGTTACACCAGCGGCCGGCACACTTACAGCCACTGGTACACAAACACTAGCTTCCGGAAATAATTTTTTCTGGATAGCTTACGATGTATCATCTACCGCCACCGAAGGTGATTTGCTGGATGCTACCTGTGAAAGTGTAACGGTGGGGGGCACCAGCTATCCACTAGCAAGCCCAAATAATACTGTAGCTGGTACCCGAACAATTCTTTTAGCAAATCAATTACTGTTTGCTCCCGGCGACGCAGGTTCATCTAATTACCGTATACCCGCTATAATAACTGCTGCCGACGGATCGTTGGTAACTGTAACGGATAAACGCTGGAATGGCTCCGGAGATTTGGCAAATAAGATTGATTTAGTAGTTAGGCGCAGCACTGATAATGGTCAAACATGGTCGGCACCTTTAACTATTTCTAACTTCGGGGGGCCAAATGGTACAGGCGATGCAGCACTTGTTTTAGATAAAGTTGTAAACCCCGGTACACTCATTTGTATGTTTTCGGCAAACGTAGGCTTTGGTGCATCTACTCCTAGTGTGCCTGCCAACATTCAATATTGTAAAAGCACCGATAATGGACAAACATGGTCTGCACCTACAGATGTAACGAACCAGATTTACGCATCAGGTAGTTCTAATAGTTATTCAAAAACATGGTATGCGGCATTTGTATCTTCGGGGCGTATGCATCAATTACGCAGCGGAAGAATAATGGCGGTTTTAGATGTAAGGCAAACCTCAGCCGGAACGCAGGATAATTTTACCATACATTCAGATGATGGAGGTACTACATGGGTAGCTGAAACATCTGATCCAACTACACATGGTATTGCTGCAGCTGGCCAGGCTAATGAAGCAAAAGTGGTAGAATTAGATAATGGTAAAATATTGATGAGTACACGCCATGCACCTAGCAGGCTGCTGAGTACCTCTACAACTTCTGCAGCTGTAGCATGGGGCACTGCAACCCTCAATGCTCAATTAGCTGAGCCAAGTTGCAATGGCGATTTAATTCGATACACATCTACAATTGACGGATATGATAAAAGCCGGTTACTGCAATCAATCCCCAATAACTCCGGCACTAGAAAAAATGTATCTGTCTTTATTAGTTATGATGAAGGTACAACGTGGAATACCAGCAAAACCATATACCCGCAAGCATCAGCATACTCCAGCCTCACTATTTTACCGGATGGTACAATAGGTATGTATTATGAAAATGGAGAGTACGGTGATATTTACGATATGTACTTTGTGCGATTTAGCCTGAACTGGCTTACAAATGGAGCCGATACTTATACTCCCTCAACAACATTACCACTTTCTTTACTAAGTTTTAAAGGGAACCTGAGCCATAACAATAAGCAGGTTGATTTGCAATGGACAACAACCAACGAATTAAATGTGAGCCATTTTGATATTGAATTCAGCACAGATGGGGTAAATTTTAATAAGGTGGGGGTTGTAAATGCCAGCAATACCACTGCGATAAATAATTATTCATTCTCGCACACAAACCTGCCTGTGCAAAGCAACATTATCTATTATCGTTTGAAATCAGTGGATATTGACGGGAAGTTTACATATAGTGAAATATTGAAGTTCAGGTTAAGTGATGACGGCTCTGTAAGCATATATCCTAATCCTGTAAATGATAAGTTATTGATAAATGCACCTGCATTTAAAAATGGAATACTGCAGGTAATTGTTGCCGGTAACGGGAGCATTGTAAAAACAATGACAGTGCCGGGCGAGTCATTCACAGTAGATCTGGCTACTTTATCCAAAGGTGCTTATATTATAAAATTAACAAATGGTACTTCGGAAAAAACAATGAAAATAATCAAAGAATAAAATATAAAAAATGAAGTGTACGGATTTGTGATTTTTTGTGGTATGGTAAATAATGTAAGCCTTGATTGAATTGGGTTGTATGATGCGCTGTTGCATCTGCAATCGGGTGTGGGATGAAATACAGTGCGGTCTGTAATCTTTCGGTCAGATAAATTATAAACCTGTATTGGAATTTAGTTGTGAAATGAAGTTTTCGTGGACACCAGAAGAAGCAGTAAATGCAACTTTACTTGCCGGTTTAATGAAGGGAATGAAAAATATGTTCAATGGCGCCAGCAAACTCATGGTTATGTTTACAAACTTATTCATGATAAAAATACAGGGGGTTGTTTGGTTTGCATCATTGTGACAAGATTGTTGTTGTTTATAAGTACTTAATGAATATCTTAACTAAATGAATAACATTTTTGCAATTATAAATGCAGCACTTGAATAAAAACCTGTCTTGGTTTATTGCGGGAACTTTGTTTGCCATTCTTTGGGCTTCTGCTTCTACGGCAACCAAAATTGGCCTTACGGTTGCCCAACCCCTAATTATCGCCGAAATGCGCTTTGCCCTTGCCTCATGTATCATGTTATTGGTAGCTCATTTTATTTTCAGGCATCGGTTGCCGGCAAAAAAGGAATGGAAACAATTAGCGGTTTATGGTTTTCTGAATATCAGTGTTTACCTGGGATTGTATGTTTTTGCCATGCAAAAAATCACAGCAGGGATTGGTGCACTGGCAGTGGCTGCCAACCCGGTTATCATGAGCTTCCTTTCTGTATTCTTTTTAAAAAAGAAACTTAACTTTTCAATTATATTATCGATTGTCGTTTGTGTCATAGGAGTGATATGCGCCGCATTTCCTTTATTCAAAAATTCAAGTGTAAGTGTGGAAGGTCTATTAGTTTTATTTCTGAGTATGCTTTCTTATTCCATCGGTGCCATTTATTTTTCATTCAAATCATGGGAGGGGCTTTCCCTCCTTACTATTAATGGCTGGCAAACATTGCTGGGCGGTTTATTTCTCTTGCCTGTTGCACTTCTTTTTTATGATAAACACTCCAATCATTTCAGTGAAAAATTCTGGATATCTACCGGATGGCTGGCTATTCTCGTTTCTGTTTTTGCTGTACAACTTTGGCTATGGCTATTGAAATTAAACCCGATTCGTGCCGGATTATGGTTGTTTTTATGTCCCCTGTATGGATTTATTATCGCTGCATGGTTGCTGAATGACGTAATCAGCCTTTATACTATAGCTGGCATTACATTAGTAATTTTGGGATTATTATTGTCAAGAATGAATATAAAAAAGAGTGAAGTGTTATTTGATTGATAGCGATTGCAACCTCAGGCATGAATGGTAATTTTGCACCGGGAAGAATCAATTTTCTTAATTAAAAGTACTATGACAGGTAAAACTTTATTAATATCATTTCTCTTTTTATCTGTTATTGCTTTTGCTGATAAGCCAGAGAGGCTCCCAGAGGATACAAAAAGAGCTGCGAATGAAACAAAGGCTGCATCTTCAGTATTTCACTTTGAAAATTTATTAAAAAACACTTATAAGCCTGGGGATACGCTGCGCCTGCAACTGCCGTTGTATCCTGATTCTATATTCCCTACTTACTATTGGCAACGGGTTTCTCATTTCAACACTTTACCTCAAACGAAAAAAGATATTATTTTTCTCGGTAACAGCATTACTGATGGCGCAGAGTGGAGCGAATTATTTTCTGACAGCCGGATAAAAAACAGGGGCATCAGCGGAGATATTTCAGCTGGGGTTATTCACAGGCTGGACGGAATTACGAAAGGACATCCTGCAAAAGTTTTCCTGTTAATCGGCACCAATGATTTAGCGAGAAAAATTTCTGTTGACAGTATACTAAAAAATATTTTAATCATAGCTGATTATGTACATCAGCAATCTCCCGGAACCAATTTATTTGTACAAAGCATTTTACCGGTAAACAATGTGTATGGAAAATTTGCCGATCATACCGGCAACTCCTTAGAAATAAATGAAACCAATAAAAAGCTAAAATCAAGCGCCACAATCCATCATTACACGTTTATTGACCTGAGTAGTTTTTTTTCTGATTTAGATGGCAGGCTCCATGCAAATTTTACCAATGACGGGCTGCATTTAAACGGCGAGGGCTATCTATTATGGAAGCATCTTGTTTTTCCATACGTATATGGCCTTCGGGAAAAACCTTCGCTGATTCCCTTGCCGGTTCAGTTGAAATGGAATGCCGGGCTTTTTAAAATATATAATTGCAAAGCTATTGTCATCCCGGATGATAGCCTGCGGAATGAGGCCACACAGCTGCAGAATTTCTTAAAAAAGTTTGGCTGGCATATTGATATAGCACATGAAGAATTCAATAACGAGCCTGTTATTGAATTGGAAGTTGACAAAACAAATACCATTTCTGAAGAAGCTTATAAGTTACTTGTCACAGAAAAAAGAATTACTGTTTCTGCAAAGTCCACTCATGGAATATTCAATGGGATACAGACATTAAAACAATTGATGCGTGACGGAGTAATGGTAGACGCTTGCGAGATTACTGACCAACCGGCTTTTGAATGGAGAGGATATATGATAGATGTAGGACGGAATTATATGTCCATTCCATTATTGAAGCAGCAGATAAATGTAATGAGTGAATACAAACTGAATGTATTTCATTTTCATGCCACAGAAGATATCGCCTGGCGGTTTGCAATAAAACAATACCCGCAACTGACAGCTCCAGAAAATATGTTACGCAACAAAGGAGAATATTATTCTGTGGATGAAATAAAAGAATTAATTGCTTATTGTAAAGAAAGACATATCCTGTTTGTTCCGGAAATTGACATGCCTGGGCATAGTGCGGCTTTTACAAGAGCAATGAAAACGGAAATGCAAAGCGATTCGGGATTGATTTATTTAAAAAATATATTAAAAGAAATTTGTACCGCATACGATATTACATACATACATATTGGAGCCGATGAAGTAAATATCACGGATAAAAAATTTATTCCGGAAATAACAGCGTGGATTCAAAGTTTCGGGAAAAAAGTAATCGGCTGGCAACCCGGTGGGAATTATACGGGCAATACCATTCGGCAATTATGGATGGATGATAATGCGCATCTTTCATCAAACAGCGACATTCAATTAATAGACTCCCGGCATCTTTATCTCAATCACATGGATCCGCTGGAAGCTGTGGTTACAATATTTAACAGGGAAATTGGTGATAAACCGAAAGGGGATGCTTCATTATTAGGAGCTGAGATTTGTATGTGGCACGACAGGGCAGTGGCTAATGAAAATGATATTTTGAAAATGAACCCCGTTTATCCTGCCATACTTGCTTTTGCAGAAAGAAGCTGGCGTGGTGGCGGAGAAAAAGGATGGATTGCCAATATCAGTGATGGAGATGTCTATGCATTTAAAGATTTTGAAGATCGTTTGCTGGACCAAAAAACACTCTATTTTAAAAATAAATCATTTCCATACGTAAAGCAATCAAATAGTAAATGGAATTTATATGGGCCCTATAATAATAATGGTGAGTTGACCAAAACATTTATACCTGAAACGAAGGTATGGGATGAAACAACCGCAAAAGTTTATAAGCAGGTTACCGGGGGTACTATTGTTCTGCGCCATTGGTGGGCTCCATTGATAAAAGGAGCTATTGAGGATCCCAAAGAAAATACAACATGGTATGCCACTACGAAAATCTGGAGTAATGAAGATGCGGAAAAAAAATTTTGGATTGGGTTTAATAATATTTCCCGTTCGCCGGCTACCGATTCACCTCCATTGAATGCCTGGGATAATAAAGGGAGTGAAGTTTGGGTGAATGATAAACTAATTGCAACTCCGCAATGGAAGCGGGCTGGACAAAAAGGAGATTCAGAGATACCGTTAACAGATGAAGGCTACGAATACAGGAAGCCTTCAAAAATATTTTTACACCAGGGATGGAATTCTGTTAAAATTAAAGCCCCGGTAGGAAGTTTTAAAGGAAAGGATTGGCAGAATCCTGTTAAGTGGATGTTTACCTTTGTACCATTGGATGCAGATTAAATTTAAATACCATAGATTCTTTTTTTTAAAAATCACGTCATGCTAAATAAGCCGGTGATATTTTCTCTCTATGCTTTATGCTTTTTTTATTTGACAGATTTGCAAAAAAATATTTCACAGACGGGTCAAATCAAAGCTCTATCAGATACAATAAAACTGGTTGTGCCAATAGGCGGTAATTCCTGGGTGACAGTAAAAGCAGTTGGAGGAAATGAAAAGGTTACCGAAAATGGTTGGAGCAATTGGAAAAACCCTGAAGCAGTTTTCAGTACTTATTTTAAGATAGAAAAGGCCGGGGATTTATATTTATATGCATTGCTCAACGTCCCTGATGGAGAGAGCGTTATTGAATGTATCGTAAATAATATTCCAAAAGAAATATCTGTAAGTGGAAAAGAAAACCGGGAGTATTTTTTAGGCAGTTGGAATATACCGGATCCCGGGTATATCAAGATTGATATGAAGGGATTAAAAAGAACCGGAAAATATTTTGCCAATGTGAGAGAATTACAAATTTCAGGTTCGGCAGTAGATTCAAATACAGCTTATGTAAAAAATGATGAGGGAAATTATTTTTATTGGGGCAGGCGTGGGCCTTCGGTGCATATTAATTATGATACTGCGGAATCCGGGAATGATGCGGAATGGTTTTATAACGAAATCACCGTACCTGAAGGCAATGATGTGATCGGTTCTTATTTTATGGCAGATGGCTTTAAAGAAGGCTATTTCGGAATGCAGGTTAATTCTTCTACAGAAAGAAGAATTCTTTTTTCAGTGTGGAGCCCTTTTCAGACAGACGATCCAAAAAACATCCCAGAAGACAAAAAAATTATTTTGATTAAGAGGGGTAAAGATGTTCATGCAGGTGAATTTGGAAATGAAGGAGCCGGTGGGCAGAGTTATCTGAATTATAACTGGAAAGCAGGAGTTACCTATGGTTTTTTATTGCATGCGCAACTTTCAGAGAACGATCATACAATTTTCACTGCTTATTTTTTTACACCTGAAACAAAAAAATGGAATCTGATAGCCGGGTTCAGTCGCCCGGTAACACATACATATTTAAAACACCTGCATTCTTTTCTTGAAAATTTTGAACCATCAACAGGATATATTACCCGTAAAGCATATTATGGAAATCAGTGGGTGCGTAGCAGCAAGGGAGATTGGATGCCCATTACAAAAATGTTTTTTACCGGTGATGCTACGGCGCAGAAAGGGTACCGCATGGATTACGGCGGTGGAGTGGAGGATAATAAATTTTTTCTGCGTAACTGTGGCTTTTTTAATGATAACACAAAGTTGAGAACACCGTTTGTTCATAAGACTTCATCAACTCCACCATCTATTGACTTTAGTTCATTGGAATAAAAACAAAAATCTAATTCATGATAGCGAAACTTAAGTGCATTAAGTGTTTTTTGATATCTGTAGTTGTTTTGTTCAATACACCAGGTATCCATGCGCAACAATTAAAATATTCTGACGGCAATAATTCCTGGGATGCTGATTCTTTGGGCAATCACCGGTTTATCGTTCAGCTTTCGCAATCTGAATTTCAAAAAAATAATAAGATTGCTCATGTTATCATACCCTGGCGCAGAAGGGATTTTCATCCTGAATTAAAAAAAATCATTTTAGCGGATGCAGCTACGGGAAAACGGGTGATGAATGTATTTACTAAGGACATGCACAGAGAATGCGGTGAAATTTATTTTGAACCTGTTTCAGGCGCCGGTACTTATTATGTGTATTACATGCCATACAAAAATGAAGGACGATCCAATTATCCAAAAGGTGTTTACCTGAAACCGGATTCAACAGCTTCTGGTGAATGGTTGAACAGCGTTCGTAATGAAAACAAATTTGCACTGGCACAGGCAACCGAATATCAATCCATCAATGCATTCAACAGTTTTTACCCAATGGAGTTTATAGCCACTGCCGGGGAAATGAAAAAACTGACTGGTGAAAATAGTCAAACGGACTTTCTTGTTTTTCCTGAAGACCGGTTACATTCTATACGGATGAAGTATGATTTGCCTGAACGATGGATAAAGAAAGGTTTGCTAAACAGTTTTACCGATACCGCAAAGCGAAATGAAAATTTCACTTTTCAATTAGGAGTGTATGCATTAAAGGACCTGGAAGATGTTCATGTAAAATTCTCTGACCTGAAAAACACTGTCGGAAAAATTATCTCTTCCAAAAACATTTCCTGTTTTAACACAGACGGAATAAACTATGACGGATCTCTTTTTCATACAACGGTTGATGTAAAAAAGGAGGAAGTGCAAGCGATGTGGTGTGAGATTGATGTGCCTGAGAAATTGGTGCCAGGTCTTTACTCAGGCAAAGCAATAGTACAAGCTAAGGGAAGTTCAGCAAAGGAAATTACTATTAACCTTTTTGTGAAAAATGAAATAGCCAATGACAAAGGAATCAGCAAACTTCAAAAAATGACAAGACTGAAATGGCTTGATTCAAAAATGGCGCAAGAGAATACGGTGATCCCTCCATACACAGCGTTGAAAGTAAAGGATTCTGTTATCTCATTGCTGGGTAGAAAGGTGATTTTAAGAAATGATGGATTCCCGGCACAGATACAAACTTTCTTTACGCCGGAGATGACATCTGTTTCCACTAAACCAAATAATTTATTTACTGAACCGCTCCATTTTCATTTTGATCACTCAGCAGGAAATGAAACATTGCATTGGAAAAGCAAAGGACTTATATTCACAAAAAAGGATCCCGGTACAGTAACCTGGAAGGCGATCAACACTTCCGAATCATTGCAAATGGAAGTGGATGGGTCGTTGGAGTTTGACGGTTTTATGTCGTATAAAGTTAAGGTCACTGCATTGCAGGATATTTCATTGGATGGAATTGAATTTCATTTACCAATGCAGCCGGAGTCTGCAAAGTATTTTATGGGGTTGGGATTGAAAGGTGGTAACCGTCCTGATTCCATTCATTGGAAATGGGATGTAGCACATAAAAACCAGGATGGCGCATGGATCGGAAATGTAAATGCGGGTCTTCAATTTTCTTTGCGTGATGAAAACTATATCCGTCCGCTTAATACTAATTTTTATTTGCAAAAACCATTGTTGCTGCCCACATCATGGGGCAATGATAATAAAGGAGGTATTGATATTTTTCAAAAGGGTAAAGCGGTTTTGGTAAATGCATACAGTGGTAGCAGGATGATGAAAAAAGGAGAGACGCTTTATTATAATTTTAATTTACTCATCACGCCTTTCCATACTATTAATACCGATTTTCAATGGGCCACCCGTTTTTACCATAAGTATGATGACCTGGATACTATTAAAGCCTCCGGGGCAACGGTGATAAACATTCACCATGCTACGCCCATTAATCCATGGATCAACTATCCTTTTATCGAATGGAAAAAAATGAAAGCATACATTGATGAAGCGCATCAGCTTGGTTTGAAAGTGAAAATTTATAACACCATACGTGAACTTTCTGACCGGGCTTATGAATTGTTCGCTATAAGAAGCCTGGGGCATGAGATTTATTCTCCCGGAAAGGGTGGTGGGTTCAGTTGGTTGCAGGAGCATGTTGGTGATGATTATCTCGCAGGTTGGTTTGTTCCCGAAATAAAAGATGCGGCGTTGGTCAATAGTGGAGAGAATCGCTGGCATAATTATTATGTGGAAGGAATGAACTGGCTGGTGAATCATGTAGGTATTGATGGTATTTACCTTGATGATGTTGCCTTTGACAGGGTGACCATGAAACGCATCAAAAGAGTGCTAACACAAAATGGGCATCCCGGAATTGTTGATTTACATTCCGCCAATCAGTATAACAAAAATGACGGATTTAATAACAGCGCCAATTTGTATATGGAGCATTTCCCTTATCTCAATCGCCTTTGGTTTGGAGAATATTTTGATTATGAACATAACGGCCCGGATTATTTTCTTACGGAGATAAGCGGCATTCCATTCGGATTAATGGGTGAGATGTTGCAAAACGGAGGCAATCCCTGGCGGGGAATGATTTATGGAATGACTAATCGTTATCCCTGGACAGAAGATGCCGATCCACGGCCGATATGGAAAGCATGGAATGAATTTGGAATGAAAGGAACAGAGATGATTGGTTATTGGAGTGAAAATTGCCCGGTAAAAACCGATAATAAAAATGTTTTGGCAACAGTATATAAGAAAAATGGAGCGGCATTGATCTCTATTGCGAGTTGGGCAGATACAACAGTCAATATTCATTTAGTGATTGACTGGAAGAAATTGGGAATTGATATTTCAAAAGCGACAATAACGGCACCTGGAATTAAAAACTTTCAACCGGCTCATAACTTTGGCTTGAACGACCCAATCGAAATGCAAAAGGGAAAAGGATGGTTGTTGGTGATAAAAGAAAAATAAATTTAATAGTAAGGTGAATGTAATCGGTTGGTAAAATTTTATAAAAAAGACAGGAAGGGTTCAGATTTTGTTCATCATATTGCTTATTCGGTTTTCTTTGCAACAAATTTAGAATTTGCATGAAAGCAATTTTGCTTTTCTTCTTACTTATTTCAATCATTTACACTTTTGCACAGGAAAAAGAAATTGAATTGGATCCTGTCACACTGAGTACTTCTTTAAGTGCTCAAAAGATTTCTCAGACAGGAAGAAATATTATCAGTATTCCCGGTGAACAATTCAACAAACTGCCGGTTCATTCCGTGGATGAATTGCTACGATATGTTCCCGGTATTGAAGTGCAAACAAGAGGGCCACAGGGATCACAAAGCGACATCGTACTTCGTGGTGGTACGTTTGAACAAGTATTGGTTATTTTTGATGGTATCAGGTTAAACGATCCCAACACAGGACACTTTTCGAGTTATATTCCTATTGCCCCTGCAGAAATTGACCGCATTGAAATATTAAAAGGAGCTTCATCTGCTATTTATGGATCGGAAGCTGTAGGAGGAGTGATCAATATTGTTACCAAAGCATTTTCAGCTAAAAAAACACAAGAACCGGATAAAAAGCTTCAGGTGAATGCTGAAGGAACGATTGGTGAATACAAATTGATAAACGGGAACTTCGGAGGGTTTTATCAGAATAATTATACTAGCATCGGGGGAGGATTTTTAACGAATAACAGCAATGGACAATTACAAAGAGGGGCGAGGGGTTTTTTCCATAACAACACCGCCTCACTTTCATTGAAACAATGGATCAATGATCATTGCAATATTGCATTGCGTTCTGCTTTTGATTCCCGTGATTTTGGAGCACAAAACTTTTACACCACATTTGTTTCGGACACTGCATCAGAAAAAGTCACCACTTCATGGAACCAATTACAATTGCAATATCAAGGTAATAAACATATTGTTGCAATCAATGCAGGTTATAAAGCAGTTAAAGATCATTTTGCATTTAACCCTTCTTCTGTTGCCAATGAAAATCATTCTTATTTATTTCAAACGGTAGTCACCGATAACTACCATGTATCCACAAATGCTAACCTGGTAAGCGGAGTTCAGTATCAGCAAAAATGGATTCGGTCAAATGACCGGGGCAATCACAACCTGAATCAGATGGCAGCATTTATAATATGGAATCAAATATTGAATCGTTTTTCATACAGTCCTTCCGTCAGGGTGGATTATACTCAAAACAGTGGAACGGAATTAATCCCACAACTTAATCTTTCTTATCACTTGAATAAAATTCAATTGAGAGCCAGCGCCGGTAAAACAATCAGGGAAGCGGATTTTACAGAACGATATAATAATTATAACAAAGTATTTGTATCAGGCGGAAGCATTGGTAACCCGGGCCTGAAAGCAGAGCGGTCATTCAGTTATGAAGCAGGAATAGATTACTGGCCTCTTTCTGAATCTCTTTCTACACGGGAAAAACTCGGGCAGCTTAAAATATCTTTTACAGTTTTCAGAAGAGAACAAAACAATGTGATTGATTGGGTAACGACGCCTTATGCCAATATGCCGAGAAAAGATAATTTATCGCCGACGGGCACTTATGCACTGGCAAGCAATATCGCTAAAGTAAATACTTCAGGGTTAGAGACAGATATTCAATATTCAAAGCGTTTCAAAAAACAGCAGCAATTTTGGGGAACAGTAGGTCTTATATGGCTGGATGATGAGATCAGCGCCGGCAATCCTTCATTTTATATTTCATCACATGCAAAATTCTTAACGAATTTTAATTTGGAATATTCAAATCAATTGTTTTCGATTACGCTGAATGGGGTGTATAAACATCGTACTCCACAGGAAGCATCTGCGATCAATACAACGATACATGCAGACTGTTTTACCATGAATGCAAAGGTTGCAGTGTGGTTATTGAAACAGCGATTAAGTATTTTCTCAGAACTGGATAATGTTTTTGATGCAGAAAATAGCGATTTACTCGGTTCACAGCTACCGGGAAGATGGTGGATGGGTGGATTAAAATTCATCCTGTGAAACGTATAAATCTGAAAATTGGAGTAAAGAAAAACTAACTCAGATGAAATTGACAATTTTAAGTATGAAGCCTTTTCTTTTTTTTCTTCTTCTTACTTATGGTTGTGATTCTTATGGACAGACAAATATCCAAAACGATACAACAGCACAGGAATTGCAGGGCGTTGTCATCCCGGCATCACCGTATAAAGCAAGCAGACAAATGCCGATCAGTTATTCCCGTGTGGATTCTTCTCTTATCCGATTAATGGATTATGGTGCTGAACCCTCCATTATGTTACAACGATTCCCAGGTATTACATTTCAATCCGATAACGGAACAAACTTTGGGTATTCTTATTTCCGATTTCGTGGTTTGGATCAAAGCCGGATAAACATTACTATAAATGGAATGCCATTGAATGAACCGGAAGATGCAGGGACCTATTTTTCAAATTTTCCTTCATTACTTTCTAATGCTACTTCGGTACAATTACAAAGAGGGATTGGTATGAGCAAGAATGGCGCTCCTGCGTTTGCAGGCAGCCTTGATTTTGAAACAAAGCAATTAAGAGACCGGCATACTGAAATAGGAATTGAAGCAGGCTCTTTTTCTTCAGGTAGATTATATGCAGAGCAACAAAGCGGCAATGAAAAAAATTTGATTTTTTATAAACTGAACCTACTTACTACTGATGGATATAAATATCATTCGGGAAATAATTCAGCCAGCGGTATATTTCAGTGGCAGCATCAGTCGGGAAAAACTTTCATACAAACGCTGACACTCATCGGTAAAAACAGGAATGGGCTGGGATGGCTGGGTGTAAATGATAGCGCAGCTAAAACAGATTTTAAAAGCAATGGAAATACGGAGAGAGAAAAAGGAAATTTTTCTCAATGGTTGCAACAATTTCATCTTACCATCCAGGCCAGGAAGAATCAGAATTTTCACGCAGGCCTTTTTTATAATTACACTAAAGGAGATTATGGATTTGACCTGAATAATTTTTTGTATTTACCGGGGCAAGGCCCACTGTTACATTACCGCACTTATTCTTCTTGGGGAGGGCTTTTGTTGGATTATCAGTTTACCGGGAAGAATTTTAGTCTTACTTCCGGAATATATGGTTCATTATGCCGGAAAGTACATAATGCCGTGCAAGATCTTAATGCTGCATTGATGTATCATAACTACGGGGATAAAAATGAGCTCAGCCCTTTTGTAAAATTTATTTTTCACAGGAATGGGTTTTATTTTTTTACAGACATGCAATACCGCTATGCTACATTTTCATATCATGGAAATGTGTGCTTAAAAAATTTTCAATGGAATTTCTTCAACCCGCTTGCAGGAGTTGGCTGCCGGTTGAACAATCATGTTTATTTATATGTGAATACCGGCCACATAAAACGGGAACCGGGACGTAATGACATTTTTTTAGGAAACGATAATTTGCAAAAAGACAATAACGGGCAGGCTGTTTATGTTGATTTGCAACCTGAAAATAATTTCAGCATTGAAGCAGGAGTGAGATATGAAAACCACAATTTGCAAGGCTCTTTAAACCTGTATCGAATGAAAATTCTAAATGCCATTGATCTGAATGGGCAAATAGGCCCGACAGGATTGCCCTTGCATAGTAATGTAGCCAAGGCGATTCGTGCCGGTGCAGAACTGGAAATGTCCTATCAATTTTCAAGTAGCTGGACTGTGTATCAGAGTTTTTCCTTGGAACCTCATTATATAGCCGAAGAAAACAAACACTCAACTCCTGTATTGACACCAGAAGTGATCTCTTATTCGGAAATCCGGTATTCCATCCCACATTGGAATTTTGTATTGGATGGCCGCTATCAATCGAAAAGTTATATTGATTTTGCCAACAATTATCAGTTGCCGGCGGCTACCACAATTAATTTCCTGGCGAAATATTATGTCCATAAATTTTTTCTTACTCTTCGGTTATTGAATATTATAAATCAAAAGATATATTCTTCCGGGCAATTAAATGTATATGGGCAAGCCATTTACCAGGTGCAGGCGCCATTTAATTTTATAGTGGGTGCAGGAATCGGATTCTGATTCATGCCGGATCACTGTCAGCGTTGTTTTCAGTTACTTATTACATACGATTTGCTCCAATAGGGTGTGTAAAGTTGTCTTAAAGAATCCATCGTCTTTGCTGTGTCTGAAACTGAAGATGGAATGGAAAAAAATAATTTGAAATTGGTGGAATCGGTGGTTTCCATTTGTATGCCAAGTCCCCAGCTCTTTAAACTGGCATAGCGCAATAATGCTCGATCTCTTTTGGCTTCTTCCACTACAAATTGATATGTACCATTTTTTGTCAATGGTTTTTGAATAGCTAAGGTATCCGTATTTTTAGATGAATCTGATTTTTGAAATAGCAGCGAACTATCAGGTTTTACAGGAACTGTTTCGTCTTTTGGTGATTCCTGTACAGAGAAATTATTTTCAGTATTTTTGGTAACCCGGTTTTCGTATATCCGGTATCCAACAAAAATTGCGATTCCGATTCCGGCTAAGATAAGTAGCAAGGGTAATAATTTTCCCGCCTTCATCTTCTGCGAGGTTGCTGTTTTTGAAAAATTGCTTATTGAATCGTTGGAGGATTTATGAATGATGTCTTTTGTTTTTATGTCTTTAAATCTTTCACGGTTTATATTTTCATTTAAAAATTCATATTCGCCTTTTCTTAATTTTGTAATGGTTCCGACTCCTTCCAGTAAAAAAGGGTTTCCGGTGTTAAGAAATTGCTGTGCCAGTTCAATATACGAATTGAGGTCTGCAGCTGCGAGGGCTTTCATTTTACCTGTCTTGGAAGCAATAAAATCAAGTAGCTCTGGGGGTTCTTTAATTGTAGGGTCGCTTTGAAATTTTATCGAAAATGCTTGAGGTTGTTTGCGGTCACTTGTTTCCGGTATTTCATCATTTTCTATCTGCAGGGAACCGATACCGGGAAGATCCAGTCGTTTTTTGGTATAAAGATATTCAGCAAGAAGAAGTGCCAATTTCACAGCATTAGGATTTTGTTACGCTACAATATAAAAACTTTGAACCTCTGCCGCAAGGGGTAATCAAAACAAACTGTAATTTTGCATGAAATATGCTTACAGAGGACGAAAAAAAATTTATGGAATATTGGGAACAAAACCGTAAAAACCGCAAACAATACCTGCGCAAACTTTCTATTGGTCTTCCTTTGGGTGTACTCCTCGTCATTGCCATCTTTGTTAATTTTTTTTCAGGATGGGATAAACGGGCCGATTTAATTATGTATGCTCAGCCTTCATTAATTTATGTATTGGTCGGCGCTGCTTTAATGATTGTAGCATTTATCGTGATCTTTTCTGCAAGATTCAGGTGGGATAGTAATGAGCAGCGATACCAGGAATTAGCAGCAAAAAAAAATAAAGAATAAGATTGGGCAGCTTTTTTACACGGAAATATGTCTCTATAACCTAGTAAAATATTTAAACCAATATCATGAGAAAAATCATCATTGCAGTTATAATTGTCAGCTTTACTTTAAATTCCTGTTTGAAAAAGAGTGGTAATGAGTGTGTTTTTAATGCATGTGCTTTTACTGCTTCATCTGCCGAAATACAAACTGTGCAAAATTATTTATCCACGAATAGCCTTACAGCCACTCAGCATTGCAGTGGAATGTTTTACAGGATTGAAAACCCAGGCACCGGCCCTACGCCGGGCCCATGTTCTAATGTCACCGTTACATACAAAACGTATTTTTTCGATGGAACTATACTTGACCAGTCAACAACTCCAGTCCCGGTCAATCTTACACAAACGATCATGGGATGGAGAATAGGGATGCCATTATTAAAAACAGGTGGCAGGATAGTAATGTATATTCCACCCTCAATAGCATACGGTAATCAAAATGTAACAGACGCAAATGGAAATATTGTAATACCTGCCAATTCCTATCTCGTTTTCGAAGTAGATTTAATATCGGTATCTTAAGGAATACTTTTAAGATATATTTTATTAAACGCAATGCCTTTGCTGTAATTTTGCCAAAACTGAAGTCTTGTCACACGAAGCAATTTCTGTATTTGATATATTTAAAATTGGAGTGGGGCCGTCCAGTTCTCATACTTTAGGACCATGGCGGGCGGCGCAACGATTTATTCAAACGCTTTCAAAAAATGATAAATTAAATTATGTACATGCAGTGAAAGTTCTTTTGTATGGATCATTGGCAAAAACCGGGAAAGGGCATGGTACCGATATAGCAGTTCAGTTGGGATTATGCAATGATGATCCGGTTACCTTTGATGTAAATGCGATTCATTCTAAGATTGCTGATATAGCTTCGATGAAAAAGATTTTGTTGGGTGGATTACATGAAGTGGATTTTGATCCAAGAGAAGATATTGAATTTCTTATTTCCGAATCCTTACCATATCATCCCAATGCGATGACTTTTTTAGCTGATATTTCCAATGGCGTATCTATTGCTGAAACTTATTATTCCATCGGCGGGGGGTTTGTAAAAAAAGAAGGCGAAGAAGAAAACGTTGCTGGGTTGGTACAACTACCTTTTCCCATTAATAATGCTGATGACCTTTTGCATTGGTGTATAAAAACCGGGTTGTCTATTCATGAACTTGTGATGGAGAATGAGAATGCATGGCGGCCAGAAAAAGAAACCCGTGATGGAATTTTGAATATTTGGCGTGTGATGAAAGAATGTATTTACAGGGGATGCTGTACGGCCGGAATTTTACCTGGTGGGTTAGGTGTTAAACGACGGGCGGCCGATCTGAACAAAAGACTATTAACCGGTAAAAAATATAGTGATTACGATTCCTGGATGTTGGCTGTGAAAAGTGGTGGAAATGATTTTAAATATATTCTTGACTGGGTCAGTTGTTTTGCTTTAGCAGTGAATGAAGAAAATGCTTCCTTTGGACGAGTTGTCACAGCACCTACAAATGGTGCTGCCGGCGTGATTCCTTCTGTATTGATGTATTATATATTATTTTGTAATGGAGATAGTAATGATAATATTATCCATTTTTTACTGACGGCATCAGAGATGGGAAGTATTTTTAAAAAAGGGGCTACTATTTCTGCGGCCATGGGTGGTTGCCAGGCGGAAATCGGCGTATCGTCTGCGATGGCCGCTGCTGCATTAACAGAATGTATGGGCGGAACACAAAAGCAAGCAATGATGGCAGCAGAAATAGCAATGGAACATCATCTTGGTATGACTTGCGATCCTATTTCAGGTTTGGTGCAAATACCCTGCATCGAAAGAAATACTATGGGAGCCATTAAAGCTATTACTGCATCACAACTCGCTTTACTGGGTACTCCTGATTTTGCAAAAGTTTCTTTAGACGGGGTAATAAAAACCATGTGGGATACCGCAAGAGATATGGATACTAAATATAAAGAAACGGCCGAAGGAGGATTAGCAGTGAATGTTCCTTTGAGTTTGCCTGAATGCTGAACCAATCTTTATTACATTAACTCACTTAATTCCAGCCAACGCATTTCTTTTTCATCCAGCAAGCTACTGATCTCGGCAATTCGCCTGCTGGCTTCATTCAATTGCTCAAACGGAAGTTTGGAGTTTGATAATTGCTCTTCTAATTTCAATTTCTCCTGTCCAAGCTCAGCCAATTCTTTTTGTAATAATTCAAATTCTCTTTTTTCTTTGAAGCCTGCTTTCTTGGAGTTACGAACAGCCTGTTGGCAATTGCCGATTGTAGTTGTTGCCTGGGTTACCTGTACAGTGTACCCGGAATTTTCATCCTTGTTCCTGGCCCATTGTTCCTTATCTCTTATCTCTTCTTCCTTTTTTACTATTTCTTTTTGCCATATCCGATATTGCGAATAATTGCCGGGGAAATCTTTTATATTGCCATCGCTGGAGAAAACAAATAAATGATCCACGAGCCTATCCATGAAATAACGATCATGACTTACAATGAGAATACATCCCTGGTAATCCTGTAAAAAATTTTCCAGCACACCCAAAGTAGGCAGGTCGAGATCATTTGTAGGTTCATCCAGTATCAGGAAGTTTGGATTCCTGAATAAAATCGTCAGCAATTGTAATCGTTTCTTTTCACCACCACTTAATGAATTGAGGTAAGTAAATTGCTTTTCGGGAGGAAAGAGGAACAATTCCAGAAATTGAGCGGTGCTCAAACTTCCTCCTTTTGCCAAAGGGAAATTTTCTGCAAAAGTTTTTACATATTCGATCACCCGTATGTTATCTTTTATCTCCAAACCTTGTTGAGAAAAATTTCCGAACACTACTGTGTCGCCGATATTTATTTTGCCGCTATCTGCCTGCTCAATGCCTTGTAAAATATTTAAGAAAGTGGATTTGCCTACTCCATTTTTTCCAATGATGCCGATCCGTTCAGCTTTGGTAAATGTATAAGAGAATCCTTTCAGAATTGTTTTATCACCGTAACTCTTGTACACTTTTTTCATCTCAGCGATCTTGCCGCCGAGTCTTGTCATCTTCACCTGCAATTGCACTTGCGCATCAGCGATCTTTTGTTTTGCTCTTGCCTCTACTTCATAAAAATTATCCTGGCGGCTTTTGCTTTTTGTAGTTCTTGCTTTCGGTTGCTTTCGCATCCATTCCAATTCTTTTCGATATTCATTCCGGGCTTTGTCAATACTGGCTTGCTCGCTTTCCAATCGTGCTGATTTTCTTTCTAAATAATTTTCGTAGTTACCTTTATATACATACATATTACTTTGCTCCAGTTCCCATATTTCATCACAAACAGCATCTAAAAAATAACGATCATGTGAAACTAAAAGCAGCGTAACATTTTCCTGGTTCAGAAAATGTTCCAACCATTCAATCATCTCCACATCGAGATGGTTGGTAGGTTCGTCCATCATTAACAGTGTATGTTTATGTTCAAAACCAATATCCACTAATGTTTTTGCTAGCGCCACTCTTTTCCGCTGGCCGCCGCTGAGTTCATTCATTTTGTGTTGCAGATGATGAATGTTTAATCTTCCGAGAATCTCTTTCACCTTCGCCTCAAATTTCCAGGCATTCAATTCGTCCATTCTCGTCATGGCTTTCATCATCGCTTCGCTTTCGCCACTGTCTGATGCAGATTCATATTGCTGCGTCGCCAGCATGATCGGGTGTTGGCTGTGAAAAATATTTTCCAGCACGGATTTATCTTCTTCAAACTTCGGATCCTGTTCCAATAAAGCGACAGTGATATCTTTATGGATCCAGAGTTTGCCTTCATCGGGATTTTCTTTTCCTGCAAGGATATTGAGCAGGGTACTTTTGCCCACACCATTGCGGGCCACCAGTGCGATTTTATCACCTTCGTTGATGTGAAATGAAATGGAATCAAAAAGCGGAGTAATACCATAACTCTTTGTCAATCCTTCTGCAGAAACATAGTGCATAGACGGCAAAGATAATCATGTAAAATGTTAAGGTTGAGGTTAAGGTAAGAATCATATAATCGCCATTACTTTCTGCAAAATAATTCTCGTATATTTGCAGATTGTATAAAAAAAATATCGGATTTAGGAACTATAAATCTTAAATCAAAGTAAGAATGGGGGGTGTATGGTATTGACAGCATAGATCTTTGAAAGTGTAAGCATGTCCTGCGTTGCGTAATTAGCAGGTAAATCTGAATACGCAAACTATAAATGGCAATACACAATTTGCCATGGCTGCTTAATCAGTGATTGAGTAGTCATTATGGCCGGGTGGCAGGTAGGCTTGTAACCAGTTGCCCCGCCCAATCAAAAAACAATACAGGCTGCTGCAGCCGAAGGCTGTGACGGTTGCTTAAGTCCCGTCCCGATAGCTATCGGGATTATCGGGAATGCAGCTAAGGAAATAATCGGTTGTTTGTTCCCAGTTAATTCCCGAAACCTCAAAACAAAATAAGCATGTAGAAAGCTTTTGAAGAATATGTTTGGACACCGGTTCGAATCCGGTCACCTCCACCAAATTTAAATACAAGAATTGTAACTGGAATTAAAATATAATTCCAATACAACAAGGTTCCGGTATTTGTTTATTCTGCTACAAAGATCAATTCAATTTTAAAAAACATGGCCATCGTCTGCTCAGAACACTTTTCAGGTTTTTTTCTGCTATTAATACTTCATGTGATGCCTTAATGTCATATAGTGGTATAAAAATTCATAAACATCTTTCTCCGTTTGATTTTCAAATTTCTTACAGCCTTTTCTCTTATTGGTTTAACAGCCATTAAAATTTCATTGACATATTTTAATATTTTGTTTTCCTCTTTGGGCATTTTTATTGATGCCCCTCTTTCAGTGAAGTACGATTTGATGTATTAGTTAATTTATTAGTTTAAAAATGGAAATTATGAAAACATTTTATTCTATGGTAATACTGAGTTCTTTGGCTCTTCTTGCTATGGGATGTCAGAAAGATCCTCTTAAAAATATGACGGATGATGAATCAAGAATTTATATTACAGATCATGATTCGACAGCCCGGTTTAGCGACTTCCATACTTTCTGTGTTTCCGATTCTGCTGCATTGATTGTAAATGGGCAATCAAAAATGCAATTCACTGCTGCAGATGCTGCATATATCCAGGCAGTAAAAGACCAGATGCAGGCAAGAGGGTATGTATTGGTATCCAAGAATGATAATCCTGATCTGGGACTCACTGTGAACCGAATCATTTCAACAACAACCGGAGTTATCAGTTACGGATCTTATTGGGATTACTATGATACTTACTGGGATCCATACTACTGGGGTTACCCCGGCTATGGATATTATTTGCCATACAGCTATGCAGTATACCAGGTCAGTGAAGGCGCAGTCAGTATTGATATGGTGGATTTAAAGGACGCTAATAAGAATCAGAAGCTGGATGTAATATGGACAGGGCTGATAAGGGGCAGCGGAATTTATAATGATTCAGTTGCACCGGTAACGGTAAAAGCCTTATTTGATCAGTCACCGTATTTGCAAACCAATTAATAATTATTTAATATGAAATACAAAATAGTAATCAGCCTGTTTGTTTTTTTCGTGGCAGGATATTCGGCAAAATCACAGGATTCAAAAATGAGTATTAATCTCAATTATAATTACAGTTTTCCATTAAGCGATTTTAAATCAAACTTAGTGGGAAATGCTTCACCACGTGGATTCACAGGAAATATTTTATACCACGCTAACCCAATACTAAGCATTGGCCTGGGATTTGGCTACCAGGATTATTTTCAAAAATATCCCCGCCAGGTTTATAATTACGGGCAATCACAACAGATATCTGCTGTTCTTTCCAATTCTGTGCAGACAATTCCTGTAATGGCGAGAGTGGAATTCAGCCCATTTTTAAAAACGCTGACGTCAGTAAGGCCTTATGTGAGTGCTGCAGCGGGAGCAAATTTTATCAGTAACACACAATACCTTGGTGAATTTTCAAATCCATCAAACAGTACCGGCTTCATAGCCCAGGGTGGTTTTGGAATTAAAATACCTTTTATGAAGTTTAATAACTGGGGAGCAGATATTGGGGGCACTTATAATTATGCACCGTATAAAAAATTTGGTTATAAAAACCTGGATAATGTCAACGTACATGCGGGGATTTATTTTAATTTGAGCGAATAAACAAACTTTGTATTCCTCTTTAAAGTTTATTTATTTTTTCAATTTGTCCTTAAACACTTTTCTGAATTTATCCACTTTAGGCCGGATGACCATAGTACAGTACGGGTTGTTATCTTCATTGTTTTCAAAATATCGTTGGTGATAATCTTCGGCAGGATAGAATTTTGTAAATGTGGTTATTTCTGTAACGATGGGCTTATCAAAAGCGCCGGTTTGATCAAGTTCAGTTTTAAATTTTTCGGCTTTTTGTTTTTGTTCTTCACTATGATAAAAAATAGCGCTGCGGTATTGCGTTCCCACATCACCACCCTGGCGGTTGCGTGTAGTGGGATCATGTGTTTTCCAAAATACTTCCAGCAATTCATCAAAACTGATCTTCGAAGGATCATAAACAATCTGCAAACATTCCGCATGCCCGGTTTGCCCGGAGCAAACTTGTTTATACGTTGGGTTTTCAGTTAGGCCACCGGTATATCCAGAAGTCACACTGATGATACCGTTTAAATCAGTAAATACTGCTTCAGTGCACCAAAAACATCCATTGGCAAAAGTTGCTGTTTCAGTCATTATATTTTATTTGAATTTTAAAACCCTGGCAATTTACTATGATCATAGGTTATTATTTGCAAGATATATGACAGAATACCTGCTTTTAAAAAGCCTTAACAGATGAAGTAACAGTAGACATAAAAAAGCAGAGCCTTACGGGGCTCCGCTTTATTTAATGGAATAGCAAGTCAGATATTGCTATGAATATAGCTTTCAAGATGGCTGATAGTTTCTTTTTGCAGAAGTATCGTTTCTTTTACAACATCACTCATCGAAATGATACCAACAAGCATTTCTTTATCAAATACTGGAAGGTATCGTACATTTTTATCCCCCATCAGCTCTCTGCAATGCTCTATGCTGTCATCCGGTTTTACTGTTGGCAGATCCGTGGTCATAATTTCTGCAACCTTTGTGTCCGTTGAACTTTTACCTTTCAAAACTATTTTTCGTGAATAATCCCGTTCGGTAATGATACCGGCATATTTTTCTCCATCCATCACAACTACAGAGCCGATATTTTTTTCAGACATAAGCTTTAAGGCATCAATAACAGCAGTAGTGGAAGGTATTGAAACAATGGATTTTCCTTTTCTGGAAAGGATGGAACTGACTTTGTTCATATGGCTAAATTTTCTCCCTGAAATTTACGAAGAATAAAGTTTGCATTCAAAAAAAATTATAAGCTTCTTTAGTCTGGTTTTAAAAAGTACATAATCATCCGGTATCTTATGTCATGTACTACTTTATGAAATTCTTGTTGAAAAAATGTATGGCTAAGCGAAAGGAACAAATTTTTAATATGACCAGCCGGATAAATGGCATACTTATCTTTTTATGCCGGTTATACTTACATTCTCATTAAAGTTGTTTTCAAAGCTCCATATAGAAATAAACTCAGTTGCCTAATTAATAATTCGATTTTGCTGATATATCTCCCGGAACTATTTTTGCGCCGGAGAGATGGCAGAGCGGTCGAATGCGGCGGTCTTGAAAACCGTTGAGGTGAAAGCCTCCGGGGGTTCGAATCCCTCTCTCTCCGCTGAAACACTATTCAAACTTTATTAAATCCTTGCAAACTCAATATAGGCAAGGGTTTTTTATTTTTGGTACTCCCCAAATCATTCAAAAAACTCCAAAGAAAATGGTCTAAATCGAGACCTTTTCCCTTCATTTTTACAGGTCTCGCCAAATCGCTGAAATCCTTTACCATCAAGGGTTTTGTGGATAAAAAGTATTAGGAAATTGCTAATAGAATTAGTAAATTTATAACCTAAAATCGGACCAAAAATGAACAACGTATTGCACCTGTCTTTCCAGGTAAAATCTTCCAAGAAAAACGAGTTTGGTAAGGCTCCTATCTATGCCAGGATTACCATTAATGAAGTAAGAACTGAGTTTTCACTCAAGCGGTTTATTGAACCGGATAAATGGATCAATAAAGCAGGTATTGCAAAAGGTAATACCGAAGAAATCCGTACACTGAATGCTCATATACTTACAATTCGTACTGCATTGTTTCAGCATTATAATCGCTTACTGGAAACCGGTAAAGTAATAACAGCAGAAGCAGTTAAAAATTCCTACTTCGGTATTACTGAAAAAAGTAAAACCATCATGGAAGTTTTTCAGTACCACAACGACCAGATGAAATCACTGATCGGAAAGGAATATTCTTTCGGTACACATGAAAGGTATGCAACAGCATTAAACCATACAAAGGAATTTTTGGAATACAAGTATAACGTTTCTGATTATCCCATTAAGCATGTTAATCATGAGTTCATTACCGAGTATGAATATTTCCTGAAAGCCATCCGCAAGTGTTCACACAATACAGCTATTAAGTACCTCACAAACTTCAAGAAGATAATGCGTATATGTCTCGGCAATGGTTGGATAGATAAAGACCCTTTTATCAGTTATCGTTTTCACCTGCATGAAGTGGAAAGAGAAATATTACATGAGCATGAGATACAGGCTATCGCCGATAAAGAGTTTGCCACTTCAAGAGTAGATCAGGTGAGGGATATATTCCTATTCTGTTGTTTCACCGGTCTGGCGTATAGTGATGTAAAGAAACTGACAAAAGACCATATCATCATTGGCATTGATGGTGAAAGGTGGATAAAAGTAAATCGCACAAAAACGGATACCCGTTCAAGCATTCCTATTCTCCCAATGGCACAGGCAATTTTAGATAAGTATGTAAACCATCCCAAATGCAGTGCAGAAAAAACTTTACTACCGGTAAGCTCTAACCAAAAAATGAATGGATACTTAAAAGAGATTGCTGCTATCTGTGGTATAGAAAAAAATATCACATTCCACATTGCCCGTCACTCATTCGCCACTACTATTACTTTACAAAATGATGTGCCGATTGAAAGTGTATCCAAAATGTTAGGTCATAAATCTATCAAAACAACTCAGCATTATGCAAAAGTGTTGGATAAAAAAGTAAGTAACGATATGGCATTGCTGAAAGAGAAAATGGGAGTTAAAATTCAGGCTGCAAAAGTAAGAATTGCATGATAATACTAAATCGTTTAGTTATCCACAAAATTCAATATTGCCAATGGTTTTATCCACTAATTGTGGAAAATTGTTGGTAAATGATTCTATTTAAATGCGAATATTATTAGTAAATTTGTTACAGCTAATTCATTAAAAAACATAAGTCTGGAACTATGGAAATTGAGTTGATTACGAAAGCCGACTTTCACACTTTAAAAAGTGAGATTGTCGATGAAATCAAAAGGTTGTTTCAAACACCTGGCGAACAAAAGGAATGGTTGAAAAGCGCTGATGTGATGCAGTTGTTACAATGCTCACCCGGCACTTTGCAGAACCTGAGAGTAAATGGAAAACTCCCCTTCACAAAAATGGGCGGCACTATCTACTACTCAAGAAAAGATGTAATGAGTGTACTGGAAGGGAATAAGTCTAATGCCGCTTAACTATCCCAACACACATCACTGATCGCTTCTGCTAAGAAGCCATCCTTTGAAAAACCGAAATCAAACCAAAACTGCTGTATGAAGAAAGAACACGGACTGCTTTTCAAAAAGCAAAAGAATGAACTATGGCCACAAGGCAAACAAATAAACTTCAGATTCCGGTAGACATAAGCCGATATGTGGTAGTATACGGCCTTCAAAAAGCATTTGCCATTTTTCTCTATCTCAAATTCCACTCCAGCGGAAAGCTGCACAAAGACTCACCCGTATTCAAATCGGTAATGAAAGCATTGCGGATTAGTGATGACCGCACTTACCGCAAACATTTTAATAAATTAATTGAACTAAACTGGATTAACCTGAATGAAAGTTCAGGCATCTATCATTTCCGTGGGTTCGACCGGTTGCGGATTGAATATAATATAAGAAGTAAGCAAGCTACTACATTATTTTACAAGCATTTAAAAATACTCGATGTGTATCTTATGGGAGTTATGCTTTGTGCAGAAGTGAACAAGCAGAAATATTTTTGGGAGGTTGTCGTCAGGCGTAAACTGAGGCCCGTAGCTAACAAAAGGGATGCTACCAATCCTGCCAGGGTTTATGCCGACGGCCCCCAACCAAAGTATTACGGTCTTTGCCTGCCACAAATTGCCGAAATGTTTGGATGCAGTAAAACAAGGGCTTCTCAACTTAGGAAAAAAGCCGCCGATGCCGGATTTATCCAAACCATTCACAAATTCACAGAAATTACCCGCCTGCCAAAACCTGATTATAATATCCGGCCACATATGGAGGAGCAATTTCCGGAGTTGAAAGGCAGGCTACGATTCAGCATCATTGTGGTGAAAGGGGTTGCTTATATATTGGTACTCGTTCAAACCTTTGATGAGATCATCCCAAAAATTCAGTTTAAAACAATCAGTAAGTTTAATAACCTGGTTGTTGCACCGCAAATTAAAAAGGCTGCCGCAATCCGCATTGCAGAGGCCGCCAAAATTGCCGCATAGTTTATCCCCTATTCCCCACCGGGCCAATTTTGAAATTGATTGATGCATTTTCGCACAATTTTTGTTTTCATTCTTTGAAAAAGAGTTTTATTTGTTTTTTGCGCCGCCCGGCATCTCTTTTTACTCTGTTTTGTTTGATGTGAACATATAAATACCCTTACTTCCCTTCCTGCAAAGGGATAGCAGTGCTATCCGCAGAGAGGCAGAATAGCCTCCCTTCCCATACCCATCCATCATTATAAGGTTCACATTTTTGCATCCCGGTATATTCCGGGGAATATCCCGGGAACAATCTGCTGGTCATACATCTATTAAACGCATATTATAAATTATTACCGCTTGCCCCGGCAGATAAACAGCCCTTTATTCGTATTTTTCCAATTCAATCAAAACTTAATCCTATTCGCACGGCATGACGCTAAAGGAAATCGGCCTTAAACAGGCACTCAATAAGGCTTACCGCCTCATCAAACCCAAACGGCTTGAAATGGAGGCGTTTAAAACCAATCTCATCAGCTTGCTGGGGCAGATAGACGAGAAGGAATCTGAGGAGAATGTGAAAATTCACCTGATGAATTTTCTGCGGGATACCTTTTATCATCCGGCACACCTGCTGGCCACTAAGGGCAAAACAGATTTTGTGGCCCATACGGGCAAAGACGCAGCCACACCTGCTGCATTGCTGTTTGAGGTAAAAAGACCGTCCAATACGGCCGATATGGTTACCAAAACAAGCCTTAATGCTAAAGCCATGCATGAGCTTATCCTGTATTATTTACGGGAGCGGATTGAGCACCGGAATAACAGTATCACCAATCTTGTTATTACCAACATATACGAATGGTACATTTTTGACGCCGGTGTTTTTGAACGCATCTTTTTTAAAAACACAGGCTTGGTAAAACAATACAAAGAATGGGCTGCAGGACAGAAAGTGAGCAGCAGCACCGACCTTTTTTATAAGGAAATTGCTAAGCCTTTCCTTGAAGTTTTGGAAGACGAAATGCCCTATACCTGGTTCGATATAAGGGCTTTTGAAAAACCGCTTAAAAATGCCGACAAAACAGATGACAAGGCCCTCATCCCGTTATTTAAGATATTATCACCGGTCCATTTGCTAAAACTTCCCTTTGCCAATGACAGCAACAGTTTAGACAAAGGTTTTTATACCGAACTGCTGCACCTGATAGGGCTGGAAGAAGTAAAAGACGGAAGCAAAAAAATCATCCGCCGCAAATAGGCTGGCGAACGCAACGAAGGCTCACTAC
>JAFEAF010000010.1 GCA_018266555.1 Bacteroidota bacterium | reverse complement strand
GTACAATCAACAGGCTTGCGTAAGGTAAGGTCATCGCCTGCCATTCCGCCAAATACCGTTGGCTCGCCGCCAATTCCATCTTCAATACCTTTTACAATTTGTTCCCCATCAGTTTGCAGCCAGCCGGATGCAATGATGAATGCAGGATTGTTAAAAGTTTTTTTCCCTTCTGCACCAAATTGCTTCGCCGCCTCGTAGGAAGAACTATTACCGGTTTCCAGGAAATCTATTTTGAAAAAACCGGGGTTTATATCCAGCAACATGATGACGATGCCACCTTCACTTATTTCACTGCTGATAAATTCACCTGAGGTTGTGGAGCCGAAAATACTGATACCTTTTTTATTCAGCATTTCACAAACAGCTTCCCGGTCTTGTTTCATTGACATAAAAACAATTGCCAGTGTAGGTTTGAAACCATCTGTCATACTTTGCTGCAAAGCTGAGTTGATTTCTTCCGGTGATTTTCCTTTGATTGATTTTGCTTTCATGATTATTATTCTACCGTTCCGAAAATAATGGTTACGCCACCAGTTGCAAAGTTGGAAAGATCGGCTGCCATAGCCTTTCCTTCCGGTGAATTTAATGCCTGCTGCAATTCGGCAAGGCCGTCAAAATACAATTCTGCCATGCGGTAATATGCCGGGGCAGTACCATCAGGATTGGGCAAAAATTTTGTGTATTCAGCTTTAACAACACCCGATGTTTTTGATACAAGCGGCAAATGTGTTTCAGCATAATATTTTTCAAAAGCATCCACATCTTTGGGATGTCCATAGAATACTGTTCCTTTTATCATAAAAATTGATTTTGTGATTACTATTTTATTTCTGTCAAAATAATTTTTACTGTGCTGTTGCCGATATTTTCAACATAATGTTTGCTTACATGATCCATCCAGGAAGCCGTTCCGGCTTTCTCATCAGCAAGAATGGTTTTGCCATTTTCTAAATACACTTTCAGTTTACCGCCGCTCACCACGTAAGATGATTTTGGAGGATGTGTATGCCATTCATCTTTTTCGCCCGGCTTAAGCGTGTATTGCAATACCCTCACATGATTGTTTTCTAAAAGGATTTTAAATTGTTTTGGCGAGGCTTTTATCGCATCAATATCCGGTTGCTCATTCTGATTCTGCACAACTGATGAAGCGCCGGATAATTTATAAATTATAGAATCTTCCTGCGTAGCTTTCATTTTTATTACTTCATTCATTTGATCATTAGGCACGGTTGCTGATAAAATATACTGTGCCACTTTCCATTCATTACCCTGCTTCACCACTACACCAGAGCCTCTGCAAATTTTCATTTGTGTATTCAGCAATTCATCAAACC
The DNA here is from genome assembly GCA_018266555.1 of Bacteroidota bacterium. Lineage (GTDB taxonomy): Bacteria > Bacteroidota > Bacteroidia > Chitinophagales > Chitinophagaceae > UTBCD1. The sequence continues at coordinate 276,580 of JAFEAF010000010.1, read as the reverse complement.
AGGCAGTATTACCGGTTTTATCAAAATAAATATGTCGCTCCAGTGAAGTGAAATTCCAGGCTCTACCTTTATCAAAATAAGGTTTGGCATAAGCCATAAATGCTTTTTTATCCCAGCGTTCCGTAGCATCGGTACCGGTGAAAACCGCATCATCAGTATAAAAATTAAAATAGGTATTGTAATCTGCCCTGCCTGCCGCCATATTAAAAGAATCCAGCAAGGCGTTGATTTGTTTTTTCTCAAATGAAGTATCAGTTTTTGCAACAGGTTCATTGTTTTGGCCGGAGGTGCAGGAAATGAAACAAACCAATGAAACAATCATTGCAAAGCCTTTTGATAATTCTGTGATTATTGATTTTGGTTTCATGTATTTTTATTTTAATAACCCCAACTGTTTCATAAATTCATAATTGTCAAAAAAATCCTGTTCTTCAGCGATCTTTCCACCACGCATTTTTACCAGTGTAGCACCTTCCACATCTACATATTTCCCGGTAGCAGGAATCCCGAAAGCAGTTCCGGTATGTTTACCCTGGTAGCGCCAGTGCTTTACTAATTTATCGCCCTGCCCGAATACATCTATGATGGTAAATTTGATATCGGAAAATCCATTCACGTAATTGGCGTAATATGCTCTTGCACTGTCAATACCCATGATATCAGGATGTGCATGCATGACCACATCTTTCGTAAAATTGGAATCATTGAACATGTCTAATTTTCCATGATTGATAATTTCATCCCAGGTATGAGTGTACATTTTGATATTGGCGGCAACGGAATCGGTTGTAATAGATGCCGTACTTTCCTCATTTTTGTTTGATTGGCAGGAAAGTAAACGTGTTATAATAAAAAAAAGGATTGCCGGCAACAGTCCGGTGCGTACTGATAGTTGTTTCATTTTGGTTGTTTAAATGATTATGAATTGGAAAAAGTCGTTGAAAATAAGTAATTTTTTTGTTAGCATTCTTTCTCGAGCACGGTGACGATCTGGGCATAAAATTCCCTTGCACGTTGAGGCGTGCTGCCAATACATACTACACCCAATTTTCCGAATTGCGATAAAGCGCCGATCAAATGAAACATGACACCTTCCTGCGAAGTGCCGTCATAATGCAGGTCGTTGACCATGGCAATATCTATCAGGTCATGTGGAGTTATCCCGATATATTTTTCACTTTTCAGATTGTCAGAGCAGAAATAATAACGGATCAGATGGCCTTTGGAAGTATAGTAGATGCCTTCTTCCGGATTATACTGGCCATCCGTTAAAAACTGAAGCATCATATAAGGATGCGTGGTACCTCCTTTGCGCAGATTGATTTCAATGGCATAATGTTTCCACCCCTCCTTTTCCATTACTGAAATAAAATCTATGGCAAACCGTCCTAATACTCCTTTCTTAGCCAATGATGCTGCTACTTTTTTTCCTAACACACCTAACTCAACAGCATATTCTTTGGATGCCGGAAACTGAGCGCCGATGTACACTTGCCCGCTTTCCCCGCCTAATTCCTGGTCATGAGTAGAAATTACATCATATTCTCCGCTTGGAGTCACCCTGCATTGCACAGAGGGTGATACTTTTCGTGTACCATCAATAAAGGCTTCCACGATACCTCCCATCTGTGTAAACTTGAACATGAACGTATCATAATTCAAGTCTGCCGAAACCATTTTTAATCGTTGGGGAAGTTGTTCTTTTATCCACTTTGCTGCATACACTTTATTATCCATATCGCTAAATGAAAAAACAGCATTACCATCTCCTGAAAAGCCATCGTTTATTTTTATTACTGCTTTTCTTAATAGCGGGTCTTGTTTTTTTAATTCCACCAATGCTTTGATGATATCGTCTTCAGATTTCAGATCTTCAAAACCAGGGGGAACCAACAATCCGCTTTCTTTAAATATTTTTCTGCTATTGGACTTGCTTCCCAATTCATACAAATCCGGATCACATCCGTAAATGGGGATTTGCAATCTTACGGCCAGGGATCGTTCCAAAGAAGTTACATTGAAGCACGACATGTGTGCCTCATGGTCAGGCGGAATAAAATCACGAATACGTTGGATAAGGCGTGGCCGTTCAAGAATTTTTTTTGTCAATGGTTTGGAGGAGGAATCATGACAACTTAATAAAGTAAGACGGCGCAGCGCATGATAACCGGTGATACCCGGAAGCATGTGCAAATAATAATCAATGATGACAGGGTCAATAGTTTCACTTGTAACATAAATCACATTAGTTCTTGGCATTCGCAAAAGCATCAACATGCAGAGTAATCTTTCTTCATAATGATTGATACCGCTGACTTTTGAAAGGATTTCCTGATCCATGGTCAGGGATGGTATGATCACAACTGTCCGGGGCGCTAATTTATCGGGGAAAATATTTTGAAATTGAGGAGGGAATCTCTCCTGAAGTTTTTTAAACATCAATACTTCGGCTACAGAGCCTGGCTCCGGAATCCTGGGAAAGCCATTACCTCCGGAGGTAACACCTTTTATATCGTTGGTTTGAGCAAACATAATCTTTTAACTCCTGTGCCTTACATATGGTATCGGGAAAAACAGATGCGATAATCAAATGAATCGGGATATTTTAAATAGTCCTTTAGCTTCCCTGTAACTCGTCTATAAAATTAAACAGGTTTTTCTTATTGTGAGCTTAAAAGTTTGAAAAAAACTCTTTCTGTTTGTTATGAAAATAAACAGAAATTTTTCAATATACAGCTATTTTTATATATGGTTGATACTCCTGCAACCAAATCAATAACTGATTAAAGTATTTATGATGAATAGATGCAGGGGTTGAACGGGAGAAAATTTAATTCCCGGTATCAATACTCTTATGCCTCCTGGCCTGTCCATAAAGCTCCATTGATACTGTCACGGGCTGCTCCCGTTACGGATGATAGTACGTTATATTCCTGTCGCCAGCGCAGCACTCCAATAAAAGCCATGATCATCGCTTCTTTGTAATTAACCAATTCTTTTTCGGGAACAATTATTTCAATATTTATAGCTAATAGTTCCTTTGTCAATCTTTCAATAAGAAAAGTATTTAATGCCCCCCCACCGGTAGCAAGCAATTGCTGTTTACCTGTTGCAGGTAGCTGCTTATTCAGATTTAATATGACATTTTTTATTTGAATTACAATATGCTCAACGTATGTTCTCATAGCATCCGGAATGGACAAGCTTGCATTATGAAGAATAGGAAATACAGTGTCTGTCCCAAAATCATTTGCTAAAGATTTGGGAAATGGCTGTTTATAGTATTCAAGTCCATTTAATTTTTCAAGTATGGTGAAATTGATTTTGCCGGAAGCAGCCAATTGGCCGTCTTCGTCAAATTCTTTTCCTATTTTATCAGCAAGCATGTTTAATACCCGGTTGGCTGCACACACGTCGAAGGCAATATATTTTTCTCCATTCACTGTAATATTTGCAATACCGCCAAGATTTAAAAAATAATCGTAACCGCTCAACAGTAATCGTTCTCCAATGGGAACAATGGGAGCTCCTTCTCCACCCAAAGCCACATCCAATGCCCGTAGATCGGTTACAACAGGCAAATTTGTTTCTGAAGCAATGGCAGCTCCATCACCTAATTGTGCCGTCATTTTTTGAGATGGCAAATGAAAAGTGGTGTGTCCATGAGAAGCAATCAATGCCACCTGGTACTGTAATCCATTTTCTTCAATAAACCGGTTTACTTCTTTCCCGATATAATGTCCATATTCTACATGTAGTAAAAGATAATCCCGGGCAGAAAGAGCCGTAGCGTTTTTCAATCGTTGCATTAAATCCGGGGTATAAGGGTAGCATACCGTTTCCAGTATTTCATAGTTCCATGTTCCTGCATTTTCATGAAACTCTGTGAAAGCAATGTCCAACCCATCCAGCGAGCTGCCGCTCATTAAACCAATAGCCCTGTAAACCATTAGAATTATATTTTAAAGATTAGATTTGCAAAGCAAATTACGAATAACGGTTTATGAATGAAGTTTTGGGATTTGCAATTTTACTTCATTTGTAAATCATACTTATCGAAGTTAAATATCATGATCAAAAATCTGAGTGAGCATCATAGCCTGGTCAGTAACTGGGTCAGTGAATTACGAAATACTGAAATTCAGAATGACCGGATGCGTTTTCGCCGGAATCTGGAACGTATTGGCGAAGCCATCGCTTATGAAATAAGCAAAACTCTTCCCAGTGAAGAAAAAGAAATAACCACTCCATTAGGTATTGCTGTAGGCAAGATGTTGAAAGAACAACCGGTTTTAGCAACAATCCTAAGGGCAGGTTTGCCACTACACCAAGGCTTGTTGAACTATTTTGACAAAGCTGATAATGCATTTATTTCTGCTTACCGAAAACACAACAAAGACGGTTCCTTTGAAATCAGCCTCGATTATATTTCCTGCCCCGATCTTGAAAACAGAATTCTTATTATCTCAGATCCCATGTTGGCAACAGGGTCTTCTTTAGTTAAGACCATCCAATATTTAAGAAATGAAGGCCCCCCAAAAGAAATTCATATTGTAGCTGCCATTGCCTGTACAGTTGGAATTGAGTATGTTAAAAGAGAACAACCTTCTGTAATAATATGGTGTGGCGATATAGATGACGAATTGACTGCCAAGGGCTATATCGTTCCCGGCCTTGGCGATGCCGGTGATCTTGCTTTTGGTGTTAAAACCCAAAACTAATGCAGCAATAATGCCAAAAATTAGTCGTTTTATTATTACCACCGGTGGCTGAATTTTTGTATTTTTCCAACTCACTTCCTGACAATTTGAAAATGAAAAAACCGATATTAACCCTTATTCTTTGTGCGGCTTTGGTAAGTGTGACAAACGCCCAGGATCCTAATTTTTCCCAATTTTTTGCTTCTCCCCTTACATTAAACCCCGCATTAACAGGAAAATTTGATGGCGTGTACCGGGTAGCCGGAAATTACCGCAATCAGTGGCCTACTATTAATAATGCGTTCACTACGGGAACCGCTTCTGTGGATTTTGGAATTTTAAAAAAACGCATACCGGATTTTGATCAGTTTGGCGTAGGTATCATGGGGTTTTCTGACCGGGCAGGTAATGGCGTATTGGTATCAAATTCCATGGCGCTTTCAGTTGCTTATCATAAATCTCTGGATGAAGATGGTTATAACCAGATCGGAGCGGGCTTCCAGGGTGGATTTATGAACAAAAGATTAGATCTTACAAAAGTTGTTTTTGAAGACCAGTTAACACCACTCGGTTTTACCGGTGTCACCAGTGAAATATTCAACAGCAACCAGATTAATGTAAAATATTTTGACCTGAATGCCGGCCTGTTATATAACGGTAGCAGCAACGGATATAATAATTTTTATTTTGGTGTATCTATGTATCATATCAACCGGCCGAAAGAAAGTTTCCAGGGAGGACAATATTTTTTAGCGGCAAGAACTACTTTCCAGGCCGGCGGAAAAATACCCATGGGGACATATAATTCTTTTCACATCAGTGCCAACTATAGTATTCAGGCTAAAGCGCATAATGCCATGATCGGTGGCGCCTATTCCATGAATCTTACCGGAGATGAGGACAACCCAACCAATTTATATTTAGGAAGCTGGTTCCGGTTGGGCGACGCCGTCATTCCTTATGTAGGTTTGGAATTTGGAGAATTTCAGTTGGGCACTACCTATGATGTCAATATTTCTAAACTGAAACCTGCCTCTAATGTACGAGGCGGTGTGGAAATATCACTTATCTATATCAAGAAACCTTCCGATCCTAATACAAAAAAATTGAACTGCCCAAAGTTTTAAATTTTATTTGAAAAATTTCAACTTACAATTTTTTCAATCTTTTCCTACCATTTCTTTTATCTTAGGGCAATAAGGCAGCATGAAAAAACTTTTCAGCAATCTTACTTTTTGGGTTTTGCTTGCCATCATTGCAGGAGTTCTCGTGGGGCAATTTGCTCCGCAATTAGCATTACGCCCGGTGTTATCTGCGCCATGGAAAGGAAGATTCCTCGGGCAAGACCTTGAATTGGGAGCTACGTTAAGTGAATTTCTGGGAAAACTTTTTATCAGCATTATAAAGCTCTTTATTAACCCCATTATTTTTCTTACCATCAGCCTGGGTATAATCAACATGGGCAATCTGAAAAAAGTGGGACGTATCGGAGTAAAAGCATTACTTTATTTTGAAGTGGTTTCTACATTTGCTCTGGTTATAGGAATTATTATTGCCTGGATTGTTCAACCGGGAAATGGTGTAACCACACATACAGCAGCAGGTGGTGATATTTCAAAATATGCTTCCGCAAAAGGATTTGATTGGATACATTTCTTCAAAGAAAATTCAACATTACAGGTATTGGTTATAGCGCTCATTGCAGGAATTGCTTTCAGTAATTCGTCTCATCGCCAAAAGATAATTACGTTTATTCAACCGGTTGCAAAAATTATTTTCAGTGCATTACACAAGGTCATGTTATTAGCACCCATTGGCGCTTTCGGTGGTATGGCATTCACTATAAGCAAATATGGCATCAGCGCTTTGTTGCCTTTAGCAAGATTAATGGGAACTGTTTATGCAACTATGTTCGTATTTATTTTCCTGGTGCTTTGGCTGATATTAAAGCATTATCAGATCAGCATCTTCAAACTGTTAAAATATATCCGGGAAGAATTACTTGTAGTATTGGGTACTTCATCTTCTGAAGCAGCATTGCCTACACTGATGGAAAAACTGGAACAAATGGGATGCTCCAAACCAGTAGTAGGGCTAGTAGTTCCGGCAGGGTATTCATTTAATCTTGATGGCACAACCATCTATTTATCCATGTGTATGATTTTTCTGGCACAGGCATTTCATGTTCATTTATCGCTTTCACAGGTGTTTACAATCATTGGTATTTTAATGGTGACATCAAAAGGCGCTGCAGGAGTAGCGGGCAGTGGGTTTGTTGTATTAGCATCCACTATCACAGCCATCAAAGTAATTCCGATGGAAGGTCTGGTTTTATTGTTGGGTGTAGACCGTTTTATGTCTGAAGCAAGAGCCATTACGAATTTTATTGGAAACAGTGTAGCAACAGTATGGATAGCAAATAATGAAAAAGAATTTGACAGGAAGAAAATGGATGAAGTATTATAAAAATGGATTGTTTGATGCCTATAGGGTTTGATATTTCCGGGGATGAAACAGGATATCTATAAAACAATCAAGCCATCTTCTTTTTCCCGCTCACAAAAGAATTGCTTTTGATAAAAAAGCGGTATGGATATGCCGCCGCTTCTCCCGAATACTCTACTCCTATTCTACCGGATTTTCCAATCATTTTTATAGCAGGAATAAAACCATCATCCGCTATATACAATTGTTTGCTTTGCAAGGATATTCCATTGTGGGCAACAGTAATACCCAGCGCCGTTGATAAACTTCCCGGCCCTTTTGTCACCGTATAATCAAATTGTTTCTTTTTTCTGCGCTTCAACATTTCCGGGATTCCCTCTATTGGATCCAATGCACGGATCAATATAGCATGAGGGATTTCTTTTTTATTCGTCACTACATTAAACAAATGATGAATGCCATAGCAGAGATACACATAAGCCGATCCCGCATTTCCATACATCACTTCATTACGGGCAGTTCTTCTGCCACCAAAAGCATGAGAGGCCCGATCTGCAACTCCGTTATATGCCTCACATTCAACTATGCGTCCAGAGGTAACAATGCCATTCCACTTTGTCACCAAAACTTTCCCCAATAATTCTTTAGCAACCTGCAACACATTTTTTCTTTCATAAAACGAAGCGGGTAATTTCCTCATGGTCTTATATTATCTATTTTAAAATGGTTCTGTTTATATTTACACTATTCAAATTTAGGGCTTGCTCAAAGAAATTGTCATAGCCATCCAATCCTTTGGTGAAGTGAACCAATTCATCCGGACGCATAAGTTATGGAAATGGATCATTGTTCCCGGCATCATCTACGCCATTTTATTCATGGCAAGTATGTATTTTTTCAGTCGTTCAGCCACCCACGTGATTGACTATCTCATTACGGCCAGCGGCCTGGGCGACCGTTTACAAAAGCTTCAAAGCAGTTGGGTTGGATTTTTGTTCACATTTGCTGGGATCATTTTATGGTTACTGCTGCTTCAATTTTATTTTTCCCTGTTTAAGTATATTATTCTTATCATCGGATCACCGGTATTTGCATACCTGAGTGAAAAAACGCAGGTCATACTTGAAAATAAAGAGCAAGAGATAAAATGGAAAGAATTGAAAAAAGATTCCTGGCGGGGTATCAGGTTGGTTTGTCGCAATGCGCTATGGCAAACTTTTTTCTTTATTATTCTTTCATTATTGACACTGGTGCCGGTTGCCGGTTGGATAACTCCACTTATTGCTTTGTTTCTCGAATGCTATTATTATGGCTTCTTCATGTTTGACTACAGTTGTGCCCGTCAAAATATTCCATTACGAGAAAGTATTGATTTTGCCGGAAGGCATAAAGGCCTTGCTGTTGGTAATGGCCTTGTATTTTACCTGATGCATGGGCTCATCGGCATCGGTTGGGTATTGGCTCCGGCGTATGCTGTGATCGCCGCTAACATTAGTTTATATAAAGTCAAAAACGTTTAAATGGCCAAGGGGATTGTTTATCTCATTCCATCTCTGCTGGACGAAGAAGATATTGACAGCATTCCTTCCTGTATACTTGCTGCAATCAATGAATGCGAAGTTTTTTTTGCAGAAAATGAAAGAACCGCAAGGAGGTATCTAAAAAAATTACAGAGAGATATTGTAATAGACCAGTATGAATGGCATACTTTGTCCGATGCTCCATCTATCCCCGTTCTTTTCACTCAAAAAATAAAAGAAGGAAAAAAAATCGGTATTATCAGCGAAGCCGGCTGCCCAGGGGTAGCCGATCCGGGACAAACGTTAGTTGCAGTAGCACATGAATGGAACGCATTGGTAAAACCGCTTGCCGGACCCAATGCCATTTTGATGGCTTTAATGGCAAGTGGTATGAACGGGCAACGTTTTCAGTTTCTTGGTTATTTACCTATCAAAGATTTTGAAAGAGTAAGAGCAATAAAAGAACTCGAAGCGGAGTCCCGCAAAAAAAACTGTACCCAGATTTTTATAGAAACCCCATACCGGAATAATCAATTGGTGGATTCGCTAATGAAATATTGCAACCCTTCCACACAACTTTGTATTGCTTCGGCCATCTCATCATCAAAAGAACAGATACATACCCTGACGATTTCACAATGGAAACACCAAAAACCCGACTTGCATAAAGTCCCAACAACTTTTTGTTTGCTGGCAGGATAAAACAACGGTCACTTAACAAAAAAATTTGTGTCAGTAAACTGAGAATTATATATTTTTGTTTATCATTTTCAACCGGCTATTAAAAATGAACAATAGTCTGAAACATACCAAGCAATTTGCCTTTCATGGCCCGATGACTACCGGCGTTTATGCCGTGGGATTCGATGTCTTCATTTATGTACGACCTCGACGTGGTTGCTGACAGGACGAGCCGCTAACCAGGCCCCTGTCAGTGAAAAATCTTTCAATCCCTGCCTATCTCAGGCAGGTTCATGAAACAGGATTGGTGATCCACATATTTATAACAATCTTTATTAAGTTGGACAATCAGAACATAATTATCAGGGTGGCAACACCGGGAGATAAAATTTATTCCAAGATCATCACCGACGAAATGGAATCATCTGCTGCTGCAAGAGGCACCGGTATTGCCAAACGTTCGCCTGAATACGTAGAACAAAAAATGGATGAGGGTAAAGCGGTAATTGCTGTTACTGCCAATGGCGATTGGGTAGGTTTTTGTTATATCGAAACCTGGAGCCATGGGGAATATGTAGCCAATTCCGGATTGATCGTTTCACCCCCATTCAGAAAAACCGGAGTTGCAAAGGCGATAAAAAAAAGAATATTCAACCTGTCGAGAGAAAAATACCCGGACGCAAAAATTTTTGGACTCACCACCGGCCTTGCAGTTATGAAAATAAACAGCGAGCTTGGTTACGAGCCGGTCACCTATTCTGAATTGACACAAGATGATGCCTTTTGGGCCGGATGTAAAAGTTGCGTGAACTATGATATATTAATGAGTAAAGACAGGAAGAATTGCATGTGCACTGCCATGCTCTACGATCCGAAAGATCATTATAAACCGGAGGAGACAAAACAGTTTTTTGAAGAAAATAAAAAAGGGCTGGAACGATTGCTTCGTTTTAAACAATGGAAACTGCTGAAGCCATTCATGAAAAAAGATAAAAATGGTAATAGTAACAGCAACAGTCCAAAAATTCTGATTTTCTGATTATCTCATCAAAAGACAGCAAGAATAAATAATGAAAAAAGTTGTATTAGGTTTTAGTGGTGGATTAGACACAACATACTGTGTAAAATATCTTGGAGAAGACAAAGGCTACGAGGTACACAGCATCATTGTGAACACCGGCGGCTTTTCCGATGAAGAACTGAAACAAATAGAAGCACATGCTTATAGGCTGGGAGTAAAAACTCACACTACCGTAAATGCTGTGAAAGGATATTATGATCGTATTATAAAGTTTCTAATTTTTGGAAATGTACTCAAGAACAATACTTATCCTTTAAGCGTTTCTGCAGAGCGATTGATCCAGGCATTACACATTGCCGAGCATGCAAAAAATTTAAAAGCAGATGCCGTTGCACATGGTAGCACAGGTGCCGGTAATGACCAGGTACGTTTTGATATGATCTTTCACATTATGATTCCCGGCGTTGAAATAGTAACGCCTATCCGTGATTTGAAACTGAGCCGTGAAGAAGAGATTGCATACCTGAAAAGTAAAGGAGTGCAAATGAATTTCGAAAAAGCCGTTTACTCTATCAATAAAGGACTGTGGGGAACCAGCGTTGGCGGCAAAGAAACTTTAACTTCTAACGGCATGTTACCGGAAGAAGCATGGCCAACACAGTTAAATGAAAAATTAAAAAATCAAAAAGTAATATTGAGTTTTGCAAAAGGGGAATTAGCCACTGTTGATGATAAACCCTTTAATCATCCCGTTGAAGCAATTCAATACTTACAATCTATTGCCGGTCCCTTTGCTATTGGCAGGGATGTTCATGTAGGTGATACGATCATTGGAATAAAAGGCCGTGTTGGTTTCGAAGCTGCGGGGCCGATGATCATTTTGAAAGCGCATCATGCATTGGAAAAACATGTGCTTACCAAATGGCAACTCAACTGGAAAGATCAGTTGGCATTGTTTTATGGCAATTGGTTACACGAAGGTCAGATTCTCGACCCGGTGATGCGTGATATTGAAACATTTTTTGAAGCTTCGCAAAAAAATGTAACAGGAACTGTGTTTGTTGAATTGATGCCCTATCGTTTTCAGGTCACTGGCATCGAATCTCAATATGATCTGATGAACAGCCGCTTCGGGAAATATGGTGAAATGAATAGTGGATGGAGCGGCGAAGATGTAAGGGGATTCAGTAAAATTTTCGGGAACCAAACTTCTATCTGGCATTCAGTAAATAAAAAATAATTAATAATTGTTGATTAATCATTTCAAATAAATGTCTATTAAAGTTGGAATAATAGGAGGTGCAGGTTACACTGGCGGAGAGTTAATCCGCTTATTGATTCATCATCCACAAACTGAAATTGTTTTTATACACAGTAAAAGCAATGCGGGGAATCCTGTTACTAAAGTTCATGCCGATTTGTTAGGAGATACCGATTTAAAATTTACCGGTGAATTAAACAATAATATTGATGTTTTATTTCTCTGTCTTGGCCACGGCAATGCCAGGAAGTTTTTGGAAGAAAATAATCCCGATAGCTATCGGGGCGCTGATAAAATAAAAATCATTGATCTTTCGAATGATTTCAGATTAAATAAAAAATCTGAAATCGTAAATCGTAAATTCATTTACGGTCTCCCTGAATTGAATAAAGACATCATTCGCCAGGCTCATGATGTAGCTAACCCCGGCTGCTTTGCTACTTGCATTCTGCTTGGCCTGTTGCCCTTGGCAAAAGCAGGATTGCTAAACGAAGTTTATACCACAGGAGTTACCGGTTCCACCGGCGCAGGTCAGAGTTTGTCAGAATCTTCTCATTTCAGTTGGAGGGCAAATAATATACAAGCCTATAAAACATTAACGCATCAGCATCTTGGCGAGATCGGAGAATCTTTAAAACAATTGCAACCCAATGGCGATATCTCTGTGAACTTTGTTCCCTGGAGAGGTGATTTTGCAAGAGGAATTTTTGTGAGTTCCCAATTAAGTTGTGATTGGAGTATAGCGGAGTTGAATTCTCTGTACAAGGATTTTTATAAAGATCATCCTTTTACTCATCTCTGCGAAGACATGATTTTTTTAAAACAGGTGGTCAATACCAACAAATGCCTCATTCAATTGGAAAAAGTGGGAAGCAAGTTGGTCGTTCATTCCATTACAGATAATTTATTAAAAGGAGCCAGCGGACAGGCAGTTCAAAACATGAACCTTATGTTTGGAATCAGTGAAAAAACGGGTTTGGAGTTAAAGCCTGCCGCATTTTAAATTTTATTTTATGAAAGCAACAATCATCGGAGCCGGAAATATCGGTATGGCTTTGGCTGAAGGGCTGACAAGAGCATCACTTTGTAAAAAGAATGAAATTACAATTACAAGAAGAAACGCAGCTTCCTTAATTACTCAAACCGAAGCCGGATATAAAACCAGTACGAATAACCGGGAGGCCATTCAAAATGCCGACATCGTTTTTATTTGCGTATTACCTCAGCAGCTTAATGAAGTATTAATAGAACTTCAACCCGCCGTTGATGTAAAAAATCAACTGTTTGTTTCCGTAGTTACCGGGGCACATACACAGGTTTTTCGTGATAAGCTTGGAAATAATCTTCGCATCATCCGTGCCATGCCCAACACAGCCATGAAAGTAGGTGAAAGCATGACCTGCCTTGCCGCTGCCAATGCCACTAGAAATGACATTGAGCTAGTGCAAAACATTTTCAATACGCTGGGACAAAGTATCGTCATCAATGAAGACATGATGAGCGCTGCAACGGCATTATGTGCCTGTGGCATTGCATTTTTTTTAAGAACGATCCGTGCTGCTTCACAAGGCGGCGTAGAAATTGGTTTTCATGCACATGATGCGTTGAAGATTGCAGCACAAACAGCTTTAGGCGCTGCAAAACTTTTAACCGTAAACAAAACACACCCCGAACAGGAAATAGATAAAGTAACTTCTCCCAAGGGATGCACCATTGCAGGACTCAATGAAATGGAGCACCAGGGATTGAGCTCTGCATTAATAAAAGGAATTAAACTTTCGGCAAATATTGCCGGTAATCTATATCAACAATCATGAACTTATTTGACGTTTACCCGATCAATGATGTAACTATTGTAAAAGCAAAGGGCTCTTATGTATGGGATGATAAGGGCGAACAGTATCTTGATCTCTATGGCGGACATGCTGTAATCAGCATTGGCCACACACACCCGCATTGGGTAAAGAGAATGGAAGAGCAATTGGAAAAAATCGCTTTTTATTCCAACTCTGTAAAAATCCCATTGCAAACCGAGTTAGCACAAAAGCTGGGAAAAATTTCCGGTAAGGAAGATTACCAACTTTTCCTCTGTAATTCCGGTGCTGAAGCTAATGAAAATGCTTTGAAGCTGGCCTCGTTTCATAATGGAAGAAAAAAAATAATTGCTTTTAGTAAATCTTTTCATGGCAGAACATCTTTAGCTGTAGCTGCGACAGATAATAAAAACTATGTGGCACCGGTCAACGAAACCAGTAATGTAATCTTTCTTCCTTTCAATGATGAACAGGCTTTAGAAGACTGTTTCAAGGAAAATGGGAAAAAGATTTCTTCTGTGATCATCGAAGGAATCCAGGGTGTGGGCGGCATTAATGTAGCCTCTGAAAATTTCTTAAGGAAAATTAGAATCTTGTGTGATGAATATGGCGCTGTATATATTGCCGACAGTGTACAATGCGGTTATGGAAGAAGCGGGAAATTTTTCAGTCATGATTTTGCCGGAGTAAACGCAGACATTTATACCATGGCAAAAGGAATGGGAAATGGTTTTCCTGTGGCAGGAATCATTGTTTCCCCCATTTTCAAGCCCAAACATTTTATATTAGGAACTACATTCGGTGGAAATCATTTGGCTTGTGCTGCCGCATTAGCAGTATTGGAAGTAATTGAAGAAGAAAAACTGATGGGCAATGCAGTGATGGTAGGAAAATATTTAAAAGATGAACTGGAAAATATTCTGCAATTGAAAAATATAAGAGGCAGGGGATTGATGATTGGCTTTGATGTACCCGAAGAACTTAAAGATCTCCGGAAAAATTTATTATGGAATCAGAAAATATTTACCGGTGAAGCCAAACCGAATGTAATTCGTTTGCTTCCTTCATTAGCGTTGAAAAAAAGGGATGCGGAACAGTTCGTTGATGCTATTACTGAAGAAATTCAAAATCTTGTTTCTGTCGAAAATACCGTTAATCAATAATGAAAAATTTTGTTTCAGTCCAAGATGTTGAGGATATTGATGCTCTTGTGCAAAAAGCATTAGCACATAAAGCTGATCCTTTAAAAAATAAAACACTCGGAGCTAATAAACGCATCGGTTGTTTATTTCTTAACCCAAGTATGCGTACCAGGCTAAGTACACAAATCGCTGCGCAAAACCTGGGAATGGAAGCGATTGTTTTTAATGTGGGCCAAGATGGCTGGGCACTGGAGTTTGAAGATGAAGCCATCATGAGCGGAAGTACTGTTGAGCATGTAAAAGATGCTGCACCTGTTCTTGGAAAATATTTCGACTTGCTTGCTATACGGACATTTCCTTCATTAAAAAACCGTGAAGATGACTACAGTGAGTTGTTCATTAAACAGTTTATAAAATATGCAGGTGTCCCGGTAGTTAGTTTGGAAAGTGCCACGCTTCATCCATTGCAATCACTCACAGATATTATAACCATCAGCGAAGAACTTGCGAAAGCTCCTCTTCCAGGAGGGAGGAGGGCTAAAATCGTTTTGACCTGGGCGCCGCATGTAAAACCGCTTCCCCAATGTGTTGCTAATAGTTTTTCTCAATGGATCAATGCGTGGGGAAAAGCCGATTTTGTTATCACCCATCCTGAAGATTATGAATTGGCCGAACAGTTCACAAAAGGAGCAACCATTATTTATAACCAGGAGGAAGCGTTAAAAGATGCTGATTTTGTTTATGTAAAGAACTGGAGCACTTATGATGATTATGGAAAAATTTATACCAATAATCCGAAGTGGATGCTGACCAATAAAAGATGGCTATTAACCAATAACGCCAAAGTAATGCATTGCCTGCCGGTAAGAAGAAATGTAGAACTCAGCGATGAAATTCTTGATGGTCCGATGAGTATCGTTACGCAGCAAGCCGGCAACCGGGTATGGGCAGCACAGGCTGTATTATCAGAAATTTTGAACGCTAAATGATAAATGCAGAATGAGCAAACTATTTGTTATTAAGATTGGAGGAAATATTATTGATGATGAAAAAAAGCTTTCCTCATTCTTACAATCTTTTGCTTCCATTAAAAATCCGAAGATATTAGTGCATGGGGGAGGTAAACTGGCAACTCAACTGGCTGAGCAACTCAACATACCTCAGCAAATAGTGGAAGGAAGAAGAATTACCGATACAGAAACTCTGAAGGTTGTTTCAATGGTCTATGCCGGCTATATCAATAAAAACATCGTTGCACAACTTCAATCACTCAATTGTAATGCCATCGGATTAAGCGGCGCTGACGGAAATGTGATTCTTGCCCATAAAAGAAACCATCCTTCTATTGATTATGGATTTGTGGGTGATATTGATTCTGTAAATAAAACTTTACTACAAAATTTAATTGAGCAAAATATTTCTGTCGTGTTTTGCCCGGTCACTCATGATAAAAAAGGACAATTGCTCAATACAAATGCCGACACCATTGCGCAGGAAATTGCAAAATCGCTAAGTGGTTTGTATGACGTAGAATTGATCTATACTTTTGAAAAGAATGGCGTGATGCTGGATGTAAATGATGAGTCATCCGTTATTCACAACATCACCACAGAAAAATACCGGCAATTGAAAGAAGAAAAGAAAATATTTGCAGGGATGATCCCTAAATTAGACAATGCATTTGCTGCCTTAAGCAGCGGAGTAAAAATAGTAAGAATAGGAAAAGCAGAAGAATTAGATCAGTTAATTAATGGAAAAAAAGGAACCCTTATCAGCAATGAATCCTGAGATCATAAATACCTTATACAATGAAGCAATCGGTTTATTAAAAAGATTGATTGCTACTCCCTCATTCAGCAGAGAAGAGGATAAAACTTCTGAGATTCTGGAGCATTTTTTTAAAGAAAAAAATATTCCGGTACAAAAACATTTATATAATGTATGGGCCAGAAATAAATACTTTGATGAGAGTAAGCCGACGTTGTTATTGAATTCACATCATGATACCGTAAAGCCAAATTCACAATACACAAAAGATCCTTTTAAACCTGTTATTGAAAATGGTAAATTATATGGGCTTGGAAGCAATGATGCCGGGGGGTGTTTGGTTTCGCTGATCGTTGCATTTTTATATTTTTTTGAAAAAGAAAACCTGAAATATAATTTGATTCTCGCAGCATCTGCAGAAGAAGAAACTTCGGGAGCCAATGGCATTGAAGTTTTATTAAACCAGCTGGGGCCCATTGACTGTGCCATTGTAGGTGAACCCACACAAATGCAGATGGCGGTTGCAGAAAGAGGACTGATGGTTTTAGATGCGGTGGCAAAAGGAAAAGCGGGACATGCGGCAAGGAAAGAAGGTGATAATGCTATTTACAAAGCAATGAAAGATATAGAGTGGTTTACATCGTATAAGTTCCCAAAAGTTTCTGAACTGCTTGGGCCTGTGAATATGGATGTGACGGTAATTGAAACCGATAACAAAGCGCATAATGTCGTTCCGGCGCAATGTAAATTTGTTGTTGATGTCCGGGTAAATGAATTATATAGTTTTGAAGAAGTGTTTTCCGTGATCAAAGAAAATATTCAAGGTGAAGTAAAGGCAAGAAGTTTCCGGCTGCGTTCCACTTCTATCGTCTTGGATCACCCGTTAGTAAAAGCAGGGCTGCAATTAGGAAGAAATTATTACGGATCCCCTACTACATCAGATAAGGCTTTGATGTTTTTCCCTGCGTTAAAGATGGGTCCCGGAGATTCGGGAAGAAGTCATTCGGCAGATGAATATATTTATCTTGATGAAATAAAAGAAGGGATAGAATTGTATATTCAGTTATTGGAAGGAGTTATATAAGTTTGTTTCCGGTTACTGATTAAAGAAAGACCCTTTATATGAAAGTTATATTAAAGTTTGAAATCAGAATATAACGTTTTGAGCAAAAAAATAAATAAGTTCATTCAATGGGTTTAAGAAAACTGGAACGAATTTCCGGATCAATATACCGGAAACCTGTAACAGGCAACCTGAAACATTATACTCATGAAACTCTGGCAAAAAAATACGGATTCGCTGAAAGAGGTTGAGCAGTTCACTGTTGGTAATGACCGTGAATTTGATTTACTCCTGGCCCCTTTTGATGTATTAGGCTCTATTGCACATGCAAAAATGCTGGCTGAAGTTGGATTGATTACGAAAGATGAATCAGTTCAACTAATCAATGAGCTTAGGATTACTTACAATTCAATTCAACACTCAACATTCAACATTCAACATGATGTTGAAGACATTCATTCGGAAATAGAATTGCTGCTTACCGAAAAATTAGGTGATATTGGCAAAAAAATTCATACCGCAAGAAGCAGGAACGACCAGGTGCTTGTTGACATAAAACTTTTTCTCAGGAATGAAATTGAACAGTTGGTAAAATCGGTTCAGCCGTTTTTTGAGTTATTGCAATCACAAAGTGAAAAATATAAAGATCATTTATTGCCCGGTTATACGCATCTGCAATTAGCCATGCCATCATCGTTTGGTTTATGGTTTGGCGCATACTCAGAAAGCCTGGTGGATGATATGATCACCCTGAAAGCAGCGTATGATATAGTGAATAAAAATCCGTTGGGTTCTGCTGCCGGTTATGGCTCATCGTTCCCCATCAACAGAACGCTGACAACAAAACTGTTGGGATTTGATGATCTGAATTATAATGTGGTGTATGCACAAATGGGGAGAGGGAAAACGGAACGGATCGTTGCTATGTCGTTAGCAAATATGGCGGATACATTGGCTAAATTGAGTATGGATGCCTGCCTGTATCTGAACCAGAATTTCGGGTTTATCAGTTTTCCTTCTGAACTGACCACAGGCAGCAGCATCATGCCGCATAAAAAAAATCCTGATGTATTTGAACTGATACGTTCACATTGCAACCGGATAAAAGCATTGCCGAATGAAATAATGCTGATGACCACCAATCTTCCTTCCGGTTATCATCGTGACCTGCAGTTATTGAAAGAACATGTATTCCCTGCTTTTAAAACATTGAAAGATTGTATTGAAATGGCGGGGTTGATGTTGTCCAATATTGAAATAAAAAAAGATATACTTGCTGATGAAAAGTACAAATACATTTTCAGCGTGGAAGAAGTAAATAAATTAGTGAATACCGGAATGCCATTCCGGGATGCTTATAAAAAAGTGGGACTGGATATTGAGGCCGGTAAATTTAAATATGATCCTTCCGTTCACCATACGCATGAAGGCTCCATTGGAAATCTTTGTACTGAAGAAATAAAACAGCAGATGCAAAAAACGATGAACTCATTTCCTTTCTTAAAAATCCACGAATCTATTAAAAGGTTATTGTATTAAGGGTGGATTGTACTAACAACAATACAAAATGTATAATATCAATTTGTTGATTTTCAATAATTACATTTCTTTGAACATTGTGTCTTATGTCATATATTAGAGTGTTGTATGCCATTTTAAAATCATCATCTTCATCTTATGAGAAATCTATTAATTCTCTTTTTTGCTGCTTTATTTTTAGCAGCCTGCAATGTAAAAACAATACCAATTAAAGGGTCTTACCTTAAGCCGCCTTATGTATTGACAACAAGTTCGCCATTTGAAAATGTCTGGGATAAACTGATCGACCTTTTTGCACAAAAGGGATTGCCTATTCGAATTATTGATAAGAGTAGTGGATTGATTACTTCTGATAGAGCCATTTTACAAACAACCATTGAAACTAAAGAAGGAAAGTTGAAAGATCCTGCTGCTTTCATAGTTATTCCCCAAATCTATGATCCTGGATCAAGAAAGTATTCCCCGATTTCTAAATATGCAGACGTATCTGGCGAATGGAATGTGCGTGTCAAACAGTCCGATGGACAGACGACAATCAATGTCAACATAGTTAACGTTAGATATCAATCTTGGGACGCATATCATAAAGTAAATAGAGATTTGATACTTTCCGAATATCAGTCAACAGGAGTTTTTGAAAAGTTGATTGCGGAAAAAATCAAATAATTCGGAAATTTTACCGATTAAAAACTGTAAACTTATTTTAGGACGATACACAAAAGTCGTCAGGTTTTTATGCTCTTCCTTCCCAGCAACGTCTCCATGCAGGGAATTGTGTGCCAGCCGGGACGTTGCGTGTATGTTTATAGATCTCATTAACTTTATGCAATGCCCACCAAACAGATTGTTCCTTATTCATTCGGTACATTCCTTCCCAGCAACGTCTCCATGCAGGGAATTGTGTGCCAGCCGGGATGTTGCATGAATGTTTATAGATCTCATTAACTTTATGCAATGCCAACCAAACAGATTGTTCCTTATTCATTCGGTACATTCTTTGTCACCTTCACTTGCTATCCTTCCCAGCAATGTCTCCATGCAGGGAATTGTGTGCCAGCCGGGACGTTGCGTGAATGTTTATAGATCTCATTAACTTTATGCAATGCCAACCAAACAGATTGTTCCTTATTCATTCGGTACATTCTTCGTCACCTTCACTTGCTATCAATGGCTGCCGCTAATTGAAAAAGTAAATGGTTACGATACTATTTATAACTGGTTTAATGTTTTGAAAAACAAAGGGCATTTTATCAACGGATATGTCATCATGCCCAATCATGTCCATGTACTGATTAGCTTTATTGAAACGGGTCAGCGCATTAATACTACTATCGGTAACGGGAAAAGATTCATGGCTTATGAAATTACAGAACGTTTAAAGCAAAATAATGAAATGGAATTATTGAACAAACTTGCTGAAGGTGTGGAAGATAAAAGAAAGCAGAATAATAAACAACATGCCGTGTGGGAATTATCTTTTGACTGGAAGGATTGCCGCAGCAAGGAATTTATAAATCAAAAATTGGATTATATTCATAACAATCCTTGCAGAGGTAAATGGAATTTATGTAGAAGCCCTGTGCGTTACCTGCACAGTTCTGCAAAATTTTATTTAACAGGAGAACAGGGCATATACCCGGTAACAAATGTTTGGGAAATGGAAGATGTGGTATTTGTAAAAAATGAAAGTAGTAGATGACACTACACAACGTCCCCAGCCATCTCACAAGGCTTGGCGGGAGACGTTGCCGGGAAAAAATTATATGCAACAAAAATTATTCTCGTTATTGCTTCATGCACATACTGTGCGTATCTTAGTTGTGCAACAGACACAAGGTATTGCCAAAAGCGGGACTGAACGGCTTCGATTGGACATTTGTGCAAGGTTCAACATTCGTTCTTCGATTGAACTTTTGTGCTAAAAATCCCCGCCTTCGGCAATACCTAA
This sequence comes from Bacteroidota bacterium, assembly GCA_018266555.1. GTDB lineage: Bacteria > Bacteroidota > Bacteroidia > Chitinophagales > Chitinophagaceae > UTBCD1. The sequence goes on along the minus strand of JAFEAF010000010.1, from coordinate 255,679 downwards.
AACGTTGGCAACAATAAGTTCGGGACACAACCTTCAAAATATTGACAAAGAAAAATGTGCAAAGTTTATAACTCTGTTGGCTGTTTAACAACGGTAAAAACACATTTGTGGCGACACAACATAAATGACTTCAATTCTATAAACGAGGTAATAAATTTTCAAAAAAACTTTTCAACTTTAAGACAGCAAATTATTTCAAACCATGAACAACTGATAGAAAATGAAAAAATCGCTCTTAATGCTGAAATTTCACAATTAGACAATGCTATTAAAGCAGACAAAACACATTTTGAAAATAGTTTCCGCAGTGAGATTGAAGAGTTAACGCTAAAGCTAAGCAGCTTATCCACTTCAACTAGTTCGAATTTTATTCAGAAACTTATCAACTTTATAAAGCGGTCGTCATTAAAAAAGAAGCTTCAATGTTTAGAACTCAATTTGGACAACAAGGTTAGTTATGCAGTCAGTAACTTGGTTGACCAATACCAATATAAAACTAATCGCCATCAATTTATTACTTCACATTTTAGGGACGCAGTTAACGAAAGCTGTTTAACCGATATAAACAAGCTTGAGAATAAACGTAGTGTAATAGATGAAGTAAATAATTCAATTTACGGAGCGATAGGTGAACATAAAGTTGTAAAAGAATTGGAAAACTTATCAGACGATAATATTTTGATAAACGACTTTTATCTCAGTTTTCATCCTGCTATTTATAATCGCCAAGAAAAAGACTACATCAAATCAATTCAGATTGACCATTTGCTTATTACACCTTCGGGCATTTTTCTTATTGAGACAAAAAATTGGAGTGAAAAATCATTAGCGAGTTTGGATTTACGTTCCCCAGTTCAACAAATAAAACGAACAAACTTTGTTCTATTTAAAATACTAACAGGAGATATATCAAGCGACAGAGTAAGACTTAAACAACATCATTGGGGAGACAGAAAAATACCAGTGAAAAACCTGATTGTATTAACAAACTCAAAACCAAACGAGGAATTTCAATATGTCAAAATCTTAACAGTTAATGAACTTCTTGGTTATATCAAATATTTCAAGCCAATGTTCACAAATGCGGAGACAGAAGCAATTGCAAGTTATTTGCTAAACTTGAACGACCAAAAACATTTGACACAATGAGCATGACGACCGAAGCGAAATCCTCCTTCCCAGCAATGTCTCCATGCAGGGAATTGTGTGCCAGCCGGGACGTTGCGTGTATGTTTATAGATCTCATTAACTTTATGCAATGCCAACCAAACAGATTGTTCCTTATTCATTCGGTACATTCTTTGTCACCTTCACTTGCTATCCTTCCCAGCAACGTCTCCATGCAGGGAATTGTGTGCCAGCCGGGACGTTGCGTGAATGTTTATAGATCTCATTAACTTTATGCAATGCCCACCAAACAGATTGTTCCTTATTCATTCGGTACATTCTTTGTCACCTTCACTTGCTATCAATGGCTGCCGCCATTACCTGCACAGTTCTACAAAATTTTGGGAAATGGAAGATGTAGTGTTTGTAAAAATTGAAAGGAGTAGATGACACTACGCAACGTCCCCGGCCATCTCACAAGGCTTGGCGGGAGACGTTGTCGGGAAAAAGGGCATATACCCGGTAACAAATGTTTGGGAAATGGAAGATGTGGTATTTGTAAAAAATGAAAGTAGTAGATGACACTACTCCTTCCCAGCAACGTCTTCATGCAGGGAATTGTGTGCCAGCCTGGACGTTGCGTGTATGTTTATAGATCTCATTAACTTTATGCAATGCCAACCAAACAGATTGTTCCTTATTCATTCGGTACATTCTTTGTCACCTTCACTTGCTATCAATGGCTGCCGCCATTACCTGCACAGTTCTGCAAAATTTTGGGAAATGGAAGATGTAGTGTTTGTAAAAATTGAAAGGAGTAGATGACACTACGCAACGTCCCCGGCCATCTCACAAGGCTTGACGGGAGACGTTGCTGGGAAAAAATGGCGAGATTGTGAACTTTGAACTTTTTACCTTTGAACGAACAAAATATTTTGACAGAAATTGAAAAGAACGATTAAGTATTATAGAATTATTTGGCTCAAATATGATTTGCCAGCCGGGCTTTCGGTTTTTCTTGTTGCACTTCCGCTTTGTCTGGGAATTGCCTTGGCTTCGGGTGCGCCTCTTTATTCAGGAATACTTTCAGGCATCATCGGTGGTTTTGTTGTTTCCCTTATCAGTGGTTCGCAATTAGCTGTTTCAGGTCCTGCTGCGGGCTTGACTTCAGTAGTAGCCGCATCCATCCTTTCACATGGCGACTATAAAATATTTCTCCTTGCAGTAATTATTGCAGGGTTGTTTCAAGTTATTCTCGGACTGCTAAAACTTGGTGTTATTGCAAATTATTTTCCATCTTCGGTTATTAAAGGAATGCTGGCAGCAATAGGCATTATTCTTATTTCTAAACAAACTCCTGTGGCATTAGGCTACGACCAACCCGATTTTTGGGCAGGTGGTATTTTAAAATTATTTTCTACTGATCATTTTACCGGGAACTTAAAAGATTTCAATCAGCACGTAACAAGAGGCGCAATATTTATTACCGCTATTTCTATAATTGTTATGGCATTGCTTCAGCGACCTTTCGCAAGCAAACTTAAAATACTCCCTGCCCCCCTGCTAGTTGTAGTGATTGGCATACTTGCTAACATTGTATTTACCAACCTTTCTTCCGGATTTTCTCTCAAATCAACACAATTGGTTAATATTCCATCAGATGTATTTTCAAACATTACATTCCCTGATTTTACAAAGCTTTTTACATCAAATGGTCTTTTGAGAGAGGGTTTGACAATAGGTTTGCTTGCAACACTTGAAACTTTACTTTGCATAGAAGCCATTGATAAATTAGACAGGCGAAACAGGATAACCCCTGTAAATCGTGAGTTAGTTGCGCAAGGTATCGGGAACATGACTTGTGGGTTTTTGGGTGCCATTCCCATTACAGCAGTAATTGTCAGAGGTTCAGCTAATGTTGACGCTGGTGCAAGGACAAAACTTTCCGCATTTACTCATGGGCTGTTTTTGCTACTATCTGTATTATTTATTCCCTTCTTGCTGAATAAAATTCCATACGCCTCACTTTCAGCTATTCTCATTGTAACCGGTTATAACCTGGCTAAACCAAAGCTATTTCGAAATATGTGGAGTTTGGGACTGAAACAGTTTCTCCCTTTTATGATTACCATTTTTGCCATCCTTTTGACTGACCTACTTATTGGAGTAAGTGTTGGGTTCATCATTTCTATATATTATATTATTCGCAATAACTTCAAAGCAGAATATAAAATAACTGAGACAATCGAAAATGGCCTTGACACTTACTTAATAAAACTCAATAGTAACGTAACCTTTCTCAATAAGGTAAACCTACGAAAGACATTAGACGATGTACCTGAAAATAGCGTCTTGACCATTGATGGCAGTGAATGTAATTTTATTGACTACGACATATTGGAAATTATTAGTCAATACGACAACAAAGCAAAAGACAGGAACATAAAATTGAACTTGAAGGGTATAAACAAAGTAAGTGTTACAGCAGTGCATTGACGTTATGATAAAGACAGCGCACAACATGGGTCAATGTTGCACAACATAGATTATGGTAATACTTACCTTTCATTTTTATTCAGAAAATAGTTAAGGCCTTTTACAAACAGTTATTTCAGGATTTCTATCATGCATAACCGGGAACAGAAATTTTTTATTACAGGCTTTTGACCGGTAATAAATTGTAAACAAAGAAACCTGGAGACCGATGATCGAATAATATTTCTTGTAAGTCAAGTTGGAAACGAAGGATTGGATTTTGACAATTTTAGTGATACTATTATTCATTTTGATGGTCATTACAATCCTGCTGTAATTGACCAGGGAAAAGGCAGAGTTTACAGGCGTGGAAATTTGGATAGAAAAATCACCGTGAAGCATATTTATCTGAAAGAAACATACGATCAAAGAATAAAATTCATTGAGTTAGAAAAGCGAAATATGAAAAATTTCTTTCTTGGTGATAGTAGCTTAAATGAAATAATAAATCGCATTTCAAAAGAAGAAATCTCTAGAGAAAAAACGATCTTCAAAGAGGTAGAAAACCAATGGAAAAAAATAAAATTTACACTAGGGCCAAAACTTGAATACTTACTACCAAAAATGAAAAAACAACTATAGTAAAGAAAAGAAGCCGGATACTACATTTGCCTCAATAAAACACTTGTGCCGACAAAGTAAAACTAAATGAATCGTATAACCTGAGCAGTTCTTATGCCCGTAATGGTTATACGTACATGATAAATGTATTCAATTCCTAAACAAACAACTTATTACATCGGTCCAAAATGTAATATCATTATTGTACCTTCTGCCTTATAAATCGGTTAAGTGAAAATTGTAAATGTGATTTAGCGAAATTGTTACCGGCACTTTTATTAAAAAATTTGTCCAGTAATAAAATTATTAACTGTTTTTTTAAAAATTTATGCCCGACCTGAGCAAATTGAAAATATCTGTGGGAGGAAAAGTTGTACGGGAAGGAAAAAACAAATACAATGTCCCGGTGCAAATCATCTATTTAGACGATCATAAATTATTCAGGAGTGTAATCAACGATTATTGTATTAAGCCTTTCTACGTTCTTGCAAAAATCATTGAAATTGAAAACGGCGATATGGCATTGGCAAAGGTAGAAAAATGTATTGCTGCATGTACCACACCGGATTTAATTATCACAGACATTAATCATCCGGGATTAACAGATATGAATTTATCCGGGAAGTAAGATATATTGAAAATTTTTACAAAGCTTCAATCAGAATACCTATTCTTATCATTTCTATGGTTGATACTAAAACTATACTTTCCATAGCCAAACGTAACAACCTTGATATAGACATGGTGCTTTCTAAATCAAGTGAAGGTTTTGAAATTGCAGAAGCAATAGATACCCTCGTACATTAGTAATTAAAAATTTCACAATCCATACTTATCCACCAGGCCATTGATCAGGTTATTGGATGCATGGGCAAAGATCAACCCGATAAAAGCTACTGCAAAGTTCGTCCAGTTAAAAGTCCCCGAATGAAACGCCAGTAAGCCGCCGATGATACAAGAAATAGCCGTCATAACAGATACAGCCGACCTGGTTGAGATCAGCCATTTCGAAACAATATCCAGTTTCATCCATTCTTCCTTAGAGATCCTTGGTATTGTTTTCAGGGATTTACCCCACATCTTGAAATTGATTGCATGCATAGTGTATAATCTTTTGAATGATATAACCTGGCGCCCGTTTGTTCTTGTCGGCCCACTATGCAACCATAAGGTATGTCAGGTAAAAAATTATTGATTACGGAAAGAATGATTCTTTTGTTCCCGGGCAGCGGTTATCACTTTAAAGATACCTTCATCCTCTTCAAGTTTTACCTTAATCATTTTCTTAAGCCCTTCAAGATTCTCTGTCTGTAGTTTTTGCATCATATTCCGGATATGCGCTTTCAATATTTTTTTGCTGATCCCTATATGCCCGGCGATTTGACTGAAAGAGTGGTTTTTCAGTAACTCCAATGCTATTTCCAGTTCCCGCTTGATGAGTTCTTCAGGTTTGAATTCCATTTGATTCTAAAATTAAGTAATGAGGAAGTTTTATTACCTTCAAAGAGTAGGGTTCAACTTGTTTTCAAAAGCGGATGACTTCCCGGGGCAATATTCCTTTGCAGAAATTTACCTTCATAAAAAGCTGTTGAGTCTGCCGGGTGGCAGACTCAACAGCCTGGAATCACTTTATTCAAATAAACTACAGAGGATTTGTATACTGTTCTCTGCGGAACGGGGCGGAGCCACATTTTTCTGCAGGAAGCATCCATAGGCATTCATAGCCTCTTAGCTCGCTACCCCTTTTCGTTTCTAAAACTTATCGGGGTTTTTCAGAGGTACTTCCTGGATAGTGTAATCATCCTGATCTTGTCCGCTCAGCAACTTATCAAGATGGCAATACACAACATATACCCGTTTGCCATCGCTGGTCAATGAAGTGGCAAATACAGGGCCGGTGCTGAATGAAGTACTCAGGCTTGCGCTTTCCCATTGGTCTTTGCTGATGAAGGAAAGAACTTTATCATCGCTGACCACAACCAGTTGCTTACCGTCTTTACTGAGCAGCATTCCATCCGGAAAGCTAAGGCCTGCGCCTAGTTGTACCGCTTTATAATTAGAAGGATTGTTTATTGGAATTTTTATTATCTGGTTTAATGCAGTATGAGCTACCAGTAAATACCCTGATGAATTATATTGAATTCCGTTAAACCCAAATTCATCAGGATTTACTGCAAAAGCATTATCTTTGAAAAAGACCGATGCACTACCATTCTTGCTCACTTTAAATATGACAGGCGCAGCGCTGCTGGTAACGTAAGCGTTTCCATCAGGGTCAATCACTTCATCATTCATAAAAAGCGGTTCACCCGGTAACAGCATGGAGAGGTCTGTGTAAAAAATCCTTTGACCATTGTTGAGATCATACGCTCCTATCCCGCCTTCCACATTACACACCCAAAGCCGATGATGTACTTTGTCCACTTTAAGCCCGGTGGTGCTGGTCAATTTATCGTCAGTGACAACCGGGTTCCAGGTTCCGTCTGCGGTAACAACACCCACCGTACCAAATGCAGCGGAGCTTACAAAAAACCAATTGTGAGTGGGATCGTAGGCAAGGCCTTCAGGAAAAAGATCATGTTCTGAAAAATTGATCTGCTCCGGTAATTGCGGCCCCTTGGGGCCTCCCGGTAACGAGTCTTTTTTGCAGCCGGCAATAAAAATGACGGCAGATAAGATCAGGATGGAAAATTTCTTTGTCATAGTATTATTTTTAAAGATGAATAATTGAAATAACCGCTTACAATTCTTGAATAAGACAGTTCAAAAGTCAAAAACAAACCGTTCCGGGACAATACACTATTCTGTGTATTTTACCGATACCCTTTTTGGTGTAGTATGAATGAAAACTCAGGGAATGATCAAAGCAATTTATGCTCCGCTGCATATTTTACGAGAGCGGCCGAATTTTTCAGTTGAAGTTTTGCCAGTATGTTTTTCCGGTGGGTGTCCACAGTAACAACACTGAGGAAAAGCTTTTGGGCGATCTCCTGGTTGGTATGCCCATCGGCAATATAGCGGATGATCTCAATTTCTCTTGGAGTGAGGGGTTTTTCACCTTCTGTAGATTGAACATTCCGGTCATTGAGATGAACGAATAAATTATTGGAGATTTCGGGGCTGATATATTTTTCCCCCCGCATCACTTTTCCCAATGCCGTCAGCAGTTCTGTTTTGCCGGTATCTTTATTAATATATCCGTCTGCACCCGCTTTCAGCATCTTATTGACCACAGAAGCATCACTGTGCATACTCACTGCAATAATCTTTACATAAGGCTTTTCCTGCTTAATGCGTTTTACAGCTTCAAGCCCGTTCATCACCGGCATATTGATATCCATGATCACACAGTCAATATCCTCTGCCAATGCTATATTCACTGCCTCGCTTCCGTCGTTGGCTGTATGGATTTTACCAATTATTTTTTCCTCTTCCAGGATTTTGGAAATACCATCTGTAATAAGACGGTGATCATCAGCTATCAGAATATTTACAGGTACCTGATAAGATTTCATAAAATATTTTTAGTGTAAGGTATTTCAATTAACACGCTGGTGCCTTTTCCCGGCGCTGCATCAATGGTCAGTGTTCCTTTCATGAGTTTGGTCCGAATATCAAGATTGTGCAGCCCATAACCGTCACTCTTACTGTTCACATCAAAACCTTTTCCATCGTCTTCCATCATTAAAATGATTTTTTCATCCCTGTGTCCTATCTGTAAGGAAACATTACGGGCCCGGGCATGTTTTAAAACGTTATTTATTAACTCCTGCGTAATCCGGTATAAAGACAGTTCATATTCTTTCTTCAAACGTCCATTCATGCCAAAGATCACAAGGTTGAAACGGATCTGTCCTGTTTCATTGATCTTATTGACCAGTCCTTCTACCGCTATGGTATATCCGAATTCTTCAAGAACGCCCGGGCTTAAGTTACGTAATAGCCTGCGCACATCCTGCATGGATTCGCTGATCAGGTTTTCAGAGTGCCGGGCCAGCGAATGTATCTCTTCATTTTTTGTTTTTTCCGCTTTCTCTGTTAAAGAAGACAATGACAACTTTAACGCTGAAAGCTTAACACCCACATCATCGTGCAGTTCCCATGCGATTCGTTTGCGTTCTTCTTCCTGTGTGGCAACCATTATATTCATGCGCCTTGCCTGCCTGTCTTCCATGATGCGAATACGGTTCCGGTAGAGAGCAACCAATATTCCGGCCGCCATAACCGTATAAAAAATATAAGCCCACCAGGTAAGCCACCAGGGCGGCATCACTTTAAAAGAGTATTCAGTTTCACTCCTGACTCCGAAAGGACTCAAAGCCTTCAATTTAAATGTATAATATCCTGCTTTCAGATTCCCAAAAACTGCTGTAGTGCTATTACTGAGTGTGCTCCAATCCTGATTATAGCCTTCCAACATATATTGATACCTTACCCGTTTGGCGATTGCGGGATCAATGGCGGAATAATCAATACTGACCGTGTTGTCATTATAGGGAAGAACCAGATCTAAGGGTACCGGATAAAATTTAGACACTCCACTAAGTTTTATATTCCTGTGCTTGCTAGTGATGCTATCTAAAATAACAGGCGACAACACTTTTCCAAATGTCGTTACCATTTCATTTAAAACTGTAAGACTGTCAGCAGCATCATTTCCATAATGCAACCGCAAGAGATCGTTCCAACAGATGTTTTCATTATCTACTTTTATGCTTTGTATTACTAATTTTAAATGCCCCGGATCTTTTTTATGATCAGCCGGGTAATCAAACCTTATCAGGTCATTATGACTGCTGCCCACCCATACAATTCCTTTATCATCCACACATAAAGCGCCGGCATTCACTTCTTTTACCGGGTACCCGTTATTTTCATTAAATACCCCGAAAACTTCATCAGGCTTATGGTCAGTTTTTGATAATGATTCTCTGAGAGCACACAAGCCTTTATTTGTACCGAACCATAATATATTCCTTTGTTTATCTTCAGCAATAGCCCATACACAATTATCAGGCAAACCTTCTGCTGTCGTATAGTTAATAAAATTCTTTCCATCAAATTTGCTGGCGCCCCTGTTTGTACCAAACCAAAGATCCCCGTTCTCAGCTTTCAATGTCATATATACGGTATTGCTTGCCAGTCCGGATGCAATAGTATAATTGGTAAAACCCTTGCCGTCATATTTACTTATGCCGTCATTGTGGGTAGCAAACCATATATTGCCGGAATTATCTTCTGCAATACTTTGTATGTTGTTTCCGGGCAGGCCCTGATCGGTAGTGTAATTTGTAAAACTTTTTCCATCGAATTTGCTGGCGCCGCCAAATGTACCAAACCAGATATTCCCTTTTTTGTCCTGCATCATGCAGGAAACAGTATTGTTGATCAACCCCTGTGCCATTGTATAGCCTGTAAATCCGGCGCCATCATACCTGGTGACGCCTCCTTTATCAGTGCCTATCCATATATTACCTTCATTATCCTGCATGACACTCCATATCGTTTCGTCAGGTAATCCCTGCTTTGTAGTAAAATTTAAAAATCTTTTTCCATCATACTTGCTGACACCGCCCTCATACATGCCAAACCACATACTACCTGACCTGTCCCGGATAATGCTAAACACCGAATTTCCGGCCAAAGCCTGGAGCAGAGAATAATTCGTGAGACTATTGCCTTCATACTTGCTCACTCCTGATCCTAGTGACGTGAACCACAGGTTGCCTGTTTTATCTTCTGAAATGCTCGTGATACTGTTTCCGGTTATGTTTTGCGCACTTTTATAACTGACAAATCTGTTCCCATCATATTTACTGATGCCTTTTGACTGAGTGCCAAGCCATAAATTTCCGGTTTTATCACTGATCATGCAATGAATATTATTATCGGGCAAACCATTATCTGTAGTATAATTTGAAAATGCAGTCCCGTCAAATTTGCATACTCCTGACTTTGTCCCTAACCATAAATTATCTTCCTTATCCCCGGCAATACTATTTACAGAATTGTCAGGCAGTCCATCAGCTTCCGTATAATTCCTGAACTTATTCCCATCAAACCGGCTTACTCCTTTTGCAGCAGTGCCAAACCATAGATTTCCTTTTCTGTCTTCCATCATGCACTGTACATAATTATCTGCAAGGCCTTGTGAAGTTGTATAAGTAATAAATTTTTTTCCGTCAAACTTACTGACACCACCTTCGTGTGTGCTGAACCAGAGACTGCCATGCTTATCTTCAATGATGCAGGAAATAAAATTGCCCGCCAGTCCCTCTGCGGTAGTAAAGTTGATGAACCGGTATCCGTCATATTTACTCACACCTGCGCTTGTGCCAAACCATAGATTGCTTCCTTTGTCTTCAATTATTGAAAACACTACATTACTTATCAACCCCTGTGCAATGGTAAAGTTTGTGAACCTGTTTCCATCGTACATGCTAACTCCTCCACCGGCAGTTCCAAACCAAAGATTTCCTGACCGGTCTGTTGCACTGCATAGAACTGAATTCAGTGCCAGCCCCTGTTCGGTTCCGAAATGAGAGAAAAAAGGAATGCCGCCATAGGAGGAATCAATTTTGATAGCAGGCTTTCCTGCCGGTATTGTCTTTGGGTGATTAACTATAGAGAGTGAAACTATGTCAGGTTTGGAAAAAGTTTTTTTACTGATGTTTCCCGGCTCCGGTTGCTTTTTAAAAATATCATTATGCCCCGGTGTTGAAGAACGATTATTGTTGCAGGAAATAAGAACAGATAGATTGCACAATAAATAGAGGTATCCCCAAAAGGAATAATTGATCCGGTGATCCTGTTTTCGTAATGGAAATTGATTCTTCACCTGGAATTACTATCTGTTCAATAAACATACAATTTTTTTTACAGCTGCAATTTTAGAAACTGGATTCATCTTTCTGCCATATCCCTCAAATAAGATAATTAAGAACCCGGCACAAAAGGTTACCGGCATTTCATTTCCAAACTTCAACTCTCAGTTTCAGGAATTTCATTACCAGAAAAAGAAATGGCAACAAAACAATGACAGTTCCCGCAAGACATAATAAAATAATCAGTGATCAATAATCACAACCCATACTTATCCACCAGGTAAATAAATGCTGCCATATTAATTGCTCCAAGATTCAGTTCCCGTTTATTTACATTTTCAAAAACATCATTTGCGGCATGATGATAATCAAAATACCGCTGTGAATCGGGATTCAATTCGCTGACAGGTGTTCCAAAAGTTTTTGACAATGGGCTTATATCAGCACCGCCACCGCCCCTGGTAATCTGGTAAACACCATAAGGCAATAAAAGTGACGTCCAGTTTCTTACCTTTTCCAATTGCGCCGCTGATCCGCCAAAACTGAATCCTCTAGGGGTGAATCCGCCTGCATCACTTTCCATTGCAAAAATGTGTTTCTCATTTTTTGCTTTGGCTTCTTCCGCATATTTTGTTCCGCCCCGCAAACCATTTTCTTCATTCATAAACAAAACAAACCGGATGCTGTGTTTTGGTTTATACCCCAGTGATTTGAATGCACGAAGTATTTCTATCGTTTGTGTCACACCGGTCCCATCATCATGTGCCCCTTCTGCCAGGTCCCATGAATCTAAATGGCCGCCTATAGTAATAAATTCATCAGGAAATTCAGATCCGGTCAATTCACCGATCACATTATGCCCGATGGTATCGGGCAAAAAATGTGCGAAGGTAGTGAGTGAAATTTTCACAGATGTTTTTTGCAATTGATCATTCAACCAGTCTGCATCCTGTAAGCCGATGGCTGCAGCAGGAATTTTAGGATAAACAGAATCATACTCCATTGCCCCTGTATGAGGAAAATTATCGGTGCTATGAGTCATACTTCTGACTATCACCGCTACGGCTCCGTATTTTGCAGCACGACTTGCTCCGAATTCCCGGTATCTAACCGCATCACCATAAGACCAAAATGTTTGAATGAATGTGGGGTTGAAATGATAATTATAAAAAACGATCTTGTCTTTTAACTCATCTTTTTTTGCTTCGAGGTCATCAAAATTTTTCACTTCGATCACATTTGCCTTTACCTCTTTGCCGCCTGTGCCGATTGAGTTTCCCAATGCTGTTACATGAAGCGTTTTTTTTGCCGTGCCATTATATTTCGCCTCTGCTTCATCTTTTCCGCCACGCACCCAATGCGGCACCATACATTCCTGCAGCCAGGCTTTATCAGCACCGCTTTCCTGCATGGTTTTCAATCCCCACTTTTCTGCATTCACCATACCCGGAGAACCGGATAATCTTCCACCAATCTTCTTGGTGAGGTAATGAAGGTTATCATATGCTTTTCCATTAATAAGAATTTCATTTGCAATACTTCGGATAAAAACAGAATCTTCATTCTGTGCTAAAAGATTTACAGATATAAAAAAAAGTACTGCTAACATGATTAATTTTCTCATTTGACTGATTTTGGATAAAAATAAACTATCCTGATTTATTATAAACATTTTTAAGATAAGCGGTAAACCTCTATTGCTATTAAGTGTTTACCTTAGTTATGCCATACTTCCAAAGTATGACGTATCTAAATATCCATATAAAAAAAATTATGAAAATCGGAATTGTTTGTTATCCCACATTTGGCGGAAGCGGCGTATTAGCAACTGAGTTAGGAAAAGCGCTGGCACAAAAAGGCCACCAGGTTCATTTTATTACATACCGGGAACCGGTTCGGCTGGATGTGTATGTTCCCAATATTTTTTATCATGAAGTACATGTACCCACCTATCCTTTGTTTGATTATCCTCCGTATGAAACAGCCTTAGCCAGCACGATGGTGGATGTTATAAAAAATAATGACCTGGATTTGCTGCATGTGCATTATGCCATCCCCCACGCATCAGCAGCCTATATGGCAAAAAAAATACTGGAGAAAGAAAATAAAAAAATACCCGTTATTACCACATTGCATGGAACCGATATTACATTGGTGGGGAGGGATAAAACCTATGCCCCCGTGGTTACTTTCTCTATTAATGAAAGCGATGCCATCACTGCTGTATCTGAAGATCTGAGAAATGAAACTTACCGGTCTTTTAACATTGAAAAGAATATTGAAGTCATTTACAATTTTGTAGATGTTAGCCGTTTCAGCAGGAAGCCTATTGATGCATTCAAAAAAGCCATGGCACCAAACGGAGAAAAAATATTATTACACGTTTCCAATTTCAGAAGATTAAAAAGAGTTCCCGACGTAGTTAAGGTATTTTACGAAGTGCAAAAAACTATTCCGTCAAAACTTTTATTTGTCGGCGACGGACCCGAAAGACCGGCTGCAGAAGAACTTTGTCGCTCATTGGGCATTTGTGATGAAGTGCGCTTTGTAGGAAAGCAGGAACAAATGGAAGATATCCTTGCAATTGGTGATTTATTTCTATTGCCTTCAGAATATGAAAGTTTCGGTTTAGCTGCATTGGAGGCTATGGCTGCCGGTATGCCTGTTGTATCAACAAATGTCGGTGGATTAAAAGAGATAAATATTCCCGGGGAAACTGGTTTTATGGCAGATGTGGGTGATGTGGCAACAATGGCCCGCCAGGTCATAACCACACTTAAAGATGATGATACTTTGAAAGCTTTTAAAATGCAGGCTAAATCACAAGCTGCCAAATTTGATATTCATAACATTGTTCCACTTTACGAAAAATTATACGAACGATTTTTGCGTTAATAATAGCCTGTTACCGGGGCTCTTTATTATTTTTTTTATGTGGATGAGCAGGTCAATGCCGGATAAGCCATTGCTCCGGATTTACTTCTTTTGTTTCAATCATCAGCAGGAAATCCAGTTTGCCCCCGCCTCCGCCTTCATCATCTACGCCAAGCCGTCCTAAAGTTTGTCCTGTTTTTACAGATGCTCCTTTCTGTACACTCACAGAAGATAAATTGCTATATGTAGTAAAATATTTACCATGACGAACTGTAACATTCATTTCTCCACCAGAACTGAAAACACCCACTACTTCACCATTAAAAATGGTTTTTACAGGAACACCCGCTTGTGGTGCACAAATTGTAATACCATGATTGTACCCTTTTAATGTGGTGCCTTCGATAGTGTAGGGCCCAAAATGAATACAGACATAGCCATTATCTACCGGCCACGGAAGCCTGCCTCTATTCAAAACAAACTCGCTATTAAGCTTGACATCATTTTCATTCAGATCCAGGTAGCTTCCTGAAGTAGTAGTTTTAATAGTTGGTGCATTGGACAGTGAAGTGGCAGGATTATTCGTTGGATTTTCAGTAGTGCTGGTAGTATTTGATACGTTAGGTTTTACTGCAGCATTGGCTTTAGCCTCTTCACTTGCTTTTTTCTTTGCCAGTTCCACTTCTCTTCTTACTATGGCTGCGATTGAATTTTTAAGTTCATTATCCCGTTTTCTTTTTCCTGCCAGTTGTTTTTCAAGGTCATTTTCCTGCGATCTCAATTTTGACACTACACTGGCTTTCTCATCCTTTTGTTCTGCCAGCACCTCCATTTGTTTGGTCTGGTTGCCCAATGCACTGCTTTTTTCCACTTTTCTACCCTGTTGTTGTTCTTTTCTTTTGGTGATCAATTGTTGAGTTTCGAGAATTGTGTTAACCTGTTTTTCCCTGTAAGTGCGATAGCTTTTGAGATAGCCGATTCTTTTCAAGGCATCATTAAAACTGCCTGCGGAAAAAAGGAAGTTTATATAATCATACGAGCTCCTGTTTTTATAAGAATACACTACACTACGGGCATACTCTGCTTTTAACGTATCTAATTGTTTTTGTAAACGGAAAATTTCAAGGTTACTTTTATAAATATCATCATCAATCATTCGCAATTCTTTGTTGATATTATTGATATACCTCTCCTGGAGATTGATTTTCCTGTTAATGAAATTTAACTGAGCAACACTTTGCTTAGTCTTGCCTTTTACCTGGTTGTACTGGTTTTGAATATCCTGAATATCTTTTTGAAGTTGTAGTCTTTCTTTTTCCAGTTCGGCTTTATCCTCCTGGGCAAAAACTGAAACAGAGCCCCAAAAACCCGAAAGAGCAATTAAGCAAAATAGGTATCTTAAAATCATAGTTATCAGAAATTAGGTTTCAAAAATCAGGTCCCGGATCAGTTACCGTATAACGGCAACCTGCAAAATAAATTTTATTGTTTAATTTCTTTTATATTTATCTGAAACAGGAAAAGGGAAACTTAACGTTTTATTAAAATCATACTGCTTAAAATCAAGTTGTACATCCAGCTTTGATTTTTCAGCAACAGTAATTTTCCGGTTAGTTGAAAAATTCGGACCTTTTTTACTTTCATAATCGGAATATGTCAGATCACAGGTTCTGTTACGGGTGACATTGACATCATCCAGCTTACTATGCTGTATATTTTTATCAGATTCATTAACGGTGATCAGGTTCTTAAACCAGTACCCGATACTCAATAACGAGATCATATTGTTTGACATACTATAAGAAATAATATTGCTATCAAGAAAAACGGGGTTGCCAATAATGAGTTGTTGCAACGTGGAAAGATCAAGCGGCAATGCCGTTACATCCTGTAGATAAGCTACGCTGCGGGCAGAATATTTTTTATTGAGTTTGTCCAGTAGTTTTACAGAATCTTTAGTAATAAGCACCCGCATTGCTTCCATACCCAAAAAAGAATTTACTGAAATCCAAATCACACTATCCTTATACATGCGGACAAAAGCATTAACATTATAATTTTTATTATCGCCTCCCACATAATCCACATTTACTTTGGCTGTAAATGTGGTAAATTCTATTTTTTGATTTTCTATGGTATGATAAATACTCCCGATAAAATTCAAAGAGTCAGCATGTGCATCGTGGCCCGGTTGTACCACAACAGTAACAGAATCTTTTTTTATACCGGATATTGCTGTTTGAATTTTCTTTGTTGATTTGCAGGCAACCAAAAATGAGATAAGCAATAAACAAACAGATAAGATTTTATTCATGTTTTGAATTTTAACGGTTTCCCGTATGGCCAAAGCCTCCCTGGTTTCTTATTGTTTCAGTTACTACCTGGACAGGTTGCCATTTAATTTTATCCACGGGTTGAATAACCATCTGAGCTATACGGTCACCCGGATGAATGACTTGCTTTTCCTGCGAAAGGTTGATCAAAATTATCTTAATTTCTCCACGATAATCTGAATCTATAGTACCGGGACTGTTTAAACAGGTGACACCTTGCTTTATTGCCAGACCGCTACGTGGGCGTATTTGAATTTCAAACCCATCAGGTAATTCAATAAATAACCCGGTTGGCAGCAAAGCCCTCTCAAAAGGCTCCAAAATTTTAGGAAAGTCCAAATAGGCTCTTACATCCATTCCTGATGATCCCTGGGTGGCATATTCAGGTAATAGATTGTTGGAAGTATTGACTACTTTGATTTCAATAGTTGACATTGCGGCAAAGATAGCGCTGTAGCAGTAGCTGAAAAAGTTTACGAATCACCAACTTTTTGAATTAATACAGTGGCATAAGCCACTAACCCTTCTTCTCTCCCGGCAAATCCCATCTTTTCCGTGGTAGTTGCTTTTATTGAAACTTCGTTTTCTTTAATACCGGTAACACCTGCTATCACTTTTCGCATTTCATCAATATAAGGTCTGATCTTCGGCAATTCCAGGCAAACAGTGCAATCCATATTTACCACAGAATAATTTTTTTTTCTAATCAGAGCCATTGTTTTTTTTAATAGAATTTTGCTATCTATGTCTTTATAGTCTGCATTGGAATCAGGAAAATGAACACCAATATCTCCAAGGCAGGCTGCTCCTAATAAGGCGTCACATATTGCATGAAGCAATACATCCGCATCACTATGGCCAACGGCCCCTTTATGATGCGGGATTTTTACACCTCCCAGCCAAAAGACCCGGCCTTCAGTCAACCTGTGAAAGTCAATTCCAAAACCAATGCGGCAATTGTTCATTTCCTTTTTTGTAATACAAATATCATAAACAAAAAGCGTCCCGGAATATACAGGACGCTTTTATATTACATTTCATTAAAGTTTTTATTTTTCATTGCTGCTGTTATTACTGCCATCCAAATCAAACACAATAGAAAAACGCAGCGTATTAGATAATGGATTCCTGTTCACTCCGCTACCTGTAGGAACTAAGTAAGAGAAGTTTAATCCAAAAATATTGTATTTAACGCCAACACCTGTTGTAAAATAGCGGCGATTACCTTTAGTTTTATCCTCATAAAAATATCCGGCACGAAGTGCAAACTGGTTATTGTACCAATATTCTGCTCCCAATGAAACCTGGAACTCTTTAAGTTCTTCGCTGAAACCACCTGGTGCATCCCCAAAAGAACTGAACCAACTGCTGAGAACACTTTTGCTCCTGTAACTTGCCAACCCGGATGCATCTGTTGGAGGAGTGGGAACCATCAGTTTGTTTATATCAAGCCCCAATTGAATTTTATTTTGTTCATTGAAATTTTTGGTATAGGAAGTTCCAATGCCAAGATTAGCGGGTATAAAATCTTTTTGTTGTGCATTTGCTGTATAATCAATTTTAGTACCCAGGTTGGTCATAGCTGCACCAAAAGCCCAACCATCACCTTGCTGGTTTGTAGCATTATAATAAAATGCAATATCGCCTGCTACGGCATTCCCTGTTTTATATGTAGTGCCACCCGATACGGCGCCAGGGGCTAAATCTGAATTAATATATT
Organism: Bacteroidota bacterium; assembly: GCA_018266555.1. Classification (GTDB taxonomy): domain Bacteria; phylum Bacteroidota; class Bacteroidia; order Chitinophagales; family Chitinophagaceae; genus UTBCD1. The sequence goes on along the minus strand of JAFEAF010000010.1, from coordinate 237,725 downwards.
TCAATCCAACACCTAAGCCGGCTTTGTCGGAAAGCTTGCGTGAATACCCAAAATCAATTGAAAATTCACGGGGCCTGCCATTCCCCTGTAATAATCCGTTATAGTCGGTGAATTGAATACTGCCTAAACTAAAATAACGAAGCGATCCTGAGATAGCCTGGTTATCATCAAATTTATAATAACCTGCCAGCGAAGCAAGATATACATCGTTTACCAGGTCTTTTAACCAGGGAGTATAAGTTGCAACAATACTTCCTTTTGATTCATTGAATGCTACTTTTCCCTGATTCCAGAAAACAGAACTTGCATCAGGAGTAGTGGCTAAACCAATATCTCCCATACCTCCTGAGCGGGCATCGGGTGAAATTCGAAGAAAAGGAACTGCTGTCGTGACTACGTTGATCGGTTGAACCTGGGCATTTGTAACTGAAAAAATTCCGCAACAAATCAAAGTTGCGGCAGCTAGCTTTAAAGCAGCTTGTCTCATGAGCATAAAATTTTTATGAGGTTGAAAAAAAATACTTGTTTTCATAAAATACCGAACCATTGTATTGAATTGGACAGAAATTAAAAAACAACAAGTTTTTCTATTTTACTTTTTGTTTTAAGGCCTGAAGCTGTGACAGACAACCTGTAGAGATACACGCCTCTGCCTACTTTGTTTCCAAATTCATCTTTTCCGTCCCATTGCACCTCACTTGAACGGTTGCCCGGTGTATTTATTGTCTTTTGTAACACATTTATTATCCGTCCGGTAAGTGTAAATATTTCAACTCTAACCCGGAGGTCTTGTCCCGGTTTATTATGCTCAAACCAAAAGCTGGTGTTCGTAGTAAAAGGATTGGGATAATTGAGTACATGATTTATTTGAAGCTCATCATCATTCGCAACATTAAAATCAATAATATATTCGCTGGAATTGTTGAGCACATCCCATGCTTTTATTTTCAAAGTGTGGTTCCCGGTTTCTAATTCCGGTAGTTGAAATCGAATACTTCCCTGTTGGTAACTGTTCAAATCACTTTGATAAAAATCATTCAGTATAAAAAATTTCCGGTTATCATTGTCCAGCGTAGCTACTATGTCATGGCCAATGCCGGTACCGGCGGTATTGATGCCCGATGAATCGGATAATTTTACAATTAAAATCGGAGCCTGGTTCACTATTCCTCCATCCACAAATTTTTCATCATTCAGCCAGGCCTTGATCTGTGGCCCCTGCTTATCATTATCGGGGTTATTTGATGATCCTCCAATCACAAAGCCTGTGAAAAAACCATTTGCATCTTTAAGGCTATCGTTTGCATATAAACTAAGTTTTCCATTGCCATATTGATAATTAATGTCTTTAGGCATTTTAAAACTGAAAGTGAATTTTCCATTAGTAACAGAAGCTTTTCCCTTAAATAAAATTGTAGTTTGATCCAGGAATGTAGTGACCTGGCTGGTGGGATCATTGCCCAGCGTAGTAATTTGTTTTGGCTTGTCAAAAACAGTTGGATAAACAGTGCCAGTGAAACCCGTCAATAAATTACCCTGTTGATCTCTTACTTCCCCTTCCATTATAACTTTATCGGTAGATCGTAAGGTATCGGTTTGAGAAACGGGCATTCCATTAATTTTTGTGGCCATTATTTTTAATTTTGGAAATGCCAGTGTCAGCGCCGGATCGCCTAACAAAGTGAATTTCCTGTTATTTGCCACATCACCTGTAGTTTGATAAGTAAAATTCTTTGCTTCTTTTACTGCATCTCCCAATGTTTTATAATTACCGTTTGCATCAGGTTCCAATGCGATCTGCAGATAATTATTATTCATGATGCGGTTGCTCGATGCAAATACCGGTCTTGTTGTCGTCATGAGCGCAATGCCGCCTGTTTTAGGCCGTACTAATAAATTCACGCCAATTGAATTTACTGATGGATTATCATAAGGAGCAAAATCGCATGTGGCTGTAATGAACAATGGCAATTTATTGGGATTATTCCAACTGTTGATGATACTTTGATCCAGGATAGTTTCCTGTGCCAGTCGCTGAGCGCCGCCATGTCCATTGTAATTCCAGATCAAAGTACCGTTATACACTTGGTTATTGATTGCTTCATTTGCCTGCGGATAACTGCTGCCCCCTGTACCATTCTCCTGTGGAAAAGCATCTAAGTAAATTTTTTTCAAATTAAAAACCGGGGCTGTTGTTGCTACAGTTCCGGTTACCACTTCGGCATCCTGCAAATGCAGATTATAATCTTCGTCATCAGCAATAAAAAGCATATTGTTTCTCCATGGACCAAATCCCTGTGAGCTGGTATAAGCAAAAACTTTATCAACAAAATTTTTTGCTTCATCAATATTTTTGGCAGGCACACGACCAATGCCAATATCCAGTGTATTGGTAATTATCTGGGAATTGATGTCCTCATTATCCTCCAGGAAACCAAAGAAATCATCGGAAGTATAAGTGGACAACGGATCCAGCGAAACATCATTTTCATAAGCAGGTACATAGTTGGTATTATTCTTCAACCGGTTTTTATAATCATAAGAGGCTGCTCCGAAAAGCAAAAGATATTTTGGCTTGTCCGAAGCACTGCTTCCATATTTATCATAATACATTTTTACAAAATCCCTGATAGCTGATGGATCAGGATTTCCACTGCTGAATTCGTTATACACCTGGTCGGTTGTCACAACAAGTACACGATAATTATTTTGTTGATGAAAGTTGGCGAGGCGTAGTGCTTGTGATAAAAATGCCGGATAAGTGACAATCAGGTAATCTTCCGGCGAGCTATTGTGCAGGTTTTGATTTTGTATTTTTCCAATTGCTGTTGGTATCAAAAAATTATTAGAATTAAATGCAACATATTCTCTCAGGCGTGAACAATCGTTTATAAAATGCAGATCCGAATTCACCAGGTTGGATTGCATGCGAACCGGAGTTAATGGATCCGTGATATCCCAAACCTGTGAACCGGTATTCGCATTGCTGATGATGAATTCGCCGATATTATTTCCAACACTTTGCCAATCCCGAAATAAAAGCTGATCCCCTCCGGATAAAGAAAGATTTCTGCGACTGAACAGTTCAAACCAGTTCAGCCAGCCTTGTGCATTAAAGCTGCCGGGATTATAGGCGTACTGAATATTAATGGCCGGCTGTGATGCGTTTGTTGTCATCACTGCTGTGGATTGTTGAGCAAACAAATCCAAAATACCTCCCGTAACGGGAGGTATTGTAATTTGCCCTGTGGGTTGATCATTGATTTTTACATCAAAACTGCTGCCGCCTCCAACAGATCTTGCGATGCAATTACTGATTAATGTCAAAGGTGAGTTGTTTTGGATATTGGGTATAGTAACTGTAAAATTTCTGGTTATAGTCTTTCCGGGGGCATTTTCAAACTCTTCACCATACCATTCTTTACCGCTCAATAAAAAATTTACCGTATCCAGTTCATGAAAATATCTTTCGGAAAAACTTGTTATAGTAATATTGGGAGAAAGATTCGTGGTAGCATTTTGGATTCGTTTTCCGTTTCCTCCGATTGACAAAAAATAATAAGTACTGTCAGAATAAATATTTTTTTTATGTATGAACCGGGCATGAGCAGAATCGTTAGTCCACTGATCCGGTCCGCCGGCAAAAAATAAAATATAATCATTCCCATTTAGAATACCGTCACCACCATCCAATACCATTATGGCATTTTCACGGATATCGTCAATTCTTATCGTAGAATTTGCTTCTGGCAGCACCTGGCCTCCGTTCCCATATAATCGTATTGAATTTGATGCAAGATTCGTGGTATTGATTCCAAGCCGGCTCAAAAAATTAAGGTCCATTTTATAAATTCCGGGATTTTTAATTGCAATCTTATACCAGTTGCCGTTGCTTAATACAGAATTTGGCAGGTAAGTCCGTTGTGCCATTGATACCGTTGATAGAAAAAAAAGTATCCCCAAACAAAACATTTTACGGTTGCGTTTCATAACGGCCAAATCTCTGATAAATAGGGATTTTACATACCCAAAAAAGTATTTCTGCGTTTCTGTTATTATTGAAAGTGTATATATTCGCAACAACGTCGGACAAATCCTGAATTCAGGTACAATATTTTCCCTCATCCGGCGTTAAATTTATTCCAATTCACAGGTTTATGCAAAAAACTATGAAAGTGAAAAATCTGACAATCCTATTATCCGCAATTATTTTGCTGGCTTCCTGTAAAGGCAAAGGCCTTTTCGGAAAAAAGAAATATGATAAATCCGAAGCCACCGGATGGAATTACAATGACAAAAACATGGGTGGCTACCAGGTAGCCAAGTCCAAAGAACAAGGCACGGGACCAGGTCTTGTACTCGTTCAGGGGGGAACCTTTGTAATGGGCCAGACTGATGATGATGTAATGGGCAACTGGGACAATATACCCCGCCGTGTGTCTGTTCCATCATTTTATATGGACCGAACTGAAGTAGCCAATGTTCACTACCGTGAATATATACACTGGTTAGAAAGAATTTTTGATCCTTCAGACCCTGCCAATAAAAAAATTATTGATGCTGCTTTGCCTGATACATTAGTATGGAGAAGCGAATTAAGTTATAATGAACCTATGGTGGAATATTATTTCCGTCATCCCAGTTTCAATGATTATCCGGTTGTAGGGGTCAGCTGGAGACAGGCACATGATTTTTGCTTGTGGAGAGGCGATAGGGTAAACGAAGGTATCTTACTGCAGAAAGGATATATCAATAAACAAACACTTCAAAGCCAGCAGCAGGAAAATAATTTCACAACAGAATCTTATTTATTAGGATTATACACTGCTGCACCGGGTAAAACAGCTACTTCTAAAAAGAATCCTCTGAAAACATCGCAAGGGCAGCCCAGAACAACAGTAACTATGGAAGATGGAATATTACTTCCTGCTTACCGCCTGCCCCGTGAAGACGAGTGGGAATATGCTGCTTATGGATATATCGCACAAAATCCCAGGCCAAGTAAAAAAGAAGGAAAACGGGGAGAAGAGTTAGTTATGAACAAGCAGGTTTATCCCTGGGCACAAAATGTAAATGGTCTTCGTGAAACAAAGCATGGAAGCTGGCAGGGTGAATTCCTTGCAAACTTCAAACGTGGAAATGGCGACGTGGCCGGTGTGGCCGGTGGATTGAATGACCGTGCTTTTTATACGGCTCCTGTTAAATCTTATTTCCCGAATTCCTATGGACTCTACAATATGGCAGGAAATGTGAGTGAATGGGTTGCTGACGTATATCGCCCACTCAGTTCAATGGATGTTGATGATGTCGCAGCATATCGTGGCAATAAATTTCAAAAAGTTTATACAGATCCCACTACCGGTGAAGCTAAAATAGACAGCCTGGGTCATGTAGTGAAAGTGGATGTTACAGATAAAGAAAGTGCCGGCCGCCGTAATTATCAAAGGGGTAATGTAATTAACTTCCTCGATGGTGATAGTTTATCGCAATCATCTTATGGATATGGTATCACTACCCTGATCAGTGATAAATCAAGAGTGTATAAAGGCGGCAGTTGGGCTGATATGCCTTATTGGTTAAGCCCGGGCACCCGCCGCTACTTAGAGGAGGATCAATCATTGAGTACTTTAGGTTTCCGTTGTGCTATGGATCGGATGGGTAGCCCTGAAGGCAATGCCCGCAAAACAGGAAATTACTGGAAAGCCCAGAGACAAAAACGTTAATTGTATTTGTTTTTATAATCTTCAATAACCCCGGTAATTGTTACCGGGGTTATTTGTTCGTCCTGCCTCTTAATTTTGCAGATATGCATCCCGAAGAGCTTTATAAAATTTACAGGCAATTTTCCTCTATCCAAACGGATACGAGGAAACTAAAACCAGGCGACCTCTTTTTTGCTTTGAAAGGTGGTAATTTCAATGGAAACCATTTTGCTAAAAAAGCAATAGAATCCGGAGCAGCTTTTGCTGTAATTGACGAAAAAGAATTTGAAATACCGGGAAAAACAATTTTAGCTGATGATGTGCTTACCACACTTCAACAATTAGCAAAACATCATCGTCAACAGTTCACAATTCCGTTTTTAGCAATCACCGGCAGCAATGGAAAGACTACTACTAAAGAGCTTATTCATACCGTTTTATCTACCACATACAAAACATATACAACAGAAGGCAACCTGAATAATCATATTGGAATTCCATTGACTTTACTAAAAATAAAACCCGATGCTGAACTTGCTGTGGTGGAAATGGGTGCTAACCATATTGGAGAGATTGCATCGTATTGTAACATCGCTTTACCCACTCATGGCATTATCACCAATTGCGGAAAAGCACACCTCGAGGGCTTTGGCAGTGAAGAAGGTGTAAGAAAAGGAAAAGGTGAACTGTATGATCATTTAAAAGTAATAAATGGAACTGCATTCATTATGTGGGACTACAATTATTTGCAGGAAATGAGCAAAGGAATTACAAAAATCATTACTTACGGAACCCACAATGCAGAATTAGAAGGTATAACCATAGAAAGTGAGCCATTTTTGAAAATAAAATTTCAAAAAGGCACTTCCCTATCTTCAGTACAAACACATTTAGTGGGCGATTATAATTTACCGAATGTCCTGGCAGCGGTTGCAGTTGGAAAATATTTTAAAACCCCAGACGAAAAAATCGGGGCGGCCATAGAAAACTATATCCCTTCTAATAACCGGTCTCAATGGATTGAAAAAGGAAGCAACAAGATTATACTCGATGCATACAATGCTAATCCTTCAAGTTTGAAACAAGCCATAGACAATTTTGCAAAAATGCATGCTCCAGATAAAATTCTTATCCTGGGATCTATGGCAGAATTAGGTGAGCATAGTACCCGGGAACATCAATTAATTATTGAGCAAATCCAAAAATATAAATGGGCGAACGTCATTCTGGTTGGTGGAGGTTTTGAAAAAATAAATTCACCTTATCGTTGGTTTAAAAATTCTGAAGATGCCGGTAATTGGTTTCAGCAACAGCATTTTCAAAACCACACTATTCTAATCAAGGGCTCCCGGAGTATGCAAATGGAAAAAGTAACTGAGGTATAAATTCTGTTACATAAGAAAATAAATTTTTTAAAGATATTATCTTAAGATTTGTTTATAAAATTCAATAAAAAAAATGAGTGAAAAAGTAAAAACCCGGGGGTACTTATCCACGGTTTTTGGTTGTCATTGTCCCCGGTGTAGGCAAGGTAAATTATTTGAATATCCATTAAGCCTGAAGCTGAGGAGGAATATGAAAATGAACAAAATTTGTTCTGTTTGCGGGCAGCCATCTGAAATAGAAGTAGGGTTTTATTATGGAACCAGCTATGTAAGCTATGCCTTTACAGTTTTGATCAGTGCCTTTAGCCTGATTGCATGGTGGTTGATCATAGGCTTATCGCTACATGATAACCGCTTTTTTATATGGATGGGATTTAATGCAGTATTATTAATCCTGCTACAGCCATGGTTAATGCGATTTTCCAGAAGCCTCTGGATTTCCTGGTTTGTAAAATATGATCCGAATTGGAAAGAAAATGAACCAGGGGATTTTGAAAGAATTGTACCTGAAGAAATGAACAATTGGTAAAAAAGCCTGCGGACTACAAGCTTAGCGGAGAGGAAGGGATTCGAACCCTTGATCCGCCTTCCAGCGGATACACACTTTCCAGGCGTGCCTCTTCAACCACTCGAGCACCTCTCCTGATCGGGGTTGCAAAAATACAGGTTGAAAATTTATAGCCCGAATAAATTTTGAGCATTCTTTGTTGTGATTTGAGATATTTCTTCAAGCTTCTTCTGTTTGATTTCTGCTATTTTTTGAGCGATATATTTCAAATAACCACTTTCATTTCTTTTACCCCTGAATGGCACCGGCGCCAGGTATGGAGCATCCGTTTCCAAAATCACATGATCCAATCCAATCTTTTCTATAATTGAGTCAAGGCCTGATTTTTTAAAAGTCAATACGCCGCCAATGCCAAGATAAAATCCAAGTTTAATGATATGATGAGCCTGTTCCAATGTTCCTGAAAAGCAATGAAAAACTCCTTTCAATTTTCCATTTTGATTTTTTTGAATCATCGCAATACATTCTTCTGTTGAGTTGCGTGAATGAATGACAACAGGAATATCATAATGCAAAGCCCATTCAATCTGTTTTTGGAAAGCCTCATACTGTTGTACTTTAAATGTAAGATCCCAATAAAAATCGAGGCCGGTTTCTCCTATAGCAATAAATTTTCGTTTAATTAAAAAATCATGGACTACCTGTAGTTCATTTTGATAATCTTCCTTTACAGAGCAGGGATGCAGCCCCATCATTGACAAACAAAGGTTGGGAAATTTATGCTCGGATTGTAACATATATTTGTGTGTACCGGTATCAATGGCCGGCATGAGTATCTTTGTTATTGATTCCTTCTCAGCTCTATCAAGCATAGAGGTTCTGTCATTGTCAAATTCGCTGAGATAAATATGTGAATGTGTATCAATCAGTGCCATTTTATTAATTAATTTCCCGGCAAAACTGAGCAAAATTCTTAATAAACACTTAAACCTAAATCAATAAAAACCTTCCAATTACCGTTAAATTGTTTATATACCCAAAACAATTGTTATGAAACTGAGCTTTAGCCTGCTATCCTTAATTGTTCCTGCTTTTATTCTATCATTACTTACCATTGGATCATGTTCTAAAGAAAAAAGTACCGCAACCGATCAGCAACAACAAGATGTATCCTTTACATCTGTGGAAGCGGAGGCTCAGGGTGAAACGGCTTTCAATGACGTTTTTGATAATGCCATGGGCGCAAATAATGATGTAGGCATAGGGGGCACCGGAATCTTTGGGCGCCCCGAACCGGGAAACAGTTTTTACCGGTTGGATTCATTACCACCCTGCGCTACTGTTACAATTACCCATTCAAATACCTCAAATTTTTTCCCGGTAAAAATTGCCATTGATTTTGGAACTGCTGGTTGCAGTCGCCCTTCTGATGGCCATACCCGGAAAGGAAGAATTATTATTGATTATAGTAACCGATTAACAATTCCGGGTGCAATTTCAACCACTACTTTTGAAAACTATTATATAGATAATATAAAAATTGAGGGCACCGCTACAATAATGAACTCAAGCTCTCAGAATAGTACGCCTCCCACAAAACAATATAAAATTGATATAACTGAAGGAAAAATCAGTACGCCTGATGGGAATTATGTAGAATGGAACAGCCATAAAACAATAACACAAACTGAGGGTTTAGTTACCCCCACTATTCCTAAGGACGATGTATTTCAGATTGAGGGTTACGCAAATGGTCGTGCTCAAAGGGGGAATTTGCTGGTAGCCTGGCAATCAACAATTACGACACCCCTGGTTAAAACATTTGCATGTCGTTGGATTACACAGGGGACAGTCAAAATTGACCGTGCTTCTGCAAATACAAACAATACATGGACCGGGTACCTTGATTATGGAAATGGAAACTGCGACGATATAGCCACTGCTACTGTAAACGGGGTAAAACGGCAAATAAGTTTGCATTAATTAAAAAAAATTATACCTTTAAACCAGTTTTCATAGGGTACGGATTAAAAACGGGCCAGGGTTTCTACCCAGGCCCTAACTTTTTTAGGCTGATATCCAAGCTATTAATCAACATCATAAGTTACATTCCTCATCAAAATATTGAAGTAAGACTATTTAACCAAAGCTTGTAATGAATGAAAATGATATCCTTTTTCTCCAAAAAATTTTAAAGTTTCCGGCAAAGCATGCTTAATTCTGGGATATGCTTTACTACTATCATGAAAAACAATAATTGACCCGGGTCTTGCATAACGCAATACATTATCCGCACAATGTTGTGGGGATATTCCAAGGTCAAAATCCCCACTCAATACATCCCACATCACAATTTTTGTATTTGTTTTTTTCATTGCTGAAGGAAGTTTCCTGGACTGCGAGATTTTTATTTTTCCATAAGGTGGACGAAAAAGTGATGAATCTATATATCCGGAAGCTTTGTTTACATCACTCAAATAAACCCTGCTTTTATTTTTCCATCCGTTTAGATGGTTATGAGTATGATTACCCACAATATGACCTTCGTCTAAAATTCTTTTATATATTTCCGGATAAGTAATTACATTTTTACCAATACAAAAAAAAGTAGCATTAGCATTATGTTTCTTCAGTTCATCCAGAACAAATGAAGTGACAGTAGGGTGCGGCCCGTCATCAAATGTGAGATACAATATTTTTTCCCGGGTGTCTACACTCCAGCAGAAGGAAGAAAATATTTTTTTTAGAAGCCAGGGAGTTTTTACAAAATATCTCATACAAACGCAAGATACAAGATTCAAGAAAAAAGAGATCAGGCATCAAAGTCAAGATACAAGAAAAAAAATCTTGACAAATAACTAAATTTTTACCTGACAATTTCCGCCTGTCTTACAGATTCTTGTGTCTCCAGTTTTCTAACTTGCGCCTTTTCCCTTCCATCTTATCTTTGCTTTCTATGGAAAAAAAAGTTCGAGTACGTTTTGCTCCCTCTCCTACCGGCGGCCTTCATTTGGGTGGTATGAGAACTGTATTGTATAATTATCTATTTGCAAAACAAAATAAAGGGGATTTTATACTTCGTATTGAAGATACCGACCAAAGCCGTTTTGTTACCGGCGCTGAACGATACATTTTTGATTGCCTGAAATGGGCCGGGCTTGAGCCTGATGAAAGCCCGATTCACAGAGGAAATTATGGGCCTTATCGCCAAAGTGAAAGAAAAGAAATCTACCGCAAATATGCTGAACAGCTTGTAGCGGATGGCTTTGCTTATTATGCATTTGATACACCGGAAGAACTGGAAAAAATGCGTCAGGATTTTAAAACAGGAAAAAATCCTTCTCCACAATACGATCATGAGCTTAGAAATAAAATGAAAAATTCTTTGACTTTAGGTGAGGATGAAGTGAGAAGATTTATAAGTGAGGAAATACCTTATGTGATAAGGATTAAAATGCCTGAAAAAGAATTGGTTTCATTTAATGATATGATCCGGGGTGAAATACATTTTGATACGTCGCTGGTGGATGATAAAGTTTTGCTGAAAGCTGATGGCATGCCGACTTATCATTTGGCAGTAGTAGTGGATGATTATTTAATGAAAATCACTCATGCTTTCCGGGGTGAGGAATGGCTTTCTTCAGCACCGGTTCACATTTTATTATGGAAATATTTAGGTTGGAAAAAAGAAATGCCTCAATGGGCGCATTTGCCATTGATTCTGGGCCCGAATGGAAAATTGAGTAAAAGAGATGGAGCCCAATTCGGTTTTCCTGTTTTTGCAATGAACTGGAACGATCCGAAAAACGGAGAGATGACTGAAGGTTTTAAAGAAAAAGGGTTCTTACCTGAAGCCTTTATTAATTTCCTGGCTCTTTTGGGATGGAACGATGGAACGGAACAGGAAATTTTTACCAAAGAAGAGCTGATCCAAAGATTTTCAATGGAACGGGTTCATAGCGGCGGAGCTAAATTTGATTATGAAAAAGCAAAATGGTTCAATCATGAATGGATAAAGAGAAAAGAGTCACAGGATCTGAAGCCAGCTGTCAGAAATATTTTAGTTGAAAAAAGTATTGCTGAAATTGATGATCAACTCCTGGATAAGGTAATCAGCCTGGTAAAAGACCGCTGTACATTGCTTACAGACTTTTATGATCAATCAGTTTTCTTTTTTAGAACGCCTGATCAATATGACCTTACTTCTGTACAACCAAAATGGGGTGAATCAAAAAAATTATTTTTTTCAGAAATTATCCGGAATTATGAGTTGAATACTGACTGGAGTGCAACCGTTCTGGAAACAAATTTTAAAGAAATCGCAGCAGCAAATAAAATTAAGCCGGGTGAAGTATTATCCACCTTCCGAATCATGCTCGTAGGAGGAAAATTCGGCCCGGGAGTTTTTGACATCGCTGCGATTTTAGGAAAGGATAACACTATTCAAAGAATCAAAAAAGCACTAACCATTTTTTAACCTTGTTTCTTTATTAACTCCATTACTGAAACGAATTCATTTCTGCCAAGCTCTTCTATCAACTTCATATCATCAGTATCCAACTGAATCAGTCCTGACGTATTGGCATCAGCATGCGCAGCCGTCCTGATACCCGGAATCACTGTAGAAACTTCCGGATAACTTAATATATAACTTAAAGCAAGCTGAGTTTTGTTTACAGAATATTTTTTGCATAAATCCCAGACGGGTTGCAAAGCCCTGTTTGCAGTATTTATTACTTCGGGCACCAATCGTGTTTTACGATGATCATTTTCTGAGAAAGAAACTTCTTTATCAAATTTCCCGGTCAGCAATCCAAATTGCAAGGGCATTCTTGCTATAATACCATAACCATTTTTTGCGGCTGCCCTGATTCCTGGCAATGATTTTTGATTCAGCAGGTTTAACACCAATTGAAATCCTTTTCCCAGATTATTTTGCAGCATATATTCTGTTTCGGTTTCCGGCTCAAAAGTGTTCAATGATAATCCCCAATAACGAATCTTACCTTCTTTCACCAATTGCTGCATGGCGTCTGTACATTCACCGTTTTTTAAATGATCCACTCTTGCGGTATGCAACTGGTAATAATCAATTTCATTTCTTTTCAATCTTCTCAAACTATTTTCACAGGCTTTCAGAATATACTCTTTAGTATAATCTACTGTAAATTGGTTATTTCTTGAAACATTTCCTGCTTTGGTTGCAATCAGAATTTCCTTCTTATTTCCGATGAGTGATCCTAATATTTCTTCAGAATGCCCCAACCCATAAATATCGGCTGTATCAAAAAAATTTATCCCGAGATCTAATGAACGATGAATAGCTTTTTTAGAAATTTCATCATCTACATCGCCCCAGCCTATTGCCGTACTTCCGATCATAGCACCACCACCAATAGCCCAGGAGCCGAATCCGATTTCACTAACCAGCAAATCTGTATTACCGAATTGTCTGTATTTCATGCTGTAATTTATAGATTACATTTAAAAGATTTATCTTGAAACTATATGAAGCCGGAAAAATATTTACAGCAACTCTTATATATCCTTGTTTTAATAAAAATTATTCTGCCATTTTTCCTGCAAAATAGTTTTTATCAGCTTCATCGTGATGAATACCTGTACCTGGCAGAAGCGCATCATATGAGCTGGGGTTTTATGGAAGTACCGCCTCTGCTGAGTGTATTTGCCTGGATCAGCAATTTATTTGGCGCCGGTATGTTTTGGATCAGAATTTGGCCCGATTTGTTTGGAGCATTTACTTTTCTATTAGCCGGTAAGATTATTCTTTCATTAGGTGGAAAAACTTTTGCCCTGATTCTGGGCTGGCTCCCTTTTATTCTGGATGGTTATATGAGGTTATTTTTTCTTTTTATGCCCAACTTTCTCGATGTTTTTTTCTGGACGCTGATTGCATTTACCCTGATCCGGTTTGTACAAACCAAAAAAAATAAATGGCTTTACTGGTTTGGTATCGCTACAGGGCTGGGTATGATGAGCAAATATTCTGTAGCTTTTTTTACAGTAAGTATTCTTGTATCCATTCTATTGACAAAACACAGAACAGTTTTTACTAATAAACATTTTTATTACGCTTCGCTCATTGCTTTTTTTATATTCCTGCCCAATATTATCTGGCAATACAATCATCGTTTTCCGGTCATAACGCACATGGACGAATTGCAACAGGAACAATTAAAATATAATGATGCCTCAGGTTTTCTCAAAAGCCAGCTGATGATGAACTTTCCTTGTGTATTTATCTGGATTACCGGACTGATCTATGTTTTGTTTTTTGCACATGGGGAAACATCCCGTTTTGTAGGATGGTCTTATTTATTTGTTATTTTATTATTGATTGTATTACGAGGTAAAGACTACTATGCATTAGGAGTTTACCCGGTGTTATTTGCTTTTGGGGCTTACCAGTTAGAAAAAGCGACTTCTGTTCGTTTACGATGGACCCGGTATGCGATGCTGGTATTTTCTTTTTCACTTGGAATATTTGGTATGCCTTTGACTATGCCGTTGGCAAAACCACAAACCCTTGTGAAATATTATGAAAAAACCGGGCTGAATAAAACCGGAAGTTTTAAATGGGAAGATCAGCAGATACATCCGCTGCCACAGGATTTTGCCGATATGATGGGATGGAAAGAGCTGGCCATGAAAGCAGGTGCGGTATATAACAGTTTAGCTGCTGATGAAAGAGATAAAACTTTTGTTTATTGCAGAGGATATTTTTCAGCAGGTGCTTTAAATTATTACCGGAAAGAAGCAGGTTTGCCTGAAGTGTATAGCGACAATGCCTCTTTTCTGTTATGGATGCCTGATAAATATGATATTAAAAACCTGATACTGGTAGGACACACTAAGCCCGATAAAGACGACATCGTATTTCAGCAATTTGAAAGAGTAACCGTAAAGGATTCGATCCATATACCTTTATTCCGGGAAAATGGAATGAAAATTATTTTATTCGAACATGCGAACGATTCACTGAATAGTATTGTAACAAGAGGAGTGGCTCAATTGAAAAGTAAATTTCAGCGTTGATAGATTGATTATTTTTGAATCTGAAAAGATTTTATGAAAAGACCCATTCGTGTTTTAGTTGCCAAAGTTGGTTTAGATGGACATGACCGTGGTGCCAAAGTGATCGCAACAGCCTTACGTGATGCAGGAATGGAAGTGATCTATACAGGGCTCAGGCAAACGCCTGAAATGGTTGTAGCAGCAGCTTTGCAGGAAGATGTGGATGCTATCGGAATCAGTATCCTGAGTGGCGCACAGATGACGGTGTTTCCCAAAGTACTTGAATTGCTGAAAGAAAACGGAATGAATGATGTATTACTTACCGGTGGAGGTATCATTCCTGAAGATGAAATGAAACAATTGAATGAAATGGGTGTTGGAAAATTATTTGCTCCCGGAACTCCCACTTCTGAAATAGCAGAGTATATTTCTGTTTGGGTAAAAGAGAACAGAAGTTTTTAAAATAAATAATAGTATGTATCAAACATTACTTACGAATTTAGAAAACGGCATTCTCACAATCATCATCAATCGCCCCGATAAACTAAATGCTCTGAACAAAAGTGTAATGGAAGAGCTCAACGAAGTAGTGGATGAAATTTATAAGAATAGCCTGATAAAAGCTGCAATCATTACCGGCGCAGGTACTAAATCTTTTGTTGCCGGAGCTGATATCAGTGAGTTTTTGGGGTTGAATCATGAAGAGGCAATGATGCTGTCAGAAAAAGGGCAGATTATTTTTTTCAAAATTGAAGATTGCCCCAAACCTATCGTTGCTGCCGTGAACGGATTTGCATTAGGCGGAGGGTGTGAATTAGCGATGAGTTGTCATTTCCGGGTTGCAAGTGAAAATGCAAAGTTTGGTCAGCCGGAAGTAAACCTGGGATTGATCCCGGGTTATGGCGGTACACAACGGTTAACGCAACTGATCGGTAAAGGAAGGGCCATTGAACTACTGATTACTGCCAACATGATTGATGCAAATACGGCATTGCAATACGGGTTGGTAAATTATGTAGTGCCCCAGGAAGAATTGCTGAATAAAACAAAAACGATTTTAACTCTAATCAACAGTAAAGCTCCGTTAGCCGTTGCAGGATGTATCCAATCTGCCAATGCTGTTTTTGATGAATCTATGAATGGCTATGAAACAGAAGTCAAAGAATTCGGAAAATGTTTCAGTACAAAGGATATGAAAGAAGGCATTGCCGCATTTATAGAAAAAAGAAAAGCAAATTTTACCGGAAACTAAATTGCATCAGACAGAATAATCTTATCGAATAAAATATTTTTTAATGAAAAAACGCCAGGATTACATTTCGTGGGATGAATATTTTATGGGAGTTGCCCTGTTATCTGCAAAAAGAAGTAAAGATCCCAACACCCAGGTTGGCGCCTGCATTGTCAATGAAAAAAATAAAATTGTAGGTGCCGGATACAATGGTTTGCCCATCGGGTGCAGCGATGATGAATTTCCCTGGCAAAAAGAGGGTGAATATTTAAATACAAAGTATCCTTTCATCTGCCATGCGGAATTGAATGCTATTTTAAATAATATTGGTATGGATCTGAAGTGTTGTAAAATTTATACCGCATTATTTCCCTGCAATGAATGTTCCAAAGCTATCATTCAATCCGGTATCAGCGAAGTCATTTATCTCTCAGACAAGTATAGTGGAAATGATATCTTCAAAGCTTCCCGTATTATGCTGGACAAAGCAGGAGTGAAATACAGGAAAGTTGAAGCGATGATCAAGGAGATCAATCTTTCTTTTGATATTTCAAAAATTTAGGTTGGATTGAAAAAAATTATTTGCCTTTTCAAATGATTAACATCTGAATTCAATGTAACCTGTAACTTCGACCATTATCAAGTTATCTTCACTAATAAAATCAAAAATCTATGTTTGATGACATTTTAAATGCAGTAAAACAGGAATTGGGCAATCATCCTGAAATCACTTCTTTACCACCCGAACAGCAGGAAGCTATTCACAATGAGATCGCCAATCATGTGAACAATACCGTACAAAGCCAATCAACCCCGGCACAATCAGGTGGCGGAGGCGGATTATTATCAAGTTTAGAAGGAATGCTGACATCAAACAGCCCGCTTACTGGTGCTATTGAAGGCGGATTGGTAAGCAGCCTTGGCAGCAAATTTGGTTTATCACCAGGAATTACCGGAGCTATTTCCGGTGCATTGCCCGGATTGATTCAGAAGTTTAAGCAAAAATAATTTCTGAGAAGTTAAAGAGCCGATTAAATAAATTGATGAATCCCGCAATCCAGCGGGATTTTTTATATGTTTTAAAAGATTGGTTGTTCAAAATTTCAGCCTTAAACAAATCTCCGCAGGGGCTTATCGTTACTTAGTACGCTCGATTCACAGCAAAACTTTGATAGATTGGAGATTGGGTTGTGTGAAAAAAGCCAGGAAAATGATTAATATTCTTAGCAACATCTCTTTTCCGGGGTTTGTGTACCAGCCGGGACGTTGCGGGAACAATTGCATAATGTTTAAAGCCTTTCCCAAAAAGGGGAAAGGCTTCAGTGGTATGAAGTATAGCCTCTATTTTTCCACCAGCTTTTCATTAATCAGATACGCAGCCACACCGCTTACATTATCATTTCCTCTTTTATCGTCAAGAGAAACATGAAACGAGGTGACTAACTGTGAAGGAAATGTCAGAATCCGTTTTCTGCCGATTGTGGTGCCTTCTATTTCTCCTACCGGTTTATTGAAATGTATTAATTGAATTTTAAAATGCTTTACGGTTTGTCCTAAATGAATCGCTTCACGCAAAATGATACAGTTGATAGTGGTGGGTTTAAAAAATTCCACAGTAAAATCCGGAATATTGGCGCCATAAGAGCCGGAACCAAAATTCCGTACCTTGATCCCTTTGGATAAAATTTCTTTTCCCGAAAATTCATAATACGCTCTCGCCTCTTTCAATAAATTATCCCGGAAATTTTCATCTCTGAGGTTTTTAAATCCTGCTAATGCCACAGAATCTTCCGGCGAGATGAGCCCTTTCCGGTTGGGTGGTACATTCAATAATAAATTAGCGCCCCGTCCCACTGATTTCAGATACAGGGTAAATAATTGCTCCGGCGTTTTCACTTTATCATCTTCCTGTTCATGCCAAAACCATCCCGGCCTGATGCTGACATCACACTCTGCCGGTATCCAGTTTTTCCCATTTACATTCCCCATATTCAAAGTATCATTGGGTGGCGCACCAATTCCCCTTGTGAATCCTGCCGTATCGAGATAATTCCAGTTTGTTTTTCCGGCAATTCCTTTTTCATTGCCACACCATCTCGCATCGGGGCCAATATCGCTGAAGATAATTGTCTTTGGCGAAAGGCTTCTAACCGTATTTTCAAATCTCCGCCAGTCATACACTTGTTTTTTCCCATTAGGCCCTTCGCCATTAGCCCCATCCCACCACAGCTCCCAGATTGGTCCGTAATTCTGAAATATTTCTTTCATCATGTTTACAAACACATCATTGTATTCCGGTGTTCCGTATTTTGGATGATTGCGATCCCAGGGAGAAATATAAACTCCGAATTTCAACCCATATTCTTTGCAGGCCTCAGATAATTCTTTCAACACATCTCCTTTACCGTTTTTCCATTTGCTTTCTCTCACCGTATGTGTAGAATATTTGCTGGGCCATAAACAAAACCCGTCATGATGTTTGGCTGTGATAATAATTCCTTTTGCTCCTGATGCCTTGGCAATACGGCACCATTGTTTACAATCTATATCAGAGGGATTAAAAACATCTTCCGGCTCATCACCCAATCCCCATTCCTTATCCGTAAATGTATTGGGGCCAAAATGCACAAACAGATAAAACTCCATATCATGCCAGGCCAATTGTTGTTTTGTAGGCAGCGGCCCTTTCCCCTGGCCCAAGGTTAACAAGGGCAGGAAAAAAAAGATCAGGAAAAATTTTTTACAATTTTTTTTTATCATTTGTTATTAATTACAGATTTTATTTCTTCACCTACCGGGTGATCGGTTTTGAACGTGTATCCAAGCAATTTAGCCATGGTTTGTGCAAATTGTTTCTGATAAACCTGCATAGGCTCTTTTATTTCTCCACCATTTTTTATGCCGGGCCCCAATACGGCAAACCAGATTTCATGCGCACCAGGTATATCACTGCCATGATCGGTCCATTGGTTTTTCTTTAAGTCGCCTCTACCATGGTCCACCGTTATAAACAAGGCCGTTTTGTTTTTGTATTGCGGATCGCTTTGAATAAAATACCAGATCTTTTGAATCCATGCATCAACCTGGTGTGCTGCATCCAGGTAAGAGCGGTATTTGCCGGAATGTGCCCACTCATCCGTTTCTCCATATGAAATATAAAGCACCTTCGGCTTTTTATTTTTCAGGTAGTCTATCGCTTCATAATGCGTGAATACATCAAGGCATTCATCTTCTAACCAGGGTTTGTAAGAATCTGCCCGCATGGTATTAATGAGTTGTTCGCTTGCCGTAGGATGTTTTCCTCCGACAGAATCAAAAGCAGAAAAAACAGGAATACCACTTCGTTGTTCATTTAAAATTCGGTCAAACGCTTCCCATGCGCCGAATGCAGCTACCTTCCCTTTGAAAGCAGGTTGATGATTTAAAAATTCCAAAACAGTAGTATTTGGATTCGGTTTGTAATCATTGCTATTCACTGCGGTATCCGGATACCCTGTAAAAATTTCATTGTATCCCGGATAAGAAAACCAATACGGATTGGCATTATCTACATTATTGTTGTACTCCCTGTTTCCATAAATCTGCCCCTGTGCCTGTATGGTATTCCATAAAAACGGCATCAGCATTTTTCTTCTTTCGTTCACATCATCATTCCAATACGTTTTAAAAATATAACCGCTATCGCCCTGGTTGTATTTGGAATTATTGGCAATGACAGAGTCCATCCCTTTAAAAACTTCCTGCCAGCGATATCCATCCGTTGTAATGATAATCAGGTTTTCAATTTTACTTTGAGTAAATGATTTGTTTGCAAAACAAAGCGTAAAAAGAATACCCAGAATAAAAGAAAATTTCTTCATGAAATATTTTAATTTTTTTAATAAAAGGTGGGTTGCTGGTACCTGTTAAATTTTTTTACTCCATTCAAATTACAATTTCCGGATCTTAATATTTCTAAACCACATTTCACTTCCATGATCCTGCAGGCAGATATATCCTGTTTTTGCCATCCCATAACCGGTTGCATCTTTCCATTTGCCTGCTGCTTTTCGTTTATACCAGTCATCAGTCCATGCATCAAACTCCACCACTTTCACTCCATTCAGCCAATATTCACGATGAGCTCCTTTCACAATAATTTTTGAAACATTATATTGACCCACTGGTTTAGTGGGTCTTGATGAAGCGGGGTACATAGCATAATCCGCAGCAGTATGTTGCCAGTTTTCCAATTTTTCAGGAAAATGATCGTCATCTATCAATTGGTATTCAGGCCCGCTGAGGTAAGAAGCATCAAAATCCTCGGTGACATGATACAGTATGCCGCTGTTCCCCTGGGGTGAAATTTTCCATTCGACAGATAATTCAAAATCACCGTATTGGTCTGTGGTGATGATGTCCGCCCGTTTATCGCTCTTATCTGTTGTGCTTCCTTTGCAATAAAGGTTTCCATCTTTAACCGACCAGGAATCGGCCGGGCGGTTTTTATACATTCTCCATCCGTCAATGGTTTTCCCGTTAAATAAAAGTTTCCAGCCTGCTTTTTTTTCTGCAGTTGTCAGCGTATTGTTCTTTTGTTGTGCAAATGAAAAAATTGTAAAACAGGTAAGGATTATAGCAGAAAGCAAAATTGATTTTAGCATAAAAATAATTTAATGATTGCAAATATTTTTTTTTAATAATTCACAGTAATTTTAAATTTACGGGATCCCACCTGATGGGTTTTTCATTGAAATAGCTGTCGTTGCAAAGTAAAGCAGGTGCTGCGGCACGATAACCGAATAATGCATCTTCCGCCACATTTCTTTTTTCCCGGATAGCAGAAAAGAAATTATAGAAATGATCGAAGTGAGCGCCTTTATAACCATCTTCCGCTTTGAAAACGGTAGCATCCGGTTGTATCATCGTTTTTCTCTGATAATTATTTTCGCTCTCTTTTTTTAGCTTCGTTGCCAGCAGCGGGTCATCAGCAGGAGCATAAGCTTTATTATGAAACAACGTAACCTTATCCCATTCCACATTCATGCTGCCTTCACTACCTACTAATCTTAAATAAGTATTATCTCCCGTACCATCCACAAAATTTACACGAAGTGATAAGTTGAATGGCGGATGTTCTGCTGTTTCAGGATAATCAAACATTCCCATTAAAATATCAGGCACTTCCCTTCCGTCTTTCCAGTAACGAAGCCCACCCATAGCCATGATCTTTTGCGGGCCTTTTGAGTTGGTGATAAAATGCAAACTGGAAAACAGGTGAACAAACAAATCTCCGGAAACACCGGTACCATAATCCCGGTAGCAACGCCAGCGAAAAAAACGTTTGGCATCAAAGGGGCGATCAGGATATTTATTCAAAAACATTTTCCAGTCAACTGTCTTATCAGAAGCTTCTTCAGGGATTGTATATTGCCAGGCTCCTTCAGGAGAATTGCGTGCCCAGAAACCTTCTGCATAATTTAATTTTCCTATTGCACCGGCAGCCAGCAGTTCTTTTGCTTTTTCATTTCCCAGCGAACTCATACCCTGGCTGCCCACCTGGAATACCACCTGGTTTTTATTTTGTGCAGTCACCACCTCTGCTCCTTCAGAAATATCATGTACCATTGGTTTTTCACAATACACCGATTTTTTATTGTTCATGGCGTCCACAGAAATGTCTTTATGCCAATGATCAGGAGTGCCTACTATCACAGCATCAATGTCCTTTCTATGGAGGATTTCCCTATAGTCTTTTGTAGTAAAAATATCATTTCCATAATTTTTCCTTGCTGCGGCCAGCCGGCCATCATACAAGTCGCAAGCCGCAACCAGTTTCACTCCCGGCACTGTGATAGCTGTATTGGCATCGGCTGTTCCCATACCACCTGCGCCGATCAACCCGATCTGAATGGTATCATTAGCGCTGAAATATTTTTTCTGCTGCATTGATTGCATATTCATTTCATCTGAAAATCCTGCCGAAGCTTTAAGTACGTCAGGAATCAATGCAGAGCCGGCAATACCGGCCATAATTTTTTTTAAAAATTTCTTACGGGAAGTATGACCAGGCATAAGCTATGTTTTAGTAAAATGAATGATGTATGGTTTTACAGTTTATAATTATTCATTTGCCGGCCGGAAAATAACAGTACTTCCTTTTGATACATGAACAGAAGCAATTTCATTTTTTACAATCACCTTCTGGGCATTAACCCCTGTTACGATCCGGTTTTTAAAAGGTAATTTAATATTTAACCGACCGCCGGCTTCACTTTTAATAATTATTTCTTTCACAACACCATTTTCTTTTTGAGCTGATACCAGGAAAGCGCCTTCAGTTCTAAAGGTTTTAAAAGAAACATTGAGCCAGTCATCCGGCACGGCGGGAAAGATTTCAATATATCCTCTATCACTCCGAATCAACATTTCCTGTATGCCACGGGCAAATGCAAAATTTCCTTCTAATGTAAACGGCCGGTAGGTAAATGATGAATAGTGTCCTCCTTTTTGATCCCCATTCAAATGAAAACTATTGATCGAACAAAAATTTGCGGCAAAGTCACGAAGCATTTCTGCCGCTTTATTTCCTTTATTAATCTTTGCATAAATACTACCCATCCAACTAAACGTGTAGCCGCACCAGTTCCGGGTTCCTTTTTCTTCGATCCAACGAATGGATTTACTGATAATCTCTTTGTCTTTCTCATTATCAAAGTTCAAAATTCCCAGCGGGAATATGGACATGTACTGTGATAAATGACGGTGTGATTTTTCAAGATCCTGGCCGGGTGCAACAGATAGTCCTGTTTCATTAACATCCAACCCGGGATACATTCTTTCTTCTGATAGAATTTGATTTGCTTCAGCTGGGTTTTGTATTTTCAAAATTTCGCCATACTTCAGATAGAAATATTTTATTAGTGAAAGATCGTAATTAGTAAAATGACTGAACCATGCATGAATGCTGTTATCATGGTATTCAGGTGAAGAACTTATCGGAAGTTTATACTTACCGGTTATATTGTCCCTTATCCTGATACCGGATAGATATTTTTCAATTTCTTTAAAATACGGCAGACATCTTTCTTTTAAAAACTTAGTATCCAGGGAATACTTCCATTGCCAGTAAAAGTTTTGTGATAACCATGCTACCGTTGTCGGGCTCATGGAATATTGAATCCATCCTCCCATCGGTTTACCGCTTATTGTTGCAACACCTGGTACATTTAATCCATCAGTCTCAAAATAGTGTTTTGTCCATTTTTTATTTTCATTTTTTACTTTCCAGAGCCAGTTTGTAAAACTTGCTGTAAGGTCAAGATGGTTGGATACATATCCCGGCCAGTAACTGAGTTCCGTATTCAGGTCATTGTGAATATCGCCTTTCCATGGGGGAAGGTTTCCATTATCTGCCGTCCATACTGCCTGTAAAGAAATGGGTGGAGTATTACTTCTTGCTACACAGCCGAATTTATACATATCAAGATAATACTGCCTTTCTAAAATGGAATCGGGCAAAGAAACGGATGAACGATTCCAATAATCCTTCCACCATTTTACATGACTTGCCAAAGTTGTATCCGTTGACTCAGTTTGTTGGGATTGGTTTTCGGAATCTGTTTTGCTTATATGCCATTTACCCCTGATTTCATGGTTCGTAAAATGCCAGCTAACCGTTACAGTATAAGATGTTCCATTATTGCATGGCTGATAGTATTGAATAAAGTTTTTTTCTCTGACAATATTACCTTTTTGATAACCGAGACTTTCCAACCCCTGTCCTTCTACAGTATTACCTGTCACTCCTTCTTTACCTGAATGATAAGGCGGGGGAATGATCTGAATATTTATTGTATCGTTCACATTTCGAAAAATAAATACGCCATGATTACTTTGTGCACAAACATAGGTTTCTAATTCAACCCCGCTATCCCATCGAACCCTGCAGATTGCCTGTTCAATATCCAGTTCATTGGAAACTACTTTTCCGAAAGAATTTATATCAAATTCCAATGCAGCGCCGGGAATTTTTGTAGGCGCAGGATATATTTTATACGGTTCATCGCCAATTTTTTGAACGGAATCATATTGATTCAATTTCACTTTTTCCGCCACCCATTTGAAAGTTAGTTGGTTTATTTCAGGCATGGGCCGGTCATCCCAAAGATCTACCCTGTCCAAGGACATTCTAAGTTTATCATCTTTTTGCCAGATCAATGCCCCAAGCCATCCATTTCCCAATGGCATTGCTTCATCCCATCGTTTTGCCAGGGAATCAAAATGCAAATCATACCGGGAAATTGATTGTGCTAACAACGATGATGAAAAAATAAAAAAACAAGAATATACTAATATTTGTTTCATTGAATATTGATCTTAGCAGGTGTATTTTTACAATATGCTGATCTAATGATATAAAACCGTATGCGGGATGTCCTGTTTTTTCCCGGCATCCGCTTGAAATAAAACTTTGAGTGAATTTCCTCCTCCGCTATCAAAATAAACAACTTTTATTTTATGAAATCCTTTTTTCAACGCTGCTCTGCCGCTTTTTTCCCCGGCGCCATGTTCCCCATCATTATTGACAGTTTCTATATTATCAATAAAAAGTTTGCTGCCGTCATCGGAACTGGTGAAAAAATTATAAATACCGTCTTTCGCAATTTTAATATATCCTTCAAAAAGAAAAGCAAATTTGTCATTACGTTCTTTTTTTTCTAATGAAATAGAATTCGTAATACCTGAAGTTTTAGCCGTACCTTTTATAGATTCCAGGCTGATATTTTTTTCCGGCTCAAAATATCTGTATAAAATTCCCGGTTTCACTCCTTTTACTTTTGTTGCTTTCATCCATTCATACCGGGTCACATTTCCAGAGGCAACTGTACTCGGTAAAGTTCCTGCTTTAAAAGATGTTGCTTTAACAAGGCTTGATTTTTCAATAGTAAAAGGCTGTGTGTATAATGTTGATGATTCCGTTGGTTCACTCCCATCCGTTGTATAATGAATCGCTTCATTATTATTTGCCGACAGGGTGATTACCGGTATTAAACTGTTACCCGGATAATCAACTTGTATGTGGGGCTTTTTGGAAAAGGCGCCATAGCTCGAAATTTTCAATACATAGGCATAAGGCGCTTTTATTTTATTAGGATCATATCCGGGCAAATCCACAACAACATTAGGTCCTTCTTGTTTCCAGGTAATATTTTCTTTGGTTGATAAAAAGCTGATCGCTGTGCCGGCAGGAAGTGATATATTTTTTATTACCAGTTTTCTATTGGAAGGATATTTCGGGAAAATGGCATAGAGCGAATTTGTTTTATCATTATAGGTATAAAATAATTCTTTTACCGCATAGCCTGGATCCGGATCCACCGTCAGTTTCAACATCACATCACCGCCTTTAGCATCATAATCTTTTTTCCCATCACTCCATTGAGCGGGAATTTTCCATCGTACTGAATTGTAAATTGCTTCGCCGTTTATTTTCATCCATTCACCAATCTGCAACAAACGTTCCTGCATGATGGGCGGAATTTTTCCATGACTATCCGGGCCAATATCCAATAAAAAATTTCCACCCCGGCTTACTTTATCAATCAAATGTAATACGAGTGACTGCGTGGAATTATAATCCCATGCATCTTCAGCACGGTTATATCCATAACTATATCCCATGCCCCGGCTTTCTTCCCAGTAATGATCTTCGAAATCCACATTGGGTTGATATTCGGGAGTGAATACCTCACCGTGATGAAACCGAACATCACTGCCCCAGCGATCATAAGTCACTACTTTATCTTTCACCGGGCTTTCATTATACATCCATGCTAAAAATTCCTGGCTTTTCCAAACTGAATCACTGGCTTCCCAATCTCCATCAGTCCAAAATACATCGGGTTTATAAGTATTGATAAGGTCTTTCATTTGCGGCCAGGCATGTTCGATGGCGTATTTACTTTTATCTTTTTTCCAGATAGGATTGAACCATTCATACAATGAATAATACATTCCGGCATGAACAGAAGTTTTTCGAACGGCTTTAAATAAATCTCCCACCAAATCCCTTTTCGGACCTACATCCACCGAATTCCATGGAAATCCCCAGTCACGATTTGCTTCTTTGCTGGGCCAGAGACAATAACCATCATGATGCTTGGAAGTAAGTACAATATATTTGGCTCCTGATTCTTCAAAAATTTTTGCCCATTCATCCGGATTAAATAACTCTGCTTTGAAATCCCTGGCCAGGTCATAGTAAGTTCTGTTCCCGAATCTTTCTTTCTGGTATTTGATCCTTGCTGAATCTCCGTTTTCCAAACCATTTTGATACCATTCTGCATAATTTCCAACGGTGCAATAAGCCGGAACAGAATACACTCCCCAATGAATAAAAATTCCGAATTTACCATCTTTGAACCATTGCGGTACCGGCCTTGAATCCAGCGATTCCCATGTGGGTTGATAGGTTTGAGCAAAAGAATTCTTCGGCAAGCCCATGATTGAAAGAAAAATCGCTGATAAAAAAATCTTTTTCATAACTAAATTAATTATTTAAAGAAGTTTTGCTGTCAATAGTTGCAGCATTCATTTGTAACAAATCAAAAACAAGGACTTTATTTTTTCCTTTTTTTAACCACGATGCCGGGCAATACAATCTTTGTTGCGGCCCGATGTTCCAATATCGGCCAAGGTTGTGGCCATTTACATATACTACTCCTTTGGAATAGTTGCTCATATCAAAATAAGTATCGCCTGTTTTATCAAGATCAAAATAGCCGTCAAAGAAAATTCCTGGCTTTTCTTCTACCAAGCTTTGCTGAGTACCGGCTACATTTTGCTGAATGAATTTTTCATCCATTGGTAACAGGTATGTTTCCCAACCCATCAATGTCATTCCATTTAAAGTGACTCTGTCTGTTATTCCTTTTCGATCTATGATGTACTGTGCGAAATTGATATGGCCCATTCCCTCCACTAAAATATCAAGCTGCGGATTTTCCACATCTGTTTTTGGAAGATTCACTGTCCACTTACCGCCATCTCTTTTTATGGTATCAATAAATTTTCCATTGAGAAAAACCAATGCATAATCATGCGGTTCAGTTATGGTAAGCCTGCCGCTCTTATGCCCGATTAATTTGGTGCGGTATAAAATGAAGCCCTGTCCCTGATTATATGCTTCCATAGGTTTGGGCTGAGGAGAATAAACAGGTTTTATGGATTTTACTAAAGTCCACAAAGAAAGAATAGGTTTCATTTCAAAAGATGGAATTTCAATAGTTGGAATTGTCTTTGGCAGATCAGGAATTTTATAATCCGCATATTTTGAAATCAAATTTCGGAGCATAAAATATTTAGGAGTCGGTTGTCCCTGTTCATTGATGGGCGCATCGTAATCATAACTGGTGATGTCCGGCTGGTATTGTGTGGATGAACCGGAGTTGGCGCCAGCGGTAAATCCAAAATTGGTTCCTCCATGAATCACATAAAGATTAAATGATTTTTTATGCTGTAATAAATATTCCATTTCTTTTTTTAAACTATTGGTATCCGGCCTTGCCCATTTTTCTCCCCAGTGTGTGAGCCAACCGGGGTAAGTTTCGCTGCTGAATGAAGGGACATTGGGGTTTTTCTTTTTGGCCTGGTTAAAATCGTCATCGCTACTGCCGCTATCTAATCCAATTGCAGCGCCTTCAATGCTTCCGGCATCTAACATATACGGAGTGGCGCCATCAGCAGTATAAAACGGTACATTAATGCCATTTCTCAACCAGATATTTTTTAATTCCAGCAAATATTTTTTATCATTCCCGTAACTGCCATATTCATTTTCTATTTGCATCATTAATATTGGTCCGCCATTAGTACATAATAAAGGCTTGATTTCATTCGCAAGACGATTAAAATATCTTGTAACAGCATTCATATACCTGCTATCCATACATCGCACTTTTATATCAGGAATTTTTAACAGGTAAGAGGGCAACCCTCCGAAATCCCACTCAGCACATACATAAGGGCCGGGGCGAAGTAATACCCACATACCTTCCCGCTGACATATACGAATAAATTTTGCGATGTTATGATTACCTGATCTAAAATCAAATATGCCTTCTTGTGGTTCCTGGTAATTCCAAAAAACATAAACGGCTATCGTATTACATCCCATAGCTTTTGCCATTTGAATACGGTTTTTCCAGTATTCTTCCGGAATCCGGGCAGGATGCATTTCTCCGCTGATGATCTGAAACGGTTTTCCATCCAGTAAAAAATCAGAGGGGCTTAATGAAAAACGATGTCGTTGCTGACCATTAGAAACAAAGACAGAAAAAAAGAATAAGAGGGAAAAGAGTTTTTTCATAAAAATATATTCTGACCGAAATTAAATAAAATATGAATCTCTTTTCACACAGGTGATTCTTCTTTTGAGTGTACCTTTGTGCAGCAAAAATTTATCTATGGAATACAGAATTGAGAAAGATACTTTAGGCGAAGTAAAAGTTCCGGCTGATGTTTATTATGGGGCACAAACACAGCGAAGCATTGATAACTTTAAAATCGCACAGGATATTAATAAAATGCCGAAAGAGATCATTTGTGCTTTTGCCTACCTGAAAAAAGCAGCGGCCATCACCAATTTTGAAGCCGGAGTTTTATCTAAAGAAAAAAGCGATCTGATCGGACAAGTATGTGATGAAATACTGTCAGCAAAGCTGGATGATTATTTTCCTTTGGTAGTCTGGCAAACAGGCAGCGGCACGCAAAGCAACATGAATGTAAACGAAGTGATTGCTTACAGAGGACATGTTATCAAAGGAGGCAAGCTGACTGATAAAGAAAAATTTTTACACCCTAATGATGATGTAAACAAATCACAGTCGAGCAACGATACATTTCCGACAGCAATGCATATTGCAGCGTATATGATGCTGATGAATACAACTATTCCCGGGATTGAAAAACTCAGGAATACATTAGCTGCAAAGAGTAAAGAATTTATGAAAGTAGTGAAGATTGGCAGAACGCATTTCATGGATGCCACTCCGCTAACTGTTGGCCAGGAGTTTAGCGGTTACGTTTCACAATTAGATCACGGATTGAAAGCAATTAAAAATTCTTTAACCCATCTTTCTGAATTAGCATTAGGCGGCACTGCGGTGGGGACAGGTATCAACACTCCTGAAAACTATGCAGAGAATGTAGCCAGGCATATTGCTACGCTGACAGGATTACCATTCATTACTGCAGAAAACAAATTTGAATCATTGGCAGCACATGATGCCATTGTAGAATCACATGGCGCTTTGAAAACGGTTGCCGTAAGTCTAATGAAAATCGCCAATGATATCCGGATGCTTTCTTCCGGGCCGAGAAGCGGCATTGGCGAAATTCATATTCCCGATAATGAACCCGGCTCTTCCATCATGCCGGGAAAAGTAAACCCTACGCAATGTGAAGCATTAACGATGATTGCTGCACAGGTATTGGGAAATGATGTTGCTATAAATATCGGCGGCGCCACCGGACATTTTGAATTAAACGTTTTCAAACCGGTAATGATTTATAATTTTCTGCATAGTGCCAGGCTAATTGGCGATGGTTGCGTTTCTTTCAATGATAAATGTGCGGTGGGCTTAGAACCTATAGAAGCGAATATTAAAAAACATGTGGACAATTCATTAATGCTTGTTACAGCCCTTAATACAAAAATCGGATATTATAAAGCAGCTGAGATTGCACAGAAAGCGCATAAAGAAGGAACCACTTTAAAAGAGATGGCGGTGAAATTAAGATATGTTACGCCAGAACAATTTGATGAATGGGTGAACCCGACGAATATGGTAGGAAAAACTGATTGACCGATGATATCGTATATCTCCTAAGTAATTTTAGTAAAAAGCGTAGCGTCAAACTTTTTTTAATCGCTCCTGCTTGCAGAACAGTTTCTTTTCTTCTACTTTCAATGTCGCAAATCAAATCCGTCCTTTTAAAAACAAAAAATCTATGAAAATAACTTCCGGCTCGGCCTTGTATTTTTCGGCCTATCCACTAAAAGCTATTCTCCAGTCGTCATCCGAAGAAGAAAAATCTCCCTTTTTAAAAGCGTTGCTCACAGGCAAAACAAGATCCATGAGTCGTGTCCGGGTTTCGCCCATGCTAAACCCCTATAAACAAAGGGATGCAAAGCCAGAATCAGAAAAAAAGGATACCACTAAAAAAGAAACGGAGCCTACCGGAGAAGAATGGTATAAAAATTACGAATAAACCTTGAGCCATAACCCTAAAACAAATGCCCCGGCAAGTGTCGGGGCTTTGTCTTTTAGAGTTTACTTGTTTAGCATTCTAGTTTATTTTAAATGAAAGTAAAGGCGCCGGTTTTTATATGCTGAATAAAAAATTTCTTTCTCCTTTCTAATAAAATAAGATTGGCCGGAAAAGAATAAAATATAACCCAGGTATATAAACCTTGAGTCAAAATCCTAAAACAAATGCCCCGGCAAATGCCAGGGCTTTGTCATTTATAGCTCTCTCAAAAAGTGGGTTCTTATTGTTTGATCACTTTATAAACCTGCTGTTCCACATCGTACCCGTTATTCAGCTTTAAAATGTAAACTCCTGTTTTCAAAGATGTAACATCAATAGAGAAATCGTTTTTAAATTCCAAATTTGATAATAAAATTTTACCGCTAAGATCGTACAGTTCTACCTGAATTGGTTTAGCGAAATCCTTTTTCCCATGTACATACAAAGTTTGTTTCACCGGGTTAGGCCTTACAGTAAAAGTATTAGACGCAGGTATGGTTAAAGATAAGATCTGGCTATAAGATGCCGTTCCATTGTCGTCTACAATTTTCAAACGATAATACACAACGGAGCAACCCTGGTTAGCTGCATCATAATCTGTATAGGAGTAATTGTTTTTACTATCATTATTCCCCACTGCTGTTTCAGAACTGATTTTTGTAAAATCCACGCCATTGATGCTTCTTTCTACTTCAAAATGTGATACATTGACTTCATTGGTGGTAACCCATTTCAATAATGCTACATTATCCTGCAAGGTTCCGGTAAACGTAATCAGACGCACCGGTAATATCACATTGGAACTGCTGAAATAAAATGTAGAGAATGAATTTATATCTCCCTGCAACACATATCCATTGGTGCCATGAGCTTCGGCAACTGTAGGATTTATTAAAGCAGTACTGGAAGCAATGGAAGACCCGCATGGATCACTATTCTTAATAATTTTCAAATCTGTTATTGCATTCACACCACCTAGCGGATCCGCATCAAGGGCATCAAATTCTGCCTTTGAAATATACAACCTGATTTTCACTGTGCTTGATGGTTGAGTTTGAGGTGTAATGGTAATATTTCTGTCAAGATAATGAACACTGCTTTTTACCCGTATGGCTCCTGAATTAGTATAAAAAGATGAAGTAACCATGCCGAGGTTATTTCCATTGGGATAAATTTCCGCCATGATATTTCCATCGGGGCCGGTGATAGGTACCCAAAGATTATTATTTGTATTATCAATAGTTATCGTTGTTCCGGCAATACAACTGTTTGCTGTTCCCGCAGTCACATCAATCGCATCGGGGATGGTGCTTTTTCCAGATGCATCTGGGGCATATCCAAGAAATGTATATTTGATTATACAGTTGTTACAGTTTGGAACTGTAGCAGGTACTGAAATTCCTCCGGGGCCTGTGGCACTAGTTCCTTCATTACTTATATATAATGACCTGCCGTTTGGATCAATGGCAAGATCCCTATAACGATTTCTTCCTTGAAAATAAGCAACTGTATCAGCTCCGTTAGTCGGGACAATAGTAGTGCCAGTGGGTCCCAGTTTCAATCGCAATACTCTTCCCCATTTCAAACCACAAACCAGCAAAGAATTTTTCCATCCTGGTATGAGTGTATTTTTATAAATATCCATTCCCGACCAGGCTTCGGAAGGCCAGGTCTTGTTTGTCGGATTGGTAGTCCAGATTTTATTTACAGTATCCCTGATCGGTGCATAACCACAGAATAAAGGGTCTTTATAATTTGGAATGGCTGCTGCTGCCGTCACCTCATTACTAATAACGGCAAGAGTAGAAGGGCCGTAATTAGGAGTACCTGCACTTGAACCGTTATAATTTCCATCTGCTGCATAGCCGATAACATAAGGATGCCCATAGTTTTTACCTCTTTCAATAATATTTATTTCGTCATCGCTGTATGGGCCATGTGAAGATCCATATAAAATTCCTAAGGTTGTATCATAAGCAAATCCCTGGTTATTCCGAATGCCGGTACACCAAATTGCGCTTTCCGAGCCACCGTTATAAGGATTGTCATCAGGAATCCATTTATCATAGGCACCTGCATCCCCATCAGGTTCGAGGTTGAAACGAAGTATCTTACCTTCATAAGAAGACATATCCTGCGCTTTATTTGTTCTTAAATTATTTGATAATTGTCCCGCTCCCATATCTCCCTGCGGATAAAATAAATAATCGGTACCGCCCACAGGAGCAATGATTAACCTCTGGGAGTTATGATCGCTGCTGCCAGGTAATGTATCACACATCATTACCGGGTTTTTTAATTTTCCGGAAACCCCATCGTAGGTGAACCTGACTAAAGCATTAGTAAAAAAATAACCGGGGCCGCTTGAACCACCATTATATTTCAATACATAAGAAATATATACATAGGGCTTGCCGGAATTAAATTGAGGATGTATGGCTAAGCCGGCAAAACCTCCCTGCGGCCAGGGATTTTGAGCTGAAGTAAACTGGCAATTGAAAGTAGTATGTTCTCCCGAAGTAAGTTCGCTAGTAGCTGAGCCATTGCTGATATCAAGTATCGTGGTACTGGCACCGGTATTCGGATCAATTCTGT
Source organism: Bacteroidota bacterium (assembly GCA_018266555.1). Lineage (GTDB taxonomy): Bacteria > Bacteroidota > Bacteroidia > Chitinophagales > Chitinophagaceae > UTBCD1. Next base: position 204,977 of record JAFEAF010000010.1, on the reverse strand, counting down.
AGGCTTTATATCCTTTGGATTCAGTTACCCATAAATAATTATCCGGTCCATAAGTTACTTCCCATGGTGTGTTTAATGTGGCGCTTGATAAAACCTGTCTTTGCCACACTTCATGCATTCGGCCCATGGTGGTACCGGTTAAACAAATATCAAATCCCCAATTACTTCCGGTGGGAGCTGTTAAATTATTTTTATGTATTCTAATATAATACGTATTTCCTAATGTAAGATCAGCTCCTGGAGTAACGCTAAATGTAGCTAAAGGAGTTGTGTTGTTCCCGCATGCAACTTCTGTAAAGGAACCACAACTGCCTGACAACATTTGTATTTTTAAACGGTTGCCCCAACTTGAACCGAGATTACTAAGCGTAACTGTAGGCCTCAGGCTTTGTGCGGTAAACTTATACCATACATCCTGCGAATTGACAGCCGTACATGAAGTAGTAATGCTACCGCCGTCTGCAGTGGCATTCGTTAATGTTTGGCCGGTAAGGCTGTTTACGCCTGCAGTGCAAACAGAATCCGTTGACAGGGTTATAGCATTAGCACAATTATCATTGGCAGGAGCTTGAGCAAAAACAATTTTTGAAACAAGAAGAAATGATATACACATCAGATCTTTTCTGGAGAAGGATGGCTTTTTCATCCGGAATTGGTTTTAATAAAGCAAAGTATGAAAGAATTTTTTCATTTTATCAGGTACTTCTTCCCGTTTATTTTCGTAGAAACACCACTGAGATGTCGCGAAAAATTTCTATTGTATTTTCTCCTTACATATATTTTCTTTGTATATCATCCAATCTGTTGAAACACCAGATACGAGCTTATGAAATTACTTATCCGCCAAGGAAAGTTCAATCATCTATATGCTTTTTTAGCATTGCTATTACTATGTAAAATTTCGCATGGGCAAAGTGATGCCTGCGGAACAGCTACTGTTATAACTACAAGGCCAACCTGCATCACTGGAATAAGTCAATTAACAGCACAAACACTATCCGGAAATACCCAGTCATCACCAAATATCGCTACATCATGTACTGGAACGCCTGGAGCAGACGTGTGGTATAGTTTTATTGCTAATAGTACCAACCCAACCATTAATTTAAGCAGCCTCGGAACTGGTTTTCAAACAACTTCTTCAAGAGTTGCGATCCAAATTTTGTCCGGTGGATGTGGAAGTTTAACAAGCGTTTCTTGTGCAAGATCTGCTGGAACCGCCGGTGTTACCACATTTTCAACTACTGCATCCTCATTAACTATCGGAGTAACTTACTTTATAAGGATATATACTTTGACTGTCAGTCCAAGCGGGGCTAACTGGGGTTACACAATTTGTGTCACTGATCCAGCACCTTCTAATGACGCATGTTCAGGTGCGACAACTATAACTTCAAGTACAATCTGTACAAATACTACCGGCAATGTTTATGCATCAACAAATGAAGCACCGGTCATTACCGGTGATTGTGCAGGCTCTGTAGTTTATGATTTATGGTATCGGTTTATAGCACAAACAACCAATCCTACTATCAGCTTATCCAATATCGGAACTAATTTCACCAACCCGGGTTTGGAATTATTAAGCGGCGCCTGTGGAAGCCAGACCGCTTTGTATTGCGGTACTACATCTATTGCTGCAAATTTTTTAACCCCTGGTACCGCTTATTATATTCGTGTTTATTCATCCGCAGCCATACCGCCTACATCTCCTGCCAATTCCGGCTTTGATATTTGTGTTACAGACCCTATATCTGTGCCACCATTCAATGACGAATGTGTGAATGCCATTAATCTTCCGGTTGGCGTAAATGCCTGTTCTAGTATTCCAACAACAATTGCCGGAGCTACAGCTTCTGCGGTTGCTATTGCTCCCTGTACCGGTCCCGTAGGCTATGATGTATGGTATAAGTTTACTGCTACATCCAATTCTTCAACAATCACATTGGGATCAATAGGATCAAATTTTACAAGTCCAAATATCCAAATACTTTCAGGTGGCTGTGGTTCGCTAGGTTCAGTGGCTTGCGGAACATCTCCCTTGGCATTTGCTTCCACAGTAGGAACTACTTATTATATCAGAGTATATTCCACTTCATCCCCTGCGCCTAATGGGAACGCAAACTTTAATATTTGTGTTAATGGGGGAGCTAATGCACCGGTACGTTTTGGTAACAGCTATGTAAATATTTCCAAAAAAACCAATGGCGGCGTAGTACAACCTGGGGATACTCTTGAAATACGATTTACAATTAATCATACTTCCGTATCAATGTCCAATCTTCGATACGTTGATAATGTTCCCAGCAATACAACTATGTTAACGACATCGAATGATTCTATACGGGTCATTACTAATGAAGGTTTGACCTATAAACGATACACCTTAACTGCAGGAGATGATGCTGCCACATATACTGCTTCACCGGGTGCAGGAGAGTATAATATCCGGATGAACTTGGGTTTCGGAGGTACAAATCCCGGCATTCCGGTAAATAATACTTCTACTGAATCTGCGTCTGCAACAGGATCAATGGCATCCGGGGACAGGCCAAAAGGCGGAGGTGGATTGCTTTTTGCCATCGCCTATCGTGTAAAAGTAACTGGTGTAGCAGGTGATACCATTAATCTGTTCCCGGGTCAGTTTATTTATAATAATGCTGGAACAGATGTTATTCTTACCGCCACTCCTTTTAAAATTCTTATCAGTAATCCTTTGACACTTTGTACCAACAGCACTGGATTAAATAATGCAGTTGAAAATGGAGGAACTTTTGGCTCAGGTAATACATTGAACAGAAATACCGATCTAACTTATCCAATCTCTGGTTATACTTTTGTGCCCAATGTATCAAGTTATGTAGCTGTCAATGACGGCCGGTATGCTATTGTAAAAAACATTAGCCCGAGAAGCAGTACTGTCCGTGATACCCGAAGGCCTCCTAATTGTAATATAGCTCCAACACTGAGCCCAAATGATCCCTATAGTTGTAATAATAAAATGTTTACTGGCCACTGGTATGTTGATGGTGATCATAGCGGCACCAATAATTCCATTGGTAATTTGCCACCGGATGCAAATACACCAGGCGGATATATGCTGGAAGTAAACGCGGATTATGTAGCATCTGAAGTGTACCGGCAGACCGTTAGCAATCTTTGTCCAAATACTTACTATGAGTTTTCAGCCTGGATACGAAATATTTGCCCTACCTGCGGTATGGATTCGACAGGAACATCTACCTATAAGCCGGGGGTATTACCAAACCTTACTTTTAATTTAGACAATCTTGATTATTATAATACCGGTGAAGTAGATACTTTAGGCTGGTTGAAAAAGGGCTTTGTATTTAAAACTGCACCTGCTCAAACAAGCGCTACCTTTTCTATCCGCAATAATTCACAGGGTGGAGGTGGAAATGACTGGGCATTAGATGATATTGCTATTGCCACCTGTTTGCCTACTATGAATTATTCGCCATCAATAAACCCTTTGGTTTGCTCGGGAAACTCTTTGGATATTTATGATACAGTCGGATCCTACTTTAATAATTACACTTACTTTAAATGGGGACGCAGTACGGATGCAGGCGTCACATGGTCCGATATAACTTTGCCGGTAGATACATCTCTTGTGTTTGATGGAACATCTTATAAATTCATAACAAAATACACAATCCCCCCAGCCAATACTACTATGGCAGACAGTGCTGATCTTTACCGGGTAGTCGTAGCCACTACTTCCGGAAACCTGTCCAATCAGAATTGCCTGTACACTGATGCTTCCAGTATTATTACACTTAATGTATCCAATTGCGTAACCCCGCTGGGATTAGATTTGCTTTCATTCAGTGGAAAACTCAATAAAGGAAATGCAACATTGCAATGGATAACATCAAAAGAAAATGAACCTGTCTTTTTTGATATAGAAAAAAGCATTGATGGAATCAATTTTATCCGTATTACAACTATTTCAGGCCATGGGAACAATACCGATAATAATTCTTATCAATACACTGACCCCATTGCAATATCCGATAAAGCCTGGTACCGGATCCTTATGTATGATGACCAGGTATTCAAAAAATATTCACGCACTATTCTTCTAAATGGCCAGGCCTCGGGCTTTAGTTTGAATAATGTAATTAACCCATTCAGTAATAAACTTGATTTTGAAATTTCAATTTCTCAAAACTCAATGGTGGATGCAGCACTGATAACCTTATTGGGCAAACAAATCAGAAAAGAAAGCTTTAATGTATATGAGGGCACCAATAGCCTGAGCATCCAGGATACAAACAATTTAGCTCCGGGTATGTATATTCTCCAGGTGAAAAATAAAGATGTTCTCATCAATTGGAAAGTAATTAAAAAATAATCTTGATCTCCTCTTAATTTAAAATAACAGGGAGGAATGAAAATATTCCTCAGGGCTCTGTAAAATACGAAAGATAACATGGGGCTGTTACGCTGGTAAATACCTACTTTCTGCAATAGAAAGTCATATAACATGGCCAATTTTGTTCCTAATTGATATCGGGATCACAAAAGAGAACGATGTGTTACAACCCGTTGTGTTTCCCGTATCAATGCTGATGAAAAAAGATAGTACAAAAGTTTAATAATTTAAGATGCGGCTACTGCTATAAGTAATGATGAATTAATATCTGTAAAGGTTTTTACGAATAGCATTTTTACAAAAAAATATAAGCAAATATTGAAAAATCACTAACCAAAGTTACTCTTTCAAAAAAAGCAAAGTTGTTATAACTTGATCTGTTGAGAAGAACCTGTGAAAGCCGGAAATTCAATTCTATGAAACTATTTGTACTCGGGAAAACCAAATTTCTGCATTTATTCATCTTCAGCACTATCTTTTATTGCTGCAGTGTTTCCGTTTGTGCACAGCCCGATGTCGGAAGGAGTTATGTCAATATTACCAAAGGAAATAACGGAGGAACTGTAGAAACGGGAGATACTTTAGAGATCAGGTCTTCATTTGTTGTAAAGTCAGGAACCTATGACAGCTGTGGTTATTATGATGCTATTCCCGCCGGTACAACTTATATCCCCGGAACCATACGGGTGCTGACCAATGAGGGAAAAATTTACAAACAGTTCACTGATGCATTTGGTGATGATCCCGGTTATAAAATCGGAAACAATATTACAATCAACCTGGGTTATCGAACAGCCTCCAATCCAGCCACAGCATTCAGGCGTGGCAGAGTGGGCAATACCTATAAGCCATCTTTTTACGGAAGCGCCTGCATCATGATTGCATCTTATCGTGTGGTTGTCACAGCTGCCTTAGGAGCCAATATTAATATCAGTGGTGGAAACATGACTTACAAAATTGGTCTGGGTCCCGTAACGAGTCTTCCATTAAATTCCAAAACAATCAAAGTATATACCAACTATGGCATTTGTTCTAATACAGTTGGTACCAATGCTATCGGTACTGAGAGTAATGGAACTTTTGGAAGCGGGAAAGCAAAAAACAGAGGTACTTCTGCAAATGTACCCACTGGTTATACCTATAATATTTTCGACTTGAATTCTCCTAACGATTATTATTATGGAATCTCAAATAATACATCTACCAAATCGAATTATACAACGTCCAATGCATGGTCAATTCCCGATGGTAGCTCTCCTTCACACCGTGTATTCACCCTCTGGGATATTATCGGTGATCATACCGGAGCAGCATCCCCTACGGCAGGAAACCCTCCGGCTGATACAGTGAATGGTACCGGTGGATATATGCTTGTCATAAACTCGGCATACCGAATTGATTCTGCTTTTGTTCAAACGATCACAGGACTTTGTCCAAATACATACTATGAAATTTCATGCTGGATGCGCAACATCTGCTCCCGGTGTGGTTGTGACTCCAATGGAACCGGCGCCGGTGGAGCCGGATATATTCCAACCGCTTTAAAAGATTCATCAGGAGTATATCCCAGCTTATCATTCCAGGTTGATGGGATTGATTATTATACTACAGGAAGGCTATTGTACACTGGCCAATGGGTAAAAAAAGGATTTACATATTTAACTGGCCCGGCTCAAACAAGTTTTACTCTGAAATATTTTAATAATGCACCCGGCGGCGGTGGAAACGACTGGGCATTAGATGATATCTCCGTAGCAACCTGTTTACCCAATATGAAATATTCCCCGTCCATTAATCCAACAGTCTGCAGAGGAAATTTTTTAGAAATATATGATACGGTAAGCTCGTATTTTAATAATTACAGCTACTTCAAATGGGGAAGAAGTACCGATGGAGGAATCACCTGGTCAGATGTAACAGCCCCCGTTGATACTACGCTTGTCTTCAATGGAACATCTTACCAATTCCTAACTAAATATACCATACCTCCCGCTCATACTACTATGGCAGACAGTGCCAACCTGTACCGGGTAGTAGTAGCTACCACTTCCGGGAACCTTTCAAATCCGAATTGCCTCTACACCGATCCGACAAGTATTATTACACTCAAGGTTATTGAATGTGGAGCGCCATTAGGATTAGATTTACTTTCTTTCAGCGGGAAATTTTATAATGGCAGAGGGGAACTTCAGTGGGTTACCGCAAAAGAAAATGAGCCGGTTTCTTTCGATATTGAAAAAAGTATTGATGGCACTCATTTTATTGTTATAGCAACAATAAATGGACAAGGGAATAAAAATGAAAACAACTATTATCATTATATAGACCCTGCTTTAATAACCGACAAAGCATGGTACAGGATTTCTATATATAATGATGGGGATTCTAAAAAATATTCTAACATTATATTATTAAATATCGGGGTAACCGGATTTAGTTTGAATAACGTTATCAACCCGTTCAGCAATAAGCTCGATTTTCAAATTTCATCACCGCAAAATTCAGTAGTTGATGTGGTACTTACGAATTTAATGGGCAAACAAGTCATGAGAAAAAGCTATACCGTTTATGAGGGAATAAATAGCTTAAGCTTTAATAATACCGACAATCTGCCGGTGGGAATATTTATTCTGCAAGTAAGATATAAAGACATTATTATAAACCGGAAAGTTTTGAAAAAATAAATATTTTTCCCGTGCCTTTGCCATACACAGCCGCCGCAGTACTTCGGCGGCTTTATTATGATACCTGCACTTTATCGCTTACTTCTGCATTGGTCTCCGTTACCGGGTGTTCTATCTTTTGATGTTTCTTAAAAAATCTTTTCTGGAAAATGAGTAACGTAATCACTCCCACAGAAATAGAAGCATCAGCAATATTAAAAATCGGGCTGAAAAATTCAAAATCCTCTCCGCCAATCAATGGAATCCAAGAAGGGAAATGAGATTTGATGATAGGAAAGTAAAACATATCCACTACGCTACCGTGCAAAAAGCTAGCATAACCTGATGAAGAAAAAGCAGCTACGCCGGAATAAGAAACATACTCATTAATGCTGGCATCATAATGTAATCCTTTATCAAAGATTAATCCGTAAAACATGCTATCTAAAAGATTCCCTAACGCACCTGCATAAATCAATGCGGCACATATAATAAATCCTTTACTATGATTTTGTTTTACAATTTTTGATAAATACCAGGTTCCGAAAATAACAGCGGCAAAACGAAAAAGGGTTAATATCATTTTGCCTGTTTCATTTCCAAATTTCCAGCCCCAGGCCATCCCGGGGTTTTCAATAAAATGTAACCGAAACCAAGAAAAACCAAAAACACGAAGTACCTCACCGGTCGGGTAACTTGTTTTAATCCATATTTTCAATGCCTGATCGGCAACAATAATGATAGCAACAAATAAAAAAACATTGCGAAGCTTCACCTCTGGAGTTTTAAACAACAAATATAATGATTCAGGATGGGCCGGAAGAAACACTACTTGTTAAAACCTTATTCCTCGTAATAGATCCGCTTTACTCTTTGAGAAATACCGGTCATGATCTCATAAGGTATCGTACCTGCGTCCTGTGCCAATGTTTCAATCCCCGGAGTTTTACCAAATACAATTACTTCGTCTCCTTCCTTTACATCAGGAATACCGGTAATATCAACCATGGTCATATCCATACAAATATGACCAATAACCGGCGCCAACTTTCCATTCACCCATATTTTTCCAATTCCATTACTCAATATGCGTGGATACCCGTCTGCATACCCAATGCGAATGGTAGCGATTTCAGAATCCTTTTGAATCTTTCCGGCTCTGCTATACCCAACCGTTTCACCAGCTTTCAACTTTTTTATTTGTGCAATGGTAGATTTCAATGTAGCAACCGGGCGCAGGCTGAGCACATTGCCTGCGGTACTGTCTATTCCATATAAGCCGATTCCAGGCCGCACCATATCCAGTTGCATTTCAGGATGGCGAACAATGGCAGCTGAATTAGAAATATGCTTCAAAAAAGAATATCCAACCCGTTCTTTAAGTTTATCTGCACATTTCAGAAAAAGTGAAAATTGTTGTTTGGTAAAATCGTCTAGCGTTGAATCCTCCGATGACACTAAATGTGAAAAAACACTTTGCACCCTGAAGGATGATGAAGCACTAAGAGCTGCCGCAAGTTGCTCCATTTCCTCTTCTGAAAATCCGAGGCGGTTCATTCCTGTTTCAATCTCGATATGAACGGGGTATTCCTGAACATTTTCCTTTTGTAAAAAATTATCGAGGGTTTGAAGTATTTCAAAAGAATAAATTTCGGGTTCCAGGTTATTGTCAATGATACTATTAAAACTGTTTTCTTCAGGATTCATCACCATAATGGGCAAGGTAATTCCGGCTTCCCGGAGTTCTGCTCCTTCATCTGCATAAGCTACACCGAGATAATCCACTTTATGATATTGTAAAACTCCTGCAATTTCTGCTCCACCGCTACCATAAGCAAAGGCTTTCACCATAGCCATTATTTTTACAGAAGGATTCAACTGCTGTTTATATTGTTTCAAATTATCTGCAAGGGCAGTAAGATTTATTTCCAGTACAGTTTGATGTACCTGCTGCTCCAGTATCTGAACAATTTTTTCAAACTCAAAAACCCTTGCCCCTTTCACCAAAATGGCTTCTTCTTTGAATTGATAAGCCCGGAACTGTTTCAGGAAAGAATCAGTTCGCAGGAAATAATCCTGCTGAATAGATGAATGCTGAAGAAGAATCGCCAGGTGATGGCTTATTTTATCTCCAATGCCAATAACCCGGTTGATTGCATGTTGCAGCATGCTTTGAGCGATATGATGGTACAACTCTTCATCGCTGATTCCAGTTTGCAAAAAATCAGAAATAATAATGGTTTTGCTGATACCGGCACTTTGCTGGTCTAAGAAATTCAATGCAATTTCCAGGGAACTGAGATCGGCGCTGTAGCTGTCATTAATGATGGAACAATGATTCAATCCTTTCTTTAATTCCAGCCGCATATTCACCTGCTGCAATTTTTTCATCCTGCTTTTAATCTTTTCCTGATCTATATGTAAATGAAGCAACACACAACAACAGGTAATAGCATTTTCTAAAGACGCATCATCTGTAAATGGAATTTCTATTTTACATTCAGAGGATTTATAAGAAATGGATATCGCCGTTTCATAAATGTTCTTTTCAATTGCTTTTACAATGAATGAATTTTTATTTGAAGTGCCCCATGTTAAAATTTCCAAATTATTACTCATCATATCCAGGATTTCTTCCTGGCCTTCAAAATCAATTTCTCTCCCAATTAAAACTTTAGAGTTCCTGAATAGCGTCAGTTTTTCCCTGAACTTATGCGCCCGATCATTAAATCCTTCACTATGTGCTTCACCAATATTCGTCAGGATCCCAATATCAGGACGAATGATACGCTCCAGCCTGTTCATTTCTCCCTGCATGGATATGCCCGCTTCAAAAATCCCCAATGTATGATGTTCATTCATCTGCCAGACACTCAGAGCGGTTCCTATTTGTGAATTAAAACTTTTGGGGCTTCGGACAATATTGTATTCTTCATGCAGCAATTGATACAGCCATTCTTTTACAATTGTTTTTCCATTACTTCCCGTAATGCCTATTATGGGAAAATGAAATTGCTGCCGGTGATAGGCAGCTAAAGATTGTAATGCAATCAAAGTATCATCCGTAAGTATAAAATTTGCTTCAGGGAAAAATGAGAGATCTGTTTTTTCGCTGACTACAAAATTTCTCACTCCTCTTTTATATAACTCAGCAATAAACTGATGCCCGTCTCTTCGTGGGCCTTTCAATGCAAAAAAAAGTGAAGTGATTGGTGAAAAAACTTTACGACTATCCAGTAAAAGATGATTTATGGCCGAATCCTGATGCCGCTGCAGCAATTCGCCATGTACAATAGAACAAACACTACTCGCTGTATATATCATTCTTTCTTTGCTTTTTTCGCAGCGTCCTGCAGTGAATAAATGATGGAACCGCCAATGCAAATCACGATGACCATTAATGAAATATAAATAGGAACATTAAAATGAAATATTTCAGCCAGCATTTTCAGTCCTACAAACACCAGCACAATGGCAATGCCCTGCTGAAGATGGCCAAATTTATTGACAGCGCCTCTCAATAAAAAGAACATGGATCGCAAACCGAGTACCGCAAAAATATTGGAAGTATAGATCACCATTTTGTCCCTGGATATACCCATTACCGCCGGGATGGAATCAAAGGCGAAAACAAGATCAGTCAATGCAAGCATGACTACCACAACAAATAAAGTGGTATAGGCCGGTTTTTTATGTTCCCGAATGATGTACCGGCCGTTTCCGTCATGAGGAACCAACGGAAGAAAACGATTTAAGAACTTATATATTTTACTTTTATGCGGATCAAATTCCTGTTCTTCTTTTACCGAAAACATTTTAATGCCGGTATATACCAGAAAAGCGCCGAAAATATAAAGCACCCACTCAAATTTATTTACTAACGCTACGCCTACTGTTATAAATATTACCCGGAAAATAATAGCCATCAGGATACCGATGAGCAATACCTGTCCATAATATTTTTCTTTAACGGCAAATGAAGAAAAAATAAGTATGAAAACAAAAATGTTATCAATACTCAGGCTCCATTCCATCAGGTAGCCGCTGAGGTATTGAAAGGCCAGTGTTTCCCCGTCTTCTAACCAGATAAAAACAAAAAAGGACATGGCTAGAAGCACCCAGAAAAAAGTTTGATACAATGCCTGGCGGATGCTGATAACTTTATCCTTTTTGCTGAGAAGACCCAGGTCAAATGCAAGTGCCAGGATCAAAACACTTCCAAAAACAAAATAGGTAATCTGTTGGGCTGTCATTGATGAATTTAAATCGGAGTCGCAAAGTTACTGAAACCATATACGGGAATAGGCAAAATACAAACCCGTTTACTGATATTGCTTTTTTCGGATCTGGCGATATATTAATCCGAGCAAAATAATCAGAAATACGGGCAATGCAATATTGATCAATTGCCAATTTGCTTTTTGTTCTTTAATTTTTTTTGAGTCTAATAAGCGGAGAACAATATTTTTATTTCTTGTGGCGATGATCTCAGGGTTGGTCACCAGGTATTCGAGGCAATTTTCAAAAAAATCCCTGTTAGAAACGGGTATAAAATATTTCCCATCATCGCTCTGCTGCTGGTAAGCCAGGTATGTGTATTTATTCCATCCCATGGGTAAAGGCCCATAATCCGGTAACGCTTCATTCATAGCCATATCGCCGTCCGCTACAATGATCATTCTATTTTCGCCGGACGCTGGAACAAAGGGGGTACTGTATTTATTCAGGCTATCGTTTTGTTGCTGTGATACCCGGTTTTTAAATAAGGAAGAAAATTTTCCTTCCAACAACACAGCAACAGGGATATCTGATTTATTGAATTTTTCATCCTGGGGTGCATTTCTGTTTTCATCCAGGCTTATTAATGCAGGTGTTGAAATAGTTCGGGAATTAGCTGAAGAAGACAATAAAATAGTTTTATTTACTCCTTCTGTTTTAATCGTATCCATGGAGTTTACAAACCTACCGCCCACTAAACCGATATTTTTATTGATGGGATGATTGTTTTTTGAAGCGAATAGCGGATAATAATTCCAATGTAAAAATTCCTGTTGTGGATTGTTACTGTTACCACCCACTACAAACGGAATGACTTCGCACTGCAGATCCATTACAAGATCAGTATTGATCCTGGCGCCATAATGAAAAAATAAATCAGTAAGATTCAGATTCCTGTCATACGCTATGGTTTGTGATTTAAAAGCAAGGCTGTCTGACTCCGCAAAAAGATTATCAATATAACACAGCAGTTTGCCGCCACGCATTACATACTGATCCAGTTTCAGTTTTTCATCTTCAGAAAATTGAAGTGATGGTTTCACAATGATCAGCGCCTTGATCTCATCCGGAATCGCCGGTTGCTTAGTGAGATCAAACATGAAAAAACGGTAATCTTTCAAAAGAACTTGTTGCAAATCATATACCCGGTAATCCTGCGGCTCACCGTTTCCCAGGGCATACGCAACAACTATTTTATCACTGTTCTTCAGTTTATCCAATGCACTGAGAAAATCATATTCCAACAAAGCTTCAGCACCATTAATTTCATTTTGAGAAATGATGCGGTTGCTGCCGGAATAAAGATTTACTAATTGCTGTTTATCTCTATAATGTATTAAGGCGACAGGGAAGACATAATTCTGCTGCTGGCCTTCTTTTAATTGCACCGTAAGATTGATTGGAGTGGCGCCAAGGCCAACCAGCGAGTCGCCATATTTTATTGTGGTGCCCGGTATCTCATCTTTCGGTGAAATAAACCGGTAACTGACTTTAGCGCTATTATAATCCTTTAATAAACGGAGAAATTCATCTGTACTGCTTGCCAGTTTTTTAAATCCTGCCGGAAAATCTCCTTTCAAAAACACATCAATGGTTATATTATCATCAAGATTTTTTATCGTACGAATGGTGGCCCGGCTCAATGTATATCTCTTTTCCTTTGTCAGATCGAAGCGGGTGTGAAAAGATGATCCCAAAAAATTGATGACAATTAATAGAAGCAGCAGAAAAAACCACCAGAATTTTGTCGCCAGTATTTTATCAAAAATATTTTTCATGCTACTTTTTCACCAGGTTACGTTTCGTAATAATGAGAAATAAAAATATCACGGTTAAAAAATAAATGATATCTCTTGTATCAATCAATCCCCGGCTGATGCTTTGATAATGAAAATCGATCCCTATCATCCCGATATAATAATCCAATCCGCCCGGTAATCCCTGCAATCTGCTGATTGCATTAAATCCATAATACAACAAAGCACTGCCAATAAGGCTTGTTATAAAAGCTACCACTGAATTATTTGTAAAACTGCTGGCACAAATACCGACCGCCGTAAAAACGGATGCTAAAAAAAATAACCCGATATAGGAACCAATGGTTGCACCGCTATCAATTCCTTCATTGGAGGAAAGGCTTTGAATGGAAAACACATAAACGATTGTAGGAATCAAGGCAATCAGGACAACAACCAGGCTTCCAAAATATTTTCCGGTAATAATTTGCCAGCGGGTCAACGGGCGGGTTTGTAAAATTTCATACGTTCCGCCTTTGAATTCATCTGCAAAACTGCGCATCGTAATCGCCGGAATCAGTAATAAGAGGACCCATGGTGCTAATTGAAAAAAATGATCTAAGGTGGCATAACCAAAATCAAAAATATTATCCTGGAAGACAAATAACATTAACCCATTTACCAATAAGAAAACAATGATAGCAATATAGCCGGTCAGGCTGCTGAAAAGTTGGCGGAGTTCTTTTTTACAAATAGCCCACATAAGGCGCAAAATACATTATTGATTTTGGATTTTTGATTATGCCTGCCGGCAAATTATGTATTTAATTTTTGAATAACAGTTTTTACATTGCCGGAAATAAAAAATCTCCAACAAGGAGATTTTTACTTTTAAATTTTTTAATATAATATTTCGAAGCTATACTGCAAAGCTTTCACCACATCCACAGGTTCGGCTGGCATTCGGATTGCTAAAATAAAATCCTTTCCCATTTAAGCCGTCCGAAAAATCAAGCGTGGTATTCACCAGGTATAAAAAACTTTTCAGGTCGGTGACTAATTTTAAACCATTATCTTCAAAAACCTGGTCCATTGGTTTTTGCTCGTTGTCAAAATCAAGTTTGTAACTTAACCCTGAGCATCCGCCACCCACAACACTTACCCGAAGAAAATAAGAAGCATCGCTGCCCACACCTGCATCATTCATCAGTTGCTGCACTTTTACTTTAGCCTTATCGCTGATGTAAATACTATTGTCCAATGCATCACTCATTTATTAAAGTTAAAATTTAAAACTGCTTTGCCTTTTGCCGCCCTGCTTGCTAATGCACCACGCTTCCTTCAAACTTCAATTCTGGCAATCCGTTTTTCTGACGATAGTCATTCACAGCAGCTTTAATGGCGTCTTCTGCCAGGACGGAACAGTGAATTTTAACTGGTGGCAGGCTTAGTTCTTCCACAATATCCATATTATCAATTTTCACGGCATCATCCACAGATTTTCCTTTTAGCCATTCCGTTGCCAACGATGAAGATGCTATAGCAGAACCGCATCCAAAAGTTTTGAACTTGGCATCTTTAATGATGCCGGTCGTTTCATCCACTTCTATCTGCAGGCGCATTACGTCACCACACTCCGGCGCACCAACCAGGCCGGTGCCTACATTTTGTTTGCTTTTATCCAGCGTACCAACATTTTTCGGGTTGGAATAGTGGTCAATTACTTTTTCTGAATATGACATAAAATAAATTTTAAGTTTTAGAATTTCAATTTACAAGTGAATTTATTCAAATCATAATCCTGAACACAAAGTTTGTACATGTTAATGATGCGCCCATTCTACCATGTTCATGTTCACGCCTTCTTTGTACATTTCCCAAAGTGGGCTCATTTCTCTCAGCCGGTTTACTGTTTTTGTTACCTGCTCAATGGTGTAATCAATCTGTTCTTCTGTTGTAAACCTTCCCAGTCCAAAACGCAGAGAACTATGCGCCAGGTCATCCCCAAGTCCTAATGCTTTTAAAACATAGGAAGGCTCCAGCGAAGCAGAAGTACAGGCTGAGCCGGATGAAACCGCAATGTCTTTATTAAATCCCATCATTAATCCTTCGCCTTCTACATATTTGAAAGAAATATTGCTGACATGTGGCAAACGATGCTGTGTGCTGCCATTCACATAAGCTTCTTCCAGTTTCAACAAAGAAGATTCCAGTTTATCTCTTAATATGCCTAAGCGTTTTGCATCCTGATCCATTTCCAACATGCAAAGCTCACAAGCTTTTCCAAAACCAACTATTCCCGGCACATTCAATGTACCACTGCGCATTCCTCTTTCATGACCGCCGCCATCCATTTGTGCAGTCACTTTTACTCTTGGATTTTTTCTGCGTACATATAATGCACCTACCCCCTTTGGTCCATACATTTTATGCGCCGAAAATGCCATCAGGTCTATTCCGTCTTTATTAACATCAATGGGAACTTTTCCTACGGCCTGGGTGGCATCGCTGAAAACGAGTACTCCTTTTTTTCTTGATAATGCACTGATCTCTTTCATCGGCATGATGGTGCCGATTTCGTTATTCGCATACATGATGGCAACAAGTATAGTGGTTGGTTTAAACGCTGCTTCCAGCTCTTTCAAATCAATCAAGCCATCGGGATTTACTTTGAGGTACGTAATCTCAGCGCCTTCTTTTTCCAAATGCTTGCAGGTATCCAGGACAGCCTTATGTTCAATGTTGCAGGTGATAATATGGTTTCCCTTGCTGCGGTACATTTCAAAAACTCCTTTCAAGGCAAGGTTATCTGCCTCGGTGGCACCTGAAGTGAAAATGATTTCTTTCGCATCAGCGCCAATCAATTTGGCAATTTGTTCCCGAGCATAATCAACTGCTGCTTCTGCCTGCCAGCCAAACGGGTGATTGCGGCTTGCCGCATTTCCATATGTATTAGTAAAATAAGGAACCATTGCTTCCACCACTCTCGGGTCGCAAGGTGTTGTCGCATTATGATCCAGATAAATAGGTAACTTCAGCATATACCAGGAATATTCGTTGGTTATTTTAATAACGCAAAATTAGCCGAAATGGTTCTATTCTAAAGCGTTGATTGCACTCAAAAGACTAATTTTACTAAAATCGTAAGAAGGAAATACCTTTCAAAAACAACATATTATGCATAAAGTTGAACATATAGGAATTGCTGTCAAAAATCTTTCTGTTTCAGTGCCTTTATTTGAAAAATTACTGAATAGCCGGTCTTATAAAACAGAAACGGTTGAATCAGAAAAAGTAACTACAGCCTTTTTTCAAACCGGTGATACAAAAATCGAACTCCTGGAAAGCACCGATGCCAATGGAGTGATTTCCCGCTTTATTCAAAAAAAAGGCGAGGGTTTGCATCATATTGCATTTGAGGTAGCCGATATAGAATATGAAATGAACCGCTTAAAAAAAGAAGGATTTGAATTGCTGAATGAAAAACCAAAACATGGGGCGGATAATAAACTGGTTTGTTTTCTGTATCCTAAAAATACGAATGGGGTATTGGTGGAACTATGTATGGATAAAAAATAAATTCTTTATTCAGAATGCTCTTCCACAGTTGAATCTGTACTTGTAATCCCTAATTTTTCTACAGCTAATTGTGCTGCAATCTGCGAAGCATCTTTTTTATTGAATGCTTTTCCTTCAGAAATATTTACTCCATCAATTACAGCGGCCACTGTAAATAATCTCCTTCCATTCTCAAGATGTTCATCTAAAGTTTCAAACTCGAGCAACTTCCCGTTTTTATTGGCCCATCCGTATAATTTATTTTTATGATTGATCTCAAGATTCTCCAAATCATCCATGAACATGTGAGGCATAATGATACATTCTTTCACCCATTTGCCGGTTTTTTTATATCCCTGGTCAAGGTAAATAGCTCCAACCAATGCTTCCAGGGTATTGCCAAAAATCTGGCTGATTTTAAGAGAGCCGTCTGTTTTGTTATAAAGTGTTATTTTTTTTAAACCCATGCGAATAGCAATATCATTGAGTTGTTGCCGGTTCACCATTTTGCTCCGCATTTCTGTCAAAAAACCTTCTTCTTTGTACGGGTAACGCTTAAAAAGATAATCCGCAATCAATGCACTGAGAACCGCATCACCTAAATATTCGAGGCGTTCGTTGTTTTCATCCGCACCCTCACGGACAGAACGATGTGTTAATGCAATTTTATAAAGGGAAAGATCAGCAGGCTTAAAACCTAAAATGTTTTTAAGTTCTTTTTTGAAAGATGTGTTTTCGTGTTGTTTAAAAAATGTTTTCAAAAAATCCACAGGCTTTAAGCTACAAAAAAAATTGTAAACGGGGCTGCAAGTATAAAAATCAGTTACTGGCTGTATTTTTTTACAATAACACAGGCATTATGTCCACCAAAGCCAAACGTGTTACTGAGTGCTGCCCGAACTGTACGCTGTTGCGGCTTTTCAAATGTGAAATTAAGACGGGGATCTAATTCGGGATCGTCAGTAAAGTGATTAATCGTAGGTGGTATCAAATCGTGTTGTACACTCATAATGCAGGCTATAGCTTCAACCACTCCGGCTGCCCCAAGGCAATGGCCTGTCATGGATTTGGTAGAACTGATATTTAAATTGAATGCATGATCACCGAATACGGAAACGATAGCTTTTACCTCGGCGGTATCTCCCAAGGGAGTGGATGTGCCGTGCGTATTGATGTAGTCAATATCTTCCGGTCTCATGCCGGCATCTTCCAGGGCAACATTCATTACGTTTTTAGCACCTAAACCCTCCGGGTGCGGAGCTGTGATATGATAAGCATCGGCCGTAGCTCCTGCTCCAGCAATTTCACAATAAATTTTTGCTCCTCTTTTTATTGCATGTTCCAGTTCTTCCACAATCAATACACCTGCCGCTTCTCCCATTACAAAACCATCCCTGTCTTTATCATAAGGACGGCTTGCCGTTTTAGGATCATCATTCCGTTCACTTAACGCTTTCATTGCATTAAACCCGCCTACACCTGCTTCTTTGATAACACTTTCAGCTCCTCCCGTCAAAATAATATCGGCTTTGCCCATCCGAATCAAATTAACTGATGACATAATTGCATTAGTTGACGATGCGCAAGCGCTGACCACTGCATAGTTAGGACCACGAAATCCATGACGCATGGAAATCTGCCCGGCTGCAATATCAAGAATCATTTTTGGAATGAAAAAGGGATTGAATCGTGGAGTTCCATCGCCATTTGCAAAGTTTGTTACTTCTTCCTGGAAAGTGATAAGTCCGCCAATACCGCTGGCAAAAATGACGCCTACCCTGTCAACATTTACATTGTCTTTATTAATTCCGGCATCTTTCACAGCCTGGTCGCTGGCTATCAAAGCTGTTTGTGTAAACCGGTCAATTTTTCTGGCCTCTTTTTTCTCCAAAAAATCTGTAGGCTCAAAATTTTTTATTTCGCAGGCAAACCTGGTTTTAAACTTTGAAGCATCAAACAATGTTATGAAATCAGCACCAGAGACACCATGGATCAATCCTGTCCAATAATCATCAACGGAATTTCCCAAAGGAGTCAATGCACCCATTCCGGTTACGACAACTCTTCTTAATTCCATACAGCCAGTGGTATTTGTTTATTTGAAGCTAAAAACCGCCTTCACAGTCTGTGAACCAGAAGGCGGAATTTATTGATCTTATTCAGTGAACCCTTTTGACAGGGAATTTACTGCATTATTTGGCATGTTCTTCCAGGTAAGAAATAGCCTGACCAACGGTTGTTATGGTTTCAGCCTGCTCATCCGGAATGGAGATATTAAATTCTTTTTCAAATTCCATTATCAATTCCACTGTATCCAGGGAATCGGCGCCCAGATCATTTGTGAAGGAGGCTTCGTTGGTTACTTCGCCTTCGTCTACACCCAATTTGTCAACGATAATTTTTTTTACTCTTGATGCAATGTCTGACATGACGTTTAAGTTTGGTTAATATGGGTGCAAAAATATACTTTTTGGGTAAATCATCATCGGAAAGCACATTTTTTCATTTTTATATCAACCTCCTGTAAACGAGGCTTTAACGGTATAAGTAGTATATCCCATCTACAAAAATTTGAATAAAGAACGGTTGGCAGTATTGTAAGATCTTTGTAATTTGAAAACTTCTGAATTCAATTATATAGGAATGGCCCTGAAAATCATAGATCATGGAACTCCTGAATATCATCAAATGATCAAACTAAGAGATGATATTCTCCGCAAGCCTCTGGGGCTGGGTTTTACTTTGCAGGAAATAGAGGATGAAAAAGATAATATGCTCATAGGTGCTTTTGATGAAGACCAGATGCTAGGTTGCTGTATGTTGGTGGAAGAGAATCCTGCAACGGTGCGGCTTCGGCAAATGGCGGTACTCAATGACCTGCAGGGGAAAGGGATCGGAAGAGCTTTGATGAATTTTGCAGAAAATATTGCAAGAGACCGTGGGTATAAAATTATCACCATGCATGCAAGAAAAAATGCTATAGGATTTTATGAAAAAATGGGATATAAAATCAGTAGCGATGAATTTCTTGAAATCACAATTCCTCATTACATCATGGAAAAAAAGCTATAACATTTCATCTAAATCCCAACCAGATTTTATTTCTGCTTCTTTACTTTTGATTTCAGCAACTGTCTTAGTTCAAATACTTCATCCCTGTTTTTGCAACCGTTTTTAGGTACCAGGAAAAAAGAACGGCTGTCAAAATATAAATGAAAAAAATATGGGCTTTCTATAAATGTGCTCAGCGATTTCCAAGGCCAGGAACGGGATCCCCTCTCATGCCCCAATGTAAAACCATCCTCGTTAAAACTCATACTGAATTTGTCTTTAAAAGTTGCTGCCCTCCGGTACACCATAATAGGCATAACAAACCAAAAACTGATCATCAGTATGATCCACATCGTTGCCCCGATTATAAATGCTACCGGTGTGATTTTATGCATAAGATAAAGCACTAAAGAAGCGATAGCAAAAACATTCACCAGGATTATCATAATCCGAATTTCAAGCCGGCTAATAAAATGATACCGCAATGCCTGCATCACCTGTCCTTTTTCATATCCAAAATGAATAATCATATTAAATCAATAGTTGAAAAGTTGTACCTGAAAAACAATGTCAGAAATAAATATATATCAAAATCCAATTCAGGATGACAAATTAAATTTTTAAGAAAAAAAACGTCCTGCCAATTCATTTAAAAGTGAAGCCTTCCCGGAAATGAGAAGGCTACATTTACTTTATTAAATAGAAATAATTATTTACTCATCATTTGCTTTGCTTCAATGCTTAGCGTAGCATGAGGTACAGCACGAAGCCGGGCTTTATCAATCAGTTTTCCTGTAACACGGCAAATACCATACGTTTTATTCTCAATGCGCATCATCGCTTTTTCCAAATGATCAATAAATGTGATCTGGCGGCTGGCCATCTGGCTCAATTGTTCTCTTTCCATACTTACACTTCCATCTTCCATTGTCATATAACGGGCTTCGTCCATATCACCTCCTTCATCTTTTCGGGTGATCAATCCCTGCAGGTATGCCAGCTCTTTTTTAGCCGCATCCAATTTTTTTTGAATGATCTCTTTAAATTCTGCCAGGTCAGCATCTGAATATCTTTGAGTAGGAGTGCTTTGCTCCTGCTGCATAGGTGTATCCAAAACTGATTTAGTAAACTCGGGTTCATATTTTACTGAACTCCTTGTTGTCGTTTTAGGTATTACGATTTTAGTTGGCTTTGGCGGCTCTTTTTTGATAATGGGCTTCACCTTCGGTTTTATTGATACCAGGGATTTAGGATCAAATCCAGAAGTTTTTTTAATTGGTTGTGGTGAAACAGGTTTTACTGCCTGAGTGGGTTTAGCAATAACTTTTGCCGAAACAGGCTTAACTACCGGTTTTTGAGGGGTAGCTTTTTTTACCATAGGTTTCACGGCTTTTTTAGGTGCCGATTTTTTTGGTGTGGGTTTTTTCATGGGTTTTTTTGCAGCTGGCTTTTTTGGGGCTGCTTTTTTGGCGGACTTAGCAGCTTTTTTAACTGCCGGTTTCCCACTCTTGTGATGGGTATGTTTTTTAGTTGCCATTTTTTAGCCTTTTTTTGAAACAATTACATTTAGTGAAACATCGTTGACTTCAATCTCTGTACCACCCTTAATTTCGGGCAATATTTCCAGATTTTCTGCCAGAATTTCGGCGCAAATATAGGCTTTAAACTGAGTTAAAAAATCTTTCATTCCCTGCCCGATTGCGTCATTCGGGCGGATATTATTTGCTGCCACTTTTACTTCAATACGATCGGTAAGTTCAAAACCATTGTCTTTACGGATATTCTGGATACGATTTACAAATTCCCGGGCATCCCCTTCTTTTTTCAGATCAGGGGTGAGTGTAATATCCAATGCCACTGTCAGTGATCCTTTATTAGCCACCATCCAACCGGGTATATCATTACTGCTGATCTCCACCTCAGAAAGTTCAATAGTTAATGGTTCTCCATCGATAGTCAAATTATACATCCCTTGTTTTTCCAGATTAATTATATCTTCCTGGGAAAATTGAGATAAAGCGGCAGCAACAGCTTTCATTTTAGCACCTAATTTCTTACCTAAGGCAACAAAATTGGGCTTCACTTTTTTTTGAATAAATGTATTATCCGGATTGAGATATTCAATTTCTTTCACATTTACTTCAGCTTTGATGAGATCTTCTACTTTCTGTAACTGGGTTTTCATTTCAGCATTCAAAACAGGAATCAAAACTTTTTGCAAAGGCTGCCTTACTTTAATACCTGCCTGTCCGGCTGGCATGCTTACTTTTTTGCGAAGGGATAATATCAATGACGATACGTCCTGTGCCAATTGCATCCTTTCTTCCAATACTTCATCAATGGCTCCCCTGCCACCAACGGATGGACTTTGATTGGAATCTATTCCAGGAAATCCTACATGATGCACGGAAACAGCATTAAATCTTCCTGTAATTGCATTCAAGTTTTGGAAAACCGCTTCGCTAAAAAAGGGGGAAATGGGCGCCATTAACCTTACTACCGTTTCCAGACATTCGTACAAAGTCTGGTAGGCACAAATTTTATCTTGTTCGTACTCCCCTTTCCAAAAACGACGGCGGCACAAACGAACATACCAATTACTTAAATGTTCGTCCACAAAATCTTCAATCGCTCTTCCCGCCTGTGTGGGTTCGTAATCATCCATGTACTCATTTACTTTTTTGGTTAATGAATACAACGAAGAAAGTATCCAGCGATCTATTTCTGGCCGTTCGGCTAACGGAATATATTTTTCTTTAAATGTAAATCCATCCACATTGGCATATAAAGCAAAAAACTGGTATGTATTATATAATGTGCCAAAAAATTTTCGTTGGACTTCTTTGATACCATCCAGGTCAAATTTCATATTCTCCCAAGGTGAAGCATTGGTAATAAGATACCACCGAGTAGCATCGGCACCGTAGGTTTCAATTGTTTTAAACGGATCAACTACATTGCCCAGCCTTTTACTCATTTTATTTCCGTTCTTATCAAGCACTAAACCGTTTGATACACAGGTTTTGTATGCAACTGAATCAAAAACCAATGCAGCAATAGCATGAAGTGTATAAAACCATCCTCTTGTTTGATCCACTCCTTCTGCAATAAAATCAGCAGGAAAAGCACCATCCCAACCTTTGCCGAAGGGAAAGGAATTCCCTTCTTTTAATTTGTCACAATTCAATCCCCATTGTGCATAAGGCATCGCTCCACTGTCAAACCAGACATCAATGAGATCGGGGACCCGTTTCATGGGCTTGCCGGAATCACTCACTAAAATTATTTTATCAACAAATGGCTTATGAAGATCAAGAGACTCCCTAAAACTTTCCGAAGGAGAAATTGCAGAAACCTTTGCTTCATAAGACTTCTTCATTTCCTGTTCAAGCTCATCAATACTTCCGATACATTTTTCTTCCTTTCCATCTTCCGTTCTCCATATGGGCAACGGAGTTCCCCAAAACCGTGAACGGCTCAGGTTCCAGTCCACCATATTTTCCAGCCAATTGCCAAATCTTCCTTCGCCTGTTGATTTTGGTTTCCAGTTAATGGTTTTATTTAATTCAACCATACGATCTTTCAACGCAGTTGTTTTAATAAACCATGCATCCAACGGATAATATAAAATAGGCTTATCTGTTCTCCAGCAGTGCGGATAATTATGTTCATATTTTTCAACTTTGAAAGCCCGGTTTTCTTTTTTTAATTTCACTGATATGTCCACATTCACATCCACGTAGTTGGGATCCTCTTTATAATTCTTCACATAACGATTACTGAACTCACCTAATCCATCAATGAATTTTCCCTGTTTGTCTACCATCGTCAAAATGCCGATATCATATTTTTTTCCTACTTTAAAGTCATCGGCACCAAAGGCAGGGGCTGTATGAACGATACCGGTACCATCTTCTGTTGTTACAAAATCACCCAATAAAATTTTAAATGCATTTGGGTTGTTGGTTTTATTGGCTTCAAATGGAAGGAGTTGTTCGTATGAAATTCCTTCAAGCTCTTTGCCTTTGAATTCAGCAAGGATTTTCCAAGCCCCTGCCCCTGAAGTGGGGAATCCGGAGTTTTTCGAAGGAAGATTTACATGGTTCTCAAAATCTCCGTTTTTATTTTCCTCTTTAAAATATTTTCCTACAAGAGCTTTTGCCAGAATAACATTAACCGGGAGATGAGTGTAAGGATTAAACGTTTTTATCAATACATATTCAATGTTCGCACCTACCGTCAATCCAAGATTGGAAGGAAGTGTCCATGGTGTGGTTGTCCATGCAAGGAAAAATGCCTCTTCGTCTTTTCTCTGAACTTCGAAAAGCTGGCTTTGTGCGTAGGATAAAGTCTCTCCCGGGGAGGGATTTATGGAGGCCACCTTAAACATCGCTACACAACTTGTATCCTTTACATCTTTATAGGTTCCGGGCTGGTTCAACTCATGTGAACTCAAACCGGTTCCTGCTGCCGGAGAATAGGGTTGAATGCTTACGCTTTCAAAAAGCAATTCTTTTTCATATAGTTTTTTCAGCAGCCACCACAGCGTTTCAATGTATTCATTTTTGAAAGTGATGTATGGATCATCCAGATCAACCCAATAACCCATCTTTCTTGTCAGGTTATCCCATTTATCCTTATACCGGAGTACTGCTTCCCTGCATTTTTGGTTATACTCTTCAACAGATATTTTCTTACCAATATCTTCTTTTGTTATTCCTAATTCTTTTTCCACTCCCAACTCTACCGGCAAGCCATGTGTATCCCATCCGCCTTTTCTTTTTACCTGGAATCCTTTCATGGTTTTATAGCGGCATACCATGTCTTTTAATGTTCTTGAAATCACATGATGAATACCGGGCATTCCATTAGCACTCGGCGGGCCTTCGTAAAAAACAAACGGTGCGGCTCCCTCACGCAGAGAAACGCTTTTTTCAAATGCATGCGTTGCCTGCCATCCGGCCAGAATATCTTTTTCAATAGCCGGTAAATTCAGTTGCGAAAATTCTTTGTATTTATTGCTCATCTCCAAGCTTAAAAAGAGGGCAAAGTTAAGAAAAACAAGTGGGCTGATTCAGTAAAAACCTTGCGTATATATTATAAAACTTTACCGGCCCTGATCAAAGTCACCCCAAAAAGCCATCTCAATCATGTTACACTAAATTTTGAACAATGACTTTTGTGTCATGCCAATAGATCCATATCTTGTAAACAAATATAATATTCCGGTACCCCGGTATACCAGTTATCCCACTGTACCCTACTGGAAAGATGTTATTGATGCTGAAAAATGGAAATCTGTTTTTGAACAACAATTTCACCTCTCGAATTCAAAAGAGGGAATCAGCCTGTATATACATTTGCCTTTTTGTGAGTCCTTATGTACCTATTGCGGTTGTAATAAAAAAATCACAACTAATCATTCGGTAGAGAGCGAATATCTCAATGCCCTCATTCAGGAATGGAGTATTTACCGCCAACTGATGTATGAAACACCGGTGATCCGGGAATTTCATTTTGGCGGAGGAACGCCCACTTTTTTTTCTCCCAAAAACCTGGCACGAATTGCAAACACGATTTTTGAACGATCACTTATTCATCCGAAACATGAGTTCAGTATAGAAGGACATCCAAATAATACAACAAGAAAACATCTTGAAACATTATACAATCTTGGTTTTCGCCGTATCAGCTATGGTGTGCAGGATAATAACCCTGAAGTGCAGCAGATCATTAATCGTATTCAACCATATGAAAATGTAATTCGGGCCATGAATGATGCAAGAGAAACCGGATTCAAATCCATAAATTTCGATTTGATCTACGGTTTGCCTAAACAAACAATATCCAGCATTGAAAAAACAATAAACCAGGTAATCGAGTTACGCCCTGATCGTATTGCCTTTTACAGTTATGCTCATGTGCCATGGACCAGCAGGGGACAACGTTTATTTAATGAAAATGATTTACCCGGCGCAAGTGAAAAACTGGCTTTGTATTTAAAAGGAAAACAACTGTTGACAGAAGCAGGGTATGTTGACATAGGAATGGATCACTTCGCTTTGCCTGAAGATGATCTGTACAAATCATGGATAGATGGTGCATTACACCGGAATTTTATGGGATATACCACACAAAAAACTACTTTGTTATTGGGATTGGGTGTATCTTCTATCAGTGATTCAGGGCTTGCTTTTGCACAAAATAAAAAAGACCTGCACGGGTATTACGAACATATCAATAAGAGGGAACTTGCGGTTACCCGTGGTTATTTTTTGGATAAAGAAGATCTAGCTTTCAGAAAATATATTCTTGATCTAAGTTGCAAAAACGCTGTCGTTTTCAACTCAAAAGATTTATCAGTGCTGCAGGAATATACTTTCCCGGAGTTACTAAAATTAGAAAAAGATCGCCTTGTTGAATGGAATGAAAACGAAATGTCAGTTACACCCATAGGCAGGCATTTTATCCGTAATATTTGTCGTGCTTTTGATCTGTATCTGTTAAGAAATCAACAGGCGGAAAAAAAAGATATATTCAGCAAAGCGATATGAACGATGAGGAATGAGTTTAGTCGCCAATCAAACAACAGAGTTGTTCAAAAGTTGAAATGATTGTTTTGGTAAAAAATTTAAAAGATTCAGGAAAACAATAGTTCAGTTAAACAGGTTAAGCAGTTCATTTTAATTGTTGAACCATTGCTTATTTTTTTCCTGTGGAAATAATTTTGTAATCCGATATCACCCGGTTGTCAAAGACTTTAATGCCTGAAAATTTTTAAGTTTTACAGGCACAGGATGTAAAAACTTCAAAACTGACATAATGAAAAATCGTAAAGAATCTGCATTTCATAGATATTCCCCTCCTTTTTCATCATTCATGACAGATTTCTGATCACCCATAATTGATATGCTGATCATTTCCTGAGTATCCTGTAAATTTTTATCATACTCACCAGCAAAATAACGAGCAGGATCAGCCCTGCTATTCCCCACACTACACTCATGTTTTGTTTTACTACAGCCAACATCACAATTGCAACCAGGAAGATGGTAGCAACTTCATTCCACAAACGAAGATGTTGGGATGAATACCTGAAAACCCCCCTGGTTTCCTGTTTATATATAGCATGTAATGTGAGATGATAGATGTATAACAGAATAACGAAGACCAGTTTAATCAGCAGCCATGTACCTGCCGGCTCAAACAATTCTTTATCCCAATGATTGCTGATCATAAGCCATGGCCCCAAAATCAATGTTAGAATAGCAGATGGCCAGGTAATGCCGAACCAAAGCCTGCGGATCATAATATTAAATTGCTTTTGCAAAATTCCTCGTTCCGGTTCCGGTTTTTGATTAGCTTCTGTATTATAAATAAATAAACGAACAATATAAAACATACCCGCAAACCAGGTGACGATGAAAATAATATGAATGGCTTTGATATATATATACATAAGTGATAGTATAAAATTCAAAAGTAAAATTTAAACATTGACGGACTTAAACGGCCTCTTTTTTGACTTTTGACTTTTTAATATTCAAGAACCATTTCGAGATTTCCCTTTTTTATTCCCTCTATATATGAAACAATCGTATCTATCCAAAGCGGATGAACATTCAGACAAGGGATCATCGTAAAAGATTCCCCGCCGGCGTGTAAAAAACTTTCTTTTCCTGCTTCAGCAATTTCTTCCAGTGTCTCCAGGCAATCACTTACAAATGCCGGGCAAACTACCAGCAATCTTTTGATTCCTTCTTCAGGCATTTGTTTCAATCGCATAGCTGTATATGGTTTCAGCCATTCCGATCTTCCCAGCCGGGATTGAAATGAATAACTGAATTTTTCTGAAGTAAGATCTAATTTTTGAGCGACAAGGCTGGTTGTTTTCAAACACTGGTGCCTGTAACATTTTTTATGCGCCGGCGAATCTACTGTGCAACAACTCTCAGTTTTGAAACAATGCTTGCCGGTCATATCTCCTTTTAAAATATGCCGCTCCGGTACTCCGTGATAGCTGAATAGAATATGGTCATACTCTTGTTGCAGGAATGGTTTAATACTTTCAGAAAGTGTATGGATATATTCAGGTTCCTCATAAAACGGTTTGATAAAAGTGATTTGAAACTGATATTTTTTCCTGCGGTGAATTTCTTTTGCATATTCGACTGCTGTTTCATAACTGCTCATGGCATAATGCGGATACAAAGGAATCAAAACGACTTCCTCTAAATCAGGATTTCTTTTTAACAAAGAATCATAAGCAGCGGCCATCGATGGATTCCCATACCTCATGGCAACCTCAACAGGTTCTGATACGGCTTGTAGTAATGATTTTTGTAATTCTCTGGTGAATATGATCAACGGCGAACCTTCTTTAGTCCAGATTCTTTTATACGCTTCTGCAGATTTTGATGCACGAAACGGAACAATGATTCCTTTTACCAGCATTAATCGGAATAAATAAGGATAGTCAATCACTCTTTTGTCCATTAAAAATTCATTCAGGTATTTACGAAGGTCATTAACATCTGTAGAATCCGGGGAGCCAAGGTTCATTAAAATTATACCTCTGTTCATTGGCGTAAAATAAAGTAAAAAAAGCAACTAACAGATGTTTATCGAACTAACCGGCATAGTTACTTTGGCTTTAAATTTATATTGAAATATAATACCAGCCTGCATTTTATAGACTTAATAAATTCTGTTTACAGTGAATTGACAAATGTCATAATCTAAAATGACAGTTCAGTGACAACAATTTTAGGCTATTGAAACCTGCAAATCTATTTTTGCAAATCGCACGATTATACAAATAAGTATGTTTAGTGTTAATTCAAGGAATTTCACAAATTTTATTGTAGCAGGCATCAATTACCGGAAAGCAGACACAGGTTTGAGAGGGCAATTTTCAATCAATAATGATCAATATTCACGCATTCTTGAAAAAGCAAACGGAAAGGGCTTAAGTGAGTTGTTTATTATTTCAACCTGTAACCGCACAGAGATCTATGGTTTTTCAGAAAATGCCAACCAACTCATCGAATTGCTTTGCAGCGAAACAATTGGAGACGCTCTTTTATTTAATCAAATAGCATACATCAAAAAAGGAGCAGCAGCAATAGAACAACTTTTCAAAGTAGGCGCCGGGTTGGATTCGCAAATACTCGGAGACTATGAAATCATCGGCCAGATAAAAGCGGCTGTAAAATTTTCAAAGGAAAAAGGATTTGTTGGCACATTTTCAGAACGTTTAGTGAACAGTGTACTGCAATCTTCCAAAGCCATTAAAAATGAAACAGAACTGAGCGGAGGTATCGTTTCTGTTTCATTTGCGGCAGTTCAATATATATTAAAGTATATACCTGCCATTGCGGATAAAAAAATTCTGATTGTCGGTACAGGCAAAATGGGAAGAAGTGCCTGTAAAAATATCGTGGATTATTTAAGAACAAAAAATATCACCCTGGTAAACCGCAGTAGCGAAAAAGCGGTTTCATTAGCAGAAGAAATGGGATTAGCTCATGCTTCATTGCAGAATATTTCACTCCATCTTTCCGGTTCTGATATTATTATTGTAGCTACCAATGCCGCACAGCCTGCTATTTTGTCTTCTCATTTCAATGGAAATAAAAAGAAATGGATTATTGATCTGACGGTACCCTCAAATGTTGAGGCTTCTGTAAAAGATTTACCCAATATTTCTCTTATAAATATTGATGAATTATCAAAACTGAAAGATGAAACCCTGGCAAAACGGGAAGCTGAAATACCAAAAGCCAAACAAATCATCGCAGAACATATTTTTGATTTTACCGAATGGTATGAAATGCGTAAGTATGCTCCAGTGCTGAAAGCAGTAAAAACAAAATTAAAAGAAATTCAAAGCGACCCATTGTTTATACCTGCCAGGTTACATCATTCCGGCAGATCTTTATATGCTAAAAGTAAAGATACATCTGCTGATCAAAAAATTCAGCGTGTTATCAATGGTATGGCTTCAAAGATGAAAGTACAAAATCAAGATGCCTGCCCGTCCGTCAGGCGGGGTTGTTTCTACATTGAAGCCATTAATGAATTCATCGCTTAGCAATGGGAAAAATAATCAGGATTGGTACAAGAGAAAGCCAGTTAGCTATATGGCAGGCTACATTGACGCAAAATCGTTTAAAAAATAATGGCTTTGATTCTGAATTGGTTTTTATAAAAAGTGAAGGTGATGTGGATACCATCACACCATTATACTCCATTGGCGTTACTGGAATATTTACAAAAGCTCTCGACACAGCGCTGTTGAATAACCGAATTGACATTGCAGTTCATTCTATGAAAGATGTACCTGTGCAACCGGCACAAGGAATAAAACAAGTTGCCGTTTTAAAAAGAGGGTCACATAAAGACATTCTTGTTTTACATCCGGGCTTAAGTGATGAAAAAAATATTTTTAGTGATTCGTCCTTAAAACATCAAGTTAATACCGATGATATAATCATTGCTACAAGCTCAGTACGCCGGATTGCGCAATGGCTGCATAAATATCCAGATCATAAAATTGAAAACCTGAGAGGCAATGTGAATACCCGTTTGCAAAAGTTGAAAGAAAGCAATTGGCATGGTGCCATCTTCGCTGCAGCGGGATTGGAGCGGATCGGTCTCCGACCTGAAAATTCTGTTGACCTTGACTGGATGTTGCCGGCACCTGCTCAAGGGGCTATTATGATGGTATGCCGGGAAAATGATTTGTTTTGTATTGAAGCATGCCAGCATCTTAACGATGCGCATACAGAATTATGCACCAAATTGGAGAGAGATTTTTTAAGTGCATTATTGGGCGGATGTTCCACTCCTATTTCTGCATTTGCAAAAGTGGAAAGCAAAAATGTAAGCTTTGAAGGAAATATAGTCAGCCCCGATGGAAAACAAAAGGCAAGTGTAAAAATGCAATTGCCCGTGGATGAATCAAAAGAAATAGGATTCATGGCTGCAAAAAAAATTTTAGAAACAGGAGGACAAGCTATCGTTGATAGTTTAAAAAATAAAGAATAAGCAAGAAACTGTGAAGCATGAAGTACAAGGTATTAAGTACAAAAAAAATAAATTCATCACTTAAAGTGCAGGCGTGGCAAAATGCTATTGAAGTGGTGGAACAGGAATTTATTTCAATAAAGCCGGTTTTATCAAAGGAAAAATTTAAAGCCCTCAATGATCTCATCCATTCCGGCATACAATGTTTTGTTTTTACCAGCTATAATGCAGTAACACTGTTAAATAAATATCTTAGTACCGAAGGCAATGGTTATATTATCAATGGAAAATTTGCAACCCTGTCTGGAAACACCAAAAAAGCATTGCGCCATGCAACACAATTAGGAAAAAATATTATCGCTGATGCTGAGCATGCATCTTTGTTAGCAAAAAAAATAATTGAATTAAAAATTGATGAGCTCATTTTCTTTTGTGGAAATAAAAGAAGGGGTGAGCTTCCCGGGATTTTAAAAGATGCAGGGATAAAAGTTCATGAGTTAGTTGTGTATGAAACAACCGAAACTCCCGTAGAAATTACAGATGAATTTGATGCAATTCTATTTTTCAGTCCCAGTGGAGCAGAAAGCTTTTTTTCCGTTAATACATTGAGTACGCAGGTTGTTTGTTTTGCCATTGGCAAAACAACAGCAGACAGCATCAGGAATTATGCTAATAACAAAATCATCCTAAGTGAATTTTCCGGCCAGGAATCAATGATAGCCTCGGTTCAAAATTTTTTTCAGAACATTAATTACCCTGAATGAGTAAACTAAAGAACGATCTTTTATTAAAAGCATTACGAAAAGAAAAGGTAGAACGGCCACCTGTATGGATGATGCGCCAGGCAGGAAGGTATTTGCCGGATTATATCAAGTTAAGAGACAAGTATGATTTTTTTACCAGGGTACAAACACCGGAACTGGCATGCGAGATCACCTTGCAACCGGTAGACCAGGTAGGCGTGGATGCAGCGATCATCTTTTCGGATATTCTCGTTATTCCCCAGGCAATGGGAGTGGAAGTGTTGATGCCCGGCCGTTCCGGTACGGACGTGGAAGAAAGTAAAGGGCCATTATTACCTAAAACAATTCAAACAAAAAAAGACATCGATAATCTTACAATAGATGGTGTTGAAGAAAATTTAAAATATGTGCTGGATGCTCTTGGGTTGACAAAAAAAGAATTGAATGGCCGTGTCCCGTTAATTGGTTTTGCCGGAGCGCCGTGGACAATCTTTTGTTACCTCATTGAAGGAAAAGGCAGTAAGACCTGGGAAAAAGCAAAACAATTTTCTTACACTCATCCTGATTTAACACATCAGTTATTACAAAAGATTACTACGATAACCATTGCCTATTTAAAAGCACAGGCAAAAGCAGGCGCAGATGTAGTGCAGGTGTTTGATAGCTGGTCAGGTATGCTCTCGCCGGAAGATTTTAAAATACTTGCACAACCCTACCTGGTTCAGATTGCTGATGCTTTGAAAGAACATGTCCCTGTAATTTTATTTCCTAAAGGAAGTTGGTATGCGTTGAGAGAATTGAGCGAAAGCAGCGCCAACGGTATTGACCCGATAGCTATCGGGATTGATTGGTCCATTACGCCTCGTTTTGCAAGAGAGTTGACTCATAATAAAATTACCTTGCAGGGAAATTTTGATCCGGCAAAATTGCTGGCACCAATTCCGCAAATAAAAAAGTGGGTGAAAGAAATGATTGACGGGTTCGGTGTGCAACAGTACATTGCCAATTTAGGGCATGGCATCACGCCTAACGTTCCGGTGGATCATGCTAAAGCGTTTGTAGAAGCTGTAAAGGAATATCAGAGTGACAGGTGAAAAGTCAAAACAGTTTGCCCTTTTTGATTTTTAAATGTTGAATTTAAAATTAATGCTTCATAAAACCGAAACAAAGGAATTAAGAAATCACTGGCTAGAAATCATCTATGGATTGCAGGATAAAATCTGCAAAGCGTTAGAAGATGCGGATGGAAAAGCTACATTCAAAGAAGACGAATGGCAAAGAACAGAGGCCTGCCTGCCGGATAGGCAGGGGAAAGGAGGTGGCGGGTTGACAAGAGTTATTGCCGATGGAAATGTATTTGAAAAAGGCGGAGTGAATACTTCTGTTGTTTATGGAAAAGTAACAGATGCTATGCGCAGGATTTTAAAGATAACTTCCCCAGTTGACAAAAGCACATGGTTTGCCGCAGGCCTGAGTCTTGTAATTCATCCTATCAATCCTTTTGTTCCGACGATACATTGTAATTACCGGATGTTTGAATTGTATGAAGATGATATGTTTACGGATCGCTGGTTTGGTGGCGGCACTGATCTGACACCTTATTATTTATTCGAAGAAGATGCAAAATATTTTCATCAAACGTATAAAAATGTTTGCGATGAATTTGATCCGTCGTTTTATTCCGAATTTAAAAAAGAATGTGACGATTATTTTGTGAATACGCACCGGAATAATGAACGAAGAGGAATTGGGGGAATATTCTATGATCATAAAAGGCCTGATGAAAAAAGAAATACAGAATTCTGGATGAATTTTGGAAAAGCATGTGGTGAAGCTTTTATTCATGCTTATATTTCTATTGTGGAAAAAAGAAAATATTTTCTTTACAATGCAAATCATAAACGATGGCAGGAAATAAGAAGAGGAAGATACGTTGAGTTCAATCTTATTCATGACCGTGGAACCGTATTCGGATTAAAAACCGGTGGGAGAACCGAAAGCATCCTGATGAGTTTGCCGCCAACTGTACGATTTGAATATGACTACCATCCTGAGCCAGGTAGCGAGGAAGATAAATTGTTACAGGTTTGTTTGAATCCGGTAGAATGGGTTCCCCAGGCCACTAAAGGAGAGTTTTAATTTTTAAATTTCAAAAGTTCTCCCATAAGGGAGGATTTAGGAGGGTACTATGAATTTACAACGACGCAACAGAATTTTAAGACAGTCTCCCACTATCCGATCTATGGTGGCGGAAACATCACTATCTGCTAGTGATTTTATCGTTCCGCTTTTTATTGATGAAGGTGAGAATGTAAAAACAGAAATCGCTTCCATGCCGGGATATTACCGGATGAGTTTAGACTTTACAGTAAAAGAAGTGAAAGAACTCTGGAGTATGGGATTGAAATCTGTTTTGTTATTCATCAAATGCAAAGATGAGTTGAAAGACAATAGAGGAACAGAGGCATTAAATCCAAATGGCCTGATGCAAAGAAGTATCAAAGCAATTAAAAATGCCGTACCTGAAATGCTGGTAATGACGGATGTGGCATTAGATCCATTTTCATCTTATGGGCATGATGGCATTGTGGATGGTTCGGAGATTGTAAATGATGCAACAGTGGATGTATTGGCAAAAATGAGTGTAAGCCATGCGCAGGCGGGCGCAGATTTTGTGGCGCCAAGCGATATGATGGACGGAAGAATCGGGGCAATCAGGAAAGCATTGGAAGAAAATAGTTTTACCAAAACCGGTATTATGAGTTACAGCGCTAAATATGCGTCTTGTTTTTACGGGCCGTTTCGTGATGCACTGGATTCAGCACCGGGCTTTGGAGATAAGAAAACGTATCAAATGGATTATCACAATCGCATTGAAGCCGTGAAAGAAACATTGATGGATATTGAAGAAGGAGCAGACATTGTGATGGTAAAACCTGCATTAGCTTATCTCGATGTGATCCGGGAAGTAAAGAATGCGGTGACGATTCCCGTGAGTGCATATAATATCAGTGGTGAGTATGCGATGATAAAAGCAGCCGCAAAAATGGGATGGATAGATGAGCGCAAAGCTATTTTGGAAACATTAACGGCAATAAAAAGAGCCGGCGCAGATTTGATCGCAACGTATTTTGCAAAAGATGCGGTGAAGTTATTAGAGTGAGACGTGAAAAGATAAACGTAAAAGATTTTGACAATTCAATTTTCACATTTCACAAAATATTTTTTTATGAATCATAAAATGAGTCAGGAATTATTTGAACGGGCACAACAATCCATTCCCGGCGGTGTGAACTCCCCTGTCCGTGCATTTAAAAGTGTAGGCGGCACTCCTGTTTTTATCAGCAAAGCAAATGGCGCATATCTCTATGATGCCGATGGGAATAAATATATTGATTACATCAATTCATGGGGCCCGATGATCTTGGGTCATGCATATAAACCCATGATAAAAGCAATAGCTGAAAAAATTATTGACTCTACTTCGTTCGGTGCGCCTACAGAATTGGAAATTGAAATGGCGGAGCTTATCAAAAGCATGGCCCCGAACATAGATTTAATACGAATGGTGAGCAGCGGCACTGAAGCATGTATGAGTGCTTTGCGATTAGCAAGAGGTTATACCGGGAAAAATAAATTTATCAAATTCGAAGGCTGTTATCATGGCCATGCTGATTCATTTTTGGTAAAAGCCGGAAGTGGCGTAGCGACTTTTAATATTCAAACTGTGCCGGGTGTAACGGCAGGGGTTTCTGCGGATACGCTTACCGCTCCCTACAATGATCTGATTGTTGTTGAAAAACTAATTGCAGAAAATAAAAAACAAATTGCAGCCATCATCATTGAGCCTGTAGCAGGAAACATGGGTTGCATTCCTCCATTACCGGGATTTTTAGAAGGGTTAAGAAAAATCTGTGACAGGGAAGAGATAGTTTTTATTCTTGATGAAGTAATGACGGGCTTTCGCCTCGCTGCCGGTGGTGCGCAGGAAAAATTAAAAGTAAATGCCGACCTGGTTACTTACGGAAAAGTGATTGGCGGAGGTATGCCCGTTGGAGCTTTTGGCGGCAAAAAAGAAATTATGGAGCATATTTCACCATTGGGAAATGTGTACCAGGCAGGAACGCTGAGCGGGAATCCTGTGGCGATGATTGCCGGTTATACACTACTGAAAACCTTAAATGAAAATCCTTCTATTTATCTAGAGCTTGAAGAAAAAACCAATATGCTTCATTCAGGGCTTAATGAAGTATTTAAAACTTCAGGTATTCCTTATGTTATCAACCAGGTCGGTTCGATGATCAGTATTCATTTCAGTAAAAAACCAGTCGTTGATTTTGCAACAGCATCCCAATCCAATATTGAATTGTTTAAAAAATTCTTTCATGCTATGCTGAAGAGGGGGGTTTATCTTCCGCCATCAGCTTTCGAATCCTGGTTTATATGCTATGCATTGACAAGAGATGATATTGACTTTGCCATCAATGCCGCCAATGAAAGTCTGAAAGAAATACTTCACTAAAAACTTTTAACGGATTATTCGTACACTCACCGATATTTGCGGAAATTGATTGTTATGAAATTCCTTCTACTATGTATTTTCCTGCTGTCTTTTGGTTTTTCATTTTCTCAAAACAGTATGGAAGCGAATTATAATATCTATAATACAAGGACTAAACAGATCATAACCATTGACAAAATAATTTCTGATTGTGCCAGGGCTGATGTGCTGTTCTTCGGTGAAGAACACAATGACAGTGCCTGTCATTTTCTTGAAGCTGAAATCTTAAAAGGGCTTTATAATAGATTTGGTGATAAAATTGCATTAAGTCTTGAAATGTTTGAAACAGATAATCAGCTTCCGCTAAATGAATATTTAGAAGGATTTATTCCAGAAGACCGTTTTGCCAAAGACGTACGTCTTTGGAGTAATTATAAAGATTACCGGCCCATGATTGAATTTGCAAAAACAAATCATATTCAAGTTATAGCTGCAAATACTCCTCGCCGGTATGTAAGCATGGTTAGCAGGTTGGGTATGGCTTCCCTGGATAATTTATCAAAAGAAGCAAAGAAATTGCTGCCACCGCTCCCTTACGATACCTTGAGCGGCCGTTATCGTGAAAAATTTGAAGAAGTGATGCAGGGCAGTCCCGGTAGTTCCAATCCCAATGTTTATTACAGTCAGAATCTTTGGGATGCCGGCATGAGTTATAGTATTTATAAATACCATAGGAACCATAAAGGCAATAAAATATTTCATTGTGTCGGCGGTTTTCATACTGCAGAAAAGTTAGGCACTGCTGCACAATTGAAAATGAGAAGTAAAAAAATAAGGATACTGAATATTGCTAGTGTTAGCGATGTATCATATAACAGTTCTGACCCGCAGGCGTTTGAAAAATTCAGTAAGCTGGGGGACTATATTCTCATCACTAATCCTGATCTGAAAAAAACATTTTAAAATCATCAGGAAGACAACTCGAATGACTTTAGGTGAAACTGTTTTTGGAGAAAATTTAAGATTGAAACTTTACAGTGAGTTTAAAAATTTTATAAGCTTGCTTCTGTCTGATTGACTTAATTGCATGAACTGCTGTTTGCTTTTTTCAGCTTCACCACCATGCCAGAGTATAGCTTCTTCCAGTGTTCTGGCTCTTCCATCATGCAAATAAAACGGGACACCATTTGTTTTTTGGAATAAGCCAATGCCCCACAATGGAGCAGTCCGCCATTCTTTTCCTGTAGCAAGAAAATCGGGACGATTATCAGCCAACGCATCGCCCATATCATGAAGCAAAAGATCCGTGTAAGGATGTATCCGCTGATTGGAAAGATATGGATACGCAACATTCACTCCTGTCTGTACAGTTGGCTTGTGACAACCGCTGCAATTTATCTGTGTAAATATTTTTTCTCCTGCCATGACATCAGGATCTGTTGTATTCCTCCTTGCAGGCACAGCAAGCGTTCGAACATAAAAAGCCACAGCATTTAATATGCTATCCGGAAGTTCGGGATCGTCATTCAACCCGTCAGATTGAGATTGACCAGCGCTACTTTCATTTTTGAATACATAATTGGTGATTCCTATATCCTGCTGGTATGCTCCTGCTACCTGTAATAAAATATTCGGGTTATTTGCTTTTAACCCAAATCTTCCTAATTCAGTTTTTCCTGAATAGCTGTTATAAACATAGTTGGGTTTTCCGCTTATTCCATCACCATTGGCATCATTCTCGTCAGCAAATGAAAGAATGGTACTCTCAGGGATATTTTCCAGTAAACCTGCGCCAAAAACAGGCGGCGCCATCCTTGGTGAAATCATATAACCGGCAGGTAATGGAATATAGGAATTTGTTATAGTATAGGATGGATTGCGCAAAACAACTGAAGAGCCATCAGGATAAGTAACGATTTTATCAGAATAATTAATAGAAGTATTCACTTCAGGTTGTTTTCCAAAAATAGCCTGGTCCTGCAATTGTGTGCCAAAGCCCGGCGCATCTAAGGGACCTCCATGAGTATCAATGCCCGGGATACTTATGCGTAACAACATGGATGATGTGGTAAATCCTAAAGTCGGAGTTCCTTTTCCGTCGTTATGATGGCAGGAGATGCAGGAAACGTTATTGAAAATTGTACCCAGTCCACTGTTGACCGGGGCCGGCGCTGTTACAAAAGTTTGTTCAAAAGCAGCATCACCAAGTTCATGAATATGTGCATCATGATCACTCAGTCCATTTACCGGGTGAGAAAATGCTTTAGATGTTTCGTCAAATACCGTTGCAAATCCTCCGCTCAGCCTGTCATCATAACCGCTCTCAGGAAAAAGGGATGCTTTATTGCACATTGTAAAAACAGCAATGCTGAGCACCGTGATACTTAATACCAACCCCGTTTTTCTCATTGACTTCAATTTATTAATCTAAAATATATTGCTGAATAAATGGAATAAGCTTATTCTCTATTGTTTCTTTTAAATCACCAAGCAGGTTCATGGTTTGCTGTATTTGTGTTCTTTGATTGATGATCGCATCCTCATAAGGCTGAGTAATATTATCAAATGAGTTGATAGCTGCGGCGATCTGGCTCTGTATAGTATTATCCAATGATTTATTTTTTGCAGCTACCAGGTCTTTCAATCCTTTACCTCCATTCACTCCCATATACACATTCCTGATACCAATGATGTTATTTTTAAAATCTGTTGTGGAGTTTCCGGAATAAGGTGATTCAACCAATTGCGGATCTTTTGCATCAAAAGGCTCTTTCATTTTTCCTTCACCCACTTCTTCACATATACCGCTTAGTGCTCCAACAATTGCCATATATACTTCTTGCCGCTTCGCATATTTTGTGCTTCCTTTACCTGCAGTAATTACATGTTGTGCAAAATTCACGGGGGCTGAACTCCAGCTTAAATACAAGTCATTGCAGGTACCCATAATATCTGTAGACAGGTTTCTCATATACAATTTCTGTCTTGCTGTTAATTGCGCTGCTGTTTTACTTCCCTGGTTCCCGAAAATGATGTATTCAATGGGATGAAACCCTCGCAGCGATAAAGTGAGGTTTTGAATATCCGAAACATCCAAAGTATTTCCGCTTGCAAGTAAAGAATCCATTTGAATATAATCTGTAGGCCAGGTATCCATGTTAGGATCATAGTCATTGTCTTCAACCGGGCCAAAAAGGAATCCTTCGCTTTGCTCCCACACTGTCCGCATATCTTTCCATGCCTGCCTTGCAATGCTAAGATTTGCATCGGTTGTATTGGCATCAAGATTCTGAAGGGCGGTGTTTAAAACAGTTGCTTTTACGCTTAGGTTGAGGTAACTGTTTAATGCCACATTATTTGTAAAATCATTGAGAACAGTTTGCTCTAATACCGAAAAATCTTCTGTAACAATTGTGCCCGGGGCTTTATTACAGGATATGCTAAGTGCTGTGCTGATAAAAATGATAAAACAGTTTCGTTTCATTATTGAGGTGACTTTAAAATCTGAATAATTATCTGATCCTTGTCCACAAAAGTTTTATACTGCTGCAGTGGTCTTTCGGCAGGCCCTTTGGTCACATTGCCGTTTTTATCAAACTCGCTTCCATGAAGAGAGCAATGAAATCCGTTTCCTTGTATTTTCAGTTGATTTTCCTGGTGTGTGCATTGTAATAATAATGCAGCAAAAGAGCCATCTGTTCTTTTTTCAACAGCAATGTCATACAACCACCCTTTAGGCCGAACAAGTTGTAATGTTGATTTATCAAACATTGCTATTGGCATTGTGACTAGATTGTTCACGACTGATGTTTTGAAAACAGAATAACCGGAAACGCAACCGGCAACCGTTGGTAATAAATAACCGGCCGCCAATAATAAACAGGCGTTGCACGAAGAGCGTATAAATTCTTTTCTTTCCATTACTGTTTACAATTAAAAAGAATAACCGATACCAAAATTTAAAAACTGATTCGATTGACGGTATGCCAACGCATTGGGTGCGGGATTGATAATTAACGCCGGGTTTTGAGGACCGGTATGCAACAATCGCAGATCTGCTTTAATGACTACATTGGCAACGGGCAGGTAACTAAATCCTGTTATGATATGAGTTTGCTTTAATGTACCGTCATAAATAGCATTCGTCGGGATATTTGAATTAAGATCAAGAATCTCACAACGGGCAAACGTAATAAACTGCGCCTTTTTTTTCTTCGGATATAACCAATCATACCCGATTTCTGCATAAGCTCCGTACATAGTTTTTGCTACATTGTTTGCATAAGCTGCATTCACTTTATTTGCTTCGGGATAAATGATGGAAGCGCCAAGCAGTTTTGATGAAAATCCATTTTTTGAATATTGCATATTTGCTTCTCCCAGGTATAAAGGTGTACCAAATGCACCGCTGTTTAAACCAAGACTGTCGGCTTTATATTTGTTTGTAGCCACAGTGCCGCCCATATATCCTGCTAACTGAAATTTAAAATCGCTGATAGAATATTGTACTGATGCCGTTATCGCAAGATTGTTGGCAGATGCATTGCTGCCTTCGGCTTTTCCCTCACGAATACCACTGCCGTGTACAAAATGACCTCCATCCAAACCATTAAGTATTGCTATCGAATAATTCAAAGGAAGCCGGTTTGAAGAGCCATAAAACCCTATTCCCAACTCTCTCCATGTAGCAGGAATAACAATTTGCTCAACAATAGGTCTTTCAACACCATTAAAATTTACGGGCAGATGATTTTCATTAAGTATTCCAATGCGGGGAACAAACAGTCCGGCAACGATATATTGATTTGATGTAAGATTAAATTTTAGGAATGCCTGTTCCATTGAAATTTCGCCGCCGGGTTCACCGCCTTCCACTTTAGCATTTTCCAGTTCAAGTTCTGAGAAAAAAGATATTTTTTTGCTGAATTGATGTCCGACGAAAAGTACAGCTCTTTCCAGGGTAACTATGGATTGTTTGAAATTAAAATCCCTTTGATAAAAAGCGCTTCCGTAACCGGAAATCACTGTTTTGTTTTTAGTAATCCCAGCATGTAATGAGTCTTCGTTCGTTGTAATAAGTTGTTGTGCATTTGTTCTGTACTGGGTGTATCCCGAATATTGAAATATTAATATAGGTAGCAGTAGTATTAAAGCTCTCTTCATTTTTTGCAATTAATTTTTGCAAAACTATCTGTGCAGACACAGCTTCATTTACGGTATCGGAAAACCGACTTACGAAGTAGGAAAAAATATGAGTTGAATGTACTTTTGCCGAAGCAACGATTCATAAGGCTTCAACCTGGTATCTTTCAAAAATGCAGTAGAAAAATGCGAAACGGAAGAATAACCGAGTAATAATGACACTTCTGTTACAATAAGTCCTTTTTCAAACAATAATTACCGGGCATGCTCCATCCGTTAGCTCTGATAAAAATCAAAAATAGGTGTGCCAAATATTTCTTTGAACCCTTTTTTTAATAACACTCGTTGTTGGTCGCTTTACGCCTGAGTTCTTTTATAGTGAAGGATACACTTATATATTCGATGAAAGTTTCTTCGGCCGGAATATTTTTTATGATCCGCTTCTTTGGCATGGAACTAACAGTTGCCACATCAGGTTCATTTTCACCTACTATACAATCCAATGAGTACATCAACAGCATCCGGGCTTATGTATTGACGCAGAAAATTGCAAGGGTATTGGGGAGTTAATTAAATATCCCGACTCATAGAATGAATAATTTAACTGATAAGAAATGAAACAATGCCGGTTGCAATTAAAATCAGTCCGGTTATGATTCCTGCATTATGTTCCAGTGAGTGCCAGTTAAGTTTAATCAACCCTTTGTATGCTAATCGTATCCACAACAACATTCCGCCAAGTGAAATGACGGAATACATGATGACCATTGAAAATAAAAACCAGCGACTTTTTGTCCCTGCTAATAAAAAATAGCCTTCAATTTCCATACAAGGCGAAAGAAACATAGCTAATACCAATGCAGTAATCAATTTTGATTT
Organism: Bacteroidota bacterium; assembly: GCA_018266555.1. GTDB lineage: Bacteria > Bacteroidota > Bacteroidia > Chitinophagales > Chitinophagaceae > UTBCD1. The sequence continues at coordinate 162,999 of JAFEAF010000010.1, read as the reverse complement.
TTGCTTATTTTCAAGTTGATGCTTATTGATGTGAAAATGATGGTGCCGGTAATGTTGTTGAATAAAATAAAATCCAAGCAAAATAAGGATAGCGGGTGCAATGACGCCGGCAAACTGTTCAATAGATTTTTGCAGTTCCGCCCCGATAATTCCGAGTACAATGCCAATAATTACTGTACTTAATACATGAGCCAGCCCGGCAATAAAAGTAACCTTCGTCGTTTCGGACAGGCTCCAGTTCTCTTTACGTCCGATAGCCAGTACCGGCAGCCAGTGATTGGGTATTATTGCATGAAGCAAACTAATTAACAGGCTTCCTGTAAGTATAGATAGCATTAGTTTTAAAAAGTATTTGAACTGTAATTTCGGTATTCCCTCGTGAATTCAATTTACTAGACTACCATTAATGGTCTTCACCTTCTTTTCTGTTTTTCATCTGGCTTAATAATGCATACGACCCTTTTATTACCACATTTGCCTGGTCCATTCCTTCCGGCAATGCTACTCCGGTAAATCCTTCATCACTATTGCCAATTTGAACCGCTATCATTTTAAAATGATATTCTGCCTGGTTGTTATTTCCATTTTTGTAGCCCGCTTCCTCTGACAATATAAAAATGTATTTCTGTCCTTCAAAATCAACTAAGGCTTCATCTGGCAAAGCCAGAACCCGGTTCTGGCCTGTTTCCACTATTGCTTTCAGATACATTCCCGGTAACAGGTGGATATCAGCTTTATCAATATGGCAGTGTATACGAACCGAGCGATTTACATCAATCTCCCGCCCAATCAGGTACACGGTAGCCGTTCTTTCCGAAGTTTCATTAGCAAGTATGAACCGAACTTTTTGTCCAATTTGCAACTTAGGAATATCCTTTTCAAAAACAGTTAACTCCGCATGTAAATGTTCTGTATCTACAATTTCAAAAAGAATATCGGAAGGGTTTACAAATTTGCCAATATTTACATTGACCTCCGTAACAAAGCCATTGATGGGTGAATAAATATTGATGGAGGACTGTATCGTTCCGTTTTCTACTGCTGCTAAATTTATTCCGGAAACTTTGATTTTTTCTTTCAGGGCGCTGACCTTTGCGCTTAGCGCCTGGAAATTTGTTTTTGATTGCTGCAATGTCTTTTGTGCATTAATATTTTCCTTCGCCAATTCCTGCTGCCGTTCATAATCTGCCTGTGCATATTCATACTGGCTTTTTGCTTCCAGATAATCCTGCTGCATCTGAATGTATTCCGGGTTTTCTATGACGGCAATCAGTTCACCCTTCTTTACCCTTTTGCCCTGGAGTAAATTTGTACTTTTCAAAAATCCACCCATGGGTACGGAAATACTTACTTTTTGCTGCGGCGGCACATCCAGCAAACCATTTGCTTTAAAAGTTCCGCTAATTTGTTTCAACTGTGCTGTACCGAAAGTAATACCGGCAGTCTTAAACTGTTCATTGGTTAGCGTAACTTCATTACTTGCAGCAGTATGCTTTTGCTCGGCCTGGTTTTCTGTTTCGGTTTTTTTATTACTGTCACAGGAAGAAAATAAAACAATAGCTCCTAACAGAATAACACTGAATTTCATTGACATTATTTTTTTCATTTCAGTTATTTATAAAATTTTTTATGGGTTTCCGGCAAGGTATTCCAGCCTGAAGATGCTTTGATTAAGTGCATTCAGCGTTTTCAGGTACATTTCTTTTATCTGTAAAGCACTGCGTACTGCCAGTAGGTATTCTGCATAATCCGTTTCTCCCGCCCGGTAACCTTTTTGGGCCTGGTATAACATTAAATCTGCATTAGGCAAAGCAGAAGTTTTATAATAAGTAATGCTGCTTTTATTTTTCTGATATTCTTCCCATGCCTGTTGCCATTCATTTTTTAATACAGACTGATTATAATCAAACCGGGTTTCGGCTACTTGCCTGTTTATTTCTGCCGCTTTTATTCTTGCTTTCAGCGGGCGATTAAATATCGAAATTGAAATACCGGCATTGAGTCCCATAAACCGGTTTCCGGCAGTTGCAAATTTTGTACTACTGCTATTAAGCGGGTTACCTATTAAACTTTGATTAAAATAACCCAAAGTAAAATCCGGAAGCCGCTGTGCTGCTATAACTTCTCTCTCTTCTTTAGATACAGCAATTTGTTCTTGCCAATACCTCAAATAAGGATTTTGCGAGATAAGCGCCGTATCATCAATCAAAGTAAAAACTCTTTCCTGCAAACTTTCCTGTACTATGGATACCGGTGTTTCGTTACCTGTTAGTTGTTGCAGGGAATAATTGAAAGCAAGAAGATCTGAATTGTTTTGTTTTACCAAATTCCTGATTTCATTTAATTGAGTTTCCGCAGTAGTTTTTTCCAGCAATTTTGTTTCGCCGGTTTTTAACCGCAGCGTTGCTGCTTTCAAAAATTCGCTGAAGATGCTGTCCTGCTGATACAATAATTTTTCCCTGCTATAGAGGTAAAGTAAAATATAATACGTTTCTTTTACTTTCATAGCCAGCTCATTGGCCGTCATTTTTATTCTGGCATCTGCCGAGTTGATCAATGCTTGTTCCAGCTTTTTCTGAGCTGAGAAATTTTTTGGATTGGGAATGGTTTGTGAAACAGAAAAATAATTATCGTCCCAGCTATAACTATTATATTGGCCTAACATTACATTGAAATCTGTTTTTCCGACATACCCAACCGATGATTTAAGTTGTTGCTGGTATTGTTTTTCCAAATCGGCAGATCGCATCAGCTTATTATTAGCAAGCGCCAGCTGAACAGCCTGCTCCATTGTCAAACCATTTGGTTGCTGCGCCTTTGTCGAAATAAATATGATCAGCAACGGCAATAGCACGAGCGGAATCTTATATAGTTTCACTTTCCTGATTTTTATTTTTTCAAAATAGATATACAAACTCGGAAGAACAATCAGCGTCAACAGTGTTGACGTAATCAGCCCGCCGATGACTACAGTAGCCAGCGGTCTTTGTACTTCAGCCCCGGCGCTGGTAGCTATAGCCATAGGAAGGAAACCCAGTGATGCAACAGAAGCAGTCATTAAAACCGGCCTCAGTCTTAATTCGGTTCCTTTCAATATTATTTCTTTTAAATCACTGATACCTTCTTTTTTCAGCCGGTTAAATTCAGCGATCAAAACAATTCCATTCAATACAGCTACCCCGAACAATGCAATAAATCCTACACCGGCCGAAATGCTGAAAGGCATCCCACGTATCAATAAAGAAAATACGCCGCCAATAGATGCCATAGGAATTGCAGTAAAGATTAACAAAGCATGTTTAAATGAGTTAAAAGCAAAAAACAATAGAAGAAATATAAGCGTTAATGCAACCGGCACAGCGACTGATAATCTTGCATTCGCTTCCTGCAGGTTTTGAAACTGGCCGCCATAAGTGGTATAATATCCTGGTGGCATTTTTACCTGTGTGGTTATTTTTTCCTGTAATTCTTGTACAACACTGGCTACATCACGGCCCCGGACATTGAAACCGACAATGATTCTTCGCTTTGCATCTTCCCGTTGAATTTGATTGGGCCCCACTTTAAATTGAACATCAGCCAGCTGGCTTAAAGGAACCTGGTTACCCGTTGGTGTTGTGATATACAAATTACTTACATCTCCGATATTTTGCCGGCTTGCCTGTTGCAAACGAACGACAAGATCAAACTTTCTTTCTCCTTCATATACTACACTGGCAGCCTGCCCCGCAAAAGCTATATTGATATTCCTGTTGATCGTTTCTACATCCAGGCCATATTTGGCAACTTCATCCCGGTTAATTTTAATGATAATTTGCGGCAGCCCGGTTACCTGCTCTACATAAATATCTTTTGTTCCTGTAATACCAGAAGCAATTTTTCCGGTTTGATCAGCCAGTAAAGAAAGTTTATCGAGGTCTTCTCCAAAAATTTTAATGGCAACATCCTGTCGTACGCCAGTCATCAATTCATTAAACCGCATCTGAATAGGTTGCTGAAATCCAAAAGTCACACCCGGAATCACAGACAATGATTTAGCCATTTTATCAGATAGTTCTTCCCGGTTTTTCGCTTTTTTCCATTTTGTCTTTTGAGTTAATATAACCATCATGTCACTCGATTCGATAGGCATAGGGTCCGTTGGAATTTCTGAAGAGCCAATTTTCCCCACCACTTCTTTTACCTCGTCCGGATATTCTTTCAATAAAAGTGCAGCACCTTTTTGTGCAGCTTCGATGGTTTCTGTAAGGCTGCTCCCTGTCAGTACTCTTGTCTCCACTGCAAAATCACCTTCATCAAGAGTAGGAATAAATTCCCCGCCCATGCGGATAAAAATTACGAGGCTTATTACAAACAATACAACCGCACTGAGTACCACAATAAATTTTCTTTTCAATGCTCCAATTATAACTGGTTTATAAAGTCGCTGAAAATAAATCATCATACGATCTGAAAAATTTTTTTTGTGGCTGGTTTTTTTACTCAAAAAATATGTACTCATCACGGGCACATAAGTTAGCGACAACAGGAAAGCTCCCAGTATGGCAAATGCTACTGTTTGCGCCATGGGTTTAAACATTTTTCCTTCTATACCCACAAGTGCCAATATGGGTAAATACACAACAAGAATAATAATCTGGCCGAATGATGCCGAGTTCATCATCTTACTGGCAGAACTATAAACTTCGTCGTTCATTTGAGAAGAAGATAACTTGACTGGCCCCTGTTGATGAGTATTACTCTGCGTTATCCTGTGTAGTACGGATTCTATTATTATAACAGCTCCATCTACTATCAAACCAAAATCAATAGCCCCTAAGCTCATCAGGTTACCACTCACTCCAAACAAATTCATAAGGCCCATAGCAAACAGCATGCTTAGCGGAATAACTGATGCTACCAGTAATCCTGCCCGTAAATTGCCAAGAAATAATACCAGTACAAAAATTACGATCAGTGCTCCTTCGATAAGATTTTTTTCAACCGTCCCTACAGCTCTCCCTACCAATTCGCTGCGATCAAGAAAAGAATCAATCTGCAAGCCTTCCGGTAATGTTTTTTCAATTTGGTTTATTCTTTTTTTCACCCGGTTTACCACTGCATTGGAATTTTCTCCCTTCAGCATCATGGTAACGGCGCCGGTTACTTCCCCCTCATTGTTATAGGTCATAGCCCCGTATCTTGTTGCATGGCCCGGCCGAACCTCTGCAATATCTCTTATCAGAATTGGTATTCCCTGCGTTGTGCTTTTTACCACTATCTTATTAATCTCATCTATGGAAGTAATTAATCCTTCGCTGTGTATAAAATATGCATGTGGCTTATGATCAATATAAGCACCGCCTGTATTTTGATTGTTACGTTCAAGAGCGGTAAACAAATCACTAATACTAAGATTGTAGCTTCTTAATTTATCCGGATCTATTGCTATCTCATATTGCTTAAGATAACCTCCGAAACTTGCAACATCTGCAACACCGGGAGTTCCTAATAATTGGCGGCGAATGATCCAGTCCTGGATTGTCCGAAGATCCATGGCTGTATATTTTTTTTCATATCCCTTTTTGGGCCGTACAATATATTGGTATATTTCACCCAACCCCGTTGTAATAGGTGCCATTTCAGGATTTCCCACGCCTGGCGGTATCTGGTTTTTAGCAATGGATATTCGTTCGTTGACCTGCTGCCTGGCCCAATACACATCCGTTTTATCACTGAATACAATGGTAACTACTGAAAGACCAAAACGGGAAAAACTTCTCATCTCCTTTATCCCGGGTATGGTTGTCATGGTTTGCTCAACGGGAAAAGTAACCAGTCTTTCTATATCCAGCGCTGCCTGAGAAGGAGCCACGGTGATCACCTGTACCTGGTTATTGGTAATATCGGGTACAGCGTCTATAGGAAGTTTAGTGGCACTCCATATTCCCCAAATAATAAGGCCAATCGTCAGTAAGCCTATAATGAATTTTTGTTTTATACTAAATTGGATGATGCGATTCAGCATTTGAATTTTTTTGAGATTTTTCTTCCTCTTTGATTTCAGAAAAAAGTTTAAGCGTAAAAGCAATGAATCTCGGAATGAGAAATTGTGAGTACCCTACTCTTCTTGTTTCCTGAAAAAAGTCATAAACTTATAAGTTCACAAATCGTTTCATAGAATACATTTCCGGTGAGGCTATGAAAACATTTCCGGTAAAAAAGGAGTTTACAATTGAGGGGGTTGCCAAATGGGAAGCGATACTTCTATTAAATCACCGGGAGCATAAGAAGAAAAATAAGTAACTCCGCTAACCGGTGTATAATTAAAAACAGCAGAATATTGATGTATTGAAAACCCTGCACAGCAGGAACAAGTGCAAAACGGGGCACAGGCATCAGAATGTAAAGGTTCCCTGTTGGAACTGGATTGGGAGATTTCTGATTTTATTTTTCCTTCCCCGAATGCAAAAACATTATCACCACATGGAATGCAGTGTAAAGTCAATATCAGAAAACTTATTATAATACTAAAAGGTTTCACCTGATTGCAAAATAAAAGAATATAGTGTAAAAAGTATAGGACTATATTAGAAATTTAATACCCGTATCATTGCTGAAACTACCGAAGCAACAATTCACAAGGTTTCAACCCGGTATGTTTTTTAAATGCAGTGGAAAAATGTGAAATAGAAGAATAACCGAGCATCAGGGAGACTTCAGTAACACTCAATCCTTTTTCATACAATAAATAACGGGCATGCTCCATACGCTGGCTTTGATAAAAATCGAAAATGGTGGTACCAAACATTTCTTTGAAACCTTTTTTCAAATAACATTCGTTGATCGCCACTTTGCGACTGAGTTCTTTAATGGTGATAGGCTCACCAATATGTTCGATGAGTATTTCCCTGGCACGGGATATTTTTTCCCGGTCTGCTTCATTGGCAAGGAATTTACAGTTGATAACATCCAGTTCTTTTTCCCCCAGCATGCAATCCAGAGAGAATAAAAGCAGCATCTGTGTTTGGGCATTGATGTAAATATTTTCAAGACTATCTGTGAAATTATGATTCAAGAGCCCTTCAATTACCGATCTTGTTTTACCACAAAGCGGTATCATTTTGGTAAAAGAAGAATGGTGCTTAAAATTTAAAATATCTTCTGCCAAAGTATCATTCGTATGACGGGGCTTTACAAACTGAGATAAATGCACCGGTGAAAACCGAAAACTCAACACATCTACACTCTCCGCTTTTTCAACACAAGTTTTCGACTGGCTGAATTTGCAACGATCACATTCAGTATCTTTTTGACGACAATACACATTCCCACTTACACAGAATTTCAATTCGAAGTAATTTTTCCCTGGATCTTCCTTTTCATAGTGGTAAACCATCATGCCTATATCGTCAATACTCCATTGTTGATTCCGCTGATACCTTTTAATAACATACTGAACTGAGCCGGGGATCTGCCGTTCTTTTTCATACAACAATTCCCACTCCCCCAGCATAGGGGTTTGCTTATACGCTAACGTTAATATATCCTGTGGTTGATGCATTCAGAACCTCAAATTTACGACAGATAAATCTATTTTACCTTTGGAATCAGGCTAAAGCATCTGATCAACTGACTTTTAACAATCTATGACTAAAAAAAATTCCTTTTTTGACGTTTAGGATTAACTTTGCACGCCTCCGCCCGGGCGGAGGTTTTTATAATTTATTACATGATTCATCCACATGCATATATTCATCCGAATGCCAGGTTAGCTACAAATGTGAAAGTGGATCCTTTCACCGTAATTCACCAGGATGTTGAAATCGGAGAAGGTACCTGGGTTGGTTCCAATGTAACCATCATGGAAGGGGCCAGGATAGGCAGAAACTGTCGCATTTTCCCCGGAGCCGTAATTTCTGCCATCCCTCAGGATCTCAAATATCAGGGAGAATACTCCAACGTTTTTATTGGTGATAATACTACAATCAGGGAATTTGTTACAATAAACCGGGGCACGAAAGAAAAAGAGAAAACAAGTGTTGGAAATAATTGCCTGCTTATGGCTTATTGCCATTTGGCTCATGACTGTATTGTAGGCGATAACTGCATTATGAGCAACAACACCCAGGTAGCAGGCCATGTTACCATTGGCGATTGGGTAGCGTTAGGTGGAATGTGTGCTGTTCATCAATTTGTCAGTATCGGCCAGCATTCATTTATCAGCGGCGGTTCACTGGTAAGTAAAGATGTTCCACCTTATATTAAAGCCGGACGAACTCCTTTATCCTATGCCGGAGTCAATTCAATTGGTTTGAAAAGACGAGGATTCAGTATAGATAAAATCAATCATATTCTGGATATTTTCAGGATCATTTATAATAATGGAATGAATACTACTCAGGCCGTTGAATATTTAGAAGAAGAATTTGCAGCTACGGATGAGAGAGATGAAATTGTACAATTCATCCGAAACTCACAAAGAGGTATTATTAAACGTTTCTCTAAAACTAACGGTGATGAAGGTATCGTTGACTGATACCGGGAAACGTTTCAACCGGGACTGGATCTTTCGTCATCTGACTTACACTTTTGAAGCAGGAAAATCTTATGCCATCATCGGTCCAAATGGTTCAGGGAAATCAACTCTGTTGCAAGTACTCGGTGGGTCCATGCAAATAAGCGAAGGAAAAATCCAATATTCAATACTTAATGAGCAATGTTCTGTTGAAGAAGTTTACAAACATGTTTCTTTATGTGCTCCGTACCTTGAAGTGGTGGAAGAAATGACATTAAAAGAGTTTCTGAACTTTCACCGGGGCTTTAAGCCTTTTTTATCCGGGTTAACTATTGAAAAAATTATTTCATTCATTGGATTAGACAAAGCACAGGGTAAGCAGATACGCAATTTTTCTTCGGGAATGAAACAGAGAGTTCGGCTTGCCCAGGCGATTTTTTCTGATGTTCCTGCCGTATTATTAGATGAACCCTGCACCAATTTGGATGCGGCGGGGATTTCACTTTATAGTCAACTGATACATGATTTCTGCAAAAACCGATTGGTAATAGTAAGTAGTAATGATGAAGTGGAATACCGGTTTTGCGGGGAAAGAATTAATATCAGCGATTATAAAAAGTAATAAGCTGTCAATGCCCGCCTCCAATATTTATCTTTTTATTCCTGCTATCCTTTACGATTAATACAAAAGGAATGCACAAAAGAAACATCAGGCCTATGTATAAAAATACATCCATATAGGCCATTACAGCAGACTGCTTCAGAATTGAATAATCCATTGCCTGGTATGCAGAATGTAAGGCTGTATTTGGTGCATACCCTTTTGCCATAAACCCATGTTGCAATGCATCAATTTTATTTTGTATTATCGGGTTTGTAATATCCAGTTTACTGACAAGATCATTTCTATGTTCCATACCCCGGCGGGACATAAATGTGGTAATGGCTGCAATGCCGAATGAGCCACCTAATTGCCGCATCATACCGGTAAACGCCGCACCTTCTCCGATTTCTTTTCCTTTCAATGTACTTAACGCCAGAGTGGTTATCGGGATAAATAGCATACCCATGGCCATTCCACGAAGAATCAACATCCAGAAAAATGCTTCCTCTCCTGTATCCGGTGTAAGTATTTTATACCCCCAGAGGCAAAAACAAAAGAACAACAGCATCCCCAACGATGCAAGGTATTGTTGTTTCACTCCCTTTTGTAATAATTGACCTATGATCGGCATAAAGAATGCAGTCGTTAAGGCTGAAGGAATCATCAGCATACCTGCTTGTGTTGCTGTCCATCCAAGGACTGATTGGGTGTATAATGGGATAATAAATGTGGAACCATATAAACCAAAGCCCAGTATAAAAGTTAATATAGTGCCGACTCTTAAATTACCATTCTTCAATACCCGAAGATGAACAACCGGGTTGCGAAAAGTTGTTTCCCGCCAGATAAAAAGGAATGCACCTAAAATGCTGACTACCGTAAGAATTATGATTAAATTATCGTTGAACCAATCATCATCCTGACCTTTTTCCAAAACATACTGCAGAGAACCGATAAACATTGCCAATAATCCTATTCCCAGCCAGTCAATATCGCCTACTTTGCTTTTTTCAGCATACTTAGGGCTTCGAACAAACTGTAATGTTAATAATACAGCAATTACACCCAATGGAATATTGATATAAAAAATATAAGGCCATTGAAAGTGATCGGTAATATAACCACCCAATGGTGGGCCTAATGTGGGTCCGATGATCACACCTAAGCCGTAAATTGCCTGGGACATGCTTCGCTTTTCAATCGGGTAGCTTTCTGTAATAATGGTTTGTGAGGTTACAAGTAATGCGCCTCCGCCCACCCCTTGTAAAAAACGAAATAGTACCAATTCCACCAACGTTGATGAATTGCCACACAAAAAAGAGCAGACGGTAAATAATATAATAGAAGCTGCAAAATAATTTTTACGGCCAAATTGCTGGGAAAGCCAACTGGTCATCGGAACAATAATCACATTACCGATCGCATAGGCTGTCACCACCCAGCCAATCTCACTGGTGGTTGCACCTAAATTACCTTTCATGTCATTCAGTGCAACATTGACAATAGTTGTATCCACTATTTCCAGTAATGCACAGATGATTGCCGTTAACGTTACGATTACTCTGCGTGAGCCATATTCTACCAATGAATCCTGTTGCAACATACTTTTCCTGTCTGTTTATTCTTAAATCAATCGAGGTGAACATCCACGGTTACATTCAATCCGGCTCTTAGTTTTCGCACTAAAGTATCAGAAGGATCGGTGAATTCAATTTTTACGGGAAGACGTTGAACCACTTTTACAAAATTGCCAGTTGCATTATCAGGTGGCAATAAGGCAAATGTAGAACCTGTTGCCGGAGAAAATGATCCTACTGTCGCCTGGAATTTGTGATTCGGAAACGCATCAGCTTTTATAACAACTGCTTGTCCTTCTCTCATTTTATTCAATTGTGTTTCCTTAAAATTAGCAACCACCCATACATTCTGGCTATGAACTACGGCAAATAATGCCTGGCCCGCCTGCACAAATTGTCCCGGCTGCACATTTACTTTTGAAATATGCCCATCTTCCTCTGCTGTAATAACCGTATAAGAAAGATTCAACTTTGCTGCATCCACATCCACTTCTCTCTGTCGAATGGCTGCTTCAGCAACATTAATTTGTCCTGTTGTGGCATTGCTTTGCACTGTTACAGCATTAGTTTGTTGCGATGCCTGGTTTTTTTGGCTTTGTAAAATGGATAACTGCTTTTGTGCCGTTTCTTTAGCTGCCCATGCCTGTTCATATTGCTGTTGGGTGATCGAATGATCTTTGATAAGATTGGCATAACGCTGATAATCCTGGTCAGCACGCCATACTGTAATTTTTGCAGCAGCAATTTGTGAATCAATGGTAATAACCGAAGCAGCTGTGGTGGCTATATTTGCTTTGGATGCATTAGACATAGCTCTGGCATTTTGCAAATTTGCTTTTGCAATTTCTAATGCCGCCTCTGCTTCTTCCAGCTTCATAGTATAATCCCTGTTATCCAATATCAATAGTGTATCGCCTTTTTTCACCAGTTGATTATCATTCACACGAACCAATTTGATATAACCGGATACATGCGGAATCACCGGTAAAATATCTGCACTCACTTGTGCATCATCTGTTTCTTCATGATGTAGGCTATGTCGGTATTTTGAAAAACCAAACCATGCACCCCCGATGATCAACGCCACAAGAATAATCATAAAGACAGGGTTTCTTTTTTTCCGGGGTTGTTGTACTTCGTTAGTTCTTGTTTCCATATTCAAACTGATTAGATTTTTTTGTTTATTACTTTAACTCGGAGCTCAGCAAGCCGGTTGTTTGCAACAGTTTATGATAAGCTACAAAGGCATCGGCTCTTGCCAGCGTATAACTCAATTTCGCCTGGAACTGTGCTACATCTGCTTCGAGCAAATCGGTGGTAGTTGCCAGGCTGTTATCAAATTTATTTTTTATGATCTTGTAATTTTCATCTGCCTGCTCCACAGCTTTGGCATATACATCAATTTTCTTTCGGCTGCTTAGAAAAGTCAAAAAACTTTTGTTCACTTGTCTTTGCAAATCATCTCCCATCATTTCTTCCGTCAGTGCAACCTCCTTTGCTTTTGCTACAGCTTGTACCATTTTTGCTTTAGTCTTCCAAAGTGAACTGATATTATATGATACTCCAAGGCCCAAATTGGTCGTATTGCTAATGGTTAAAAATTTTGGAATGTCTGCTGCAATGTATCCGCCGGTCAACTGAACTTTAGGATATAATTCTGCTTCAGTAGATTTTACCTGTGCGATGGCTGCCTTCTTTCTGAAATCAACAGCCATGATATCTTTCCGGTTTGCTGTAGCTGCTTGCAGGTAATCTGCTAATGTCCGATCGTCGTTTTTCTTTTCAATACCGGTTGTATCAAGTTCCAGCTCTGTAGCAGCCGGCAATCCCAGCATCAAATCCATATTGAGATTTGCCAATTGAAGATTGTTTTGTGCATCCAATAAATTCAATTCCACATTTGACGTTTGTAATTGAGCTTTTAAAAGATCATTCCGGGCGAGTAATCCATTTTTTTCCAGGTTGCTGAAATCTTTTTCTCTCTGCTGGGATTGATGCAGGTTGTCTGACATCAACTTTACAGCAGAATTCGCTTTAAAAAGATTGGCAAAAGCTTCAATGGTATTTTGAATTATTTCGTCTTTATTATTTTCTGCATCCAGCCTGGCTGCCTGTTCCAGGTATTTTGAAGACTCGATTCCGTATTTAATTCTTCCGCCGGTATAAATAGGAAGTGAAATGTTTGCTATTCCGTAAATAGCCTGGTTGACAGATGGCGATTCTGAATTACTACCGCCCCCGTTGTTATTACTTTTACTTTTTAAATCAAACTTGGATGACAGAACACGCAAAAATGCTCCGCTTACGCTTGCATCAGGTAATCTTTTTTCTTCAGATTCTTTTAATGCAGCTGTTGCTTCCTGAATTTTTGCAAAATTAATTTTTAGCTGCTTGCTGTTTTTTACACCCAGCTCTATGGCTTCGTTCAGCGTTAATCTCTTATTTTCCTGCGCCTTAACGTTCCATCCCGAAAGCAGTAAAGCAATTACAAATAAAAGTCCCTTCTGTTTATTCTTCATAAGTCAAAATGGCTTTAAAAATTTGTTTTAAATGATGACTCAACTTCTTTTTCAGGTGAGTCTGAAATTCTTCTTCCTCCATGGATTGTAATCCGTTCATCTCTTTGTAATAATGTTTCGTGGTGATAAGGTGGCTGGTTGTACCAATTAATGTAGCCATCATTAAAGGCACATCAATGTATTTTTTAAACTCCCCTCTTTTTTGCCCTTCCAAGATGAGTTGTTTCACCAAATCCTGGTTGGTTTTTTTCAGTTGATGGATAAGTTTATGAGTGACTCCGGGCATATTAATTATTTGTTCCCTGACCATGATCTTATGAAAACATTGCTGTTCCATTATTCGGCTTATATAATCATCTATCAGTATATTCACTTTTTCCAGGGAACTCAATTTTTTATTTTGAAGCATAGTTTCAAGCTTGAGCTTGATGTTTTCCGCCCGGTAAGTAAAAATGGATTCGAGCAATTTTTCTTTAGAACCAAAATAATAAGAGATCATAGCAAGATTGACCTTAGCTTCATCTGATATATCCCGCACAGAAGTACCGGTAAATCCCTTCTCAGCAAACAGGTTTTCCGCCACTTTCATGATCTGTATTTGCTTTTCATTAAACTCCATCTCTGTCTTTTTTGGAAAGAGGCAGCAAAATTAAACAAACGTTTAATTAAAACAAGTGTTTAGCGAAAAAATTTTCTTTAAAAAGTAAAGCTTTGATTTCGAAGTTGTTTGAATTAATAATGAGAATTACCGCTGACTCGCAATGAGCAGGTTCAGGTCTGTGTACTTCAGGTTAAACCGTTCGCTCATATAGAAATTAGTCAATGCGCCTTTGAAAAGATAGATACCACTGCGCAAATGGATATTGTGCCAAAGCAGGTTTTCAAATCCCCCTTCTTCACCTGCTTCAAGCAACAATGGCATCAATACATTACTAATAGCCTGGGAAGCGGTTCGGGCAAACCCTGAAGGAATATTGGGCACACAATAATGTATCACTCCATATTTCAAAAAGATCGGGTGTTCATGACTGGTGATCTCTGATGTTTCAAAACATCCGCCCCGGTCAATGCTGACATCAATGATTACAGAACCGGCCCGCATATTACTTACCATTTCTTCTGTCACCACCATAGGAGTGCGGCCTGTTTCAGAACCCAAAGCTCCGACAGCCACTTCGCATGTCTTTAATTGTTTGGCAAGCATCCTGGGTTCTATCACGGATGTCCACAAACGTTGGCCGATATTATTCTGCAATCTTTTTAAGCGATATACATTATTGTCAAAAACTTTTACTGAGGCTCCTAACGCCAGCGCTGCCCGTGCAGCATATTCGCCAACGATGCCGGCACCTATTATGATAACCTTTGTAGGTGCAATACCGGATATTCCTCCTAACAAAACTCCTTTACCATGATTGGAAGAATTCAGGTATTGGGCAGCAATGAGCATTACCGAACTTCCTGCAATTTCACTCATGCTGCGAACAATCGGGTATGAACCGCTGTCATCTTTCAGGTTTTCAAAAGAAATGGCGGTGATTCTTTTCTCCATCATCTTTTGCAGCAGGTCTGCTTTCAGGATCGAAAGATGAATAGGAGATATAATAACCTGGCTGTGTTGCAGTAAAGGAATGTCTTCATCAATAACCGGCGCACTTTTCATCAAAATTGGTGCTTTGAAAATTTCTGTCCGATCATACACAATCCTGGCACCGGCCTCGCTGTAATCCTTGTCCCGAAAATGAGATGCATCTCCGGCGTTATGTTCAACAGCCACCTGGTGGCCATTGCTTACCAATACACTCACAGCATCCGGGGTTAAGGCAATTCGATTTTCCTGGAAGGCAATCTCTTTTGGAATACCAATATACATCTGGGCGCCGATCGGCTTTATGTCCAGTTTTTCTTCTAATGTTTCGTAGCTGAAAGAAGGAATGATGTTAGGTTTTTGCTGAGCCATGCAGAGTGAGTTAATCCAAAATTACTTATTTATATTTTATAATCAATCTTCGCCTTTCTGCGTTGACCGCTTCAATAAAAACATGCAAAGTGTCTTCTGGAAAAAGGGAAGGCGCTTTTTCCGGCCATTCTAAAAAACATATATGGTTGCTGTATAAACTATCTTCTATGCCTGCATCAAAAGCTTCAGATTCATTTTTGAGGCGATACAGATCAATATGATAAATTTTTTGTTCTTTGCCATTGTCATCAAAGACATATTCATTGATTAGGGAAAAAGTGGGGCTGCCCACTGTTCCTTTTACTTTTTTTACATCGCACAGTGCATGAATAAAAGTGGTTTTTCCCGCTCCCACCGGGCCATGAAAAGCCACCACTCTTTTACCTTTTATTTTTTCCCAGAAAGAAAGGGCTGTGTCCTGAATTTCATTTAATGAAAATATCCATTCCATAAAGCAAATGTAAACAGGATCGGCAACCTTGTTGTATTATTATTCCTTGTAACGGAAATTCCCCTTTGGGGGTTTTGATACATTTGCATTTTATAAGAATTACTATGGAAAAAGTTCAATGGAAAGTGGAAGGGATGGACTGCTCTAACTGTGCACTTACTATTCACAGGTACCTGGAAAAAGAAGGGATGAAGAATGTAAAAGTGAACTTTGCCAATGGCGATGTATTATTTGACACAAATGATAATTTTACAAAAGAAGAAATTGCAAAAGGAATTAATGATCTCGGTTATGAAGTAGTAAGTATGAAAGTGGCTGATAAAGAAAAAAAAGTCCTTCTATCGTCTCATTTGCAGCGATTTCTTTTTTGTCTTCCGTTTACGCTATTGCTGATGCTGCACATGATTCCCCGGGTACATTTTGAATGGTTGATGAATCCATGGATCAATTTAGCGTTATGTATCCCTGTATATTTCCTGGGAATGAAATATTTCGGAAGAAGCGCATGGAAAAGTATCCGCAATGGAATTCCTAATATGAATGTATTGATTACGCTCGGCGCTACTGCTGCATTTGTTTATAGCTTAGCAGCTTCCCTGATGCAATGGGATAAAGCTTATTTTTTTTATGAAACTACTGCAACGATCATCACTTTAATTTTCCTTGGGAATTATTTGGAGCATTCTTCTGTGCAATCCACTCAAAAAGCATTGAATAAATTGATACGATCTCAAAAAGTGATGGCGAATATCATCGCTTTTGATGAGGAACATACCGAGCACATTTTTCCATTAGAAAACACTCAACTAAAAGCAGGAGACCTGTTGTTGATTAAAACAGGAGAGCAAGTGCCTGCAGATTGCAAAATACTTTGGGGGACAGCAACAGTAAACGAATCCATTATTACCGGTGAAAGTCTTCCCATTCCTAAACAATCCAAAGACCTGTTGATCGGCGGAAGCATATTGAGTGACGGAGCAGTGAAAGCACAGGTAACAGCCGCCGGTGATGATACCATTCTTTCGGGTATTATCAATCTCGTAAAACAAGCACAGGGAGAAAAGCCTCCGGTTCAACAGGTAGCTGATAAAATCAGTGCGATATTCGTTCCTGTGGTTTTAGTGATCGCAGCAATCACTTTAGCAGCAAACTGGATTTTCTTAGGAGACTTTACTCCATCTATCATGCGGGCTATTGCTGTATTGGTGATTGCCTGTCCCTGTGCTATGGGATTGGCTACTCCGGCAGCCATTGCAGTTGGATTGGGACGTGGTACAAGAAACGGAATTTTATTTCGCAATGCCACCAGTTTGGAACTATTTAAAAATATCAAACAAGTGGTTTTTGATAAAACAGGAACCTTGACAACCGGAAAATTTGAAATCGCCGATTTTAAATTTGAAAACGTTTCTGAAGCCGAATTTAAAAAGATAGTTTACTCGCTGGAAAAATATTCCAATCATCCGATAGCCCAATCCATATTGAAAGAATGGAAATCAAAAGATGAAATAAGATGGAAGAATGTGGAGGAAATAAAAGGATCCGGGATAAAAGCTGAAGATAAGGAGGGGAATAACTATGCGGCAGGTTCTTTCAAAATAATAACAGATATATTGGCGAAAGATGAATCTCATAACGTGTATATTCTAAAAAATGAGAAAATCATAGGATGGATTGACATTAAAGATGAACTGCGTCCCGAATCAAAAACTGTTGTTAACTATTTACATTCAAAAGGAATTAAAACATTTTTATTGACCGGCGACCGCTGGCAAAAAAGTAAAGAATTAGCTGGGGAATTAGGAATTGACGAAGTGATTGCAGAACAATCACCCCAACAAAAAATGGAAACAGTCGAGAAGCTGGCTGCTGCCGCTCCAACCATCATGATCGGAGACGGCATCAATGATGCTCCTGCATTGGCAAAAGCCACTATCGGAATTTCTATCAGCGAGGCTTCACAACTTGCCATGCAAACTGCACAGGTTGTTTTAATGAGTCATGGACTAAAAAATTTACCTAAAGCGCTTGGATTGGGCAGGCATACATTTATCACCATCAAACAAAACCTTTTCTGGGCATTTTTTTATAACATCATTGCAATACCAGTTGCTGCATTAGGTTTGCTCACTCCTTCATTCAGCGCATTGGCTATGGGTTTTAGTGATGTCATACTTGCCATCAATTCGGTGAGGTTGTTTGTTAAAAAAGTAGAATAGTTAAAAAAAATTTCTTTGTCTAACTTCATAGAACATCTGTTTTTTCAATGTCTGATCATTCTTTACCTGACGATTCACGTCTCATGATTCACGAGATACTCAAACAATATTGGGGATTTGATTCATTTCGCCCGTTACAAAAAGAAATCATTGAATCCGTTTTAAACGGAAATGATACGCTTGCATTGATGCCAACAGGCGGCGGAAAATCGCTTTGTTACCAAGTGCCGGCTTTGGCGAAAGAAGGAATGTGTTTAGTGATCTCCCCGCTTATCGCATTAATGAAAGACCAGGTAGAGAATATTCGTAAAAAAGGAATTACGGCATTCGCCATCTTTTCCGGAATGAGCAGAAAAGAAATTGTAAATACTTTAAAAGTTGCATCAAACAGCAATTGCAAATTCCTTTATGTTTCGCCTGAAAGACTGGAGACTGCTTTATTCAAAGAATATCTGCCGGGCATGGATATAAATTTGATTGCCGTGGATGAAGCACACTGCATTTCTCAGTGGGGTTACGATTTTCGCCCACCTTATTTACGTATCGCTGCATTAAAAGAAGAATTACCAGATGTTCCTATTCTTGCACTCACTGCATCTGCCACGCCTGAAGTGCAAACTGATATTTGTGAAAAATTATATTTCAAGACTCAACATATTTTTCGACAATCATTTGAACGCCCTAATCTTTCATTCAGTGTTTTTAAAATAGATTCAAAAATCAATAAAATAATTGAAGTTCTCACAAAAGTGCCGGGCAGTTCCATAGTATATTGTAAAAGCCGTAAGCGAACAAAAGAAATCAGTGAGCTTTTACAGCTGCAAAATATTGCAGCCGATTATTATCATGCCGGATTAGTTCAGGATGATCGTAACCGGAAACAGGAAGCATGGATTGAAAATAAAACAAGAGTGATTGTTTGCACCAATGCATTCGGAATGGGGATTGACAAACCGGATGTCCGGTCAGTGATTCATACTGATGTTCCGGATTGTTTGGAAAATTATTACCAGGAAGCAGGCCGGGCCGGCCGGGATGGAAAAAAATCTTATGCAGTTTTGCTTTATGATGAAAAAGATCTGCATGACTTGGAAAACCTGACTGCACAGCGATTTCCTCCTTTATCAGAAATAAAAAATGTGTACCAGGCTGTTTCAAACTATTTACAAATTCCGTCTGGCGGCGGCCAGGGAGAATCTTTTGATTTTGATATCGCAGATTTTCTAAAAAAATTCAAACTCAATAGCCATATTGTTTTATTTTCTTTAAAAGCACTGGAGCAGGAAGGCTGGCTGGCATTTAATGAGCAGGCGTTTATTCCATCTACTGTTCAGTTCATAACCGGTAAGGCGCCATTGTATGAGTTTGAAAAATCACATCCGGAACTGGAAGCTGCTATCAAGTCGCTACTGAGAGCGTATGAAGGAATATTTGACCATGAAGTTCCCATTTCTGAATTAGTGCTTACCAGTTTGATCAAAAAAAATCCAGAAGAAGTAAAAAAACAGTTGCAGGAATTGCATCGTTCCGGAATCATTTTTTATCAACCACAAAAAGACATACCGCAATTATTCCTTCTTCGCAATCGCATAAAAACTGAAGACCTTACCATTAACATGTCCGATTACAATCACCGGAAAGAAAAATTCAGATTGCGGTGCAAAGAACTAATTCATTTTATCCGGGAAAAAACGGAATGCCGGAGCCGGATGATCGCTTCTTATTTTGGTGATACCTCTTTATCCCGCTGCGGTATTTGTGATAATTGCCTTCGGCAAAAAGCATTTGTACTAAGTAAAGAAGAATTTGAAAATATCAATACCCGTATTATCAATTCTGTAAAAGACAAGCCGATACCTGCCCAGGATCTATTGCTCAGACTCTTTGATGTAAAAAAAGAAAAAGCCTGGAAAGTAATTGAATTTCTCCAGGCTGAAAATAAAATTGAAATGGATAAAGATGGTTTGGTAAGAATAAAATAGTCAGTACAAACGGGGAAACTTTACTTTTCTAATATGTAATACCTTCTCCGTCATAATAACTTTTTTAATTCCTCTTTCCTAAGTCTTGGTTTATTCCTCATCCTTTTTTGTTAATAAAAATAAGTGTTTATACGTACCGAAATTAAACCTTTCACTTAATTTTACGTCACAACCCATTTAAAACCTTTTGTTATGAAATGAGCCATAAAATTTTCGAGCTATTATTTCAGAGCAATGAAAATTATATGACGAATTCCCTGCCCGTCCGGTCAGGCGGGCATATAACAAATAAAACAATAAAAAATATTTACATGAAAAAAAATCGCTTTTTCAGTTTTTTTTTGTTTCTGGTACTCCTGTTTGTTTTTTTTTCTGCTTCATCCCAAAATATGATTTCTGATCCGTCTGCAGAATCTGTTCCTACTTCTAATGGCTGGACTACAGCACAAAATGTGGGATCAAACTGTTATACATCCAGCGGCTGGCGTATACAGGGTAATCAAAACGGTTTTCCAGTTGCTCAAAACGGTAATTATTTTTTTTACCCCGGTTGCGGAGGCCTCGGTACTGGTGGAAAATATGAATTATACCAGGACATTAATGTCTCAGCCAACGCTGTTTCAATTGATGCTGGTAAATATAGTGTAACATTTTCCGGATATATGTCTTCATATAACCAATCTCCGGCAGATGGGACAGAAATGATTGCAGAATACCGGAATGGTTCGGGGACAGTGCTTTTCTCATATACTACCGGAACGAAAACTAATACCGGAGGATGGGTGCAGTACACCGATACCAGGGTAGCTCCTGCCAACACAAGAACTATAAGGATCCGGTTGATAGGAACTTCAAATAATGGTACTTCTGTTGACAGCTATTTTGATAACCTTTCGCTTACCGCCACTATCATACTTCCAGTCAATTTTATTTCTTTTACTGCTGCGACTGTACCAACGGGTTGTTTGTTGAAATGGCAAACTGCTGACGAAATAAATAACAAAGGATTTTATGTAGAAAGATCTGCTAATGGTATATCATGGGTGACTTTAGGTTTTGTAGCTGCAGCAAGCCCGGGTAGTGGGATCAACAATCAATATCAATACATAGATACAAATCCCGCAATTGGGTTAAACTATTACAGGTTAAGACAGGAGGATATTGATGGTAAATATGAGTATTCCACTATCAGGAGTGTACACGTACAATATTCAGAGCATACATCCATTTTTCCAAATCCTGCCGGTAATTTTTTATCAATAGTGACACAGGAAAATAATTTTAAAGCGCAAATCATTAACATGGAAGGTACGGTAGTAGCCAGCTTTATTAACCAGAAAAATATAGCAATCCAGGCGCTTCCGTCAGGCATGTATTATCTAAGGATATTGTTGAGCAGCAGAATTGAAAATCTTAAGTTTGTTAAACTGTAGAAAGGATAATCTATAAAATTTCTCTTGCCTGCCCTCCGCTTCAGAACCATGCTGAAGTAATAAAATAATCAAATAACCCGCACACCGTTACATTTCTATTGTGTATTATCCGTATCATTTTTATTTCCTGTTTCCTCAGGTGTCAGATTCTTTTCTTTCATTGCCCGTTTTTCACAGACCTTGCATAATTGTGAAAGGCCTCTTTGATCAAACGCTTGTTTTATGGTTACTTGAGTAACACCATCCCTGTTTTTGATATACTGGCAATCTGGATAAATATGATATACTGTCCCTTCTTTTGCCAGATACACCAGGTTATTGCCCGGGGTCAATTTACTTAATACACTATCCTGCTGATTAATCTCCCTCGTATATTTTTCTATCGAAGGCGGATTAAAATCAATACCTGTGATACCAGCTATTAGCATGGCTATAACAGCTATCACACCCGCAATGCCTTTGGTTTTTTTATCAATGTCTTTGTTCATGAATATGGCAATCACCAAAGGCAAAAAAGCCAGGACACCAATAATGGCTCCTAACTGGTTTTGAATAAAAAATTTCACTTTATCTTTTTCCGATGCAGGATCCAGACGGTTGGCTTTTTTCCAAAGCATCGAACCGGTGACAGCTAAAATCAAAATCACTACGATGGCTACAATCAGCCATACCAAAGTATTATTGTGGATTAATTTAAATATGGCAAAAATTTCCCCGGCAATGGCAATCAGCCATGCAAGGATTGCAAAGAGGCGTAATTGTTTTGCTTTCGCTTTACTCTCATCGCTTGCAACAAAAACTTTTTGTTCGGGCATAACAGTTGTTTTAAATTTTTATTTATTGAAAAAGTAATGACTTCAATTCAACGCTGCTTCTATTTAAATACTAATATAAGCCTTTACCTGAAATATTGATTTGCCCGGAAAACATTTTTGTATCAGGCTTATTCAGGTTGCTATAATTCAAATCACATATTAATTAATAACGAAAGAAAAATAATTCAGGGCTGATAAAATGACAGATCAGAATATACTTTTTCTTCTGCGCCCCCCCAGGCCTAAAACACCTAGCAGGCTTCTGGTAATAACACTGGCAGCCGTTCTGCCTACTTGTTTTAAAACCGGATTATCAAAAATAGAATCATCTTTTTTAGAAACTCTTCCCGGTGGTTTTGGCCGTTGTTCCTTTTGCTGTTGTTGCTCTTGTTTTATTTCTTCGCTCTTTTTTGCAGCATCTTCTAATTTACCATTCAGAATTTCATAAGCGCTTTGGCTATCTATGACCTGGTTATATCTTGCAGCAATTTTTGATTTTGCTATTACTGCGTCAATTTCAACATCGGTTAAAATATCCATCTTGCTTCGTGGCGGGCACATCATGCAATGCACCAATGGCGTTGGAATTCCTTTTTCATTCAAAATAGTTACTAATGCTTCGCCAATTCCCAACTGAGTGATCAGCTCTTCGGTTTTATAAAATTCCGTTTCCGGATAATTTTCCGATGTCTGTTTGATCGTTTTTCTATCAGCAGCAGTAAATGCCCTTAAAGCATGTTGCACTTTCAAACCTAACTGTGCCAACACAGACGAAGGCACATCCATTGGGTTTTGTGTACAAAAATAAATCCCGATACCTTTGGAGCGAATCAGTTTTATGATGGTCTCTATTTGTTGAAGTAACGCATTGCTTGCTTCCTGGAAAATAAGATGTGCTTCGTCTATAAACAAGACAAGCCTGGGTTTATCCAGGTCACCTACTTCCGGACAAGTGGCATATAATTCCGCCAGCAATTGCAACATGAATGTGGAAAATAATTTTGGGCGATCCTGCAGATCGGTTACCCGAATTACAGAAACCATTCCTCTTCCGTCATCATTGAGACGCATCAGGTCATCCACTTCAAAGCTTTTTTCGCCAAAAAAAAGATCAGCTTTCTGTTGCTGTAATTCGATTACTTTACGAAGAATCGTTCCGGTGGAAGAAGTTGAAATTTTTCCATAACTCTTTTCCATCTCTTCTTTTCCTTCATCACTGATATATTGAAGAATTTTGATAAAATCTTTCAGGTCAAGTAATGGAAGTTTGCTGTCATCACAATATTTAAAAATCATGGACACAAAACTTTCCTGCGTATCATTCAATCCCAAAATTTTGGAAAGTAATACAGGGCCAAATTCACTTACGGTGGCTCGAAGGCGGGTCCCTTTTTGGTTGCTCAAAGTCAGTAACTCTACCGGGTATGCCGAAGGTTTGAATTCAACGCTCAGAAGCTTGCATCGTTCGTTTATCTTATCATTTACAGTTCCTGCAGCAGCAATGCCGCTGAAATCACCTTTGATATCCATCACCACCACAGGAATACCCGCATCACTCAATCCTTCACTCAATACCTGGAGTGTTTTTGTTTTCCCGGTGCCGGTAGCGCCGGCTATCAATCCATGACGATTTAAAGTTTTTAAGGGAATCAGAACATCGGCCCCGCTGATTACATTTCCATCCAGTATGGCACAACCGATCTTCAGGCTTTCGCCTTTGAAATTGTACCCGTCTTTTACGGCCTGTAAAAACCTTGAAGTATCTGCCACTGAAAAATATTTAAACCGAAAATATTAAAATCAAGCTACAAATCCTCTTCCCGCTCCAGCATCAAGATCGCTCCTTGAGGTACAATGAAATATTTTTCTTTTTCATACATCACCTCAGTAGCGCCGCTGACTAAAAAAATAGCAAGATCGCCTTCTTTTGCCTGTAATGGAAGATATTTTACCTGCTCTTCATCGCTTTTCCATGGTTCATTTTCTACTGGTATGGGGATGGCATAGCCAGGTCCTGTCTTTATCACATAGCCCTGCTGCACTTTTTCTTTTTCCTGAACGCCCGGTGGCAGGTATAAGCCACTTGCAGTTCTTTCATCGGGTTTGGTGGGTTTGATCAGCACCCTGTCACCAATTACAACAAGTTTTTTTAACCGGTTATCCGGGGTAATGTGCATGGCCATAGAAAAAATTGAGAAGCAAAAATAATCATTGCAACGAAATCGCTCATATAGCTACTCTTAACAAAAAATTATCCGGGTAACCGGAAATAAAGCAAATGCTTTACCTTTATTTGTCTCATTAACAAAACCTGTAATCATGGAAGGAAAAAAACACAAAATTTTACTTTGCGAAGATGATCCTAATCTTGGAAGTGTATTAAAAAATTACCTGGAGTTAAATGATTATGATGTAACGCTGGAACGGGATGGCCGTCTCGGCCTTGCTGCGTTCCAACGTGAAAAGTTTGAACTCTGCCTGTTAGATGTAATGATGCCGAATATGGACGGCTTTACACTGGCAGAAGAAATTCGTGATGTAGACCCCGATATTCCATTGTTTTTTCTCAGCGCTAAAACAATGAAAGAAGATATTATCCAGGGATATAAACTCGGTGCTGATGATTATATCACCAAGCCGTTTGATAGTGAAGTATTGCTGCTGAAGATCAAAGCCATCCTGAAACGGAACGAAGAGCTTACCAAAGAAAGTGAGAATAAAGAATTTAATCTTGCCGGTTATCACTTCAATCCCAAATTGCGCCAACTGGTTCATAATGGTATTACACAAACATTATCGCCCAAAGAAAATGAATTGCTGAAATTGCTGGCGGAACACCTCAATGATTTACTTCCGAGGGAACAGGCCTTAAAAAAGATCTGGGGCAGCGATACCTATTTCAACGGCCGCAGCATGGATGTGTATATTGCCAAACTGAGAAAATATCTAAAAGACGATTCTAAAATTGAGATTGTGAATATTCATGGCAATGGATTCAGGCTGGTGGTACAGGAGTAGTTTTGTACTCTGATTTATTTGATTGAAAGGGATAAATAGGAAATTTTTATCCCTTTTTTATGTATCGAATAGATTACCTTCCATTCCGGTTATTGGTTTTCTTCCAAGATGTTCATAAGCTTTATGAGTAGCTTCTCTTCCACGAGGTGTTCTTTTTAAAAACCCTTCCTGGATTAAAAACGGCTCATATACTTCTTCTAAAGTTCCCGGTTCTTCACCCACAGCAGTGGCAATGGTAGTAATGCCCACGGGCCCGCCTTTGAATTTTTCAATGATCGTCAGTATGATTTTATTATCCATATCATCCAGGCCGTATTCATCCACATTCAATGCTTTTAATGAATGTTGCGTGATCTCCAGGTCAATATCCCCGTCTTTTAAAACCTGTGCAAAATCTCTCACTCTCCGCAGCAGTCCATTAGCAATACGGGGAGTGCCCCGGCTTCTCCCGGCAATTTCATTAATGGCATCTTTTGAAATTTTCGATCCGAGAATTTTTGCAGAGCGGTGAATAATGCTTCTCAAAGTTTCAGCATTGTAATATTCCAATCTTGATTTTATGGCAAACCTTGATAATAAAGGTGCAGTCAGCAATCCGCTGCGGGTGGTAGCACCAACAAGGGTAAAAGGATTCAGGTTGATCTGAATGCTTCTTGCATTGGGCCCGCTGTCAATCATGATATCAATGCGGTAATCTTCCATTGCGCTATACAAATATTCTTCCACCACGGTGCTGAGCCGGTGTATCTCATCAATGAATAAGACATCATTGGCTTCTAGATTTGTAAGTAACCCGGCAAGATCTCCTGGTTTTTCAATCACCGGCCCGGAAGTTTCCCTGATATTCACGCCTAATTCATTGGCAACTATTCTTGATAGTGTTGTTTTTCCTAATCCCGGAGGCCCATGAAATAAAATATGATCCAGCGCTTCGCCACGCAGCTTTGCCGCTTTGATAAAAATTTTCAGGTTTTCGATGATTTGTGACTGCCCTGCAAAATCTTCAATCTGTTTGGGGCGGATATTATTTTCAAATTCCTTATCGGCTGCGGTCAGCACTTCTTTATCATTATTTAAATTGGGATTGGTCATGAACTTTTTTGATTCTTATTTGTAAACAAATTTAAACTTATTAATTATGAAAATAGGAATTATAGGCTCCGGTATCGTAGGTCGTGTTTTAGGCAGCGCATTTCTATCAGAAGGATACGAGGTCATGCTGGGCACCCGTAATACAGCTAAAGAGGAAGTGGTAAAATGGAAATCTGAAAACAAAAGCGGAAAAACGGGATCCTTTGAAGAAACTGCCCGGTTTGGAGAAATGCTGGTACTGGCTTCAAATGGTCTTGCCACTGGTGAGATCATTAAATCGGCTGGAGAAAAAAACTTTAGCTGAAAAGTGGTCATTGATACTACGAATCCTATTACGGCTGCCGCTCCTGCAAACGGAGTAATTCACTTTTTCACTTCGCTTGAAGAATCGCTGATGGAAAAAATTCAAAAGCAAATTCCGGATGCTAAAGTTGTAAAAGCATTTAATAGTATCGGAAATGCCTTGATGTATAAACCAAATTTCCCAGAAGGAAAACCCTCCATGTTCATTTGCGGAAATGATGAAGGAGCAAAGAAAATTGTAACTGATATTCTTTCGGTATTTGGATTTGATACGGAAGATATGGGGAAAATTGAAGCGGCAAGAGCTATTGAACCTCTCTGTATCCTTTGGTGTATTCCCGGCTTTATTCATAATACATGGACACATGCATTCAGGCTTTTGAAAAAGTAAAATCACAAATGCTGATTCAATTGTACAATTAAATCCGGATCGGGGCTATTTTCTAAATATTTTTCTTTCTCCGAATATTTACAGACGCCGGGATAATCTCCTTCCCTGTCTTCCATGTCAATGATGATTTGGAAATGAAGATGTGGCGGCCAATGTCCGTTTTCTAACGGAATACCAAATTCTGCAAATACATCACCGGCTTCCATTCGTTCACCACCATCAAGGTTTTTAATGGAATTCAAACTAAGATGGCCGTACAATGTATAAAAGGAAAATTCATCCAGCCTATGAGATAAAATGATGGTGGCACCATAATCACCGAAACGATCATTGAAGGCAAAACTGTGAACAATACCGTCTAACGGTGCCATCACGGCAGTATGTGGCTTTCCCCAAATATCTGCACCAAGATGTAATCTTCTCGGCTCTTCACCCGGTTCTGTGGCATCAAAAACTTTACTTACTTTATACAAAACTCTGTGTTCTGCATATCCGCCAATGCCGTATTTAGCGCCGCCTTGATATAATTTTTCATTTATGTAATGAATAAAACGATTCGTATGTGCTACCATAGCTTCATTTAGTTCTTTATTGTTTTCAGTAAAATCAAGTAAACAAATTTTTTCTTTCCCGGGATTAAAGGGAACAACAGGATAAAAACTTTTCCTGTGCTTTTTCAAAATCGCAATCAACGCTTCCACTTTTTTCATAAAAATTAAGGCACATTTCAAAGGTATACCTTAGTTAAAGCGAATTGATGTTATTTCTTTATTTCAACCTCTTCATTATCTCCTGAACAGCCCGGTCAATTTGCGGATCACGGCCGTTGAGTTTATCTTCAAATGTGTTGATGACAAGAATATCCGGTTGCACACCTGTAGATTCCAGGTCTTTTCCATCCAGGGTATAACAACCCCATGCAGGCATACGAACGGTGGAGCCATCTACCAGGCTGACACTGCTGGTAAAAATGATCCAATGATATGTTTCGTTTCCAATGATCGTTCCAAGCTTCAGCGCTTTGAAACCCTGTGCTGTCATTTCAGCATCGCTTAAAGATTGTTCATTCGTCAATAAAACAATGGGTTTATCACTCGGAGTGAAATTTCCCTGCTTCGTCAGTTTTCCATCCCGGTACTTCCATTGCAGGTAGGAACGTTGTTCCAGGAATCGAAGCACTTCATCATGTACATTACCTCCTGTGTTGTACCGAATGTCAAGGATCAGTGCATCTTTATTATTCAATTCCTTGGTCATATCAATAATAAAATTCTCCAGCTCATCTTGTCCCATATTTTTCATGCAGGCATAAGCAATCCGGTTTTTGCTTTCTTCGTCCACTCTTTTCTGATTATTGTCAATCCACTCATTGTACAGGTCATTTAATAAACTGCCTTGCGGATGAATCTTTACAGAATAATCCCGGCCATTACGGTTAAACGTAAGCTTTAACTCCGGATCCAATGAAGGTTTGGTAAAATAAAAATTCCTGTTCGTGTTTTTATCAACTACCACATCATCCACTTTAGTAAGAACATCACCGGGTTGAACTTCAATGCTCGATTTATCGGCGTTTGTTTTCTTAATGATATATTTTACTTTATAGGGATCGGTGTTTTCAAAGACGATTCCTGTCTCCATGGTCCGGTTTTGCAACGCTACATTTTCATCGTCTCCAAAAGTGCCAAATCCCTGGTGCGATGAATTTAATTCACCCAGCATATCGTTTAATAAAATCCGGAGATCGGACCGGTTATTAAGGTGTGCAATGAAAGGCTGATATTTTTCTTTAATCTTTGTCCAGTCCACCCCGTGAAAATTCCCGTCATAATAATTTTCCTGCATCTGTGCCCAGGCTTCCTCAAACATCTGGCTGAATTCTTCCTGCAAATTCCGTC
Source organism: Bacteroidota bacterium (assembly GCA_018266555.1). Lineage (GTDB taxonomy): Bacteria > Bacteroidota > Bacteroidia > Chitinophagales > Chitinophagaceae > UTBCD1. The sequence goes on along the minus strand of JAFEAF010000010.1, from coordinate 134,240 downwards.
GGAATGTATAAGAAATGCTGACGGGTTCCGTTTTGCTGGCATCAAGATTTAATTTCGAAATATTTCTATTGAACAAAGTGTACAGCTTGTCATTCACTTCTACTATATTAAACCCGAAAGAACCATCAGTGCCTGAAATTTTTTCTGTTTTATTTTCTTCAAAAGGTTCTATGGTGGTCTTCCAAAGTGAATTCCTTCCTTCAGCATGGTTGCTTGTATAAAGCACATAAGTTTTATCGCCTTTTTGATATACGGCTTGCAGGTACTGCGAGCCAAAAGAAGGACTGATCTGCTCCAGCCGGTCCATGATCCCATCCCAATCAATTACAATGGGTATTACAGGTTCTGTTTTCTTTATGGTATCTTTCTTTGTTTCTTTTTCTTTGAAAAGTTCATTGAACTTATCCGAGCGGAATGGCTGATCCAGTTTTTCCAATGGCATGCGGTACACTTTTGGATCCTGCATCCCGAATGGATAACCGGGAGTTAATCTGGAAGAGGTGAAGAAAATATATTTTCCATCGGGCGACCAGATTGGATTCGTTTCTGTAACACCGGTATTAGTAAGGTCTGTTGCTTTATTCTCTTTAATGTTATAAACAAAAATATCCTGTTCAAAATTCCGGTAAGCCGTGAAAACTACATATTCATCATTGGGAGAAAATCCCGGGGCACTGTTTTGAAACCCCCAAATTTCATCTTTGACAATTGTTTTGCTTACCATTGATTTCAGATCGAGCAACCTGACTTCATTCCTTCCGCTCAGATAAACAGCCTGCGTTCTTGATTTGTTCAGGGCAATACCCCGATCATTTCCTTTATCATTGGTCAATTCTTTCAGGCCGCCGCTGCCATCGGCAGAAATGGTATATAAATTCAGGTAACCGTCTTTTGTTTGATTAAACAATAAAGTCTTATTATCGCTCAGCCACTTTATTTCCCTTGCCCTTTCTACTGAAGCTTTATCAACCTGTTCAACGAATTTTCCTTCTATATCACTTACAAAAATTTCTCCTCTCGAGGTAAACGCCAGTTTTTTTCCATCGGGAGATACATCAAAGCCGGTGATACTGCCTTTCACATTATAATCCTGGTCTTTAGGCAAAACATTATTACGTATAATGGAGATATTCAATTTTTCAGGCTTCCGGCTTGCCACATCATACAACCATAGTTGATAATCTTTTTCAAAAACTACTTCCCCGCCATTTGCATTTACTACTGGTGTTTTGATGGATGAGCTGAATTTAGTAAGCGCTGTTTTTTTGCCTTTATCAAATGTGTATAGATTGTATGCATCATTGGCTTCATCAGAAATAAAATAAACATTCCCGTTTTTATCAATGGTAGCGCCAAAATCTTTTCCAATCCAGTCTGTATATCTTTTATACTGTTTTGTTTTGGGATTGTATGACTGAATATCGGGATTAAAAGGCCCTTTGTAATGTTTACGTTGTACCTGGTTGCTGCTTTCCCAGGTATCATTAAAAAATATTTCACCACTGACAGGATTTTCCACCAGGTTATGATCATATTGAAAAAAGTAATCGCCGAATACCCGCTGCGGAGTGCCCCCGTCTTTACTCACTTTATACCCCGACATCCTACTCATCCGATCGCTGGTGAAATAAATAAATTTAGAATCCCAACTCCAACTGTTTACTTCATCATTCGCACTGTGATACGTAATTTGCCTGATGTCGCCACCATTCACAGGCATTACAAACACATCGGCATTACCATATTGCCTTCCTGTAAATGCAATCCATTTTCCATTGGGTGAAACTCTCGGGCTGGTTTCATACCCTTGCATAGCGGTGAGCCTTGTAGCCTGCCCGTCTTTAATATTAGCTTTCCAGAGATCTCCTTCAAAACTAAATATCACCGTTTGCCCATCAGGAGTCAAACAAGGATTGGAAAGGAAAAATGCATCCTGGCTTTGTGCCGGAGAAAAACAATACATAAGCAGGATGGCTGTGATAGAAAAAAATATTTTCATATAAATCAATTGTGGAGTGAAATTACAACTCAGGAGTATTGAATACTTACCGCTAATAAAAAAAATCACACATTAACCCAGCAATGAAGTGATTGTGTTATGCAGGAACTGGTTTAAAATTCAGTTTCTACATCAAATAACAATATTGACCATTTTCCCTTTGACAAAGATGATCTTTTTATGCGGTTTTCCGTCCAGCCATTTTTGGACTACGGAGTTAGCCAAAACAATTTTCTCCACCTCTGCCTGGGTTATATCCAGGGAAATGTTGATCGTGGTGCGGTGTTTACCATTTACTGAGATGGGATAATCTTTACTGCTTTCTGCAAGATATTTTTCTTCAAATCTCGGGAATGACTGGACAAGAATGGTATCAGTATGACCTAACAAATGCCAGAGCTCTTCACAAATATGCGGAGCATAAGGAGCTAATAAAATAAGCAATGGCTCCAGCACTTCTTTTTTATGGCATTTCAGGTCGGTAAGTTCGTTGGTAGCGATCATAAAAGCGCTGACAGCCGTGTTGAAAGAAAACCGTTCGGTATCTTCTTCTACTTTTTTTATAGTCTTGTGTAATACTTTCAATTCAGCATCTACCGGTTTTTCATTATCCCATATCCTACCTTTTATTTCATCATAAAACAACCGCCAGAATTTTTTTAAAAACCGGTGAACGCCTTCGATTCCTTTGGTGTCCCAGGGTTTGCTCATCTCCACCGGGCCGAGAAACATTTCATACATGCGGAAAGTGTCGGCACCGTATTGAATTACTAAACCACTTTCATCTTTGGTTTTGTTTCCATTTTTGTCAAACTCAGGAGGATTGTATGGGCTAACAGTATTGAATTTTGATTTGGACATTTTTTCAACTTCAGTACCACAGATATATTTGCCATTTGGATTTTTGCTATACACAGTACCATCTTCTAAAATAAATTCCGCATTAGCATAATTGGAATTCAGTATTCTAAAAGAGTTTATATCCAATTCTATTCCGTCAACAATATTCACTGGCACACGATGTTTCGTAATAGGAAATTCTGTCACATTAAGAAATGATAAATCCTGATGTATTGCATCAAGGATGTCAAGAACCGCTTTATTCACCTGAGTCCTTCCGGTTTCGTTATTTTCTTCAATTTTCTTTACTAAACCATAAGAAACAAGAATAAAAGGTAGTGCTTCTGTTTTACTAAATGGTTCATTCACTATGTAATTCACTCTATATACAAACCTGCTGCTTCCCTGTATCATTCCCTGGTTCACCAACTTTTTATACGGCTCATCAAAGCCAATCAAGCCAAGATCAAATAAAAACTTCGTCCACATGCGGCTGTACAATAAATGCCCTACTGCATGTTCGGTACCGCCGATATATAAATCCACCTGGTTCCAGTAATCGCTTGCTTTGCGATCACAAAATTCTTTTTCATTATGCGGATCCATGTATCGGAGAAAATACCAACTACTGCCGGCATAGCCGGGCATGGTGTTCGTCTCTAAATGTCTTGCGGTCCATTCAGGAATATTTGCCAATGGCCCTTCTCCCTCAGGTCCGGGTTTATAAGAATCCACATGCGGCAATTGTAATGGTAATTCTTGTTCTTCCAACGGATAGGCTATTCCGTTTTTCCAGATAATAGGAAAAGGTTCGCCCCAATACCGCTGCCGGCTGAATGCTGCATCCCGCATTTTAAAATTCACTCTCTGTTTGCCTATACCGATTTCTTCTATTTTTTTTATAGCTGTTTCAATCGCATCTTTCATCAGCATTCCATCCAGGAAACCGGAATTTTCCAACAGGGCATCTTTGGTGGGGTTTGCTTCTTCTCCATTATAGTAGCTGCCGATGATATTGGTGATAGGAATATTAAAATGCTTTGCAAACTTGTGGTCTCTTTCATCCCCACAAGGCACTGCCATGATGGCGCCGGTACCGTAACCAATCAATACATATTCGCTGATCCAGACCGGGATTTGTTTTTTTGTAAACGGATGAATGCAATAGGCTCCGCTAAAAACTCCTGTTATCTTTTTATCTGACATCCGCTCCCTTTCGCTGCGGCTTTGAACATACTCAATATATTTGTCTACCTCTGCACGGTGTTCACCTGTTGTGATTTCATTTACCAAATCATGTTCCGGTGCAATCACCATAAAGTCCACTCCATAGATGGTGTCAGGTCTTGTAGTGAATACTTCCAGTGTGCGTTGAGCATGGAGAATTGAAAATTGAATATTTGCGCCAAAACTTTTACCAATCCAGTTTGTCTGCATTTCTTTCATGGCATCGCTGAAGTCCACATGGTTTAGTCCTTCCAGTAAGCGATCAGCATATTCTGTTATTCTCAAATACCATTGACGCAATGTTTTTTTTACAACAGGATGACCGCCCCGCTCACTTACACCATTAATTACTTCATCATTGGCCAAAACTGTTCCTAATGCTTCACACCAGTTCACTTCTCCATAGCCACAATAGGCAAGCCGGTATTCCATTAAAATATCATGCTTCGTCTTTTCATCAAAAGACTTCCATTGTGCAGCATTGAAATGCCCTTTCAGAATTTCAAAATCAGGGTTGCGGATTTCAAATTTTGCATCCGGCACGGGGTGGTTTTGATTTCCTCCTTTTTCAAAAATTGCAATCAATGCATCGATGCGTTCTGCTTTTTGAGTTTTACGATTATACCAGCAATCGAATAATTGCAAAAAGATCCATTGCGTCCATTTATAAAACCCGGGTTTCGACGTATTCACTTCCCGGCTCCAGTCAAAACAAAAACCGATCTTGTCTAACTGGCTTCGAAAGTTCTTTATATTATTCTCCGTGGAGACGGCAGGATGAATGCCGTGTTCAATAGCATATTGTTCTGCAGGCAAACCAAATGCATCATAGCCCATCGGGTGCAACACATTAAACCCTTTTAATCTTTTGTACCGTGCATAAATATCACTGGCAATATACCCGAGCGGATGACCAACATGCAAACCTGCACCACTGGGATAAGGGAACATGTCCAGCACATAACATTTAGGCTTTACAGAATTATTTTCTACATGATATACTCCATCCTTACTCCATTGATCCTGCCAGTAGCGTTCTATTTTATTGAAATTGTATTCCATTTTCTTTTTGCTGGGAATTATTTGATTATTTATTAATGCCGTTTGTGAAAGAAGACTTAAAAAATCATTCTTTCATTACTTAAACCTCTTCATTTAAAAATATCGGCTTAATGCAATCGTTATTTGCCTGCCTGCGGGCAGGGATGGATATCAAAAATACGGATTGCACTGCTAAATCTGTTATTTTTGCCTGCCCGGAAGAATGGTTTTTAAAATATTTAATCTATAATTATTCAGCCGGGTTAATCCGTCCATTAAATTCAAATTCAGATCTTATGGTTCAGTCTTCAAAATCTTCCATTAAGAAAGGAAAACCGTCTTATTTCATGGCAATACTGGGCGTCACGCTGGTATTGTTTTTTCTCGGCATTATCGGATGGTCATTCATCAATGCCAAAAAACTGGCTAATTATTTCAAAGAAAGCATTGAGGTAAGGGCTTACCTGCGGGGCGATCTGAATTCTAAAGACAGTACAGCGCTGATGGAATATATTTCTACAAAACCCTATGTCAAAACCATCCAGTTTGTGACCAAAGACATGGGTAAAAAAATTTATTTGAGCGAAGGGAATGATGACTGGAATAAAGTGCTGGATGCAAATCCGCTGCCTAATGCCATTTATTTTAAAGTAAAAAAGGAATACCTCAATACAGATTCTTTGTCTACTATCAAAAAAGACATAGAACAACAAACTTATGTGAGTGACGTACAATATCCCGAAGCATTGGTTGGCAAAATGAATGAAAATATCCGGAAGATCAGTTTGGTATTACTTATCGTGGTGATCATTTTATCTATTGTTGTAATCGTTCTTATAGATAATACTATCCGGCTGGCTATGTTCAGCAATCGTTTTTTGATTAAGACCATGCAAATGGTAGGTGCCACCCGATGGTTTATTGCCCGTCCCATGAGCATCAGGGCTATTATCAATGGTGCTATCGGGGGTATCATTGCCTGCGCATTAGTTTATATTCTTGTGCTTTTTGCAGAAAGTCAGCTGAGTGATCTGAAGTCCATTCATGATACCGGCACTTTATTGTTATTATTTTTATTCCTGATCGCAGTGGGCATTGGCATTACATTGCTCAGTACCTATCGCAGTGTCTTGAAATACCTGAAAATGAAATTGGATGATTTGTATTAAAAGAAATGAAGTATGAGGAAGGAAGTATAATGGCGTTTTTTATTATAAACAGGTCCGGTATTTAAAGATTTTTTAATACTTTCAATCAGGTTATCGCTATCAGTTGACTTTGGTTTTTTCCCTATATTGCATATCCAAATTGAAATCAAATGCCTGAAAAAAAGACAAGTGTATCTCCATCTTTATTCGGAAAACAAAATTATACCTGGATGATTGCCGGCGTTGTGGTAATTGCCATCGGGATGTTCCTGATGTCCGGCGGGCAAAGCAATTTGAACCCGGCCGTATTTGATGCCAAAGCAGTGTATAGTCCTGTTCGAATAACTGTGGCTCCGATAGTAATAATAATTGGCTGGGTGATTGAGATCTTTGCCATTTTCAAATCACCGAGGCAGGCTGAATAAATATAATAAGCGTTATAAATATCAGGGCGATGATTGTTTCATCGCTTTTTTATTAAATTCAATTTATGATTTAAACTATTCAATTTTTTTACATGAGCCTCTTCGAAGCAATCGTTTTGGGAATCGTGGAAGGATTAACTGAATTTCTTCCTATTTCCTCCACTGGTCACATGATCATTGCCAGTTCCATTTTAGGCATTCAGCATGATGAGTTTACCAAAATGTTTGAAATATCCATTCAATTCGGGGCCATCCTTGCTGTTGTCATCTTATATGCACGAAAATTTTTTCAATTCAATCGCTGGCAGTTTTATGCCAAACTTATAGTGGGTGTGATCCCGGCGCTGATACTCGGCTATCTTTTTTCTGATAAAATTGATGCAATGCTGGAAAGCCCGATGACCGTGGCCATTACTATGCTGGCGGGTGGTATTATCCTGTTGTTCGTTGATAAATTATTTAAACATCCCGTGATTGATACAGATGAAAAGATACACTATAGAAATTCATTTATCGTTGGTTGCTGGCAGGTATTAGCTATGATACCGGGGGTGAGCCGCAGTGCGGCATCTATCATTGGGGGAATGCAACAAAAGTTTACCCGCTTTGTAGCAGCTGAGTTTTCATTTTTCCTTGCGGTGCCCACCATGTTTGCTGCTACATTTTATTCCGTATTTATGAAAAAATGGGGGCAGGATGGTGCTGCAAAAAAAGGATATGAACTTATCTTAGCCGATTCTCACAGCACAACAGCATTTTTAGTTGGCAATGCAGTAGCGTTTATTGTAGCTATATTAGCCATTCGTTTTTTTATCGGTTATTTAAAAAAAAGGGGGTTCAGGGTTTTCGGTGTATATCGCATTCTGGCAGGTATTTTATTACTTACATTATTATTAAGCGGAGTCATTAAAGGATAAAATTTATATGGAGATACCTGATCCCATTTATATTGAAAAAAAATGTCCCGCCTGCGGCAAAATGTCTCCTGGTATTTATTGTATGTATTGTGGTGAAAAGTTGCAGCATGAGCGGGTTACCCTGCTCAGGTTTGCAAAAACTCTTCCTGAAATCATATTTCATGTCGGTTTCAATATCTTTTATACTATTTATGAATTACTCCGTCACCCGGGGCAAATGGTAAAAGGTTATTTTGCAGGCAATCGTAAAAAACATTACAAGCCAATAAATTTCTTTTTGTTCATCGGTGGTATAGTTGCCGTTTTATTTATCAGCAATCATATCAGCCCGCCTGATTCAAAAATGTATGAAGAATGGATGGATGATAAAAAACTGGGGCATCAACTGGACCTGATCAACCAGGAATACCTCACTGGAATCTTAATGTTGCAGTTTCCCATCGTGGCTCTTTGTACATGGTTATTTTTCAGGCAACGAAAACATTATTTCGGAGAGCACCTGGTCGCCAATGCATATTTTATCGGGGAAGCTTCACTGATCCGGATTATTTTTTTCCCGGTTTATTATTTTAATAATAAAACCAATGTTGTTGATACCCTGGATACCATATATGTAGTGCTTACCATTTGCTATTATATATATGCTTTTTATGACTGGCTGTATAACAAAAAAACATGGAAAGGATTTTTCATTACCACCATCTTTGTTGTGTTAGTATATATTCTTGTCATGTTCCTCACCGTGCTGCTTCTTATTCCGATGCTTTACCTGTTCAAACAAACAATGGCAGCTATATTCTAAGATAAATAATCTTTCACCGAAATTATTTTTTAGTACTTTGAGCAGATATATAACCGTATATGCAAACTGCTTCTAAAAAAGTAATCAATGGCTGGGCTATGTATGATTGGGCCAACTCGGTGTACAGCCTTGTCATTTCTTCTACTATTTTGCCTGCATATTATGATGCCATCACCAAACAAAGAGTAGATGAGTCGGGAACAGCGTATATACATTTTATGGGGCGGGAGTTTGTCAGTTCTGCTCTTTATAATTATACATTGGCAATCGCTTTCCTGGTGGTAGCCATCATCTCTCCTATTTTATCTTCTATTGCGGATTACCGGGGTAATAAGAAAAGTTTTATGAATTTTTTTCTGACGATGGGAAGCCTTGCCTGTGCTTCGCTTTTTTTATTTAATACATCAACAGGACGCACCAACGCCATCGCTTCTCATCTCGGCTTTGGTTTGTTGAGCATTATTGTTGCCTGCGTCGGATTCTGGGCCAGCCTGGTTTATTATAATTCTTTCCTTCCTGAAATCGCTGCTCCGAAAGACAGGGATCGTGTCAGCGCCAAAGGATTTGCCATGGGTTATATCGGGAGTGTGATCCTGCAGATTATTTCATTTGTTCTGGTTTTTTTTCCCGGTATCGTAGGTGGCGATGAAACTAAATCTGATGCCTCTACCATTCAATTCAGAATGTCCTTTTTATTAGTTGGTATCTGGTGGTGGGGATTTGGACAATTTTCATTGAGCCGCCTTCCCAGGTCTATACCCGCCGGCGAAGGAAATAAAAAAAATATTCTTTTTAACGGATACAAAGAATTACGCAAAGTATGGGGGCAACTTACCAGTATGCCATTGCTGAAAAGATATTTGGTTGCTTATTTTTTTTATAATATGGGAGTGCAAACAGTGATGCTTGCCGCCACTTTATATGGTAAAAGTGAATTAGCCATACCGGCAGAATTTTTAATCATTGCCATATTGATAATCCAGTTAATAGCTATTCCCGGTGCATTTGCTATTTCTAAATTGTCTGAAAAAATCGGGAACCTGAAAGCCCTTATGGTTTGTGTTGCCGTATGGGTATTTATTTGTATTGATGCATTTTTCGTACCCAAAGGGAATATTGTACAATTTGGAATACTCGCCTCGGTAGTGGGTTTTGTAATGGGCGGCATTCAGTCATTAAGCCGCTCCACCTATTCCAAACTGATGCCTGAAACAAAAGACACTGCTTCTTTTTTCAGTTTTTATGATGTATCTGAAAAAATAGGTATTGTAACCGGCCTTTTCTTTTTTGGATTCCTGACCGAACTGACAGGCTCACAACGAACTTCCGTATTAGCTTTAATGGTTTTTTTTCTTATTGGTTTTTTTTTATTGCTCTATGCAAAATCGGCTCAGAGAAAATTATCACTTTTGTAAAAAATTATTACTGGTCTCATGAAACTTTTCAGCATCAATACCGGCTATTTCAAATTAGATGGTGGCGCCATGTTTGGTGTGGTACCAAAAAGTATTTGGAATAAAATAAATCCAGCAGATGAGAATAATATGTGCAACTGGGCTTTGCGCTGCCTGCTGATTGAAGATGGAAACCGTTTAATACTTGTTGATAATGGAATGGGTGATAAACAGGATGCAAAATTTTTCAGTTATTATTACCTGAATGGTGATGATACGCTTGATAAGTCATTAGCTAAATATGGTTTTCATCGCAGCGATATTACCGATGTTTTTTTGACGCATCTGCATTTTGACCATTGCGGCGGTTCTATTATCCGGGAAGGAAATAAATTAATCCCCGCATTTAGAAATGCAAGTTTCTGGAGCAATGAAGATCATTGGCAATGGGCGGTGCATCCTAATGAAAGAGAGAGAGCCAGCTTTTTAAAAGAAAATATTTTACCCATTCAGGAAAGCGGAAAGCTTCGGTTTATTAATAAACCTGATTTGCCGGCCGATGGAAAACTCCCTTCTTCAAATTTTGATATTCCTTCAGTGAAAGTCCGGTTTGTTTCCGGTCACACTGCATCCATGATGCTGCCCCAAATAAATTATAAAGGCAAAACTGTTGTCTTCATGGCTGACCTGCTTCCTTCACAAGGTCATATTCCCATGCCGTATGTTATGGCTTATGATATGTTTCCATTGACTACCCTTACTGAAAAAAGGTGTTTCCTGGCAGAAGCTGTTGAAAACAACTATATCCTTTTTTTTGAACATGACCCATCGTATGAGTGTTGCACTCTTCATCAAACGGAAAGAGGAATACGTCCGAAAGAGTTTTTTAAAATAGATACACTCGGATAAGGCAAATCAGGTTATATGCTTTACCAAAAAGAGGCCGGCTCATTGCTGAACCAGCCTCTTTTATTTCACCAAAACCCCGCCTGCGATTATGTCACCGACAGGCTTAAACAGACAGTATTGAAAAATTGGTTGCAAGGATAAGACAACGGTAATTTTCAATTTGCTGCATGGCTATGAAATTGTTTTTAATTTTCCCAGCCATACCCTTTTACCCTGCAGCCTCCTTACCAGGAACATGAAGCCAACAAAGATGAAAAACAGCGGGCCCAGGAAACCAAACAGGGCCACGTACTTGGTTCCATAGAATTTTTCCATCGGTCTTCTCAGTCTATGAGCGATGAGGTACATGCTGGGCACCATCACCAGCGTCAGGAAAAATGCAAAGATGAGGCCGAAGATGATCGTCCAACTGAGAGGCCCCCAGAAGACTACACTGTCGCCACCGAAAAATATCTTCGGATTCAAATGCTGGAACAATGAAACGAAGTTGATGTTCAATCCCACTGCCAGCGGTATCAATCCGAGTATCGTTGCCAGGGCTGTCAGCAATACCGGAATGATACGGATCTTTCCCGCCTGTATTGCCGCTTCTCTTGTACGCATGCCGCGGCTTCGTAGTTCATCAGTAAAATCTATTAATAAAATTCCGTTCTTTACCACAATACCAGCAAGGCCCACGATGCCCACCCCGATCATAATAGTCGGCATGCTCATACCGGTAATGGCATAACCAAGGAATACCCCAATCACCGAAAAGAAAATTTCAGTAAGAACGATAAACGGTTTGCTGAGACTGTTGAATTGTAAAACCAGGATCAGGAAGATCAGCAACAATGCAATGATTAACGCCTGCCCTAAGAATGATAATGTTTCTTTCTCCTGTTCACTCTGTCCGGATAATCTGATACTCACATCGGCGGGTATTCTTGATTTGGACTTAAAATCGTCAATTTTAAATCCAAGTTCCTTGTTGATGGGGGTCACCATCGAAGGATCGAGTACATTGGATTGAAGTTGGATGGTTCTTTTTTCATTCTTTCTGCGTATACCTCCTGCGGTGTTAGTATATTCCACTTTAGCAATGGCATTTAAGGGTACTTGTTTTACAGCCATGGTATTGAAATCCCTGAATGTGATGCGCATATTCATCAGGTCAGTGATATTATTTCGGACTAGGTCATTATATCTTACCTGTATTTTATATTCGTCTTCTCCTTGTTTCAGTTTGCTTGCTTCTTTTCCAAAAACTGCAGTACGCAAATACATACCCACTTGTGCTGTACTCAACCCTTCCATTAACGCTTTTTCCCGGTCAACTGTAACAGTTATTTCCGGATTGTTCAGGTCCACATCCATGGTGAGCTTTTCAATACCTTCCACTTTATTTGTATCTAAATAATTGTTGAGATCGGTTGCCACTTTAGCAATCTCCTGGAAATTATCTCCGGCAATTTCAATATTCACCGGAGGATCGGTTGGCGGGCCATTGTCTTCTTTGTTGACAGTGATCTCTGCGGCAGGAATTCCCTTCATGGCTTCCCGAATCTTAGTCAGGTAAGTTCCGGTACTGATGCCATGTCGTTTATCAAATTCAACAAAAGATATCTGGATACGCCCGAGATTGGGTTGAATACTTTTATTATTATCTCTTGGATTGTTGGCACCCAATGCTACATTGGAAATGACACTTTCAACAATAGAACCCGGCTGACCCGGGCGTTGATTACCTAAAACCTGGTACACTTTTTTCTCCAATACCGCCGTTACCGAATCTGTGTATTTCACGCTGGTTCCAACAGGCAATTTTAAATACACATAAATAAAATGCGGATCGCCGTCAGGAAAAAATGGCTTAGGGTTATTTCTTAACACCAATAAGAAAACAGAAACAATAAACAATATGAATAAATATAAAAGCAAGCGCACCGGCCTTGCTTTATGTAATGCCCAACGCAATAATCTTTCATAATGATTCATCAGCCAGGGCAACATGTGTTGCTGAAACCAATGAATGGCATCCCGTAAAACATAAACATTTAGTATGGCTAACAGAGAAATAAAAATCATAAAATTTCCCAAGCCATGCCAGCCTGCTACATTGAGCAAAATACCAAAAGCAATAAATGTCCAGAACCACCATTTCTTAAACAATCCTTTTTTAGGCTGTTCAAACTCCCGGCCCTCAGGGCGCATAAAGCTCACGGCAAACACCGGGTTAAAAACAAATGCTACAATCAACGATGCGCCTAAAGTAAGTATCAGCATTGTAGGCAGGTAGATCATAAATTTTCCTATCAAACCTGTCCATAATAGTAATGGGAAAAAGGGAGCCAGTGTTGTTAAAGTGCCGGCCAATACAGGAACAAAAATCTCTCCTGCCGCTATTTTTGCGGCCCTGGCCACAGGTACTTTTCCATTGGCATAAATGCGATGTGTATTTTCTATTACCACGATGGCATCGTCCACAATAATTCCCAAGCCAAAAAGCAATGCAAATAATACGATGAAGTTGAGCGTAACTGATGTGCCGACAATATAATCAGCCACCGGTAAAAAGAGAAAGGAGACAAAAACACTGAGCGGAACACTCAATGCCACAAAAAAAGCATTCGTCACCCCCATAAAAAACATCAATACCAACAATACAAGAATAAATCCAATGACGATCGTATTGACAAGATCATTAAATGATGTTTTGGTTTGCACACTCTGGTCACCGGTAAATTCCACCCGGAGATCATTGGGTAATTCATTTTTTGCTCTCATGTCCGCTACAATGGCTTTGATCTTATCCGCAGCATTGATCAGGTTTTCGCCGGAGCGTTTGATGATATTTAAAGTCACTACATTTTTCCCATCCAATCTTGCATAGCTGTCTTTTTCTTTGACAGTATCTTTTATTTGTGCAATATCCCTGAGGTAAACAACCGCATTGGCCTGGCTGCCTTTTACCACAATGTTCTGCATATCCGCCGGAGTGATAAACTGGCCTCTCACAGTCAGGTTTCTTTTCATATTGCCCACTTCAATCTGACCGCCTGTGATATCATGATTTTCTCTTGAAATAGCATTTTCAATATCATCAAAAGTGATTTTGGCGCTTTGCATTTTATATGGATCCACATTGACCTGTATTTCTCTTTCCGGTGCGCCAACAATATCTGCACGGCCGATTTCTTTTAATTCTTCAAAGCGGTCCTGTAATTTATCAGCAAACTGTTTGAGCTTTATCCCGTCATAATCACCACTCACATTTACGAACATAATCGGCATTTCACTAAACGAAAACTCCTGTATGTCCGGTTGGGAGGTCAGGTCAGTGGGGAGATTCGATTGTGCTTTGTCCACTGCATCTTTTACTTTCTGTCTGGCCACCTCAGTTTTTACATCGGTACTGAACTCAACGATAATAAGAGAATAGTCCTGTTGCGATATTGATTGTACTTTATTTACTTTGGCACCGCTGATACCTTTGATTTGTTTTTCGATTGGTCTTGTAACCAAATTCTCAATATCCTTTGGAGAATTGCCCACATATACTGTAGTGACCGAAATAGTGGGTACTACAATATCAGGATACTGTTCTTTGGGTAATGTATTAAACTTATTTAAGCCGTATAAAGTAATAATGATGGTGATGATATAGATAGCCGTACGGTTATCCACTGCCCAACTGGTAGGCCTGAATTGTTTGAATTTCTCCCTGAGTCCTTCCAATGCTTTCATAAAATAGTTTTGTTGCAATACTGTTTGATACTTCAGCTTAAATTTTTTATTCCGTGGTTACTGCCTGTCCGTCATACACCAACTGGTACCCGCTTGTTATGATCTGGTCACCGGCATTCAATCCGCTTTTAATCTCGATCTGGCTGTTATAAGACATGCCGGTTTCCACTATTTTTTTTCTTGCTACAAGACGATCCCCTTCTTTTACCATCACATAGACATATTTATTTTTTTCATCAGATTGTACAATGTTCACCGGGATTACAATTACATTTTTAGAAGCATAATCTTCAATGCGCACCACGGCATTCTGATTTACCCGCAATGCCGGATCTGAAGGGATTTTAGCTTCTGTTGTAAAAGCCCTCGTATTGGGATTGATGATGGCGCCTGTCGCTTTTATTTTTGTTGTAAAATTTTTGCCGATATCAGGAACTGAAACCTGCAGGGTTGTCCCTGTTGAAACTCCTTTCTGATAATTTTCAGGAACTTCTGTAACCACTTTCATACTGTTGGTATTTACAATCCGAATCTGTGGACCTGTGGCAGTGGCACCGGTGAACGTTTCTCCCACTTTAATATCCACAACATCTGCTTTACCGGAGATAGGCGCATAAACAGAATATGTTTTCCAGTTTTCTTTTAATGTTGCAATCTGTTTATTCAAGCCATCCACATTATTTTTTGCTGTGATCAGTTGTACTTCTGTGCCAATACCCTGATCCCATAAATTTTTCTGGCGGTTATACATATTTTCTGCATAAGCCAATTGAGTATTTAACCCATCCAATTGCTGAAGGATTATGGCATCATCCAATTTAACCAGTAACTGGCCTTGTTTTACAAAGTCTCCCTGCGTTACAAACAATCCTTTTACCTGTGCCGGCATACCCCGTGGCATAACCACCACAATATTATCTGCATCTACCTTCCCCTGAAGTTCGATATAATGAACAAAATCCTGAGACGCTACTGCACTCACAGCTACCAGTCTTCGGTTTTGTAATTCTGCAGCCGAAGTATCCAGCTTTGCAATTTGTTCTTCCAGGCTTCTAACTTCAGATTCCAAACTGCTTTGTTCTTTCTTTTTTGCTTCCAGCTTTTTCTTCAGGCTGGCAAGATTAGCATTATCGTCTTTGGATCCTCCATTACAACCGGTAATCATAAGAATGCATCCGCCCGTAATCAAGAAAAGAATTTTCTTCATAAAATTTATTATTATGTTATTTGAATTAAAGTTTTCCAAGAGCTTTTAAATAATCTACTTTGGCAATGATCGCATCATATAATGCACTGATGTAATTGCCCTGGGCTGCTTTCAAATCTGTATGCGCTGCTGTAATCTCAGTATTGGATCCTACGCCGGCATCAAATTTTTTCCGGGTTTGGTTATATACCTGCTCCGCCAGTTCCATATTTTTTTTCTGAAAATCCAATGTAGCTACAGCTGCAGTAAAATTATTTTTTGCCGTTTCAATCTCATTATCAATGGAAAGTTTCAGTGCCTCCTGCTGGTTGATGCTTTTTTGAAGTTCCAAGGTGGCTTGTTGAATTTTTGCACGGGTAGAAAATCCATTAAATATCGGCACATTTATATGCAATGAAATTGCTGAAACAGGGAACCAATCACCATTACTAAAAAAAGTAAACTTATTCCTCTGTGCATTTTCATTGTAATAAGCATTAAGACTTATTGTTGGGTACCGGCTCAGTTTATACCGCCTGATATTATACCGGCCAAGTTTAATGCCTAATTCTGCATATTGATACTCTTTCCGTTCGATGTATTTAAAGTCAGAAACCTGTGGTAAGTTTTCACGTACCTGTTCATAACTGATGGTATCGGTAAGCCGCAATGAATCGTGAACCGGCATACCCATCAATAGTTTCAGGCCGAGATAGCCATTACCAATCTGGTTGATTACTTTTAGTTTTTCTGTTTCCAGGTTGGCTATCTGAACAGATACTTTATCCAAATCCAGTTTTTCTGCAAATCCATTTTTATATATCTCTCTAGTATCGCTAAGTAATTTTTGCAAACGATCAATATTGGCGTCCAGCAGACCGATCTGTGTTTTTCCGGCCAGCAACTGGTAGTACACTTTATAAATATTAGACTTGATCAGTTCTTCGGTTACTTCTACATTTTTCATTGTAAAATCAAGAACTGTTTTTCTTGCCTGCAAGCCAACAAACACCTGGCCATCAAACAGCAATTGATCCAGTGATATTCCGCCGGTAGCATTCCATTTTATTCCGAACGGAAATTTTTCATACGTACCGGGAGTACCTCCAAAAAATTCAGCCGGCACTAATGTCACAGGAACTTTGGCATTATACACCATATTAAAACTCCCATTGATTTTTGGATAAGCTGCCGATGTGAAGTCCCGGTTGGTTTGATCCTGTATTTGGACATCCAGCAATGCATTTTTTACCTGTACACTGTTTTTCTTTGCATAGTCCACAGCCTGCTGTACCGAAAATTCATGTATGACTGGTGCAGGTTGTGCAAAAACGGAATGAGACAATAAAAGTATTGCCGGTAGTAATCGTACCTTAAGCCGGTTTGGTTTCATGTGCCTGATATTTTTTTTCCTGTTGGTATTTCAAAATCAATTTATGCCCTTTAATGGTAGCCAATCCATAGAGATAGTGTTCCATAATTTCAACGGTAACTTTTGCCAGATTGTATTTGCGTGGGGGAAATATATCCATATTAAAAGCAATCATCATGGATTCTAACCGAAACCTGGATAATATATCTGCATTGATTTCCGGCCGGAACAACTCTTCCTTTATTCCTCTTTCAATATTCTTACGAACCACGTCCAGAATAAATTCGTTTTTATGTTTCTGGAATTTGCGGAATGCGTTATGGTGAAATTTATCCAGGTCGTACAAAACAGTCGGGTTCATATTCCGGAATTGCTCTTCAATATTTTCCATCATCAGCAATATTTCCTCAATAGCATCTTTTGCCTCCATGGAGCAGCCCTGGCATTCCTGTTTCCCTTTTTTAATCTCAATTTCCACGGCCGTATCTACCAGCTCATCTTTATCATTGAAATACTGGTACAGCGTCTTTTTGGACATGGCAAGCTGTGCTGCAATGTCATCCATAGAAATAGAACGGATTCCATATTTCAGGAACAACTCATGAGCTTTGGATCGTATTCTTTCTTTTATATCGGGTTCCATAATTCTCAAAATCGGGCTCAAAACTATGGAAACTATTTTTGTTACCAAAGTTTCCATCCTCATTGTTTACCATCTATCCATTTTTTCGGGGAATAAAAGCGCTTTATTTCAGTTACCTTTATCGTTTCTTTTAACATGGCAAACACTGTAAAACATAAGCCCCGGTCATTGCTCAGAAAGATTTTCGGGTTTTTCCTTCAGGGAGTTATTGTGCTAGCTCCTATCGGAGTTACGGCATGGGCCATCTATTGGCTTTTTGACCGGGTGGATAGTATTTTGCGGCCTTACGTAAATATTCCCGGGTTGGGTTTTGTGATCATACTTGTTTTCATCATTTTAGTGGGTTGGGTCAGCACCCGTTTTTTTGTCGGAAGCCTGATTGATCTTTTTGATCGCTGGATGGATCGTACGCCGGTGATCAAGTTTATTTATACTTCTACAAAAGATTTTTTTGAAGCATTTGGTGGCGAAAAGAAAAAATTCAGCCACCCGATTCTTGCCAGTGTGTTTGCAGAGGATGTGTGGGTGGTGGGTTTTCTTACAGATGAAGAATTAGAAAAACTGGATATGGGAGCCGAAATGGTTTCTATTTATATACCACAGGCTTACCATTGGGCCGGGCAGTTATATGTTTTACCCAGAAATAAAATTAAAAAAATAGAAAAGCTGGCTCCGGGAGAAGCGATGAAATATGCAGTGACGGGCGGTGTAGTGGACTTGGAAGATGATAAAAATCAAGTAAGACAAAATGAAACAATTGTTTCAAAATGAGAAAAGTTGTTTTAATAATTCAATTAACCTTAATATCGCAAACCTGCTTTTGCTGGGGATTTTTTGCTCACCAGGAGATCAACCGCTATGCGGTTTTTCTGTTACCGCCTCAAATGATGATGCTTTATAAGCCGAATCTTGATTTCATAACGGTGCATGCTGTTGATCCCGATAAAAGAAGATATGCTGTAGCGGCGGAAGGACCACGACACTATATAGACATTGATCATTATGGAAAATATCCTTATACTGAGCTACCGAGAAAATGGAAAGATGCTGTTGACAAATTTTCAGAAGACACATTGAATGCTTATGGTATTGTGCCCTGGTGGGTGCAAAGCATGCTATATCGCCTCACCGATGCATTCAAAGAAAAAAACCAGGCAAAAATTTTAAAACTTTCTACAGAGTTGGGACATTACATCGCCGATGCTCATGTACCGCTCCATGCCAGCAGCAATCACAACGGGCAATACTCTGATCAATTAGGCATTCATGGTTTTTGGGAAAGCCGCATTCCTGAATTACTGGCAGATAAAGAATGGGATTTTTTTATCGGCAAAGCCGACTACATACAAAATCCCGGTGATTTCATCTGGAAGCGGGTACTGGAAAGCGCTGCAGCAGCCGATACTGTTTTAAAATTTGAAAAAGAATTATCGCAACAATTTCCTGTTGATCAAAAATATTCTTTTGAAAACAGGAATGGCATTCTGATAAAACAATATTCCACTGCATATACAAAAGCGTACGATGAAAAACTGAAAGGTATGGTAGAGCGCCGGATGCGGCAAGCCATTTATTCGGTAGCTTCCTTCTGGTACACAGCATGGGTGAATGCCGGCCAGCCCGAACTTACAAAGCTGAACAATAAAGAATTTTCTGCAGGAGATCTGAAAGAATTTGAAAACCTCAATACAGCCTGGAGAAATGGATCAATAAAAGGAAGAGAAGAGTAAGTTCAAATAAATTTTAGATACTGTTCCTGCTTTGTAAATTTCTCAACCGGCAACAGGAAACCTGTAACCGGTAACGTATCTTTGCAGTTTCAACAAATCGTTTTGAAGTGTTACAAACATCCAGAGCCATTATTCACAATTTCAACGCCGGGCCTTCCATTCTTCCCAAAGAAGTTTTTGAAGAAGCGAGCCGGGCTATTTTAGATTTTAATAACTCCGGCTTATCCATTTTGGAAATTGGCCATCGTACTCCATTGTTTCAACAAGTGATGGACGAAGCCAGGAACCTTGCCAAAGAATTAATGCAACTGGATAACGATCATGAAGTATTGTTTCTGCATGGCGGCGCTTCCACTCAATTCATGCAGGTGCCGATGAATTTGCTGAATGAAAATGAGCTTGTGGCTTTTACCGATACGGGTGTATGGGCTGCTAAAGCCATCAAAGAAGCAAAACTTTTCGGACATGTGGAAATTGTTTGCAGTGGTAAAGAAAACAATTATACATCGCTGCCAAAAAATTTTCATGTACCTGCTACCGCAAAATACTTGCACCTCACTACGAATAATACCATTTATGGTTCGCAATGGCAGGATCTTTCGTTATTTTATCAATTCAATGTGCCGCTGGTGGCTGATATGAGCAGTGACATCCTGAGCCGGGAAATTGATTTCAATAAGTTTGACCTGATTTATGCCGGCGCACAAAAAAATGCCGGAGCTGCAGGAGTAAATATGGTGGTGGTGAATAAAAATATTTTAGGAAAAATTGCCCGTACCATTCCGACCATCATGGATTACCGGAATCATATTGAAGCAGGCTCCTTGCTGAATACGCCACCGGTGTTTGCCGTATATATATGTATGCTCACCTTGCGCTGGTTAAAAAATATGGGTGGAGTAGCTGCTATTGAAAAGATCAATAATGCCAAAGCAAAATTATTTTACGATACGCTGGACATTCTTCCGCTGTTCAAAGGAAGAGTGGCAAAGGAAGACCGCAGTAAAATGAATGCAACATTTACCATAAACGATGCGTCGTTGGAAAAAGAATTCCTGGAACTTTGTAAAAATGAAGGGATGATCGGCGTGAAAGGCCATCGCTCTTCAGGAGGCTTCCGGGTTTCCATGTACAATGCGTTACCCATTGAAAGTGTAAAAGCATTGACGGACCTGATGAAAGAATTTGCAAACAATAAAGGATAAAAAATACAATAGAGATTTAAACAGAAATGGCAATTATCAAACCCTTTTCCGCTTTAAGACCTAAATCCGAATTAGCGATGCAAGTTGCATCAAAACCTTATGATGTATTGAACAGCGCCGAAGCAAAAGCAGAAACAAAAGGCGATCCTTACTCATTTTTACATATTACAAAAGCTGAAATTGATCTTCCCGACTCTGTTGATCAGTATAGTGCAACTGTTTATGAAAAAGCAAAACAAAACCTTGATCGCTTTATCAGCAATGGTATTTTATTCCGGGAAGAAAAACCCTGCTATTATATTTACCAATTGATGATGGATGGAAAAAGTCAAACAGGGCTTGTTTCTGTTTCATCCGTCGCAGATTATTTCAATGATGTGATTAAAAAACATGAATTTACCCGGCCGGATAAAGAGAAGGATCGCATCAATCACATGAAAGCTATTAAAGCGCAAACCGGGAATGTATTTCTCGCATACCGGGATGTAATGGAAATAAATGCACTTGTCAATGGATGGAAAGCCACTCAAAAACCGGTGTATGATTTTACGGCTGTTGATGGAGTGCAACACACTATTTGGATTATTGACAGGGATATTGTGATCAATTCCATTACGCAATTATTCGCCACCAAAGTACCCAACACATACATTGCCGACGGGCATCACCGGGCCGCATCCGCAGCCAAAGTGAGTAAAGAATTCCCCGGTAATGAAAATGCAAAATATTTTCTGACCACAATTTTTCCCGCCAGTGAACTGAATATTCTTGATTATAACCGTGTGGTCAAAGATTTGAATGGAAATGATGCCGATGATTTCATTAGTGCATTGCAGGATGATTTTATGATAACATCGAGTCCACATCCGGTAAAGCCATCTCAACTTCATGAAATAGGAATGTACCTGGACGGGCAGTGGTATATCCTAAAAGCCAGGGAAGGAACATTTAATACAGATCCAATCGGGGTTCTGGACATCAGTATTCTTTCAGAAAATATTTTGAAAAAGCTATTAGGAATCAAGGATCAAAGGACTGATAAAAGAATTGATTTTGTGGGTGGCATCCGGGGATTAAGTGAATTGGAAAAAAGAGTAAACAGCGGAGAAATGAAAATCGCTTTCAGCCTGTTTCCCGTCAGTATTCAGCAATTGTTTGATATCGCCGACAGTGGAAATGTGATGCCTCCCAAAAGCACCTGGTTTGAACCAAAACTCAGGGATGGCTTATTGACAAACCTGTTGTAGCCGCTCCTAAATTATTTGTTATTTTGCAATAGGCCTGTTCCTGTTCCCATCCTGATCCTTTTAATTTGCATTATGAAAAAAATATTTGTTCTCCCCTTCTTGTTTTTCATAACTTTTAGTGCTTTCGCACAAACAGATGATGCAAAAACACTTTATGAAACTGCAAAAAACTTTATGCGTACCGGTGATTTTGACAATGCAATCGTCGTGCTGGGCCATGCATTGGAGCAGGATAAAAACAACCTGGATATGCAAAAGGACATGGTGATGTGTTTTTACCTGAAAAGAGATTACACCAAAGCATTGGAGGGAGCAAAAAAACTGATAGAGAGAGATGATGCTGATGAGGCATGTTTCCAGATAGCCGGAAATGTTTACAAAGCATTGGAACAACCGAAGGATTGCGAAAAAGTTTACAAGAAAGGATTGAAAAAATTCCCAAAAAGCGGGCCCTTATATAGTGAATATGGTGAACTGCTTTGGGCCACTAAGGATTATTCAGCTATTGACCAATGGGAAAAAGGAATTGAATTGGCCCCGGCATACAGTGGCAATTATTACAATGCTGCTTTATACTATTACTACACCAATGATAAAGTTTGGACCCTGCTATATGGGGAAATATTTGTGAATATGGAAAGCCTGTCAGAAAGGGGGACAGCCATGAAGCAATTACTATTGCAGGCATATAAAGAAAAATTATTTGCTGATCCCGACATTATGAAAGGTGAAGAAAAAAACAAGAGTGAATTTGCCAAAGCATTCCTGGAGAGTATGAGCAAACAATATTCATTGGCTGCCAAAGGGATCACTCCGGAATCATTAATAATGATCCGCACCCGGTTTATATTGGATTGGTTTGATCATAATGCTGCAAAATATCCTTATCGTCTCTTCGATTTCCAGCGGCAACTACTGCAGGAAGGAATGTTTGATGCTTACAATCAATGGTTGTTCGGCATTACTGCAAATCCTGCTGCGTATGATAACTGGACGAAAACCCATGAACAGGAATATAATGCATTCACTGCTTTTCAACGCACCCGTGTTTTCAGAATGCCTGCAGGGCAGTTTTACCAGGCAAAATAATTTTTGCTATAGCTGAAAATCTCCGTTTTTAATTCTGTTTTTTTGGTTAAATTGTTCATCAAATAATGATTGCCGAATGACAGAACCCAAAAGGCTTTTTGATTGCCTTCAATACCAACCGGAAAAACAGTCTAATGAAGTAATGATGGCCGGCAAAGAAGCCGGTCAATGGAAAAAATACAATACCCAACAGGTAGCAGAAACTGTGAATAGTATCAGCGCCGGCTTATTAAGTCTCGGCTTTGGTTCCGGAGATATGACATTGGAAGGCAGAGATAAAATTGCAATACTTTCTAAAAACCGGGTAGAATGGATGATGCTGGATCTGGCAGTGCAGCAAATCGGCGTTGTGTTGGTCCCGGTATATCCTACCATCAATGTTAATGAACTGGAATTTGTATTGAACGATGCCGGAGTAAAAGCAGTTTTTGTAAATGATGAAGAACTGTTTTTAAAAGTATTGAGTTTAAAAGACCGGGTGGCAACTTTAAAAGACATCTTTTCATTTGAACATATACCCAATGCACGCCATTGGAAAGAAGTGATTGCTGCCGCAACTCCTGAATCAAAAGGCAAAGTGTTATCCATTGCAGAAACAATAGATCCTGAAAGCCTTGCTACGATTATTTATACATCCGGTACTACCGGCAAGCCAAAAGGTGTGATGCTTTCCCATAGAAACATCATGAGCAATGTCATGGCCTGTATGTCTTTATTTCCTCCCGGAGACCGGGCCTTGAGTTTTTTACCGTTGAATCACATTTTTGAACGAATGGTCACTTACCTCTATTTATATAAAGGTGTTTCGGTTTACTATGCCGAATCATTGGATACAATAGGAGAGAATTTGAAAGAAGTGAAACCACATATGTTCACAACTGTACCAAGATTGCTTGAAAAAGTTTATGATCGCATCATGCAAAAAGGAAGGGAACTGACAGGGATTAAAAGGAAACTGTTCTTTTGGGCACACACCCTGGCAGAAAAATTTGAGATCAATAAAAAATTGGGCTTGTGGTACAAAATACAGCTTGCGCTTGCCAACAGAATTATTTTTAGTAAATGGAGAGAAGGTTTGGGCAATGAAGTGAATGCAATAATCAGCGGCGGTGCTGCCTGCCAGGTTCGGCTGATCCGGATATTCACTGCAGCAAAAGTGGTAATTATGGAAGGTTACGGACTTACTGAAACCTCACCGGTGATCAGCGTAAACCATTATCATGAAGCGGACCGGAAATTCGGAACTGTGGGGCCTTTGATTGAAAACGTTCAGGTAAAAATTGCCGAAGATGGTGAAATACTTTGCAAAGGGCCTAATATCATGATGGGATATTACAAAAGGCCGGACCTTACTGCGGAAGTTATCAAAGATGGATGGTATTACACAGGAGACATTGGTACCATGGATGGACGCTATCTGAGGATCACAGACCGCAAAAAAGAATTGTTTAAAACAAGCGGTGGAAAATATGTAGCACCATTGCCCGTAGAAAATAAATTGAAAGAATCCATTTATATAGAACAACTCATGCTTATGGGGCCCGATAGAAAATTTGTCGGGGCATTAATCGTTCCCTCATTTCCAAACCTGAAAGTATGGTGCCACAAAAACAAAATAGATTTTAATAATAACCAGGAAATTATAAAAAATCCCAAAGTGCTCGATTTATTTAAGGAACTGGTGGAGAGTTACAATAAATTTTTTAACCATGTGGAGCAAATAAAAAAATTTGAGCTGCTTCCCGATGAGTGGACCGTGGATGGCGGTGAACTGACACCCACCCTGAAATTGAAACGAAAAGTGATTATGGAAAAATACCGGGATGCTATAGAACGCATCTATGGAGAATGATGGAATGGTTTTTTGATATTATTTCTTGTTGGCAGAGTCCCGTTTGCGCAACATTATTTTCTGAACAAAATCATCATATTTTTTCTGCTGGTCTCCATTGAATAACCCTCGTACTTTTCTAAAATGATCCAGCGTCATTCGATCTATAATGGCTTGCTGATCCGCAACCCTGCGGCTGTAGGCATTTATGCTGCTGTCATTTACTGTGGGGCTTTGTATCATTTTCAAAAAGCCTTTTCTTATTTCACGGATTGAATCCATGAATGGCTTTATGTCCGCAAAATGTTCATCTCTCAAAGTTTGATAATTCTTTTTTTGCGAATCGGTCATGTTCAATTCACGGGACATCGTTTCCAGCATACTGTTTGGGCCGTATTGTTGGTTAGAGTGCCCGGAAGATTTTCCTTTCCACATAAATACCAGCAATACGACATTGATCAATAACAAAACGATCACTGCTATAATAAGGAGTTTATTATTGGGCCTCATACTTTATGGATTTAAGTCCGTTTGTAAAAAATTATTGATATGATAGTCATTCGCTACCACCTGGATATTGTCGTTATCCCCTGTGGATAAAGTGTCAATGTCTTCATTGTTTTTAAAGAGTACCAACATATTGATTAGTACCAGTAAAACAAGCCCCGAAAAAATAAATGCAGATTTCAGGTTTCCTTTTTTAAATATGGGGGCATCTGTTTCTTTTTCCATTCTTGCCCTGAGCCGGGTATAAAAAAAATCCGGTGCAGAAACCTTTTTAATACCCTCTATACTCTTCAATACATCACTGGTGTTATCAGAATTTACTTGAGTCATAGTATAAACATTTATTCTTATGAATGTTTGAATTGTTATTCATTTTCTTTTTCCAGAATTTTTTTAAGATTCTGCTTTGCCCGGTGCATTAATGATTCTACTGCCGGTACAGAAATACGCATCACTTCGCCCACTTCCTGGTAGCTGAGATCTTCAAGTTTGTTTAAGGTAAAAGCCACTTTCTGGTTTTCCGGCAACCGGTCAATGGCTTTAAATAAACGGGCAGCATTTTCTTTCTGATCCAATGCCACACCCGGGTGATAGAAATCTGGAATTTCATGCAACGGCTCATTGCCATCACTGAAAAGACGTTGTAAAAAACCAAACCGTTTTTTACTTTTTTTGCTACGCAAAAGATCCAATGCTGTAGAGACCGTTATACGATATAACCAGGTAGATATCTTGGACTCTCCTTTAAAGGATTGGACAGAACGATACACTTTAATAAATACGTCCTGCGCCACATCTTCAGCATCTTCTGCATTCTGCACAATACCTAACGCAGTATTATAGACCAGGTCCTGGTTAGATTCAACCAGGGTTTTGAATGCCTGTTCATTTCCTTCCCGAAGTAGTTGTATCAGTTCTTGTTCATTCAATAAAATCCCGGTTAATTGGAGCACCAACTTACAAAAACAAATGCTGATTTTGCCTGAGAGGTACAATAAAGTTTTTGTAATTACAATTGCAGGGTTTAGCATCAGGGCCGGGGGTAAATCTTTATTATATTTGCAGCCCGTTGGTCCCGTAGTTCAATGGATAGAATAGAAGTTTCCTAAACTTTNNAGGTTCGATTCCTGTCGGGACTACAAGTAATTTTTAGAACCCCTACCAGTTAAGGGTTTTATCGTTTTGGAAGAGTATTGGTAGCAAAAACGGTAGCAGATTGATTATTCCTTCACTCATCCAGCAGTTGTTTGATTGGTTTTTTACTCACTTATCAGAAACATTTTTAAAGCCCTTCAAATATCAATATTGCTTCATCATGTTTTTAATTTCCTTCTTAATTTCTTCAATGAGACTTTCAGGGCTAAGTACAGTCACATTTGAACCATACTCTAAAAAATTAATTTAATAGTAAACAATACCAATAACTAAATAAGGTGAGGATACATTGCTCCTTTCCAAACAAAAATCTTACTGTGCTATGAAACTAATGTTAGTACTATATAGCCCGTAAGGTTGAAGAATTGTTCCATCCGGAGTTGAACTCTTAAACCAAAATTCTATTGTTAAGGAAGAAGAGGGAATTTTAAGTTTGCAATCCCCATAAGCATCAACCCCGTTAAAGTAAATTGAATTCCCATTTATTCCTGCAGATGAAAATGAATATCCTCCATACAACGCACCGCTTTGGGCTCCTTGAATGGAGTTTGCAAAAGTATTACCCGATGACTCATTAAAGTGCCATAAACCTATTGTCGAGGCATCTGCTACTTGTGCAGCTTTATTCGTGGTTAAATAATTTGTATAATAATCCTGGATTTCCATCTGACTTCTCACGACATTAGAAATCCTCAATTCATCTAAGTATCCTTTATAAAAACCGTGAAAGTTTAAATAATTAGAAACAGCCAGATATACATCTGTATATTGATAGTTTAAATTTCTTCTATAATAGTCAACCTCTTTTATTCCATCAATATAGATCTCACATCTCCTGTCAGGATAAAACAACACAGCAACATAATGCCACTTTGTAGTATCAAGTATTTCTGCCTGGCTACCATCAACATAAAATACGGAGATATAAAACCTTTTTTGTGAAGAAGTACTGTTATTTGATCCAACATTGTCAATATCTTTTTTGCATGAAGCTAATGCCACTGCAGCAAAAAGAAATGGAATCATTATTTTCATAATTAAAAATATTCCAACAATCTTTTCATAACTAACCGTCTTATTAAACAGCCAATTTTTTTATTATTTTTATTTGTCACTTTAAAGGGTACTGAAGGACATGTCTTAGCCCCCCTGAAAGACTGGACGAAAAATTAAAATTAATTTAGTCACAGTAAATTCAGGAAATCATGTCAAAGGAAAGAAGAAAATTTACTCCTGAGGAGAAGTACAGTATCCTTCAGGAAGCGGAACGAGAAGGTTCTGCAGAAACCTGTCGCAAGTACAATCTGGCACTTTACGTCGTTGTTGGTGTTCAAATTTAAAGATATTTTTTTCTATAGTTCTTTCACACCAACAACAAGAACGGTTTTAAAATCATGCACATCATCATAACTGAATTCTTACGCATTATAATGACTGAACTATAGTTTGGTTGTTGGTGTGAAGTTATCATAGTTGAAGTTTACCTTAGATTAAACACCAACAACGGCGTAAATCATGCTATTCACTATGACCTCTGGTGGAATCCGGCAGTGGATGCACTGGCAACGGGCAGAGCCTTTTATATCGGTCAGCCAAAAATGTAATGATACACCGGATGATTACCAAAGGAACACTAGATGAAAAAATTGATGATATGTTGCGCAGTAAAAAAGCTGGCAAACCTTTCGGTATCCAGTGGAGAAAAACGGATAGGTAAACTTAATGACTAGCAATTGAAACAATTGATATCATTAAGTGAATAAGTAAACTCTAAGAGGTCAATCGGAAACCTACCGGCTACATTGCTTTGCGAGACTAAACTTTTGATAGCCTGAAAGCATTGGGGATCGAGACTACAACCAAATTCTAATTTAGTTAAACGCTTTATTCATTTTTTTCAAATTGTACCGGTATTGTTTGCCTCGAATATCAATTTCCACGACCATCTGTATTTAAAACGTAAAAACACTTGTTTTTGAAAATGAACAGATTGTTTTGTGTAAAAATATTTGTTCAAAAATCCTTGCAAAAATAAAAATATCCTTTTAGGTTTGATTTCAGAAAACCTCAAATATCCTCCGGAAAAACACGATTAGTATCTGTACCTTTCTCACCCACCCATTCTGAGATCCCTGTACAGTATTATTTTAAAAAGCTAATCAAAGCCATTGCAAATTTTAAATCCTGGTTTTCGATAAATCCGTTTTTTAATTTAAACCCTGGAAAAATGAAAAAGATTTTTACCCTATTAAAGATTACACCACACCGTTTTACTCCAAACAATAAAATATTTCCATACTGATCCCTGGAAATAAATTTCCTGTGATGAGTAATGCAATTCCTATAGAAGAAACCAGTGAAAAATACCAAAATAAACTAAACTAAAACATTCACTAAAATTACTCTATATGGATATTTACAAAAACAACAAGACCATTTTAAAATGGATTAAGTCTTGTAAAACTGCTCACCAACTTGATTTATTTACAAGGTTGATAACGGAATTTGATGCGGCTCAGTATTATGATGAAATAGATTCTTTAGAAGTCGAATTAATAAAACGAGAACTTTTGGATGCAATCATTGAACAACGGGTTATTGTTGCCGGCAAAAGAGAGCCTATGCGATTAACAACTAAATATTTGTTTATTCCGAATGAATCGGCCATTTATCTTTCAGAATAAAATGCATATTCAAAATATAGAAATTCAAAGTCCCATAGTTTGTAAATCAACGGAAAGAATAATCGGGCCCGGTAAACTTCAGGTTACCTGAAATATGCACTATTTATAAATTATAAAAGATAGGAACCATAGGGTTTACAAAGTCTAAAATTCATGGTTGATAAGAGCCGCTATCAGGCTGCTCCACCCCGTTTGATGCGAAGCCCCCACGCCTCTGGCCGTATCTCCGTGCAAACACTCATAAAACAAAACAAGATTTTTATTTTCCGGCCTGTTGTAAAACCAATTTTCATTTCCATTGATGCACCTGGAATTTTGTTCATTGAGTTGAAATGAATTAATGATTCTTGTTGAAACAGCCCTGGCAATTTCATCAAGATTATAACTATTGTCCTTCCCGGAAGGAAATGACAGGCGGATAGTGTTTCCGTAAAAATCATTCAATTGCTGAAGCGTTTTTATTATTAAATAATTCAGGGGTATCCACACCGGCCCCCGCCAGTTGCTGTTACCGCCAAACATAGAACTGTCGCTTTCACCCGGCTGGTATTGGATCGAGTACAAATTATTATTAAACTGTAATACAAAGGGATGATCCTTATGAAATTTTGACAACGCCCTGATACCACCTGTTGATAAAAATTCATTTTCATCCAGCATTACTGACAGCAATTTAATGAGCCTGCTCTTATGCACCAGCGAAATCAATAAATGCCCTTCATCACTTGTTTCTTCGCAAGGCAAAAATTCATTACGATCTTTCCGGTATTGCCTGATATAATCCATTCGCTTTTTGAAATCAGGTAGTTTCTGCAGTGCATCACAGGTAATAGCACCTGCATTAAATAATACACTCAGGCCTACTATGGAACGTACCTTCATCGAAATGCTGCTCCCATCTTTATTATGAAGGCAATCATAAAAAAAATTATCATTTTCATCCCAAAGCGTTTCATTCAGCGAAGAAGCAATCAATACAAAATGCTCATAAAATTTGGTAACCATATCCTCATAACTGTTATCCGCCTGCGCTATTTCCAATGCCATCTCCATCATGTTCAGTGCATACATTCCCATCCAGGCCGTTGCATCTACCTGTTCTAAAAAAGTGCCGGGTGGTAAACTATCCCGGTCTATGGCCCCGATATTATCCATACCCAGAAATCCACCTGTGAAAATGTTGTTCTCATTCTCATCTTCCCGGTTTGCCCACCAGGTAAAATTGAGTACCAGTTTTTGAAAAATTCTTTTCAAAAAATAAATATCGGCATGACCGTGTATTTTTTTTTCAATATTATAAACTTGTAAAGCTGCCCATGCCTGTAATGGCGGATTCACATCGCTGAAATTCCATTCATAAGCCGGTATTTGTCCGAAAGGGTCCATATACCATTCCCTGCACAATAATATCATTTGATTTTTTGCAAACACCGGATCAATCATTGCCATGGGGATGCAATGAAAACAAAGATCCCAGGCTGCAAACCAGGGATACTCCCACTTATCCGGCATGGATAACACATCGGCCGCTTTCAGATTTTCCCATCCTTCATTTCTTCCCGCTTTTCTTTCCGGTGGAGGAGAAATTTCACCAGGGTCACCATTCAGCCAGCGCTCCACATCATACTGATAAAATTGTTTGGTCCATAATAATCCGGCAAAAGCCTGCCGCTGAATGTTAGAAATATCTGTGTTACAATTTTGGGGTAAAAGGTTTTTATAAAATTCGTCAGCTTCCTTTTTTCTTTTAATAAAAATATCTTCAAAATCATTAAAAGGGTTTTGTATTTCATCCTTACTCAACCGAAGCACTATTTTCTGTGACGAATTTCCCTGAATGGTTAAAGGATATACAGGTGAGAATTTTGTTCCCTTATTATTGTTTTTTAATAGTTCATAAAGACTATTATTCTTTCCGGCTATGGCATCATGAAATGCATCTTTTACAAATGGTGAGGAATTAGGGATACCAAATATTTTCTCAGTATTCGTTTCATTCTCTGTCATCAGTGTTTCCGGCGTGCCCGAATAATAAAAAAAATAACTTCCTGATTTTTCATCTGTAACCTTTAGAACACCCGAATTGTTTTGATTTTTAATGATCTCAAGAGCAGGCTTTTGTTTAACATCCCCGAACAACCACCGGTTTCGAAACCAAAGAGTAGGGAGTAAAATAATTTCTGCTGCACTGTCGCCTTGGTTTGTAATCGTTATATCAATGCAGATATCTTCGGAGTTATTTTTTGCATAGGTAACTTTTACATCAAAGTAGTTGCCCTGTGCAAATACACCGGTATCCAGTATTTCAAACTCAGGTTCCTTTTTGGATCGTTTACGGTTTTCTTCGAGCAATATCTCATAAGGGAAAGCGGCCTGCGGATATTTATATAAATACTCCATATAATAATGCGTGGGAGTATTATCGAGATAATAATACAGTTCTTTCACATCTTCACCATGATTACCTTCCGTATTGGTTAATCCGAATAACCGTTCTTTCAGGATCCCATCTTTTCCATTCCAAAGTGCAATAGCAAAACATAAATTCTGATGCATATCACTGATGCCGGCAATTCCATCTTCGCCCCAGCGGTACACACGGCTTCTGGATTGTTCGTGGGTGCAATAATTCCATGCATCTCCATTAGGGCTGTAATCTTCCCGCACTGTTCCCCATTGACGTTCGCTTAAATAAGGCCCCCATTTTTCAAGAGGCACTTCCTTCTGTGCATTTTCATTCAGCCGGGTTTGTTCTGCAGATATTTTTTTTAAACTGATCATTTCACAATGTAAAAAATGTTATACTCCAAATAATCATCCAGCCTGTGATACTATGAGGTGATTTCTTTCAAATCCTGATACACCATACGTATATTCTCATCCGCCGGTTGCGAACCCTTCAAACAATGTCATACCTCCATCTATAAAAATACTGGCACCGGTTATGTAATCACTGTCATCGCTAGCTAAAAAAACAGCCAGTTTGCCGATATCTTCAGGGACCCCGATACGATTATAAGGAATTAATTCCATCAAATTGTTATAAGCTTGTGGCGTATCCCATGCTGCGGTATTGATTGGTGTTTTGATAGCGCCGGGGCAAATACTGTTCACCCGGATTTTTTGACGGCCGTATTCCTGTGCAATAGTCTGCATCAGCATTTTGATGCCTCCTTTGCTGGAAGCATAATTAGCATGGCCCGCCCAGGGTATAATCTGGTGCACACTGCTCATACAAATAATTTTCCCGCAGGCAACAGAACGCTCCGGCACAATACCTCTTCTCAAAAATTCTTTGATTGCTTCCCGGGCACATAAAAACTGGCCGGTTAAATTTATATCAATCACAAATTGCCATTGTGCCAATGTCATTTCATGAAATTTTGCATCCCGTTGCAGGCCTGCATTATTTACAAGAATATCCACCGTACCAAATTGCTTTATAGCCTGCTGAAACATATTGATCACCTCCCCTTCTTTACTCACATCAGCCTTTATAGCTATGGCATCAGGTCCAAAAGATTTTATTTTTTGAACCACATCATTGGCAGCATCAGGATTTATAACATAGTTTACTACCACATTTGCGCCGGCTTCACCAAGAGCAATGGCGACACCTTCACCAATGCCGGAATTAGCGCCGGTTACAATAGCGGTTTGCTTTTTTAATTTTATTTCGGACATACGTTTAGTTTTTTTATGTTAGTCTTTCTTCCTGTATTTTATTTTATAAACTAAAATGATCACAGCAAATACCAATGTGATTGCATTGGCCACTATAATAGGCATATTATTACTGAATATTCCGAATAAGAGCCAGAGCAGTGTGCCCGTTGAAAAAAGCAGGTACATAAAAAGTGAAATACTCTGTGTATCTTTTGTCCGGATAGTTTTAATGGCCTGGGGCAAAAATGAACCCGTAGTTAATACGGCAGCAGTAAATCCTAGAATGGTACTGAATGTCATCTGAGTTTAAAGCCTACATAAGCATGAGTGATGAAAAGAATGAATACAAAATTACTTAGAAAGTCGGTAACCCGTTGTTCTTATAACATAGGCATAACATCCGGCCAAAAAAAAATAACCCTTGGGCAAATAAATCAAACGGTCATTAACAGATAACTTTAGTAGCGATTCTTTTGTTGTAGTACCGTCTCTTTTGTTTTGAAAATGTTCTCCCCCGAATATTATTAATATTTCACCTGATGTTCCGGGGCAAATTTTTAATTCCCAAACTGGAGCAGGAAGGCTGTCCCCTCACCTTCCACACTTTGTACCTGGATGGTTCCTTTGTGCAGCATCATGATCTGTTTGCATAAACTTAAGCCAATACCACTACCACTTTTTTTAGTGCTGAAAAACGGAATAAATATCTTATCCAATAATTCCGCAGGCATTCCATTACCATTGTCAGATATTTTAATGACCGTTTTATGATTGCTGGTAGTGTATGCGGATAAAATGATTCTTGGATCGGGCTTTTCTTTTACTGCCTCAATAGCATTTAACAGCAGGTTGATCATAACCTGTTCCAGCAAATCAGTATCCACTTCTAACGAAATATCCGTGTCTTTCAAAATAGTTTCCAGATCAATATTTTTTTGCTCCAGTGTAGGCTGCATCAGTTGCAGCAGGTTTTCAAAAATATCCCTGACATAAATTTTTTTCAGATTCAGCTTCGTGATTTTGTTTAGGCTGCGGTAGGTTTCTGCAAATTTCAGCAGGCCGTCGCTTCTTCTTTTGATTGTTTCAATACCCAATTCAAGATCATCCACCGAGCCTGAATCATTATTCAATAAAGAAACAGATTGCTGCAAACGGTGTTTTAATGTTTCTGCCAATGATGAAATAGGCGCTACTGAATTCATAATCTCATGCGTCAGCACACTCAACAGTTTTTGCCATGCTTTTGATTCTGTTTCATCCAATGCTTCATTTACGTTTTGAAATGCAATGAGTTTATATATATTTCCTTCAGTCTGAAAGGCGGTAGCAGATAACAATATTTTAAAAGAGCTGGTTTCAAGATGGGCTGTAGCTATTTTATTTTCACCCGGTCGCAGTGAAAGGATTTCTTTGTAAAGTTCAGTATCCCTTTTACTTAAAGAATGAATGGTTTTAAGATACGGCAATTGCAACATCCGTTTCAGCGATTCATTCATCCAGATGACTTCCCCGGTAGATTCCATATAAGAAAGAATACCGGTATCCACTAACTCCAGGATTTTTTGCACATATTGATACTGCGTTTCCTTCTCTTTACTCATTACCTTGAATGTGGTATTGATTTCATTAAAGCCTTTCCGCAGAGGTTGTACTTCCACCGGCGCATGCTTAACATCAAAATGCCTTGAAAAATCCCGGTAATGGATAGACTCAACAAACTGATCCAATTCTTTTTTTGTTTTTTGGTAAAACCGGTACATATCAACCACCTGGTATATCACTATCGGAAGAACCAGGAGTAAATAAATATGCAATCCTCTCACCAAAAGATATGATGTAGCGAAAAGTGTCACAAAAACCAATAACACTCTTACCAAAATTCTCCATTCGTATTTTTTAAATATCATATTTGCTTAATCTCCGGTACAAAGCTGTCCGGGTCAATCCCAGTTCTTTGGCAGCTTTGGTAATATTGCCATTATGTTTTTCAATTACTTTCAGGATCGTGTTTTTTTCAATAGCACTCAGTTTAAACTCTGCAGGTTCAGTACCGGGAACAGTTTGTGATTCTATAGGAGAAAAAATCAGGTCACTGTCAATTAGAATATCATTATCGGACATGATTACAGCTCTTTCAATAGTGTATTGCAACTCCCGAACATTCCCTGGATAGTGATAACTCATCATTTTCTCCAATGCTTTCGGGCCAAAATCTTTAAAGGGTTTCATGTATTTATTACTGTATATCCTGCAGAAATGTTTTGCCAGCAAAATAATATCATTTCCCCTTTTTCTAAGTGGCGGCATTACTATCTCAACTGTATTGATCCGGTAAATCAAATCTTTTCTAAAACGATTTTCATTTGCCAACTCTGTTAACGGAAGATTCGTAGCACAAATCAAGCGGATATCAATGGGAACAGGTTCATTGCTTCCCAGTCTTGTCACCTGGCGGTTTTGCAATACACTCAGCAATTTTGCCTGGAGGTGCAGGGGTATGTTTCCAATTTCATCAAGAAACAAGGTTCCACCCGTTGCGGCTTCAAACCTTCCTACACGATCTTCACGTGCATCAGTGAATGCTCCTTTCTTGTGGCCAAACAATTCGCTCTCGAACAATGATTCCGTCAAGGCTCCTACATCTACTTTTACAAATGGTTTATTGGCACGCAAGGAATGCTGATGAATTGCTTTTGCAATCAGGTCTTTACCGGTTCCATTTTCACCAAGGATTAAAATATTGGCATCGGTAGGAGCGATTTTTTCAATTTTCAAAAATATTTCCTGCATCACTTCCGATTCACCTATCAGTTCCTTTCCAATAACTGAATCAGTTTGTATAGAAGAGCGAATAGCTGTTTTGTCG
Organism: Bacteroidota bacterium; assembly: GCA_018266555.1. Lineage (GTDB taxonomy): Bacteria > Bacteroidota > Bacteroidia > Chitinophagales > Chitinophagaceae > UTBCD1. The sequence continues at coordinate 98,631 of JAFEAF010000010.1, read as the reverse complement.
CTTTTTCGTCTCAATGTTTCCCTGATAATGGTAAGCAGTTTTTCATTATGCCAGGGCTTCACAACAAAATCTGCAGCGCCTTCTTTTAATGAACGAACGGCCAAATCAATATCTCCATACGCTGTAATCATGATCACGGATGCGTCCGATCCCATCTTTTTAATTTCGTTCAGCCAAAAGATTCCTTCATTGCCGGTATTAACAGGGCTGGTGAAATTCATATCGAGCAGGATCATATCAAACTTATCTTTTGATAAATGCCAACGAAGATTTTCCGGATTTTTTTCTGTCATTACTTCCTTTACTTCGGTCTTTAATAATAATCTTACAGCTGTAAGTACATCAGGATCGTCATCTACTACCAAAATGGAAGCGTTTTTGAGTAACATGTTCTTAAATCATTTGAGTTTAACAACGACTGCTGCAATTATACCATAAATACAAAGCTGTGGCAACTAAATTTTTAGAAAAAGTGCACAGGAAAAAGTGTATCAAAACCGAACAGAAGTTGTTCGGAAACGAACACTTTCGTAGTTTGGTGTCTGGCAAAGCCTTGTAAATCAGAGTACAAAATTGTGGCACAGTCTTCCGATACAAAGTATAGATTTCTCATGTTAACAAACGACCCGTAACTTCAGCCATGTGCGGGTCGTTTAATTCTAAGGATAAAATTTAAAACAATATAACAGTGGATAGAGTAATTGCTAAAAAAAAATGGAGTAAAAAAAGAATTTTGACTATTGCCGGGATAGCTGCAGTGCTGTTTCTGATTGCTGCCAGTATCTATTTCACTTCAGGAAAAAGCAAATTGAATGTGGAGATGGATCGTATCTCTATCAGTGAAGTGAAAAAAGGGCCATTCCAGGAAACCATACCTATTAATGGAGTCGTGCTCCCTATCACCACCATATATTTAGATGCGATAGAAGGAGGACGGGTGGAAGAAAAGTATGTAGAAGACGGAACGATTATGAAAAAAGGCGACCCGATCCTTCGTTTGAGTAATACGGATCTTGAATTGAATTTGCTGTCTCAGCAATCCAATGTATATAATACGCTGACTCAAATGCAAATTGCCCGCAATGCGGCACAACAAAATACCGTGTCTAAACTGAACCAGATGACTGACGTGGAAAGCCAGTTGAAAGAAGCAGAACGCATTTATAATCTAGATAAAAGCCTATATCAGCAAAAAGCCATCGGTTTACAGGAGTTTAAAAAAGCTGAAAACGATTATAATTATTATATACAAAAGAAACAACTTACTGAGCAATTGCTGAAACAAGACTCCCTCACCAATGAACAACAATTGGTTCAAGCCAAACAATCTTACCAGGGTTCTGCAGATGCGTTGTCGCTTTTCAGAAAAAAAGTAGGTGACCTGATTGTGAGAGCGCCGATAGACGGCCAGCTTACTTCATTGGATGCAGAGATCGGGCAATCAAAAAATAAAGGAGAACGTCTTGGCCAAATTGATGTGTTGAGTGGATTTAAAGTAAGAGCCGATATTGATGAACATTATATTTCAAGAATCATTACCGGTTTATATGGCACTTTCACTTTTGCTAATAAAGAATATAAACTGGTGGTAAAAAAGATTTATACGCAGGTAACCAATGGGCGTTTCCAGGTGGATATGGAATTTGTTGGAACTGTACCTCAGGGTATTCGCCGGGGGCAAACATTGCAGATATTGCTTGCGTTCAGTGATGAAGTAGAAGCTGTACAGGTTGCCAAAGGCGGATTTTATCAGCAAACCGGCGGTAACTGGATTTTTAAAGTCAGCGATAATGGAAATACTGCCTACAAGGTGGACATTCAGTTGGGCCGGCAAAACCCCGATTACTATGAAGTGTTGAGCGGATTAAAACCCGGCGATAAAGTAGTTACTTCCAGCTATGAGAACTATGGAAGTATGCAGGAGCTTGTGTTAAAAAAATAATCAGTATTTAAAATCAACTGCCATGAAACGAAAGATATTTTACATGCTTATACTGCTCTGCAGCCTGGGCATAATTACGTCGGCAAAACAATCCAAAAACAACTGCTGCAGAAACATTAATTGTGTTATGAGCGGATCGGCAAATCCCAAACCGGTAAAATCAGAACCAAAAGAAAGTATGGGCTTTGAGCTTTCTCCCCTGCAATTTTTTGTATTCGACGTTTAATCGGCATCGCAAACAATTACCTTAAATAAAATACAATGATTAAAATTACCAACCTCGAAAAAATTTATAGAACCGAAGAAGTAGAAACCGTTGCCCTGAATAAACTTTCCCTCGAAGTAAAAGAAGGAGAATTTGTTGCTGTAATGGGCCCTTCTGGATGCGGAAAATCCACGTTGCTAAACATTCTAGGATTGCTGGACGATCCGGATGCAGGCAGTTTTGTTTTTAATGGTATCGAAGTGGCGAAATTCAACGAACGTAAAAGAGCGGATCTCAGAAAACACAATATTGGTTTTGTATTTCAGAGCTTTAATCTCATTGACGAACTCACTGTTTTTGAAAATGTAGAGTTGCCTCTTATTTATACAGGTGTCAAATCTTCTGACAGAAAAAAGAGAGTGGAAGAAGTGTTGGACAAAGTGCAGATCATGCACCGCCGTAATCACTACCCACAGCAATTATCCGGTGGCCAGCAACAACGTGTAGCCGTTGCAAGAGCTGTGGTGAACAACCCCAAACTTATTTTAGCTGACGAGCCTACGGGTAATCTTGACAGCAGCAATGGTAATGAAGTGATGCAAATGCTCACTGACCTGAATGAGCAAGGCACCACTATTGTAATGGTAACACACTCAGAGCATGATTCCCGTTACAGCCATCGTATTATTCGTATGCTGGACGGACAAACGGTGTTAGAAAATATAATGGTGTAAAAACCAGTTTCACATTTATGAGTTTCGGGATAAAACCAGGTAGCCATTAAAAAGTATAGCCATGATTAAAAACTATCTGTCTCTTGCCATAAAGAATTTCAGAAAACAAAAACTGTTTTCCCTGATCAATATACTGGGACTTAGTATCGGTATTACTTGTTGCCTTATGCTCTTCCTGTTTATTCAAAATGAGTTCAGCTATGACCATTTTCATAAAAACGGGAAGAACATTTACAGAATAATGCGGGTAGGTGAATTGAATGGTGAACAGCATGAAATACCGTATGTTTCCGTTGCGTATGCCCCTGCGTTAATCAATGATTTTCCTGACGCTATTGAAAGTGCGGTAAGAGTGATGAAGGATAATAACCTGATAAGCAACAATAATATTTCATTTAACGAAAGGAATGTATTTCTGGCAGACGCTGATTTTTTTAATGTGTTTAGTTTTCCACTCATCAAAGGTGATGCTGCTTCGGTTTTAAAAGATCCTAACAGTATAGTGCTGACAGAATCATCTGCAAAGAAATATTTCGGTACGGTTGATCCTATGGGAAAAATTCTGCAATTCAATAAAAACCAGGCTTTAAAAGTTACCGGAGTATGCAAAGATGTTCCTGTAAATTCTCACCTGCAATTTGATATGGTAATTCCGCTGGAAATTCTTCGTACAACACAACCACCGGAGTGGTTTACAAATTTCCCAAATAATTCATTGTTTACTTATATCGAATTAAAAAAAGGGATTGACCCAAAACAATTGGAGAAAAGGTTTGCCGGCTTTATGGATAAATACCTGGGTAAGTATTATGCAGAGAGTGGGCATAAAATGGGGCTCATTGCAAAGCCCTTAAACAAAATTTATTTTTCTTCCGATCAGTTTGACAGCGTAAAACACGGTAACCTGAAGATGGTTTATATTTTTATGTCTATTGCCGTTCTTATTCTCATTATTGCCTGTATCAATTTTGTAAACCTTGCCACAGCCAGGGCATCAGACCGTTCCAAAGAAGTGGGTTTGAGAAAAGTATTAGGCGCCGTGAAAAAACAATTATTCGGGCAATTCATACTTGAATCGGTACTGTTTGCCACAATCGCCTGTTTGATTTCCGTTGGGTTATTACAATTATTGATGCCTGCCTATAATGAAGTGTTGGGCTATAAACTTCCTTCATTCTGGACAAATCCATGGTTTTATGGTTTTATGATTGGAATCATTGCCGTTGTCGGGCTACTGGCAGGCAGCTATCCTGCTTTATTGCTCTCTTCATTCTCTCCCATTGAATCATTAAAAGGCAAATTAAAAATTGGAAACAGTGGCGCATTTTTCAGAAAGGCATTAGTGGTTTTTCAGTTTGGGGTATCTGTATTACTGATTATCGGCGTGGTAGTGGTCATCAATCAAATGAAGTATGTAAAAAACAGTGATCTTGGATTTAATAAAGAACAATCCATGATTGTCCGGTTTGACAACCGTGATATTTTCAATAAGGGAAAACAATTTAAAAATGAATTACTCACTATTCCATCCGTACAAAGTGTATCGCTCATGTCCGGTGAACCTGGTGGCTTTCATGATAGCTATAGTTTCGAAGCAGAAGCAAACCCTGCAGAAAAATTTCTGCTGAATACTGAATTTGCTGATCTCAGTTTTGTAAAAACGCTGGGACTGAAAATTATTGCAGGCAGGGATTTATCAGAAAGTTACGGCACTGATTCTTTACAAGCGGTTTTGATAAACCGGACGGCAGCAACTAAATTGGGATATACACCGGAGCAGGCTATAGGTAAATGGATTAAAAATATAAGCCGTGATAGTGTGAAGAGAACAATCGTTGGTGTGGTGGAAGATTATCATTATGTCTCTTTAAAAACCCCCATTGGCCCATTAGTCATTTCGCCCGGAAGCGATAACCGGCTTGCGTTGATCAAACTAAAATCAACCAATCTCAAAACCGTTGTTGAAAATATTAAAAAGGTATATGCTGATGCAGCACCGGCCTATCCATTTGAATATAGTTTCCTGGATGAACGCTTTGATCTGTTGTACCGGGCTGAAGCCAGGCAAGAATCCGTATTAAGTATTTTTTCCATCATAGCCATCTTTGTTGCTTGCCTCGGTTTATTCGGATTAGCATCCTACACAGCTATTAAACGAACAAAAGAAGTGGGAGTAAGAAAAGTATTGGGATCATCTGTGCAAAATATTGTTTTGCTGCTTTCCAAAGATTTATTGAAGCCGGTTTTGCTGGGTGCATTGATAGCTATCCCGGTTGGTTACTATGCTATGAATAAATGGTTGCAAAGTTTCGCATATAGAATAGAATTTCATTGGTGGATGTTTGCTTTGGCAATTGGTATAGCAATAACTATTGCGTTGTTAACAGTTGGTATCCAGGCGATCAAAGCAGCGATGGCAAACCCGGTTAAATCTTTGCGAACGGAGTGAGTTTGTCGATTATAAATGATGAATTATGATTTGAAAAATTAACCATTATCAATTAACCATTAATTAATCAATATTCAAGGCCATGATTAAAAATTATTTTAAAGTCACATTCCGCAATCTCTGGAAAAAGAAAACATACAGCTTCCTGAATATTTTTGGATTGGCCGTAGGGATCGCCTGTGCTGCCTTGATCTTTTTGTGGGTGGAAAATGAACTGAACTTTAATCACTATTTCAGCAACCGGGATAACCTGTATATTGTAAAAGATCAGCAAACCTATGACGGCACCACATTTACCTTTGATGCCACACCCGGACCCCTGGCGCAGGGGATAAAAGCGGAAATCCCGGGAATAAAAAATACAGCACGATGCACCTGGGGCGATCAATTATTGTTTTCTATAGGCGATAAAAATATTTATGACCAGGGTAATTATGTAGATGCCCCTTTTTTATCCATGTTTCAATTACAATTTATTGCCGGCAATGCCTCCACGGCATTCGGCCAGTTGAATTCTTTGGTAGTGAATGAAACCATGGCTAAAAAATTCTTCGGAACCACAGATGTTCTAGGGAAAACACTTAAAGTCAATAACAGGCAGGACTATATCATTACCGGGGTCATAAAAGATTTACCAAAAAATGTATCGTTCCGGTTTAGCTGGTTAGCTCCCTTTAAAATTTACGAAGAGAATAAGGCATGGCTTAAAGAATGGGGTAATAATGGTATTATCACTTACGTGGAAACAGAACCTAAAGCAAACATTACAGCTATCAATAAAAAATTACACGGCTACATTCAGACAAAATCCGAGGAAGCTATTGCAAAAATGTCCATCTATCCTATGAACCGCTGGCGGCTTTGGAATAATTTTGATACCAATGGAAATGAAAAAGAAGGAAATTTAAAACATGTAAACCTGTTTAGTTTAATCGCCTGGATCATTCTTATTATAGCCTGCATCAATTTTATGAACCTAGCCACGGCACGCAGCGAGCAAAGAGCCAGAGAAGTGGGTGTGAGAAAAGTATTGGGGGCTGTAAAAAGAAAACTTATCGGGCAGTTTATTGCCGAAGCCCTGTTTATGTCATTGCTTGCCACTCTATGTGCTCTCGTTATCATTACCTTAACCTTACCCGCATTCAATTCCCTGGTAGAAAAACAATTATCGCTTAATATTTTTCAGCCATCTCATATCAGTGCACTATTAATAATTACCATTTTGTGCGGGTTGATAGCAGGCAGCTATCCTGCATTTTATCTTTCATCATTTAATCCTGTTTGGGTGCTGAAAGGACTAAAATTGAAATCGGGAAGCGCAGGGGTTATCAGAAAAGGGCTGGTCATACTGCAATTTTCCGTTTCGGTAATTCTTATCATAAGCACTATTATTATTTACCGGCAAATTCAACATGTAAAAAACAGGGACCTGGGATATAATAAACAAGGGCTTATTTATACTTATTTAAACGGGAACATGAAAAATAATTTTCCGGTAATAAAAAATGATCTAATCCAAACAGGCATTGTACAAAACGCTTGTTTAAGCACCAACCGTGTATTAGAATTAGGCAGCAATACAGGTGACTTTCAATGGGAGGGTAAAGACCCAAACAAACAGGTGCTGATCACTATAGTAGGTGTAAGTCCGGAATATATCTCAACGATGGGTATGCAACTGGTGCAGGGAAGAGATTTCAATAAGGATATAAAATCTGATAGCAACAATATTATAATTAATGAAACGCTGGCAAGAATGCTGGGCAAAAGCGATGTCGTCGGCAGCCTGGTAACCCGGAACAATGGCATGGAAAAATATACCATTGTAGGTGTGATCAAAAACTTTATTTATAATTCGATGTACTCTCCTGCAGCGCCGCTGATTATGTATTCCGATACCTCAGGTGCGAATGTTTTATCCGTCCGGTTCACACAAAATGCCGATATAAAAACTGCACTTGCAAAAACAGAATCCATAATCAAAAAAGATAATCCCGGCTACCCGGTTGAATTCAGTTTTGTAGATGCAGAATTCAACCAGTTATTTAAAACGGAATCGCTGATTGGAAAATTAGCCGGCGTATTTGCAACGCTTGCAATATTTATTTCCTGCCTGGGATTATTCGGATTGTCGGCTTACTTGGCAGAAAAACGTACAAAAGAAATCGGGATACGGAAAGTTTTGGGAGCATCTGCAAGCGGGCTGGCAGGTTTATTATCAAAAGATTTTATCAGGCTTGTGATCATATCCTGTGTTATTGCATTTCCCATTTCGTGGTGGATCATGCACAACTGGCTACAGGGTTTTGAATATCATATCCGGATTAGCTGGTGGATATTCCTGATGGCTGGTTTGATGGCATGTGTTATTGCATTAATAACAGTGAGCTTCCAGGCTATCAAAACGGCAGTAGTCAACCCGGTTGAGTCGTTGCGGGCAGAGTAATATTATTTATAATTTAAAATTCATCACCTGCCAGCAGAAGGCAGGTTTAAAATAATAAACAACGTGTTTAAAAACTATTTCAAAATAGCATTCAGAAATCTCCGGAAAAACAGGGTGTATGGCTCCATTAATGTATTGGGCCTTGCCTTGAGTATGGCCTGTTGCATCCTGATTTTTACGTTGGTAAAATATCACCTGAGCTTTGATAATTTTCATAAAAACGCTGACAGGATATACCGGTTTGTAACCGAACAGCAAAGGGACCAGATCAGTTATGCCCCCAGTGTGCCGCCGCCTTTTGGCAAAGCATTCCGAACCGATTATGATTTTGCTGAAGATGTAGCACGGATTGTTACATTCCGGAATGCTTTAATAAACATCAAAGAGAGAAATGAAGAAAAAAAGTTTAAAGAAACCGAAGGTGTATCTTACGCAGAGCCTGAGTTTTTCAACATATTCAATTTCCCATTACTACAAGGTGATAAAAAAACAGCATTGACCGAGCCTAATACGGCTGTCATTACCGAACATCTTGCAAAAAAATATTTCGGTACGACCGATGTTATTAATAAAACATTTCGGTATGAGAACCGGGACAATTTTAAAATTACCGGAGTTTTAAAAGACATTCCGTCCAATACCGATCTGAAATCCGAAATATATTTATCATGGGTATCGCTGATTCATTCGCAAAACGATTGGTATACTAAAGACGATGCATGGGGTGGCATCTCTACTGAATTACAATGTTACGCCCTACTGAAGCCCAATGTCTCCATTGCGCAGGTTGAAAAATTATTACCGGCTTATGTTACCAAGTACAGGGCCGATAGTAAAAATGTTCATCATTATAAATTACAGCCATTAGCCGATGTTCATTTTGATGCACGGTACAACGGTGTCATGGAAAAAAGAAACCTGTGGATTTTATCTTTTATCGGGCTATTTCTTATCATCACTGCCTGTGTAAATTTTATTAATCTTGCCACGGCACAAGCATTGAAGAGGGCCAAAGAAGTGGGTATCAGAAAAGTGTTAGGCAGTTTGCGAGGACAACTTTTCTGGCAATTCATTGCTGAAACAGCTTTAATTACTATAATGGCAACTGTAGTTGCCATCGGTCTGTCTTACCTGGCGCTTCCATCGGTGAATGAATGGTTCAAAACTCAAATGAGCATTCATATTTTCTCAGATATTCTAATGATAACATTTCTTCCCTTATTAGCATTAGTTGTTATTTTCCTTGCAGGCTCTTATCCTGGTCTCATACTTTCCGGTTTCCGCCCGGTTTCCGCATTAAAAGGAAAACTTTCGCAACAGCATATTGGTGGTTTTAATACAAGAAGAACATTAATCGTTACTCAATTTGCAATCTCCTTGATGCTGATCATCGGCATGATAGTGATTACCCAGCAAATGCGGTTTGCAAAAAAATCGGATCTCGGTTTTAATAAAGATGCTATTGTCATGATACCTACCGGTTATGATTCTGCGAGCAAGGCTACAAAAGCTTTGCAAAATGAATTAGCCGCTATACCCGGAGTGCAAACGGTGTCTCAATGCAGCGATGCTCCATCATCACAGAATATGTGGGCTACCACGATAAAATTTGATACAAGAACAGAAAGTGAATTATTTCGTACCAGCATTAAAGCAGGTGATGACCAGTACCTGAAAACTTTTGATATGCAATTGGCGGCTGGAAGAAACATTTTTCCTTCGGATAGTGTCAGAGAGCTTTTGGTTAATCAAACTTTGGTAAAAAAGCTGGGATTACAATCACCGGAAGAAGCATTAGGTAAAAAAATATTTTTCAACGGAGATATTTCAGGAACCATTGCAGGCGTGGTAAAAGATTTTCATGATGGCTCGTTTCATGAAGACATCAATGCAACCCTTATCACCACCTATACAGATAATTACAACGACTATGCAGTAAAGATTAATATGAATAAAATAAAATCCGTTTTGCCTGCATTGGAAAAAAAATGGAACAGTTTTCACCCTGGTAAAATTTACGAATACCAGTTTTTGGATGAGCAGATATCGGAGTTTTATGAAACAGAAGGAATGATGCTGAAGCTTATTACAGCATTTTCACTTATTGCCATATTTATTGGCTGTTTGGGGTTGTATGGTCTTGTATCATTCATGGCGGCACAAAAAACAAAAGAGATCGGCATCAGGAAAGTTTTAGGAAGCAGTGTGGCTGAGATACTGTGGATATTCGGAAAAGAGTTTGGTAGTTTGATAACAATAGCATTTGTAGTAGCAGCGCCTATTGCCTGGTGGCTGATGAATAGCTGGCTGCAGGATTTTAAATACCGTATCAGCATAGGTATCGGAGTGTTTGTTCTTGCTATTGCAATTATTTTATTTATTGCAATGGCAACAGTCGCATATCAGAGCATCAAAGCAGCGATGGCAAACCCGGTTAAATCATTGAGAACAGAGTAGAACTATTATAAATTTTAGATTTTAAATGTTGAAAAAAAAATTTCAATTAAAATTCATCACCTGCCAGCAGAAGGCTGGTTCAAAATAATATACAACGTGTTAAAAAATTATTTAAAAATAGCCTGGAGAAATTTATTCCGCAATAAAGGATTTTCTATTACAAATGTGGTGGGCCTTACCATTGGAATGACCTGCACCATTTTTATTTTACTATGGGTGCAAGATGAATTATCATTTGATAAGTTCAATAAAAATTATTCCACTACGTACCAGGTAATGGCAACCAGGGATTTTAAAAACCAGGTAATGACGGATCCCAATATGGTGTTGCCTCTGGCGCCTGCTTTGGAGAAAGGATACCCGCAAATTAAAAATGCAGTAGTTACTACATACCCGGAGCCTCATATTTTTAATTATGGTGATCAACAGATAAAAAAGACAGGGCTGACTGTCGGAGGCAATTTTTTTGATATGTTTTCTTTTAAAGGGATCAAAGGAAATGTCTCCTCTGTAATGAATGATCCATTGTCCATCGCACTGACGCAATCTACTGCCACTTCTTTTTTTGGAAAAGATGAACCGATTGGAAAAGTATTGCGGATTGACAACAGCACCGACATGAAAGTAACAGCTATTGTCGCCGATCCGCCCGGGAACTCTACTATTCAGTTTGATTTTATAAAATCATTTAATTTCTCTGACCCCGATGTAAAACAACAAATGAATGAGTGGGTTAATTCTTCCTGGAAAGTGTATCTGCAGGCCGCACCGGGCACTAAACCGGAAACGCTTGAAAAAATTGTAAACACTGTAAAAAAACAACATGACCTGAATGATGCTATAAGCACATACTTTGTTTTTCCCATGAACAAATGGCACCTGTACAGTGATTTCAAAAACGGGAAAAATGTAGGTGGCATGATTGAGTACGTAAGATTGTTCAGCATCATTGCCATTATCATATTGCTGGTGGCCTGTGTAAACTTTATGAACCTGTCCACTGCACGTTCAGAAAAACGGGCCAAAGAAGTAGGCGTTCGCAAAACATTGGGCTCCGGAAAAAAACAATTGATCATGCAATTTTATGCCGAGTCAATGATTCTTTCTTTTCTGGCTTTTATATTTTCAATAGCAGCCGTATTTCTTTTATTGCCTTCATTCAATTTACTTGTAGGAAAGCAACTGGCACTAAATATTGGACAACTGAATTTTTGGATTGGCGCCGCAGCTATTATTTTATTTACCGGTATCATCGCAGGCAGTTACCCTGCATTATATCTTTCATCGTTCAATCCCGTCAGGGTTTTAAAAGGGACTTTCTTACCCGGTAAAAAAGCGATGATACCCCGTCGTGTTTTAGTAGTGAGCCAGTTTGTGATTTCTATTCTGCTCATTTCTGCCACTATTGTAGTATATCAGCAAATCCAGCACGTAAAAAACAGGAACCTCGGCTACAATCCCAATAACCTGATCATGATACCGTCATCAGAGGACATCCATAAAAATTACAACATTATCCGGCAGGAATTATTAAATAGCGGATTTATATCCTCAGTAACCAGGACCTTCTCTCCTCTAACTGAAATATGGTGGAAGTCTCCATCACCCGACTGGCCAGGTAAACCGGCTAACAGCAATATTATTTTTACCGGCTTTACAGCTGATGTTGATTTCACAAAAACAGCCGGTATAAAAATACTTATGGGAAAAGACTTCAGCGGTATGCCTTCTGATTCATTATCCATCATGTTCAATAAAGCTGCAATAGATGCAATGGGAATAAAAGATCCGATAGGTATGCAGGTTCGTTACGGCAAAAGAACCTACACAGTGACAGGCGTTATTGAAAACATCGTGATGGATTCTCCTTTTAGTCCTGTGGAGCCCATGATGATTTATTACAAGCCTGATCAGGCCAATGTGGTGAACATCCGTCTTAATGATCATATTCAGCCGCAAAAAGCGTTTGGAGCAATTGGTAATGTGTTTAAAAAATATAATCCATCCGTGCCGTTTGAGTATAGTTTTATTGACCAGGAATTTGAAAAAAAATTTATTACAGAAAAACTGATCAGCAGGCTCACAAATATTTTTGCCGGGCTGGCTATCTTTATTTGTTGTCTCGGATTAGCAGGACTTGCATCTTTTACAATCGAAAAAAGAATCCGGGAAATCGGTATCAGGAAAGTTGTTGGTGCTTCTGTAGGGCAAATATTATTATTAATATCCAAAGAATTTTTACGCCTGGTTTTACTTGCATTTGTAATAGCCGTTCCGTTGAGCTGGTGGGCCATGAATAGCTGGCTGCAGAAATATGATTATCGTGTTACTATCACGGTGTGGATATTTGGTTTTGTAGGCGCAGCCATATTGCTCCTTACCCTGGGTGTGGTTAGTTTGATTACGATCCGGGCAGCGAGGGCCAACCCGGTGAAATCATTGCGAACAGAGTAGAACTATTATAAATTTTAGATTTTAAATGTTGAAAAAAAATTTTCAATTAAAATTCATCACCTGCCAGCAGAAGGCTGGTACAAAATAATATACAACGTGTTTAAAAATTATTTAAAAATAACCTGGCGTTATATCGTTAAAAACAAAGTGTATTCAACTATTAACATCGTTGGACTCGCAACAGGCATGGCGGTAGTAATGTTAATTGCATTCTGGATTAAGGATGAAGTTACTTATAACAGATATTTCAATAATCACGATAAGTTAGCACAGGTGATGACCACATTCATTGACAATGACGGGAAAATGATCACCGGACAGGCGGTATGTATGCCAATTGGAAATGAATTGCGCAGCAAGTATGGAAGCGATTTTAAAAATATCTCCATGGCTTCATGGAATTTTAATCATGTACTGGCAGTTGGTAATAAAAAAATAGATGAAAAAGGAATGTGGGTTGAGTCTTCATTTCCTGCCATGTTTACATTTAATATGATAAATGGGAATATCAACTCATTGGAAGACCCATCTGCTATACTGATCAATGCTTCCTTGGCAAAAATATTGTTTGGAAATGAAGATCCGATGAACAAAATGATAAAACTAGATAATAAAGACTCTTATAAAGTAGCAGGTGTGTTTAAAGATTTTCCCGACAACACCACGTTTTATGGTTCCAAATATTTGCTGTCCTGGAAAAAATATATAACCACTGAGAATTGGTTAAAAGAGTCTGCCACTCAATGGAACAATCATTCCTGGCAATGTTATGTACAGGTAGCTGATAACATTAATATGGATAACGAAACGGAGAAAATAAAGAATGTGGTGATGTCACATAAAAATGCAAAGACTGACGGGGTAGAGCAGGCTTATGTATTTCCGATGAACAAATGGCGATTGTACAGTGATTTCAAAAATGGTAAACCGGATGGCGGGAAAATACAATTTATTTGGCTGTTTTTAATCATCGGCATTTTTGTGTTGATGCTCGCCTGCATCAATTTTATGAATCTTTCAACGGCACGCAGCGAAAAACGGGCAAAAGAAGTGGGCATTCGTAAAACAGTAGGCTCTTTAAGAACTCAATTAATAATACAATTTTTAAGTGAATCTGTTTTAGTCGCTTTCATTTCCTTTCTTCTTTCAATCTTACTGGTGATCCTGTTATTGCCTTTATTCAACAGCCTGGCCGATAAACAGATTGGCTTGCCCTGGGATAATGTATTTTTCTGGCTGATTTCTTTGTCATTTACATTCATCACCGGATTAATTTCGGGAAGCTACCCTGCCCTTTATTTATCAAGGTTCAAACCTATTAAAGTGTTAAAGGGAACTTTCCGTGCCGGTAGATTTGCATCATTGCCCAGGAAATTATTAGTAATTGTTCAATTTACTTTTTCCATCGCATTAATCATAGGAACTATCATTGTTTTTCAACAAATTCAGTTTGCCAAAGACAGGCCTGTAAATTATAAAAAAGACGGATTGATTACCATTTTCATATCAACCCCGGATTTGGATAAACATTATGATGCTTTAAGAAATGACCTGCTTGCAACGGGTGCAGTGGCCGATGTGGCACAATCATCAAGCCCTACCACGAATGTTTTTGCGAACCAGATCGGATTTAACTGGCAGGGAAAGGATCCAAACTCCATACCGGCATTTGGAACTATTGCTGTTACTGTAAATTTTGGAAAAACAATTGGCTGGGAATTAAAAGAGGGAAGGGATTTTTCAAAAGATTTTGCAACGGATAGTTCGGCAATGATATTGAACGAAGCCGCAGTGAAACAAATCGGGATGAAGCAAGACATAATTGGACAAACCATTAATTTTAATGATAAAGCCTATCATGTTGTAGGTGTGATAAAAGATATGGTGATGGAATCGCCATATGAACCGGTAAAACCAACCGTATTTTTTTATGATCCAAGTTGGGGCGGTATAATTACGATTGCTATCAAACACGACGTTCCTTCAAAAATTGCATTAAGCAAAATAGAGGCAATCTTTAAAATATATAATCCCTCTTCGCCATTCTCCTACACATTTAATGATGAAACTTATGCAAAGAAGTTTGCCGATGAACAACGTATAGGAAGTCTGGCCACATTCTTTACCATATTGGCCATTTTCATTTCCTGTATTGGATTATTCGGCCTGGCTTCTTTTGTAGCAGAACAACGCAAAAAAGAAATTGGAGTAAGAAAAGTATTAGGAGCATCAGTATATAATGTATGGAAATTATTGTCGAAAGAATTTGCATTGCTGGTTATTATTTCCTGCCTGGTGGCTATCCCGCTTGCCTGGTATTATTTACATCATTGGTTGCAGCAATATGAATACAGGACAACCATATCGTTATGGATATTTATTGTATCAGGATTAGGCGCATTGGCAATAACGTTGCTTACCGTAAGTTTCCAGGCGATAAAAGCGGCAATTGCCAACCCGGTAAAAAGTTTGAGAACGGAGTGAGATCTCATTATGAATTAAAAATTACGAATTGAGAAATTAACCATTAAAAATTCGCCATTAATAAAATGATAAAGAATTATTTAAAAACTGCCATTCGCAATCTTCGCCGTAATAAGGGCTTTGCTTTTATAAACATTGCGGGTCTTGCCGTAGGCATGGCTGCTGCTATGCTTATTTTATTGTGGGTACAAAATCAATTGAGTACCGACCGCTTTTATAAAAACGAGGACAGGATTTATTTAATGTACAACCGGGATAAAGATGGACAAGGCAATAAATGGGCCTGGCCCAATACTCCAAAAATCCTGGCAACTACTTTAAAAAACGATTACCCCGAAGTGGAAGACGCAGTACGCTATAACAATGTAACCTTTTTACTTACACATAACGACACACGCCTGAATGTAACCGGCGCTTTTGCAGATAGCGGTTTTTTGAATGTGTTTGATTTTCCATTAAAGGAAGGCAGCATCCGGAAATGTTTAAGCAGCAGCTACAATATTGTACTTACAGAACAATTGGCAAAAAAATTTTTTGGCAATGGGAACGCTGTAGGTGAAACTGTTCGTATTGACAGCGTTCACAATTGCACGGTAACCGCCGTACTGAAAGATTTGCCCAATAATACCAAGTTTGATTTTGAATATTTACTGCCCTGGTCTTATATGGATAAAATTGGCTGGAGCGACAGCAGTTGGGGCAACAATAGCGTATTTACTTATGTATTATTAAAACCCGGGGCCGCACAAGCTGTATTTGACAAAAAAATCAAAGACATCACTATCAATCATACAAAAGGTTCCGCCTTTCCATCTACAACGGAAGTGTTTACACAACCTATGAACAGGGCTTATTTATACTCAAAATCTGAAAATGGAAAATTGACGGATGGCCCGATAACTGCTGTCCGGTTATTTATGGTTATCGCCGCTTTTATTTTATTAATTGCCTGCATCAACTTTATGAATTTAAGCACGGCACGCAGTGAAAAAAGAGCGAAGGAAGTTGGCATCAGGAAAGTGATGGGCGCACAACGTGGAAAATTAATAATGCAATTCATTGGAGAAAGTATTTTGTTTTCATTAACTGCATTTTTATTTGCATTGCTTATTGTGCAAATAAGTTTAAGTGGGTTTAACAAGTTGGTGAATAAAGAGCTTTTCGTTGATTATGCTTCGTCTTCGTTTTGGTTATTTTCTGTTTTATTTATTTTGATTTCAGGAATACTGGCAGGCAGTTACCCCGCATTTTTTCTTTCATCATTTAAACCGGTGAAAGTTTTAAAAGGAACGTTTAAAAAAGCGGAAGCGGCTATTAATCCCCGCAAGGTATTGGTGGTGGTTCAGTTTACATTTGCCATTGTACTTATCATCAGTACGCTTATTGTAAAAAAACAAATTCAGTTTACATTAGACCGGGATGCAGGCTACAACAGGAATAACCTGGTTTATATGTTTGGCCAGGGAGATATAGACAAACATTATGCTGTAATAAAAAATGAATTGCTAAGCAGCGGCGCCGTTACTTCCATCACCCGCAGCGCCAATCCCATTACAAGAAGATGGAGTGACAGTTGGGGTTTTTCTTGGCCCGGAAGTACTAAGCAGGATGAAAAAACAGATTTTGTACGATTTGGCAGCGATGCTGATTTTGTAAAAACGATTGGCGTAAAATTAATAGCAGGCCGGGATATTGACATTTATAATTATCCAACAGACAGTACAGCGGTATTGCTCAATGAATCCGCTGTGAAAGCTATGCACCTGAAAGATCCAATTGGTATCACCATAAAATCTGTGGATGATAATACACAACAATGGCATGTCATCGGTGTCATAAAAGATTTTATACTGGAATCGCCCTATCAAAAAGACATTAACCCGATGATGGTTTTTGGTCCCGCCGGCAGCAGCGGATATGTTCTTCATTTAAAACTAAACACGGCAAATAGTACGACATCTGATCTTGCTAAAATAGAAAAAGTGTTTAAGGCTTATAATCCCCAATACCCGTTTGAGTATGTATTTGCCGATGAAGCGTATGCAAGAAAGTTTGATGAAACGCAGCGAACAGGAAAATTGGCTTCTTTGTTTGCAGCGCTTACTATTTTTATTTCTTGTTTAGGTTTGTTTGCGCTGGCAGCGTATTCGGCGGAGAATCGCACCAAAGAAATAGGTGTGCGAAAAGTGCTCGGTGCATCTGTTTTTAATATCACATCATTAATTTCAAAAGATTTTTTAAAACTCGTTATCATTTCATTTGTCATTGCATCACCAATTGCCTGGTATGCCATGCAAAAATGGCTGGATGGTTATTCGTATCGGATTAATATGGAGTGGTGGATTTTTATTGCGGCCGGGCTGCTGTCCATCGTTATTGCTTTGCTGACTATTATGTTTCATGTAATCAAGGCAGCCATTGCAAACCCTGTAGATAGTTTGAGGACAGAGTGAGTTTGTTAATTATGAATGATAAATTATGAATTGAAAAATTAACCATTAATAAAATGTTTAAAAATTATTTCAAAACGGCCTGGCGGAATCTCTGGAAAAACAAAATGTATTCCGGTATAAATATTTTCGGGTTGGCAGTCGGATTATCGGCATGCCTCCTTATTGGTATTTATATCATTCATGAGCTGAGCTATGATAAGTTCAACAAAAATGCTGCTCGTGTCGTACGGGTAACGATGGAATATGAAATGGCAGGAACTGTAAATAAAATTGCCACCACAGGCACGAAGGTCGGGCCTCAGTTCAAGAGAACCTTTCCTTCGATTGAAGAGTATGTCCGCACATTTATAATTCATAATGTGATCAAACAAGGGGATAAAGTTTTTGATGAACCCCGCATCCTTTACGCTGATGAGGCTTTTTTTAAGATTTTTTCTTTTCATTTTATCGAAGGCAATCCCGCAACTGCATTGGATGCAAGAAACAAGATGGTAATCACCCGGTCTATGGCAAAAAAATATTTTGGTGATGAAGATGCCTTAGGTAAAACATTAACTACTGCAGGAAAAGATTTTACCGTGTCTGCAGTTTGTGAAGATGTGCCAAAAAATTCCCAGATAAAATTTGATTTTGTTACACAGTTTCTTAACCTGGGTAATGGGGTGAACGAAGAAACCTGGTGGACCGCAAACTGGATCACCTACCTATTGCTGCATGATGATAAAAATATTTCACAACTGCAGCAACAGGTAAATGATTACATGAAAAGTACTCCGGTAAGGAAAGAGGCAGGGGTTGAAGGGAATAATTATCTCTCTTATCACCTGGAGCCGCTCACCCGTGTTCATCTTTATTCTTCTTTACCCGGGTTTGAGCCGAATGGCAATATCAAAAATATATACATCTTTTCCCTTATTGCATTGCTCATTCTCATCATCGCCTGTGCTAATTACACCAATCTTGCCACCGCTCAATCTTCAGGAAGAACTGCAGAAATCGGGATGAGAAAAGTAATGGGTTCATCAAGGAAACAAGTTTTTTTTCAATTTATCAGCGAATCATTGGTCATAACATTATTTGCGGGAACGCTGTCAATTATTCTCAGCATAATACTGTTACCCTACTTTAACAAAATAGCAGGAACACAGTTTTCTGCTTTAGTGTTTGGGCAACCATTACTCATTACAACGCTGATCATTTTTTCATTGCTCATCAGTTTTTTTGCCGGCTTCTATCCTGCCCTCATTTTATCAGGCACAAAAGCAATAAGTGTATTGAAAAAAGGATTCGCTTTTACCGGGGGAAAAAATGTGCTTCGTAAATCACTGATCGTTGCACAATTCAGCATCTCTGCTATTCTTATCATTTTTACGATCATCATCCTGCAGCAGATGAATTTCATGAAAACAAAAGATCTTGGTTACAACAAAGATCATATTGTTGTTCTCCCGATCGGGGGGAAGATGCTTAACAATTTTCAAAACCTCAAAGACGCATTCACACAGGTACCTGGTGTGGAAGCAGTGACGGCTTCTTACGAAACTCCGGAATATGTACAGTGGGGCGATGCTATTACAGTTAGGGATGAAAAAGGCAAACACGATATTTCTTTACATGCCATGCCCGTGGATCTTGATTTTGTAAAAACAATGCAAATGAAATTGATTGCCGGTAGGGATTTTCAGAAGTCTGATTTTGGCATGATGGATACATCCAATAATTATCAAAATTATCGTCAGCCTTATCTCATCAATGAAACATTGGCTAAGAAAATAGGTTGGACACCGGAACAGGCCATCGGTCAAACTATTGAAAAAGCTGCAACCGGGCCGGTGGTAGGTGTGGTAAAAGATTTCAACTTCAGCAGCCTTCATGATCCGATAGGCCCACTTCTTATTTTCCTCAATCGTGATTTCTCCAGGGATTTTATGTTACGAATAAATGGCAGCGATGTGCAACCGACATTAAACCGTTTGGAAATGGTATGGAAGCAACGGGTAACTGACCGGCCTTTCAACTATCATTTTCTGGATGACGCTTACAATAAATTATACCAGGCAGAGCAACGATCTTCAGCATTATTCAGCGTAGCTGCCGTAATTGCCATTATTCTTGCCTGCCTCGGATTATTTGGATTGGCTGCCTTTACAACTGTACAAAGGACAAAAGAAATCGGGATCAGGAAAGTGCTGGGCGCTGGTGCAGGCAGCATTACATTTCTGGTATCAAAAAATTTTTTGCAACTGGTAGTTCTTGCGATGATCATTTCAGTACCGGTAGCCTGGTTGATCAGCAGTAAATGGTTACAGGACTTTGCTTATAGGATCAATATCAGTTGGTGGGTATTTCTTGCTGCAGGAGTGGCCGCCATACTCATTGCATTTTTAACGGTAAGTTTTCATTCAATAAGAGCAGCTATTGCAAACCCGGTGAAATCATTGCGAACGGAATAAAAACAAATGGCTAAATGGTTTGACGGTCAGGGAACAATAACCATCAAACCATTTAGCAATAAAACAATTTTTTTATGCTAAAAAATTATTTCAAAATCGCTATTCGGAATCTTTGGAAAAACAAAGGATTCACTTTTATCAATATTGCCGGCCTGGCCATCGGACTGGCCTGCTTTATCGTGATTGCATTGTATGTTAAAGATGAGCTGAGCTACGACCGGTTTTATCCGAATGCGGAGCGGGTATATCGGGTAGATGCGGATATAAAATTTGGCGGCAATCAATTAAACCTCACTGTCAGCAGCGACCCGATGGGCGCCACTTTGAAAAAAGATTATCCGCAGGTAGAAGAATATACCCGTGTATATGCCAGCGAAGGAGGTAAACTAGTACGGAAAGGAAATGATTATATCAATGAAGATAAAATCGTTTATGCCGATTCTACTTTTTTCAACATATTTCCTCAAAAAATTATTTCAGGGGAAACGAAAACGGCATTGTATGAACCCAATACGGTAGTAATTTCAGAAACGACTGCAAAAAAATATTTTTCAACCACTGACGCTGCCGGGAAAACGTTGGAGATTGACAAAAAGCCGTTTAAGGTTACTGCTGTAATAAAAGACATGCCGCATAATTCACATTTTCATTTTGATTTTATCATGTCTATGAAAAATGTGGATTACGGGTGGAACAACTATCTCAGTCATAATTTTCATACATATATCTTACTGAAGCCCGGTACAGATTATCATGCTTTTGAAAAAAATTTTGAACAGGTGCTGGACAAATATGTTTTACCCCAGGCCAAACAAATGATGACCGGCCTTACAAGTATGGACGATTTCAGAAAATCCGGCAATTATCTGAATTATTCATTGATGCCACTCACTAAAATTCATTTATACAGTCACCGTTTCCCGGAACTGGAAGCAAATGGCAACATACAATATGTTTATATTTTCAGCGCAGTCGCTCTATTTATTTTATTAATTGCCTGTATCAATTTCATGAATCTTTCTACAGCACGCAGTGTCAATCGTGCCAAAGAAGTGGGCATTCGCAAAGTACTTGGTACCGGTAAGGGAAATCTTGTAGCACAATTCTTATCTGAATCCACATTAATGGCATTTGTTTCAATGTTACTCGCCCTTGTACTAACTTATTTTACGCTGCCCGTATTTAACAAGATAGCTGCTAAATCCATGGATACCGGTATTTTTTGGACATCATCATTTTTACCCATTTTAATTATGCTGCCTTTTATAGTCGGTTTACTGGCTGGTTTATATCCGGCATTTTTTCTTTCTAAGTTCAAACCGATATCTGTATTAAAAGGAAAGATCAATGCCGGGTTTAAGAAAAGTACATTACGCAGCGGGCTGGTCGTTTTCCAGTTTTTTACATCTATTGTTCTGATTATTGGAACCGTAATAGTTTATAAACAACTTCATTTTATTCAAACCACTAATCTTGGTTTCAGCAAAAACCAGGTGCTGATGATAGACGGTACCGGAGCCCTGAATAAAAATGATGAAGCTTTTAAAAATACTGTATTGGGATTGCCGGGAGTGGAAAGTGGCACCATGAGCGGTTTTCTTCCTGTAACGTCCTCCCGAAGTGATAATACGTATTCAAAGGATGCGGTGATGGATCCAAAGAATGCTTTGTCCATGCAATCTTGGGTAGTGGACTATGATTATATAAATACTTTAGGGATGCAGATCATTAAGGGAAGGAATTTTTCAAAAGATTTTGGAACTGATTCTACTGCGGTTATTTTAAATGAGACGGCTGCCAAAGTATTAGGTTATGATGATCCTATTGGAAAAAAATTGTACCAGGATTACCAGGATCAGAATGGAACCCGAAGAATAGTGTACACAATTATCGGCATTGTAAAGGATTTTCATTTTGAGTCGCTGCGACAAAATATTTTTCCATTGGGATTAAAACTGGGTCATAATAATACGATGATGTCATTTAAAATAGCCGCAACCGACCTGAAGCCATTGATTTCACAAATACAAAATAAATGGAAAGCTTTAGCGCCGGGCATGCCCTTCAGTTACCGTTTTATGGATGATGCATTCGATAATATGTATCGGGCAGAACAAAGGGTCGAGCAAGTTTCAATCACCTTCGCCGTTTTAGCAATTTTAATTGCCTGTCTAGGCTTGTTTGGATTAGTAACCTATATGGCAGAGCAACGTACTAAAGAGATTGGCGTACGAAAAGTATTGGGTGCTAGCGTTCCAAACCTGGTAACCATGCTGAGCAAAGACTTTTTGAAATTAGTTTTGATTGCATCATTAATTGCTTTTCCGGTGGCCTGGTGGGTGATGCATCAATGGTTACAGGATTTTGCATACCGGATCCGTATTGACTGGTGGGTATTTATACTGGCAGGATTAATTGCATTATTGATCGCATTGGCGACAGTGAGTTTCCAGGCAATAAAAGCAGCGCTGGCAAACCCGGTTGAGTCGTTACGAACAGAGTAGAGCTTTTATAAATTCCAGGTTTTAAATGTTGAATGAAACTTTTCATTAATAATTTAAAATGCATCATTCAAAATATTAAAGCATGCTTAAAAATTATTTCAAAACGGCATGGCGCAACCTGATGAAGAATAAAACAATTTCCTTCATCAATTTATTCGGGTTATCCATTGGCTTGACTTGTTGCCTGCTTATTCTTACTTATATCTTAAATGAACTAAGTTTTGACCGGTATAATAAAAATGCTGACCAGGTGTACCGGGTCACAAGGACATTTAATAATGGTAACGGAGAGCCAACGCTAAAACTCAGCACCGTAGCCCCGCCATTTGGATATTACCTGCCATCTGCTTTCCCGGAAATTGAAAAACTTACCCGGTTACTTGATGCCAGCCCTGTATCACTCCGTTATAAAGACAAATTACTCAATGAAAGCAATGCTTATTTTGCCGATCAAAATCTGTTTGATGTATTTACCGTAAATGTTGTTGAGGGTAATCCAAAAACCGCATTAAACGATCCGTTTTCCGTAATGCTGACAGAAGAAACAGCAAAAAAATATTTTGGAAATGAGGACCCGCTTAATAAAGTATTGCGTGCAAATAACCAGTTTGATATTAAAGTAACCGGCGTTTATAAAGATTTTCCTGCTAATGCACATTTACATCCGGATATCCTGATCTCATTTAATACTCTGAAAGATTCAGCAGTTTATGGTGAAGAAAACCTGCGTACCAATTGGGGAAATAATTCTTTTTTCACATACATAAAACTTCCAAAGAATTATGATGTGAATAAAATGAAATCCAGGTTCCCTGCCTTTTTAGATAAATACATGGCAAATAACTATGCCCCCAATCAGCCTTCAAAACTTACAAGCCTTGATCTTCAAAAGCTCACGGATATTCATTTGTATTCGCACACGGATTACGAAGCAGAACCCAACGGGGATATAAAGCGGGTATATATTTTTTCTGCCATTGCTTTATTTATTTTACTGATCGCCTGCATTAATTATATGAATTTGTCCACGGCTCGTTCTGCTTTACGGGCAAAAGAAATCGGTATCCGAAAAGTGATCGGCGCCCTGAAAAAGGAATTAGTGATCCAGTTTTTAAGCGAATCCATACTCATAACCTGGTCTGCTATCATTATTGCCTTTGGGCTGTTGTATCTTGCTCTTCCCTGGCTCAACTCAGTAACGGGGCAACATCTTTCTATTAATATTTTATTAAGATGGCAGGTGTTGCTTCCTTTGTTTTTAGCCCCTTTTATCATTGGTACCATTTCAGGAATTTATCCGGCATTGTTCATGTCCTCGTTTCAGCCGGTAAAAACATTAAAAGGATTATTTAAAATGAAAGGCAGCAGCATCAGTTTTCGTAAGGTGCTCGTAGTAACGCAATTTTCTATCTCCATTATTCTCATTATTACAACGCTGGTTGTGTTCCGGCAACTGAGATATATGCAACATGCTTCGCTGGGATATGATAAAACACAAATTGTAACCATGCAGTATCCTTCTGCATTAAGCGATAAATATGAATCATTCAGAAATACGTTACTGCAAAATTCAAATATAAAAGACGCCGGCCTTTCATCCAGAATTCCCACGGGGAGATTGCTGGATAATATGGGCGCTTCTGCCCCGGGTTCAGATTCTTTGGTTCCGGTAAAAGCAGAGATAAGATATGTGGCTACTGATTATGATTTCATACCAACTTATGGTATCGAGATGACGGCAGGCAGAAATTTCTCCCGTACATTTGGAACAGACACATCAAATTTTGTAATCAATGCATCTGCTGTCAAAGCCATTGGATGGAAATCGCCTCAGGATGCCATCGGTAAGGAATTCAAGTATGGGTTTATAACCGGGCATATTATCGGCGTGATGAAAGATTTTCACTTTGAATCATTACACAAGGAAATCAAACCACTTATATTTATTATGCCTTCATTGAGGCGGAGCAATTCTTTTTATAACAATATTTCCATAAAAATTTCAGGGCAAAACATTTCTTCAGCGCTGGCAACCATAAAAAAAACATGGCAGCAATATCTCCCAGACCTGCCTTATGATTACACGTTCCTCGATGAAAATTTTTCAAAGCTGTATCAATCTGAAGAAAGACAGGAAACCATATTTACCACATTTGCCTGTATTGCCATATTTATTGCATGTCTTGGATTATTCGGCCTTTCGGCATTTGCCATATCACAACGGGTTAAAGAAATTGGTGTACGCAAAGTGTTGGGTGCAAGCATCAGCACTATCGTTGGTTTATTATCCAAAGATTTTATAAAACTGGTAATCATAGCTGCCCTTGTTGCATTTCCTGTTGCCTGGTATGCCATGCACCAATGGCTGCAGGGCTTTGCGTATAGAATTACTATTAGCTGGTGGATATTTATTGCTGCAGGAATGATTGCACTATTGATCGCTTTGGCGACAGTGAGTTTCCAGGCAATAAAAGCTGCGATGACCAACCCGGTGAAATCTTTACGAACGGAGTAGAGCTTTTATAATTTCCAGATTTTAAATGTTGAATGAAACTTTTCATTTATAATTTAAATGCATCATTCAAAATACTAAAAGCATGTTTAAAAACTTCCTCAAAGCTGCTCTCCGCAACTTATTAAAAAGAAAAGGCTACACATTTATTAATGTGTTTGGCCTGGCAACAGGTATGGCTATTTGCCTGCTGATTGTTTTATTTATCAATGATGAGTTAAGTTTTGATAAGCATCAGGAAAAAGGAGATCGTATCTACCGAATGGTGGTAAAACGCCAATACCCCGGCCGTACAACATCTTATGCCATTATTCCGCAATCTTATGCCAAAGCAGTGAAACAGGAATTACCTGAAGTAGAAGAAGCAGTTCGTGTTTTTGATTTTACAGGCAACAGTGTATTTCAATTGAAATACGGCGAAAAAGCATTTGAAGAAAAAAGAGTATTGGGAGTGGACTCCAATTTTTTCAGAATATTCAGCGTTACCATGCTGGCAGGAAATAAAGAAAATGCGCTGGCAAATGCTAATTCAGTGGTATTGAATGAAACGACAGCAAAAAAATATTTCGGATCGGCGGATCAGGCAGTTGGAAAGTTATTACAACCGGAAGGAAATAATAGGGAACCGTTGAAAGTAACAGGCGTTGTAGCGGACTGGCCTGAAAATTCACATTTGCTTTTTGACCTTTTGGTATCCACAGCGGGACAACCCTTTGCCCAAAGTGAAAATTATATAGGCTTTGCAGCATGGACTTATTTGTTATTGAACAAAAATGCTTCTGCTGAAACTGTTGAGGCTAAGCTTCCGCATATCATAGAAAAATATGCAGCAGGGAATATTGAAAAAAATTTCTCTCAAACGTATCAGCAGTTTCAGGCTCATGGAAATGGATATACATATTACCTGCAACCGTTACGGAAAATTCATCTTATTTCGAATCTTGAAAGAGAATACCGGCCCAATGGAAGCATGAGAGCAATATATATATTTGGAATTATAGCAGTATTTATTTTGCTGATTGCCTGTATCAATTTTATCAATCTTTCCACGGCCCGGTCAACCGAAAGAGCAAAAGAAGTAGGTATTCGTAAAACATTCGGATCAGAAAAAAATTCATTGATCTACCAGTTTTTAATTGAATCAACCATATTGAGTATTCTAAGTATGATTGTAGCATTAATACTTGTTTTCCTGCTGCTTCCTTTCTTTAACCAGGTTTCCGGAAAACACCTGGCGCTTGCCTCATTCTTTGCACCGGGAAATATTTTATTGATGATTGGATTGACCATTATTACCGGGTTGGCAGCAGGCTTATACCCTGCCTTTATACTTTCTTCATTCCGGCCTATACAGGTTTTAAAAGGGAAATTCAGGTCGGGCTCCTATGGTTTGGCACTACGAAATGGATTAGTTGTTTTCCAGTTTGCTATTTCAGTTATCCTGATTATCTGCACCATTGTGGTGAACAATCAAATGAATTATATGACGAACGGCAATGAACTGGGATTTAATAAATCAAACACCATTATTATTGACAGAGCCGATTTACTGAACGATAAAACGAAACCTTTTAAGACGGAAATAGAACGCATACAAAATGTAGAAAGTATAGCAAGTGCCAGTGCATTACCCGGCCAGCAAAATTATTTTGGGGTAAGCTGGGCAGTGGTTGGAAATAAAGAACCCATGACAGGCCGGGGAATCATTACTGATGAGCAATACCAGCAAGTGCTCGGTTTGCAAATGAAGGAAGGCCGTTTTTTTTCAACAGATTTTCCTACCGACACACTGGCGGTTGTTTTAAATGAAAAAGCAGTTTCGGAATTAGGTTTAAAAAATCCAATCGGCACACAATTAATGAGTCCCGATGCTGTGTTTAACGGAATAAACGGTGAGCCTTATAAGTACACGGTTATCGGAGTATTGAAGAATTTTCACTATCAATCACTGCATGAGATGATAACGCCTTTGGTATTTACAAGTTCCGCCCGTTTTAAAGATCAAATGCAATTTTTAGCAGTAAAAATAAAAGCAGCCGATTTTAAACCGGCGCTAAATGCCATTGAAACAAAATGGAAAGAGTTTGTAAAAGACAGGCCTTTTCATTATAGCTTTTTAGACAAAACTGTAGCAGAACAATACCTCGCTGAACAAACAGCACAAAAGATTTTTACTTTTTTTTCTACACTGGCTATATTGATCGCCTGTATTGGCCTGTTGGGTTTAGCAGCTTACACTACCCAGCAACGCACAAGAGAAATCGGTATTCGTAAAGTCTTAGGGGCTTCTGTGGGGAATATTACAAAAATGTTATCCATTGATTTTTTAAAACTGGTATGTATCTCATCTCTTATTGCATTCCCGGTAGCCTGGTGGGCCATGCATAAATGGTTACAGGGATTTGCTTATAGAATAAATATCGGTTGGTGGATATTTATTGCAGCAGGGTTGATCGCATTGTTTATTGCATTGGCAACCGTTAGTTTCCAGGCTATCAGAGCGGCTATAGCAAACCCTGTGAACAGCCTTCGCTCTGAGTGAGCTGAGCTGTCTGGAAATTTTGAAAAAATAATAATTGTACGTATCTGCACAAACGGTGTCCGTTTTCGTACACTTGCAAAACCGAAACTTTTCGTATCTCCTGTGGCACAGGCCATTTTAAACTTGGCACAGGGGTTGAAAACTAAGGGCTGAGG
The DNA here is from genome assembly GCA_018266555.1 of Bacteroidota bacterium. Taxonomy (GTDB): domain Bacteria; phylum Bacteroidota; class Bacteroidia; order Chitinophagales; family Chitinophagaceae; genus UTBCD1. The sequence continues at coordinate 70,841 of JAFEAF010000010.1, read as the reverse complement.
AATAGAAAAATTAATAATAGTATGATAGAATTAAAAGGAATTTACAAATGGGTGAATACAGGTAATCACCGGACCTTTTTATTAAAAGATGTTGACTTGTCTGTAAAAGAGGGTGAATTTATTTCCATCATGGGGCCTTCGGGTTCCGGGAAATCAACCTTGCTGAATGTGATCGGAATGTTAGATGCCTTTGATGAAGGCGAATATAATTTTCTTCATGAATCCGTGCATAAACTGAAAGAAAAACAACGATCTTCTTTATACAAACAATACATTGGTTTTGTATTCCAGGCGTATCACCTGATTGATGAATTAACCGTATATGAAAACATTGAAACACCACTTATTTACCAGAATATTAAGACCTCTGAAAGAAAAGCGATGGTTGCAGATATCCTGGATCGTTTTCAAATTGTAGGAAAGAAAGATCTTTTTCCTACACAGCTTTCAGGCGGGCAGCAACAACTGGTGGGTATTGCCAGGGCTTTGATCGCTAATCCAAAATTATTGCTGGCAGATGAACCGACAGGAAATCTGAACTCAAAACAAGGGGAAGAGATCATGCGTTTATTCAAACAACTCAATGACGAAGGAATGACTATCATCCAGGTAACACATTCTGAAAAAAATGCTTCCTACGGCTCTCACATCATCAACCTTCTAGATGGAATGATCCAGGATAATTAACATTTAATAATTAATAATGAAAAATATATTTTTAAGCTTATCATTTGTTATTTCATATTTATGGGTAACCGGGCAAGAACAAAAGCTCACTTTGCAACAATGTGTGGAAACCGGAATTAAAAACAACCTGCAGGTGCAGCAGAGCGATATGCAACAGCAATCAGATGAAATAAACTGGAAGCAGGCAAAACTGAACCTGCTTCCTAACCTCAATGGCTCCGTCAGTCATGGCATTAACCAGGGCAGAAGTATAGACCCTTTCACCAACAGTTATATCAATCAGAATATCACAACAGGCAGTTATAATCTGAGCAGTGGTGTTGTATTATTTAATGGCTTTTTATTGCTCAACAGTGTAAAGCAAACTTCACTGGCTTACCAGGCTTCCAAAATGGATTGGCAACAGGCAAAAGATAATATCACGATCAATATTATCTTGGCGTATCTGCAGGTGTTAAGCAATAATGAACAATTACAGCAATCAAAAAACCAATTGAATCTTTCAAAACAACAGGTGGACCGATTGGAAACGCTCAATCAACAAGGCGCTATCAATCCATCCGAATTGTCTGATCTGAAAGGGCAGTATGCCGGAGATCAGTTAAGCATCATTAATGCTCAGAATGCATTGGAGTCTTCTAAAGTAACGTTATGCCAGCTTATGAATATTCCATATAATAAAAATATGGAGCTTGAAAAAATCAGTACCGAAACACTGGCAACAAAATATGAAGACACACCTGATAAAATATATGCAACCGCATTGACACAACTGGCGCTGATCAAGTCTGTTGATCTTCGCAAACTCAGCGCTGAAAAAGGAGTGCAGGTGGCAAAAGGAGCTCTCTTCCCTACCCTCAGCTTTGGCGCTAACACAAATACCAACTATTCCAGTGCTGCCAACCAGGAAACTTTTCTTAATTCCACAAGCGTTGCTTCTACCGATTTCGTCACTGTAAACAATACTCAATATAATGTGATGAAACAAGTAAATAATTACAGTTCTCAAAAGATTGCTTATGGAAAACAATTAAAAAATAACCGGTTTACTTCATTTGATCTCAGCCTTCGAATTCCAATTTTCAATTCATTGCAGGCAAGAAACCGGGTGAAGCAGGCGCAACTGGTCTTGAAAAATTTTCAAATTATTGCCTCGGCTACCCGAACCGCATTGCAACAGAATATTGAGCAGGCCTATATTAATATGAGCAGTGCATCAGAGCGGTACAAAACAATACTGGACCAGGTGAAAGCCTATTCAGAATCATATCGAATAGCAGAAGTTCGTTTTAACTCAGGTCTCGGCACGCCGATAGATTACCTGACTGCAAAAAACAATGTGGACCGGGCCAATATTAATCTCATCAATGCTAAATATGATTACATATTGAGAATAAAAATTCTGGATTACTACGAGGGGAAGCCTTTGTGGTAATATGATCCCGGGATCCGGGTAAATTCTCCACAATGAATATTTAACAACACTAACCATACACTTGTTATATTTGCCGCCTGTTTGCACCGGGAGGCCGGTATTTCTATTAATATATAGCGTATGAAATTTTATAACTTACTTATCAGGTTCAGGCTGTGGATCGGCATTGTGTTGTGTATTGCCGGTGGAGTAGTGAATTATATGTCATCTTTCTGGCCGGCATTTCCATTATACTTTATAGGATTTATTTTGATCGCCGGTCATTTTTTCTTTGGCCCTTTACGCCTGATACAGGATTATCTTGAAAACGGCGATATTGAAGGAGCCGAAAAAATTTTAAATTCTGTCAAAACCCCGGGATTGTTGTATAAACCAATACGTTCTGTTTTTTATACGCTAAAAGGAAATGTGGCTATGATGAAACAGGATTTTGATGGCGCAGAAAAAATGATGAAAAAAGGATTGGATCTCGGTATGCCAATGAAAGAAGCAGAAGGTGCCAGCCTATTGCAGATGGGTATGCTCGCCATGCAAAAAAACGATTTGAAGCAGGCTGAAAATTATATCCGCTCAGCGCTGCGCAAAGGTTTACCCGATAAAGAAAATGAAGCTGCCGCCTATTTGCAGATGTGCAGCATCATGATGAATAAAAGAGAATTTCGTGCTGCCAAAGATTTTTTCCGCAAAGCAAAAGCGCTAAAACCAACTACCCCACAGATTGTTGACCAGATCAAACAGATTGAAAAATATATTTCGAGAATACCGGGGTAGAACCAGGATTATTGGGATTTAAAAAGGATCAAGGGGAAATTCAGGAAGAGTTTCCTCTTTTTTTTATTGATGTTCATCATCAGTAAATTTGTAACATGCCATTTCAAAAAGTAAAATTGGAAAAAAGATTCGTAGAAGAATATGAACGCTTGAATGAACAACAGAAACTTGCTGTGGATACGATAGAAGGACCGGTAATGGTGATTGCAGGTCCCGGCACAGGCAAAACACAAATACTGGCGAGCCGGATTGGAAAAATTTTATTGGAGACAGACACTCTTCCCGAAAATATTCTTTGTCTAACTTATACCGAAGCCGGCGTAGTAGCCATGCGCAAGCGGCTGATATCGTTTATCGGCTCAGATGCATACAAAGTAAATATTCATACGTTTCATTCATTTTGTAATTCTGTTATCCAGGAAAATATACAACTCTTTAATAAAAAAGAATTGGAGCCGTTGAGTGACCTGGAGCGGGTGCAATTCATCAAACATTTAATTGATGACTTTGATTCGGAAAATCCATTGAAGAGATATAAAGGAGAAGTGTATTATGATTTGGAAAACCTTGCCACACTTTTTTCTGCTATAAAAAGAGAAGGATGGGAAACAGATTGGTTGATAAAAAAGATTGATGATTATATCGAAAATATTCTTCCGGAGACAGATGGGTTTTACAACAAAAGAGAAAAGAAAAAAGGCAATCCTGTCTTGACACAGTTGGGAGAAAAGGAAAAAGAACGATTAGAAAAAGTAAAAGCTGCGGTACTGGCTTTCTCCGGTTATCAAAAAATTCTTAATGAAAATCATCGTTACGATTATGATGATATGATTAGCTGGGTGATCCGGATGTTTGAACAACATGAAGATGTTTTACTCGGTTACCAGGAACGGCTGCAGTATATCCTGGTGGACGAATACCAGGACACCAGCGGAAATCAAAATAAAATTGTAGAATTATTAATCAGTTATTGGGCTGATGAAAAACCCAATTTGTTTGTGGTGGGTGATGATGATCAAAGTATCTATCGTTTCCAGGGAGCGAATCTGAAAAACCTGACAAACCTCAGGGACAGATTCGGAAAAGATTTGGTAAAAATTGTGCTGACGAAAAACTACCGCAGTGTCCAGCCGGTACTGGATGCGGCCAAATTCCTCATTGAAAATAATACACAGCGATTAGCTGAACATGATAAAAGCCTCGTCAAAGAATTCATTACAGGAAAAGAAGAGCTTAAAGGATTAAATATCCTTCCGGTGATCCGCCAATACGAAAATGATTTTTGTGAAAATGCACATATCGCCTTTGAAATTAAAAAACTGGTTGACAGGGGAGTTTCACCGGGCCGGATTGCGGTCATTTACCGGGAGCATAAATATGGCGATGAGTTTTTAAAATTTCTCCAGTTAAAAAAAATTCCTATTTATATACGCCGATCAGTGAACCTGCTCGAAGATATTTTCATCAATAAGATTTTAAATTTCATCCGATACACTATTGCTGAATTAGATACCCCGTTTAGCGGTGAGTCATTATTGTTTGAAATTCTTCACCATGATTTTTTTCATATTCAGCCTTTCAGGATTGCATCTATTTGCAATGAAATTGCAGGTAACCGGACAACAGGGCCGGCTACACTCAGAGAATATTTATTATTCCTGCAACAATCACAAAAGGATACTTTGTTTGCGCAGGACGAAGAAACCCATGAACTGATAAAAATAAGTACGCTGCTGGAGGCATTACAAAAAGACATTTATAATAAACCCATTCAGCAATGGTTTGAATACCTGATTAATGAAGCAGGAATACTGGAGTATGTAATGAATAATGATGAAAAAATCGGGTTGATGAATAAACTCAGTTGCCTGTTTGATTATATAAAAGAAGAAACACACCGCAATCCGCAGATATCTTTAAAACAAATCATGCACAGTTTTGAATTGATGCGTGAGAACGGGTTGTCGCTTGAATTGATTCAAACGACAGGGAATGAAACCGGGGTAAATCTTCTTACATCTCATGGAAGCAAAGGCCTGGAGTTTGAATATGTTTTTCTTATAGGCGCAAGGAGTGATGTTTGGGAAGGAAAAAAGAGTCCGAACAAGGGATTCCGCCTTCCCCCCAATGTTTTTGAACTGGAGACGAGCTCCGAAATTCTCGAAGAGCTACGTCGTTTATTTTTTGTTTCAATTACCCGTGCAGAAAAGTATTTGTATATATCTTACCCAAAAATGACGAGTAAAGGAAAAGAGTTGATCGGATCACAATTTGTAGAGGAAATAAGGGATCCCATGAACCTGCAAACAGAAAACCTTGTTCTTACTGAAACTGAAAAATTTGAATTTACAAACCTGCGGTTTGGAATAGTGCAGAAGCCGGTGCTTCAGGAAGCAGAAAAAGAATATATAGACAGGCTGTTGAAGTCTTTCGTGATGAATGTGACAGCGCTGAACAATTATCTCGATTGCCCGCTCCGGTTTTACTATAACAATCTTATCCGTATTCCATCTGCCAAGAGCGAAGCGGCAGAATTTGGCTCAGCCGTACACAGTGCATTAAATGATTTTTTAAAATGGATGATGGAAAAAGGAAAGAAATATCCTGAAAAAGATTTCCTTATCAGCCGTTTTGCTTTTCATATTAACAAGGGAAGAGAAGTTTTTACTAAAGAAAGCCTGCAGCGGTTTACGGAGCATGGCAAAAATATTCTTACCAAATATTACGAGCATTATTATATTCCGGCACCCAAAGGAGATTTTATCCTGACAGAATATCCATTAAACAAAGTTGTACTGAATAACATCCCTTTAAAAGGATTTGCAGATAAAATACAATTCTGGGGAAATGATATTGTAATTACCGATTTTAAAACCGGAAATTTTGAAAAAGCCAAACGCCGGGGAGAATTTTTCAAGCCCGGAGAAAATGAAGACCATCCTTATGGGGGCAATTACTGGAGACAGGCGGTTTTTTACAAATTACTCGTAGATAATTTACCTAATAAAAAATGGAAAGTATTGCATACCCAATTTGATTTTGTAGAGCCAAATAAGAATGACAAGTTTGATATTGAAAAATTAGCCATTCCACTGGAAGAAACAGAGCAGGTAAAAAAACAGATAACAGAAGTATGGGAAAAAATACAGCGCCATGATTTTTATACCGGGTGTGGTAAGCCGGATTGCAATTGGTGCAACTTTGCCAAAAACAACAAACTATACCTCCGCCTTGAAGAAGAAGAACCAGCGGAAATCTAAAATAATCCTTTAAAATTTGACGGATTATTGGGAATGCTTTGCCTTCAAATAAGCACAAACTTGTTAAGTTTGCTTTTAAGGTACAACCCGATTTGATGAAGCATATTATTCTTTTCCTCTTAATAATCGTTTTTATTGCCGTGCAGGTATCGGTGATGCCCGGCTGCGCCAATATAATTCCCCCTTCCGGCGGGCCAAGAGATACGATTCCTCCTGTACTTTTAAAATCTACACCACCTGATTCAACAAGAAATTTTACCGGCAAACATATTTCGATGACATTCGATGAATATATTGATGTACAGAATCCGAGGGAAAGCATGATTGTTTCCCCGGTAGTGAAAAACTTTCCTGATATTAGTTTCAGGCTAAATACTCTTTCTATCAGGCTCAGAGATTCACTGGAGCCCAACACCACTTATTCGCTGAATTTTGGAAATGCTCTCCGGGATTACAATGAAGGAAATATTTTGAAAAATTTTACATATATCTTTTCAACTGGTAACCGGATTGATTCGCTGGGACTTCAAGGAAAAGTGATCCTGGCAGAAACAGGTAAAATAGATTCTACTCTTATCGTTGCCCTGTATAAAAACGATGCAGATACTGCTGTGATAAAAGAACGGCCCAGGTATATTGCTAGGCTGGATGGCAAAGGACAGTTTTCTTTTAAAAATCTTCCGGCTGGTACTTTTTATTTATATGCATATAAAGATGGCGGAGGTTCCCTGCGATTTACTGACACTACACAACTTTTTGCATTTGCCGATCAGCCTGTAGTGACGAATCAAAAAAACGAACCTTTTACTTTATATGCGTTTGCAAGAAAAAAAGCAGAAGCAGTGAAAGCGCCTGCCGGCCTCACTATTCGTAAACCCTTGGGCGGAACAGATAAAAGGCTACGTTTTCAATCGAACATAGTAGATAAAAAAATGGATTTACTTAGTCCGCTTATTCTAACTTTTGAAATACCGCTTCGTTCCTATGATTCAGCAAAGGTCATTTTCAGCAGTGATTCAACATTTACATACATCAATAATTATCATTTTCAGGAAGATAGTACAGGGAAACAGCTTGAATTGAATTATCCCTGGAAAGAAAATACAGTATATCATCTTATACTGGACAAAGATTTTGCAGAAGACACTACCGGGAAAAAACTACTGAGAACCGATACTATCACATTTACTACTAAAAGACCTGAAGACTATGGTAAATTATCAATCCGGTTCCGAAATCTGGATATGACGAAAAATCCGGTTTTAATTTTTATACAAAACGATGCGATAAAAGGATCGTTTCCTCTCAACTCACCCGATTTCTTACAAAATCTTTTTCAGCCGGGCGAATATGAGCTTAGCATACTGGAAGATACCAATAAAAACGGTAAATGGGATCCCGGTGATTTTTTTGGGAAACGTAAACAACCGGAGATCGTACATCCGGTCAACCGCAAAATTAACGTGAAGCCGGGTTTTGAAAATGAATTTGAGATTGAAGCTCCTTCCGGCATTTCCAGGGTGGGCGGATAGCATCCATACAAACTTTATCAATTTAAGTTAAAAGAAGATAGCATTTTCTGATTGCTGAAAACTCACCCGGGATGTATTTGCTTTGGAAAGATTCGGATGAACTCTATCTTTGCCACATGCCATTTTCCTCCTCACTTTTGGAAAACGCTGTTAACGAATTTGCCCGGCTTCCTGGCATTGGGAAAAAAACTGCGTTGCGTTTAGTATTGCACTTAATAAAGCAAGATGCAAGTGAAGTGTCACATTTCGCTGAGGTGATTGCAAAGTTGAGAACGGAAATAAAATTTTGCCAGCGGTGCTTCAACATATCGGATGGGGATATTTGTTCCATCTGCTCCAATTCTATGAGGAAACAGGAAATAATTTGTGTAGTGGAGAATATCCGTGATGTGATTGCTATTGAAAACACACAGCAATACAACGGCACGTATCATGTTTTAGGCGGTATCATTTCTCCATTAGATGGCGTTGGGCCGGATCAGTTAAATATCGAATCGCTTATTTCCAGAGTGCAAAAAGAAAAAACACTCGAAATCATTTTTGCTTTGAATCCAAACATCCAGGGCGATACCACCATTTATTATATTCAAAAAAAACTACAACCGTTACATACCCGTGTAACCACTATTGCCAGGGGTATCGCATTTGGGGGAGAGTTGGAATACGCAGATGAGATGACATTAGGCCGCAGCCTGCAGAACCGGCTTCCAGTGGAAAACTACGTATCTAATCGTTAATTTGAAGTTTAATGATTAACTATTAACTTTGTGCCTGCAACAGGCGGATTTGTTTATTGTTCGGCCTGACCACCCTGAGTTTAACGAAGGGAAAACAGAACTAATAAACGTCAAAAAACTCCTCTTAAGTTTTACAGCGTTTATAGTTCATAAAGAAAATATATGAAAACAATTCAGGATTGTTTGAATGAACGCATTCTTATCATTGATGGCGCCATGGGCACTATGATCCAGCGTCATAAACTAAAAGAAGATGATTATCGTGGTGAACGTTTTAAAGGATGGAAGTCTGATGTGAAAGGGAATAATGACCTTTTATGTCTTACTCAACCACAAATCATAAAAGAAATTCACAAACAATATCTTGAATCCGGCGCTGATATTATTGAAACAAATACATTCAATGCTCAAAGAGTTTCACTGGCAGATTACCACATGGAAGAGCTGGCTTATGAAATAAATTTTGAAGCTGCAAAAATTGCTAAAGAAGCGGTGAAAGAATCGGGAAAACAAGCCTGGGTGGCAGGAGCCATAGGTCCGATGAATAAGACGCTTTCCCTATCACCGGATGTAAACAATCCCGGTTTTCGTGCATTGACTTTTGATGACGCTGTTGCAGCATATTATGAACAGGTAAAAGGTTTGGTGGAAGGTGAAGTTGATTTGCTTCTGATTGAAACCATTTTTGATACCTTGAATGCTAAAGCTGCCATTTTCGCAATTAAAAAATACTTCAGCAACCAAAAAGATTCAATTCATTCACCCCATGGAGAAATTCCCATCATGATCTCCGGCACCATTACTGATGCCAGCGGAAGAACATTGAGCGGCCAGACATTAGAAGCATTTTATACATCGGTAATGCATGCAAGGCCTTTAAGTATTGGGCTTAATTGTGCTTTAGGTGCAAAAGAGATGCGTCCGCATATTGAAGAATTATCACAGATTGCTTCCTGTTATGTTTCAGCTTATCCTAACGCAGGCCTGCCCAATGCTATGGGAGAATATGATGAGCAACCGGAAGACACAGCACATTATATAGAAGAATGGGCAAAAGAGGGATTTGTAAATATTGTTGGCGGATGTTGCGGTACCACACCGGATCATATCCGGCATATTGCAGAGCATGTAAAAAAGCTGGCGCCCCGTCAGTTACCTGTTCTTGAAAAAAACAATTCTATATAAATGAACGAACCTTCACTTATAAAACCATATTTACGGTTATCGGGATTAGAACCTTTAGTTGTTCGCCCGGACACTAATTTCATTAATATCGGAGAGCGAACGAATGTAACCGGTTCAAAAAAATTTGCACGTCTCGTAAGAGAAAATAAATACGAAGAAGCATTAAGTGTAGCCCGCCAGCAGGTAGAAAACGGCGCCCAGGTACTTGATGTAAATATGGATGATGCCATGCTGGATGGTGTAAAAGCCATGACTACGTTTCTCAATCTCTTGCAAAGCGAACCGGATATTGCAAAGATCCCGATTATGATTGACAGCTCTAAGTTTGAAATCATTGAAGCCGGGTTGAAATGTGTGCAGGGAAAATGTATCGTGAATTCTATCTCCATGAAAGAAGGAGAAGAAAAATTTATTCAGCAGGCAGAGCTGTGCCGTATGTATGGAGCATCGGTAGTAGTAATGGCATTTGATGAAGCGGGGCAGGCAGATACATTAAAAAGGCGTGTAGATATTTGTGAAAACGCATTTCATATCCTGACAGAAAAAGCAGGTTACGATCCGCAGGATATTATTTTTGATCCCAACATATTTGCCATTGCTACCGGGCTGGAAGAACATAACAATTATGCAGTTGATTTTATTGAGGCAGTCAAAATCATCAAGCAAAAATTTCCACTTGTGAAAATTAGCGGTGGAGTCAGCAATCTTTCTTTTTCATTTCGGGGCAATGATCATGTAAGAGAAGCCATGCATTCTGTTTTTCTTTATTATGCCATTAAAGCCGGAATGGATATGGGTATTGTGAACGCCGGACAATTGGTAGTGTATGATGAGATTGAACCCGGGCTGAGACAGCTTTGTGAAGATGTCATTTTCAATAAAAACAATGACAACAATGAGGCTACAGAAAAATTGATTGTATTTGCCGAAACAGTAAAAGCCAAAGGTAAAGAAGAAGTAAAAGATGAATCGTGGAGAAATACAACTGTAGAAGAAAGATTAAAGCATGCACTCGTAAATGGTATTACAGATTACATTGATGCGGATACGGAAGAAGCCAGGAAAAAATATCCCAAGCCATTAGACGTAATTGAAGGCCCGCTGATGGATGGAATGAATGTGGTGGGAGATTTATTTGGCTCGGGTAAAATGTTTTTACCGCAGGTAGTGAAAAGTGCAAGAGTGATGAAAAAAAGCGTAGCATGGCTGACGCCTTTTATAGAAGAAGAAAAGAAAAATAATCCGCAGGCATTGAAGGGAGCTGTGGGCAAAATTTTATTAGCAACGGTAAAAGGCGATGTGCATGATATCGGAAAAAATATTGTAGGCGTAGTGCTTGGATGCAACGGGTATGAAATAAAAGACCTCGGCGTGATGGTGCCTGCCGATAAAATTTTGGATGAAGCAGAAAAATGGGGCGCTGATATTGTTGGCGTCAGTGGATTAATTACCCCTTCTCTGGATGAAATGGTGCATGTGGCTCATGAGATGAATAGAAGAAACATGAAACAACCTTTGCTGATAGGTGGAGCTACCACATCACGAATTCATACTGCAGTAAAAATTGCCCCGCAATATAATAACGGAGTTATTTATGTCCTGGACGCATCAAGAAGTGTGGCCACGGTAAGCGCCTTACTAAATAACGAACAGAAAAAAAATATTATTAGCAATACGCAGAAGGAGTACAATCAACTCCGGGAGCAATTTTTAAACAAAAAAGGGAAAACGCTTATTCCCTATTCGGAAGCTGTCATTACAAAAGAATATTTTGACTGGAAAAAATATAACCCCGTAAAACCTGCAGTGGATGGAGTGAAGGTTTTTAAAGAATTTGAACTTTCTGTTATTGCTAAATACATTGACTGGGGACCATTTTTTATCGCATGGGAAATGCCGGGGCATTTTCCGGATGTATTATCCGATAAAATTTTTGGTGCAGAAGCAAATAAACTATATAATGATGCTCAGGAACTTTTAAAACAAATTATTTCTGAGAAATGGTTTACTGCCCATGGAGTTATCGGTTTTTGGCCAGCACAAAGCAACAATGCTGATACTGTTACGCTGCAAACAGGTAAAGGAGAAGTAAAACTGGAATTTCTCCGGCAACAGTTGAAAAAAGCGGTAGGGCAACCAAGTTATTCCCTCTGTGACTTTATTTGTCCACAGGAGTTGGGGCAGGATTTTATGGGAAGTTTTGCTGTAAGTATTTTCGGAGCAAAAAAATATGTTGAGAAATTTGCTGCTGAAAATGATGAATACAATAAAATATTAGTACAGATCCTTGCCGATCGCATGGTAGAAGCATTTGCTGAATGCCTGCATGAGAAGGTGAGAAAAGAATATTGGGGGTATGCAAAAGATGAAACACTAAGTAATGAGCAACTGATAAAAGAAGAATATAAGGGTATTCGCCCGGCGCCAGGCTATCCTGCCTGCCCGGATCATACAGAAAAAATAAAATTGTTTCACTTGCTGAAAGCAACAGAAAACATCGGTACTGAATTAACCGAAAGCCTTGCCATGAGTCCACCGGCATCGGTTTGCGGTTGGTATATTGCTCATCCGCATAGCCATTATTTTGGTTTGGGGAAAATCGGAAGAGATCAATTGGAAGATTATGCCAAGAGAAAAGGAATGAGTATGGAAAAAGCAGAGAGATGGCTGAGGCCGGCGTTGGAGTAAATAATTAATCAACGAAAATACCGATGCTTTGCAATTCTTCTTTTAAACGGTGGGCATTGTGAAATTGTAAGGCTTTAATTCCAACTGCCTCTGCCCCTTTTACATTTTTCAAACTATCATCAATAAAAATTGTTTTTTCCGGATTGAGTTGATAGCGATCCAATATCAATTTATAAAATTCAGCTGAAGGCTTTTTCATCTTTTCTTCTCCGCTTACCACAATGCCATCAAACCATTTCAGAAATTCAAACCGTTCCCTGGCATGAGGGAATAATTCTGCACTCCAGTTGGTAAGTGCATACAATTTATATTTACCGGACTGTTTTAATTCATGAAAAACATCCACCGTTTCATAAATGGCATCACCCAGCGCTTCGATCCACCTTCCATAGTAAGCCTGGATTTCTGCGCTCCATTCGGGATGTTTTGCCACTAATTCTTCCGTGGCTTTATGCAGCGGATACCCTGCATCCTGATTCTCATTCCAATCTGAAGTGGTAACATTCTGAAGAAACCATTCTATTTCTTCTTCCGTTTTGAAAATCTTACGGTACATATACCGGGGATTCCAGTCTATGAGAACACCTCCGAGGTCGAAAATAATTGTATTGATATTTATCATTAAAAAAAATTGAATAAAGATATTTAGGTTTATATACTTACTTGTCTGCTTTCAGAAGTAAGCCAATGCTGCGAATATATTTTTATTTCTTTTCAAACAGCCACCATCTTCTTTTCCGGCGTTTCACTTTGTAGTTTTTCCTGATGTAGGTGCGTATATGATTAATGGCATCATTGATATCATCTGTCAACAATACCAATGAGATATCTTCCCTGTTGATGGTTCCCTCCTGTGCCAGGTATTCAATATATTCCCATAGTTCCTTATGGTAGTCTTTGCCATATAAAACAATGGGGAACTGAGTGATGGTTTTTGTTTGTATCAGGGTCAACGTTTCAAAAAACTCATCGAGAGTGCCAAATCCTCCGGGCATTATAATAAAAGCATAAGAATATTTTACCATCATCACTTTACGGACAAAAAAATGCTCGAAGGTTGTCCATTTGTTCATGAACATGTTTGGCTTTTGTTCAAAGGGTAATTGAATATTACACCCGACAGATTTCCCGCCATTTTCGAATGCGCCACGGTTGGCAGCTTCCATGATGCCGGGGCCACCCCCGGTCATTACTGTGAAGCCTAAATCAGAAATCCGTTTACCAAATTCTCTGGCAGCAATATAATAAGGATGGTCTTCTTTGAATCGGGCAGAGCCAAAAACAGTTATACAAGGATCTATAAAATGCAGCATCCTGAACCCTTTGATAAATTCATAAAAAACCCTGTATGCAAATTTAAATTCATAACTCCGGCTCCTTGGGCCTTCCAGGAAAATATGAGCTTTTGGCGGAATAATTCTGTCTGAAGAAGGTATTGTTTTCATAATAAAGAATATAAAAATAAAACTTTTCAATCCATCCAGAGATGCAGTAACATTTCATTTTCTTTGTATCACACAAAATAATATGGAAATTTGAAATCTGAAATTTATTAACAATGCGAATTATCAGCTATAATGTTAATGGTATCCGTGCCGCTATGACAAAAGGATTAGTGGATTGGTTGAAAACGGATCCGGCTGATGTGATTTGTGTCCAGGAAACAAAAGCACAAAAAGAAAATGTCCATTATAAATTATTCAATGATCTTGGTTTTGAAGATTTCTGGTTTAGCGCAGTTAAGAAAGGTTACAGCGGTGTAGCTGTTTTTACTAAAATAAAACCCGATAAAGTTGAATACGGAAATGGACATGGGCCCAGCGATGAAGAAGGGAGAATAATCCAAATGGACTTTGGCGATATCCGGCTGATCAATGCTTATTTTCCTTCGGGCACCAGCGGTGAGGAGCGGCAGGGGTTTAAATATAAATGGCTGGATGATTTTTTACTGTACCTCAATAAATTAAAAAAAAAACATCCGAAAATCATTCTATGCGGCGATTATAATATTGCACACAACGAAATTGATATTCATGATCCCAAAGGAAATAAAAACTCATCTGGTTTTTTGCCCGAAGAAAGAGCATGGTTGACAAAGTTTTTTGAAAGCGGGTGGATAGATACTTTCCGGCAATTTCACCCCGAACCAAACAGGTATAGCTGGTGGAGCCAGAGATTTCCCAGCGTTCGTTTACAAAACAAAGGATGGAGAATTGATTATATTAATGTAACGGAGCCTCTCAAAAAAAACTTAATAGATGCAGATATCTATCCAGATATAAAGCAAAGCGACCATTGCCCGGTATTTCTGGAATTAAAAATGTAATCTGTATGATTGTCTATAATATTACGATGAAAGTGGATACTGCCATTGAAAAGGAATGGGTGTTATGGCAGCAGGAAGAACATATTCCTGAAATTTTAGCAACGGGCTTGTTTTATGAGCATAAATTTTTTCGCCTGCTGGAGCAGGATGAAACAGATGGAATCACTTATATAATACAATATTTCACCCAATCACTGGAAAATTATCAGCAATACATTGTAAAGTTTGCACCCATATTCCGGAAAAAAGCAACTGATAAATGGAAGGATAAATTTGTTGGAATCCGGACAGTAATGCAGGCTGTGCAATAGCTGTGGATAAGATTTTTCTATCTATAACAGGCATCTCAGCAGAAAATTCAACACGAATTATGGAACATGAAAAGATCAATCACTGCCCGAAAAGCTTTGCTGTAAAGCATTTCGGCAAGACAATTAAAATTAATTTGTGGTTAAAAAATGGGCTGCCCTTTTGAATTGTTGCTTCCGATGAATTTAGTAGAATTATAAAAAAAATTTTTGACTGTGATTCTTTTACTGGTTGCAAAAACCTCTAAATTTGTCGCCGTTTGTAAATCATAAATAAATAACTATGAACAAAGCTGAATTGATCAACAAAATTGCCGATGATACCGGTATAACCAAAACTCAGGCTAATGCTGCCATTGATTCTTTTGTTGAAGCTGTGAGTAAAACTCTTAAAAATGGCGGCAAAGTCACTTTAGTGGGATTCGGAACATTTACCATATCAAAAAGAAAAGCCCGTAAAGGACGCAATCCACAAACCGGTGCTGAAATCAGCATCAAAGCCCGAAAAGTGGCCCGTTTCAAAGCAGGTAAAGAACTTGCAGCAAAATTATAACTGCACAACAACTAATTAAAAAGCTCCGATACTCAATTAAACAGGAGCTTTTTTAATTCATTCAAATTTTTAATAAAAACAAAAAGCACATGGGTAGAGGAGATAAAAAAACCAAGAAAGGGAAAATATTTAAGGGTTCATTTGGCAAAAGCCGACCTCACAAAGTAAAAAAGAAAAAATAGTTTTATTTTTTGTAAACCGTGTGATGTAATCAAGGGTAAAAATGAGTGGTGTTATTTATCAAGGCGCCAGTCGTTCAATTTTCCATGTACCATTTTCCTGCAATGAATATTGAATGCGATCATGAAGGCGGCTGACTCTTCCCTGCCAAAATTCGATAATGACGGGTTTTACAATAAACCCGCCCCAATGCGGTGGGCGTTGAATATTTCCATTTTTCATTTCTGCATATAATTTATTGAATTGTTCATCCAGCCAGGTCCGGCTTTCAATCACCTGGCTCTGTGGTGAAGTCCAGGCCCCAATACGGCTGGCCTCCGGTCTTGAATTAAAATACTCATCACTTTCTGCTGATGATAATTTAAACACAAGCCCTGTAATACGAACCTGCCGCTCCAGCTTTTTCCAAAAAAAAACAAGGCAGGCTTTGGGATTTTCAGATAGTTGTTTCCCTTTATAACTTTCGTAATTGGTAAAAAACACAAATCCTTTTTCACTGAAATCTTTCAGCAGTACAATCCTGGCAGAAGGAACAGCATCCATGGAAGCCGTGGCTAAAGTCATGGCATTGGGTTCATCCACATCCGCTGCTAAAACCTGATCCCACCATTTTTTGAATTGAAAAAGGGGGTCTGCTTCCACTTCATTTTCATATAAACTTTGTTGTGAATATTCTTTTCGTAAATCAGCAATACTATGTTCCATTATCCAACCATTTAAATGGCAAAGTTAATCTTTCAGCTATTGTATAAATAAAAAAAGCCCCGTGGGGCCTATACAAAAAGTCTATACATTTTTTATTCATTTCCCTGGCGGCGCAAATGATCTCTTTCTTCTGACACTACATGCAGCATACTTTCCAATTCGCCAATACGCTTTAATTGGTTTTCCAGTTTTTTATTAGCATCAGAAACCGTCTGCAGGTCATTATTCAACTCTTCAAGATAAGCAACTCTTTTTTGTAACTGCTGGCGGTTAAAATTAGCTTCCCGGAGCAGGTCTTCCGTATCAGTGAGTTGTACCTGCAGATTTTGATTTTCTGCATTAATCGCATTGAGTTTCTTTTTCTGCTCGTCAAAATCTTTCGATAATTTATAATGCTCTTCTTTCAGATCTTCATACTCAACACTGGTCATCCTGGAAGCGCCAACCTGCGATTCCAGTTTTTTTATCTTATCCTGCAATACATTAAATTCGTGATAGGCATTATCAAGCATAGAGCTCATCTCCCTGGTCAATTGTGATTTCTGGCGAATTGAATTCATCTCTTTTTCCTTATCGCTGATGAGCAGCCTTAATTCTGTGATCTGGTGAGATAATTCTTCATTATCCCTAAGCGCTTCTCTTGTTTTTTCTTCTTTTTCTTTAATTACATCTATTTGGCCCAGCAAGCGGTTGATCTTATCATTATGTTCCATCAGGCTGCTTTGTGCCTGGCGAAGTTCTTCAATGTAATCAGTTTGTTCTTCTGCATGTGGAGCGGTATTCAGTGAATGGATTTCGTTTTGCAATACCTTGTTTTGCCGCCGCATTTCCTCAGCTTCAATAGAATAAATATTAGTGTTGGATTCAGCCTCTGAAAGCCTTTCTTTAAGCTCAGTTATTTCTTTATCCCTCGATTCAATTTCATTAAAATATTTAAGCTTCCACTCTCCTAAAGTTTTAGCAAGAGATTGCGACTCAACGTTGGATGTCTTGAGCGTTCGGCGGCTGGTTATAAAAAAATGGATTGTAATTCCAAGTATAACAGCACCCAGAAGCAGGATAATAATTTCTATGATTGATAATGTAAGATGGCCCATAATCTTAAAAAATCAAAGCGGTAAGCTATCAAAAAAACATGAAATTATCTATACTATTTTTTCACAAAATAACACAAGAAGTTACGATCGTAAAATTCAGCCTTTTACTAATGTTCCTACTTTTTCTCCTGTCACAACCCTACGCAGGTTATCTTGTTTATTCATATCAAAAACTATAATAGGAAGATTGTTTTCCATACAAAGTGTAAATGCCGTCATATCCATCACCCTGAGGTTTTGGTTTAGACAATCCTGGAAACTGATAACATTGTATTTTTTGGCTAAAGGGTCTTTTTCGGGATCCATATTATAAATTCCATCCACCCTGGTTCCTTTTAATATGACGTCTGCATTAATCTCAATAGCCCGGAGAGATCCGGCAGTATCAGTAGTGAAGTAGGGATTACCCGTGCCGGCCCCAAAAATAACAACTCTTCCTTTTTCAAGGTGACGGATAGCCCGACGGCGGATATAAGGTTCAGCAATCTGCTCCATTTTTATAGCGCTTAATAACCGGGTGTACACACCTATTCTCTCCAGCCCGGCCTGCAAAGCCATACCATTGATCACAGTAGCTAACATTCCCATATAATCGCCATGCGCCCTTTCAATACCGGTTTCGGCTTCGTTCATGCCCCGGTAAATATTTCCCCCACCTATTACTATTGCGACCTGAACGCCTAACTCAGTAATTGATTTTATGTCTTGAGCATATTGGCTTATCACATTGGAGTCCAAACCGAAATTCTTATCACCTAATAAAGCTTCGCCGGAAAGTTTCAGAAGAATACGCTTATACTTTGGGAGCATGCACTAAATTTTCGCTGCGAAGATAGGGGGATTTGATCATTGTTTCACCGCTTTAATACTGTACAACATCGGTATTTTTCCTTCCATTCCTTTGATTTGCCATTGATCTTTTTCTCTTTCCGTCAGGTTTCTGAAACAGGGATAGGGAGAATACATGTATTCATTAAAAAATTGAATCTGAAGTCCGGCATGTATCAAAGTGTTTTGCATTTCGCTGATACTATGATTCCAGCTATACTCTTTGCCTTTAATATCGGCATTACGATCTGTATATGTTCCCTCATTCTCAATCATGATTACTTCTTTGTTATCATAATGATATTTAATATGGGTAAAATCATCATCAAATATCCAGACCACCGGGTGAAATTCCACCATATAAAAAATGCCTCCCGGCTTCAGATAATAGCTGATTAATTCCGCCCATTTTTGTAAATCGGGAAGCCAGCCGATCACACCATACGAAGTGAACACTATATCAAATTTTTCATCCAAGTGTTTTTTCAGATCATAAATATTACATAGAATGAATTCAACATCTAATTTCATTTCCCTATTTAACTCTTTCGCAAGCCTGATGGATTCATCACTCAGATCAACGCCGATACATTTTGCGCCCTGCCTTGCCCAGCTCATCGTATCCATTCCGAAATGACATTGCAGGTGTAACAATTTTTTTCCTTTTACATCTCCCAGTTCTTCTAACT
This sequence comes from Bacteroidota bacterium, assembly GCA_018266555.1. GTDB lineage: Bacteria > Bacteroidota > Bacteroidia > Chitinophagales > Chitinophagaceae > UTBCD1. Next base: position 51,860 of record JAFEAF010000010.1, on the reverse strand, counting down.
CAATTTTGTTCAGCGATGTTTTTCCTGTTTTGAATTCTTGTAATCCATAAAATGCAGAATCTCTGTGAACCAGTGTTCGCTGATTCCAATTATTCCTGTTTGCTTCGAAATATTTGTAAAAGTCGGGCATATAAAATATGAAAGATGCTGCAATGTAGCTTTCGTAAAATTATTTTAAAAAATTAATCACAGGCACAATTGCTCAGCCGGTAGAATTTTCGGGGCACCTGTTTCACTATTACAGCAATCATTTAAAGCAGTCCATCATCAGACATAGCCCGGTTTAATTTTTGAATTCCTCTAATAGTAAATACTCATTCTCTATTCAAAATTCATAAAAATTCGACCAAATGCCTTGTTTTCCGACTAACAGCTAATATTTAAATCATACAAGCTGATCTTTTTTTGTAGCTTTTGATCGCAAAACCTTCGATCTGCAAAATGAGATTATACCTTATCTATAGTATCGGGTTACTATCTTGTTTATATTTATTTTCCGAGAGTGTTTTTTCCCAGGAAACCAATACTAATGTTTCCGGCATTGTAAAATCAGAAAGAAAAGAAGTGTTACCATTTGCCACAGTGGTAATAGTACATGAGCCGACGAAAAATACGTACTCCATTCAAACCAACTCAAAAGGTTTTTTCAACTTATTTAATATAAAACCCGGAGGACCTTATACTTTAACTATCAGCTATGCCGGTTTTGAACCACTCCTGAAAACAAACCTTTTTATTCGTTACACAGAACAAAATTTTTACTCACTTCTGCAAGGTGACGAGTTTTCAGAATTTATTTTGAAAGAGAAAAAAAATATGCTGGATAATGTCACAATAAATGTGAAAAAACAACCGGAACCTAAATTTGGAATGGAAACCAATATTGACCAGGAAAAAATAAATTCACTTCCTTCCATCAGCCGCAATTTTCAGGATTATATAAGGCTTGTGCCCAATGCAAAAGTGAATGGCGATGGCGGCATATCACTGGCCGGACAGAATAATAAATACAATTCTTTTTTTATTGATGGTTCCAATATGAATGATATGCTGGGCCTTGCCAATAACGGATCTGCAGGAGGCCGGACAGATGCGCCGCCCATTTCCATGGAGGCGATTGAAGAAATAAAAGTTTTACAATCACCTTATAATGTACAATACAGCAACTTTACCGGCGGCAGTATTAATGCCATTACCAAATCAGGATCCAATCAATTCAAATCTTCCGCATGGTACTATTTCAGGAATGAAAACATGGCGGGCAAATCGCCGTTGCCTGAAGAAGTACAAGGCACTCCCGGCGAATTTAAAAGAACAAGGCTGAATCCTTTTTTTAATCAAACAGCAGGTGTATGGGCAAGTGGGCCCCTGATAAAAAATAAATTATTTTATTTCCTGCTTACGGAATATCAAAGTGAATCCCAACCTCAACCTTATAATTTTTCCGAATATAAAGGGAATAGCACTCCACAACAGATATTTGATCTGGTTGATACCGTCCGTAAACGTTATGGTTATAATGCCGGCACAGCGGATGTAGTCAATGAACTGCATGCAAAACGACTGGTTGCCAAAATTGACTGGAACCCCAATGTGAAAAATAAATTTACTTTAAGTTATCGTTACAACAATGGTGAAAGAATTGCCCCTCAAACCCAGAATGGCAGTACTTCGATACGATTTTCCAACAACCGTTACCGACTTATTTCATCTACACATTCTGCATCTTTTGAATGGAAAAGCTATTTTAGAAATTCAGCGAATAACCGGTTACTGGTCACCTTTAACAGTGAAGTGACCCCGATTAAAATAACAGGGCAACTATTCCCCATCGTTACGATCAACGATGGAGCAGCTACTATTATATTTGGGAGCAGCGGTTTGGGGCAGATCAACCGGTTTACTTCATCAGAATTTACTGTACTTGATATATACAAATTTGTAAAAAATAATCACGCAATCAGTTTGGGAATGGACTTGGACTTTACAAAGATTAAAGACATATCCTTGAATGGTTATTTTGGTAATTACCGTTTCCGAAACCTGAATGTTTTTATACAGAATGGATTCCCGTTCAAATACTCCAGGATATTGTCGCTTGTAGATAAACCTGTAAATGCAAATACTGACGCTGCGGCAAAATACTACCCATTGCGTACCGGTTTTTTTATTAATGAAGAAATACGAATAAATGAAAACCTCAAAATAACTGCAGGTATAAGAGCAGATATGAATGCTTTGCCGGCAAAATATAAAGAGGACAAATATTTCAATACAATGGCCCGTAGTGAAATAGAAAAGTATTACGACCTGGAAGGAGCAGTAACGGGCATGGCCATGAAACCAACCTGGCAACTATCACCACGGTTTGGTTTTACTTATAAAATACCCGAAGAGAAAATAACTATACAGGGTGGCGCCGGTATTTTTTCAGGGCATATTTTGAATGTATGGGCTTCGCAATTGTATGTAGCTAATATTGGCAATTTAAATATCATGCCCCAGCAATATGGTTTGTATTTTAATCCCGATCCCTACAATCAACCGGATTTTCAATCGCTGGGAATTAATCCTGAAAACAAAAAAGGGGTATTGCAACTCATTGCCCGGAATTATAAATACCCGGCTGTATTCAGGACATCTCTCAGCATGGATAAAAATTTTATAAAAACCTGGAATCTGACTGCTGACATTTTTTTTACAAAAAATATAATTGAAAACAGGTATATCAATGTAAATATTCTTCCCCCATTAAAAAAATCGCCTCAGCCGGGCAGTAGATCTGTCTATTCTACATTCAGTTTGCCCGATGCAATACCAACACCAGGGGGTAATCCTTACGATAATATTTATTTATTGACAAATAATCATGGCGAAAAGGGATTTTCTTATGGAGTAACCGTTGAGATCAATAAGTCAATTGCCAACAACCTGCAAGCAAACTTTTCTTATTGTTTTGAAAATTCAATTGACCTTTTCGATCCTGTAGGTACCGGCAACACTATTGACGGGCAATGGGGGCGGTTGGAAACAGTGAATGGGAAAAATTTTGCCGACAGGTCTGTTTCTGATTTTGATCTCCGCCATAGGATTAATGCTGCACTTACAAAGAAATTTAATTATGGAAAATGGTCAACACTGATCACTTTAATTTATAACGGACAATCAGGCTCTCCTTTCAGTTATGTATATAACGGAAGCATGATCAATGACGACGGAAATCCGTCCCAGACAAATTCGAATGCTGATCTGATCTATATTCCCACAAAAGCCGATCTCAATAATATGACCTTTTTAGCAAATTCAAATAATGATCCCTCGCCCCAGCAACAAAAAGATGCACTGAATGATTTTATTGAATCTGATAAATACCTGCGTAAACACCGGGGTGAATTTGCTGAAAGGAATGGGGCAAGGCTTCCGTTTACAAACACAATTGATTTACGTCTTCAGCAGGATTTCAAAATAAAACTGAATAAAAAAGAAACCACCATTAGTATTATTTATGATGTTTTCAATTTTACCAATATGCTGAATAAAAAATGGGGGCGGTTATATTTTCTTCCTAATGATAATTTTTCTCTCATCACATTTGCAGGATTTTCCGATCCGAACACTCTGACGCCGCAATACAAGTTTACTCCATTGAACGGAAAACCCTGGTCTGTGCAAAGCAGCACAGCCCCGGGAAACAGCGCCAGATGGATAAGCCAGCTGGGAATTAAAATCAATTTTAATTAATTTCCTATGTTGAATGGATTACATCCATCACCTTTTGTTTGTATAGTCGCCCAATCGGAATTTCTTTGGCGCCTAATTGAATATCCGAATTAGTATAGCCAGTGATTTTTCCCATGGAAATAATATATGAACGATGTACCCTTATAAAATTTTGCTCTGACAATAGATTTTCCATAGAGCTGATTGACTTTTTTACAAGAAAATTTTTGCCGGAAGTTAAAAATACCTTTACATAATCTTTCCAACTTTCAATATAAACGATCTCATGAACAAAAATCTTTTGCATACTCTTGTCCACTTTCAGATAAACAAAAGCTTCGGGTTTTTTTTTATTTTCCTCAGCGGGAACAATAGCTTCATGCCCCAATAACCGTTTTACCTTTAATGTCGCTTTAAGAAATCTTTCAAAAGAAACAGGTTTTACCAAATAATCCACTGCATCCAGATCATAGCCATCCACGGCGTATTCCCTGTAAGCTGTAACAAAAATGACTTTGGGCGGGTTGGAAAGACTGCGTAAAAAATTTGTTCCCAGCAATTTTGGCATTTTAATATCCAGAAATATCAAATCAACCGGTTTTTCATGCAGTACATCCATTGCTTCCACCGCATTATTGCAGGAAGCCACTATTTCAAAACCATTAATGCCGGAAATATGCTTCTGCAATACTTTCAGCGCTGGAACTTCATCGTCAACAAGCAAGCACCGGATCTTCATAAATATTCATTTTTAGAAGTTTCCAAAACAAGCTTATCTTTTACTTTTTCAGGCTGCAGGGCTGAGTGTAATTCTATCTGCAAAGAAACTACAAAAAAATCTTCTTCATCGTTCAGTCGCAGTTCGTGTTTCCCGGGATATAGATACGCAAGCCTTCTTTTTACATTTTCAATACCAATGCCGTTTTTTTCTGGTTGTATTCTTTCTTCTTTACTGTTTGCTATTTTACAACGAAATATATTTTGTTTTACAGAAATATCCATACTCATCCAGGATTTTTCCAGTTGTTCAGATACGCCATGCTTAAAGGCATTTTCTAAAAATGGAAGTAATAACAATGGGGTTATATACTTATCCCTGATATCTCCTTCAATATTCACTGAAACTTCAAGGCGGTTTGCATACCTTTCTTTTTCCAGGTCAATATAATTTTCCATGATTTCAATTTCTTTTTCCAGCAGCACTTCACTCTCCTTGCAATCATAAAGCATGTAACTCAGCAATGAAGAAAGTTTTAAGATCATTTGAGGCGTTTTATCAGAGTGATGCAGGGAAAAGGAATAGATGTTATTAAGGGTATTGAATAAAAAATGTGGATGCACTTGCGCCCTTAATAACTGTAGCTCTGCATTTACTTTTTCTTTTTCCGCATTCAAAAAATCTTTTTGTTTCTTCACCCAGTATTTAAACAGCACAATCACACTACCATAGCCCGCCATAAGATTCATCACAATATAACCCGAAGGCGCCCATGCATTAGGATTTGAATACCCAAAAGATTCATTCATTTTATCGCTCATAAATTCTGTAAAGGGAAAGAAAACATATTTTCGGTAGAGGTAGTTAAAAAAATATCCTGCCACACCCCATATTATAAGAATAGTAAAAAACTGAACTAATTTTTCCTTTAACAAAAAACGGGGAATGAAAATGTACATAACAGGATAGCAATACACAATAAATGCTATTACCCAAATTACCGACTGGGCAAATTGTAGCCACCACGATTGATTGGGCCCCTTATATAAAAAAGAAAAAACAAGAATATTCACAGTCCAAAAAGCCATGTGTCTTAATAAACGATAGCGGGGCGAAAAGACGAAAGGGTTTTCTAAGTAATCATTCATTTTATTGATCTTAACTACAATTTAGTTCATAGTTTATGTTGCCGCAAATTCTTGTTTCATAAAATGACAAACAGTTTCGTTTTTCGACTAACAGCAAAAACATTCCATTAAATCACTTTGGAGAAATTTTGATGAGAGTGTCGCTGAAAGCGTTCTTTAGACGTTTTATCCTTTGAAGCAATTACATAGCAATGTAACTTCTCCATGTATTTCAAAATACTAACAAAAATTACTTCATTCAAAACTTGCATTATGAGAAAAATTTTGTCACTGAAGCAAAAAATTTTTACCCCCCTGTTTCTTATTGCTACAAACGTATTTTCACAAAACGTAGTAACCGTTACCGACTGTAATCTGAACGGATGGGTAAAACAAACGCAACCCGGCACTTCTCTAACTTTTAAAAACGGTGTTGGTACTCCTCCCCTGGGAAAAGGTAGTATTGAATTTAGTTCCCCCAACGTAAATTTCGTTCGTTTCAGAAACACTGCCTATAATAACACGCCTTTGTCATCTATAACTGAGTTTGGATATTCTACTTATGTTCAAAACAGGGAGGACAATGTAGATGTAAATTATGTGATACTGCTGATTGATAAAAATAATGACGGTGTTACTGACGACAATCTCGTGTTTGATCCACGTTATCAAAGCCAGCCATATACAACAAATCATTTCCCTGATCAGGGAAAAAGTCAGGTAGGTGTATGGCAATACTGGGATATGCTTCATGGTCTATGGTGGCCTGGCCCTCCTCCAAAGCCAGACCCGGATCATGGTGGCCCCGTATTTACACTTGCAGAATATATTGCCCAAAACCCAAATGCAAGAATAATTAATGACCCGGCCTTGGGCGGTGGTGGCATAAGATTAACCGGGGGCGCTGTACCTGGAATTTTTGCACCCAATTTTATTGGAAATGCTGATAACTTCAGAATTGGCGTAAACGGTGTAACAACCATTTATGATTTTGAATTTACAACAGCTAATGCAGGAGAAGATAAAAATGTTATTTATGGATATGGCTCCAATTGCACCATGCTGAATGGTGTTGCTGCAGGCGGTGTTGCACCTTACACTTATTTATGGTCCGGAGGTTCTACTCCAAATGCTGCAAGTACCGAAGTCTGTCCCGTTGATACCACTACATACACGTTGACAGTTACTGATGCAAATGGCTGTGTTCGCACCGATGATGTAACGGTGAATGTAAACGATGTAAGATGCGGTAGAAAAATGGATAAAGTAAAAGTTTGTCACAGGGGTAGGGAAATATGCGTGGCAAAAGCATTTGTTCCCCTGCTTTTGAAACATGGATTTACGCTGGGAAGCTGCCCGCAAAAACTGTGTGATAATATGAATAGTGAGCCTGACAAGGAAACAACCGAGTTGGCCGCACAGCTCAGGTTATCAAATTATCCCAATCCTTTTACTGCATCTACACGGATTGAATATGAACTGCCTGATGACGGAAATGTTTCTATAAAAGTTTTTGATCTTTTCGGAAGAGAAATAGCAACGCTTGTAAACGGAAATAAAAAACAGGGGAAATATTATGTTGATTTTGGTTCCGCCGGTTTACAGGCGGGAATATATTATTACAGGCTAACTCTTTCTTCAGGTGCAGACTTTTTCACTCAAACAAATAAAATGGTCATAGCCCATTAAACAAACAAAAATATTTTTTAATCACTAAAACTATGTTTTATGACCCAATTACTGTTCCAATCAAAAAAAAATATTATAAGGATACTGCTGATGATATTGCCTGCTTCATTATTTATGTCCGGTTGCCAGAAGCAGGAAAAAGACAAAATTGTAATCCCCGAGGAAGAAGCAAGTTCAAGATTCAAAAATCCAGGCCATGATTGTGAAAACACAAGCCCTGAGATGGTGCTGCGATGGAATGAAGCAGCGACTAATGTTGTGTACCAAACACAGGCTATTATTCCCAATCCCCCTATTCCGCCATTTATTGAAAGCCGTTATTATGCTATGGTGAATATTGCAATGCATGATGCATTGAACAATATTATTCCTAAGTACAAGAGCTATGCATTAAATGCAAGGGATAAAGATGCTAACCCTAATGCGGCAGTGGCGCAGTCAGCCTATGATGTCATTACATCTTTCTTCGGTCAATTGAATCCACCCGCCTTCGTTACTCCGCAGCCCGTTCAAGATTATATTAATAACCTGCTCATTCAATCACTTAATTCCATTGAAAGCGGGGAAGCAAAAACGAAAGGAATTGCTTTAGGCCATGCAGCGGCAACCGCAATTATTCAGAAGAGAATGAATGATGGTATCGCTAATGTAATGTTTGCTGTTACGCCGGGCACATTGCCGGGACAATATCGTTTCACGTTTCCATTTGATAGCCCGCCATTCAATGGTTTTTATGACTCTCCCGGTTGGGGCAATCTGAAAACTTTTGGCATTCAGAATAGCACGCAATTCTCAGTACCTGGTCCGTACCCTGTAAATAGTGCTGAATATACTGCAGATTATAATGAAGTAAAAAGATTGGGTTGTGCTACATGCACAGGCATAAATGGACGTACCCAGAAACAGGAAAACATTGCAAAGTTTTGGGTAGAAAATTCGCCCTTTGGCTGGAATAAAGCAGCAAGAGCAATTATTACTCAAAAACATCTAAATGCCTGGAAAGTGGCCAGATTGTTTGCATTGCTGCAAATGACAGAAGCAGATACATATATTGCCTGTTTGAAAGCAAAAATGATTAATTTCTTCTGGCGGCCTGTCACTGCTATTCACCTTGGTGATAATGATGGAAATCCCAACACGCAGGGAGATCCCAATTGGGAAGTATTATGGTTCCCCACTCCACCGGTTGCTGACTATCCCTCTGCTCATGCTACCGCCGGTGGTGGTGCTTCGGAACTGATGAAATATTTTTTTGGTAAAGATGATATCAGTTATTCTTATGAAAGTTCCACGTTACCGGGAAAGCTAATAAATTTTACAAGCTTGTCGCAAGCTGCAAGAGAAAATTCATTATCCAGGATATATGTAGGTTATCATTTTCGAAAAGCCTGTATGGATGGGGAAGCACTGGGTAAACAAATCGGAAGATGGAACGCAAACCACTCACTACAGGAAAATTAATATTTATAAAAAATCATTCACAAACTTCCCGGTTAATTTTTTTACCCGGGAATTTTTTTATGGACTTCATGTTATTGATAGAAAGCAGGTTTCTCCGATAAACTACATTATTTATATATAGGATGCGTTCATCTGATTAAGCTGTTTTATTTTATGAATTCTATTCATTCAGCGATAATAAAATTATTTGTTGTTCATATAATTTAATTTGACTTCGGTAAAAAAAGATATTCCTAATTGAATTAAAGGATAAAGAAATGAAAAAGCTGCTTGTACTTATATTGGCAATGTCAGTTGTAGAAGCAGTCATTTTTTATTCCTGCCAGAAAGAAATATCCTGTGAAGGATGCAACACAAAAAATCAGCCGCCCGTTGCCAATGCAGGAACTGATCAAACCATTACTTTACCAACCAACATAATTACACTTGATGGCAGCGCTTCCACTGATCCCGATAATAATATCAAAAGCTATTTATGGACAAAAATATCGGGACCGTCTTCATTTACCATAATTCATCGGGACGCAGTACAAACACCGGCGTCCGATCTTGTTAAAGGCATCTATGAATTTGAATTAAAAGTAACGGACAGCTCAGGTTTGTCCGATCGTGATACTGTTACTATTACCGTGAATGATATGATGCAGCCCAACAGGCCGCCTGTTGCCAACGCAGGCAAAGACACTTCTATCACTTTACCCAATAACAGCATTATTTTAGATGGCAGCGTTTCTGCCGATCCCGATAATAATATTGTAAGTTATCAATGGACAAAAATTTCGGGACCGTCTTCATTCGCTATTGCCAATAACACTGCAGTGCAAACACAAGCATCAAATCTTACCGAAGGCGTTTATCAATTTGAATTAACTGTTACGGATGCAGGCGGATTAATTGATAAGGATACTATAACAATAGCAGTAAATCCCGAAGATGCCCAGCTAAACTTATCAAAGAATGTTTTCTTTTACAGCCAGGATCCCACAGGAACAATGCATCCAAAAGATCCCTTAACAGGGCAACCTTGGCCATGGGAAGGTTGGGTTTCTGATGGTGGTAATGTTAATTTGATTACTATAAAAATTGCAAACCTTACAGACTCGCTTGGAGGAGTTTGGTGCAAAGATGGTTGTTCACCGGATTGTTCCTATGTTAAATACTCCTATAATTCAGACATCGGTAACTATGCAGGTTTCTACCTGCCTCCGGGAGCTTATAACTGGAGTGCTGAAAATACAACTGATTTTCCTGGTTTATTAGGGGCGACACCAGAATTTATCAACTTCTTTAGAATTCCTCATAAAGTCGAAGGAACCATTACAGTAAATCCGGAAGATAATTGCATCATTCAAAAAATTGTTTTTCCATAAATAAAAAAAAAGGCAGTATATACAAGCTGCCTCTTTCAAATAGAAATGAAATTTGTTTATCCCAGCGCTACTCTCTTAAATGCCGTCACTTTCAGATTAGCATCTACGCTTTTCAGATAATCATCTACTGTTTTGCTTCCGTCTTTCACAAATGCCTGTGCCAGCAAAGTTTGTTCTTTGAAAAATGCATTCAGTTTTCCTTCAGCGATCTTTAACAACATCTCGGCCGGTTTGCCGGCCATTTTAGGATCATTCTTCAGTTGCTCTAATGCAATATCTTTTTCACGGGCAATAACATCGGCAGGAACACTGGCAGCATCTACTGCTACAGGATTCAATGCAGCGATCTGCATGGCTACATCTTTTCCTGCTTCGGCTTGTTGTTCATTCAATCCTACCAATACACCGATGCGGTATGCGCCGTGAATGTAAGAGGAAACATAATCGGCATCTACTCTTTCAAATTTGGTTACGCCTATCTTTTCACCGATAGAAGCCAGTTTATCATTTACCAGTTCAGCTACAGTAGCGCTGCCTGCTTTTGCATTTAATAACTCATCGAGGTTTTTTACGTTGTTAGCAATGGCCGCATCGGCAATACTTTGCCCGAATGAAACGAAATCTGCATTCTTACTTACAAAATCTGTTTCGCAGCTTACACAAACTATGATTCCTGTTTTATTATCAGTTGTAGTTTTTGCAATCACTACTCCTTCTTTCGCTTCCCGGTCACTTCTTTTTGCTGCTACTTTCTGTCCTTGTTTTCTTAACCAGTCAATGGCTGCTTCAAAATCACCGTTAGCTTCAGTTAATGCTTTGCGACAATCCATCATTCCTGCGCCGGTCATCTGGCGCAGCTTATTTATATCCTGTGCACTTATAGTTATTGTTGACATATTTATTTCTGTTTATACATTATTATTAAAATTTTCTCCCGCATTTTCAAACAACTTTGAAAAAAAATTAAAAGCCCTTTTTATTTCTTACCTGCTGCCGGGTCCACCTGTTCTTCTCTGACCACCACCCCCGGTACGACGCCTGGGTTGATTACCTCCACGTGATTTTCCTCCTCGTCCGCCTTCAGCTTCTGCTTCAGCCTGCAATTTCGCAGCCTTCCTTTCTCTTTCATCATCGGTCATTTCTTCTACTTCTTCATCTTTAGCAGCCTGACGTTCTGCCAATCCTTCCGCAATAGCAGCAGTAATATAATTTGCGATGATAGCAATTGATTTTGTCGCATCATCATTAGCGGGAATAGCAAAATCAACTTTGTTGGGGTCACAATTTGTATCTACTACACCGAATGTTGTGATGCCAAGACGTTTTGCTTCTGCCAGTGCGATATGTTCATGTCCAATATCAATAATGAACAATGCCGCGGGTACTCTGCCGAGTTGTGCAATGCCACCCAAAACTTTTTCCATTTTTTCTTTATCACGGCTCAGCGTTAACCGTTCTTTTTTCGTAATGCTGTCAAAAGTTCCATCGTTCAGCATTTTTTCGATGCTCTGCATTTTCTTTACGCTCTTACGTACAGTATTAAAGTTTGTAAGCATGCCGCCCAGCCAACGTTCCGTTACAAAAGGCATATTCACTTTTTTTGCGCATTCACTTACGATATCTTTTGCCTGCTTTTTTGTACCAACAAATAAAATTTTTTTTCCGCTGCGGGCAATTTGTTTCATCACGCCTGCCGTTTCATTCAGGCATTCTGTTGTTTTGTTCAGGTCAATGATATGAATGCCTTTTTTCTCTGCAAAAATGTAAGGCAGCATTTTAGGATTCCACTTCTTGCGCAGGTGGCCAAAGTGTACGCCTGCTTCGAGAAGTTGTTGCTGTAAGGATGTATTGTTTTCCATTTAAAATTATTAATTACATATTATTAATTATTGTGGCTAGTTATCTGGTCAGAGTCTTTCTTATAAATTAGTGATTACCGGTTTAAAACAAATAATCAATAATGAATCATTACCTCTTACTGAACTGGAAGCTTCTTCTTGCTTTTTTGTGACCAAATTTCTTCCTCTCTACTGATCTCGGATCTCTTTTCAGGAGACCAGCGGCCTTAAGAGCCGGGCGAAAATCAGGATTTGTTTCCAGCAATACCCTGGCAATGCCGAGCATAGCTGCCTCCGCCTGGCCTTTTACACCACCGCCTTCTGCAGTGATTTTTACATCGAACTTACCAACTGCATCCACAGTTTTGAAAGGACGTACAACTTGGTTTTGCAGATAGACAAGCGAAAAATATGTTTTATAGTCTTTGCCATTTACTGTGATTTTACCATCCCCTTTTGAAAGGAAGACCCTTGTCACAGCTTCTTTACGGCGTCCTACTCCGTTTCTTTGCTTTTCCATTTTTTATTTTGCTTTTGCCTTTAGCAATTAGCTAAAAGCTGTTTTAGAATTTAAGTTCCTGTGGTTGTTGTGCGCCATGCGGATGCTCAGTTCCGGTATACACAAAAAGTTTTTTATACATTTTGCGGCCCAGGCGATTTTTAGGCAGCATGCCTTTCACGGCTCTTTCTACCACAGCCTCAGGCCTGCGCTTTATTAATGTACCGGCGGCTTCCTGTTTCAATCCACCGGGATACCCACTAAAGGTGTCATACAATTTGTCTTTCAATTTATTGCCCGTAAAGACAACTTTGTCTGCATTGGTTACTATAATATAATCGCCGCAGTCAACATGAGGTGTATAGTATGCCTTATTCTTGCCACGTAGTACCGCAGCAATTTTAGCACACATACGACCTACGGTTTGATTGGTACCGTCCACCACATACCATTTGCGTTGTACGGTAGCCGCATTCGCATGCCTGGTTGTAAAATGTTGTTTACTCATTCTTATTTGCTTTTTGCTATTGGCTTTGCACCGTTAGCTTTTGTTAGTTAATAAACAATTCAGACCATCCCCTGAACTGTTCCCAAGTTGATTTTCATTTTGTTTTTGGGGTCGCAAAGATAGGTTTGAGTGAAGCGATTTTCCAAAAATTTATGGATGTATTTTGTAGGCTCGCTTTTATAAGAAATTGATTTTCAGTAAATATTTTGACTTATTTTTTTCATACCCGCTAATTTGCATAATCATTTTGGTATTCGCCTTTATATTTATACCCCCTTAATAAAATAAACTATGGCCATTCATACACTCAACCGCTCCACTTTCGGCGATCCGAAAAATGCAGGCAACCTCATGAGCATTGAGGAAGCAAATGCATTATTAAATGAATGGGTGCCCAATGAGCGATTGAAATTGCACATGAAGCAAGTGGCTGCTGTCATGAAAGCCTGGGCTTTAGAAAAAGAAAATGCAGATGAAATCACTGCATTGAAATGGGAACTCGCCGGTTTACTTCATGATGCCGACTGGGAAAAATATCCCGATGACCATTGCCGGATAATCATTGAAGAACTGGAACGCAGAAATATTGACCCGGACGTTATTCATTGTATCGCATCTCATGGCCCGGGTTATTTTGGTGTAGAGCCGGTCAGCAAAATGGATAAGATGATTTATGCTATAGATGAATTATCGGGTTTTGTTCATGCTGCCGCTCTTATACGCCCCACTAAATATGAAGATCTGGATGTAAAAAGCGTTTTGAAAAAATTAAAAACCCCTTCATTTGCTGCTCAGGTCAATCGCAATGATATAACAGATGCGCTTTCAAGAATTGATGTTTCGCTTGAAGAACTTATCCGGTTTATAATAGATCATCAAAAAAATGTAGCCTGAAAAATTCATGAATACGTTAAAAAAACCTTATATAATCCTTTAATTTCTTTAATAAACAAAAAGTAATTTTATACTTCAAGCTTTCTTATGTATTCCAGGGACCAAACTCTGAAACTTCAAAAAGATACTTCAGCTTTTTTAATAAAAGCAGAAACCGGTGACCTTCATAAAAATGAAATAAATACCCTTCGTAATATTCTTAGGTTTCATGAATACCGATATTATATTCTTAATGATCCGCTGCTATCGGATTATGAATACGACCTGCTATATAAATTACTCGAAAAAACAGAAAAAGAAAATCCATCACTGATTACACCCGACTCTCCTACACAACGGGTAGCAAAAGGATTAACAAAAGAATTTCCAACGGTACAACATCTTGTTCCTATGCTTTCATTGGATAATTCGTATAACAGTGAAGACCTGATTGATTTCGATCGCCGTGCCAGGGAGTTGACAGGATTAATAGAAATTGAATATTGTGTAGAACCAAAATTTGACGGGGGGAGTATTTCCATTATTTATGAAAACGATTTATTGATTCGTGGCGCCACTAGAGGAGATGGAGTGGAAGGCGATGATGTAACAGCCAATATTAAACAAATACGCAGCATTCCACTTTCTGCAAGAATATCTGATTATGGCCTTCAACAAATAGAAATTCGTGGCGAAGTACTGATCAATAAATCAAATTTTGCTAAATACAACCAGCAATTGATTGAACAAGGTTTACCGCCCCTGGCCAATCCACGCAATGCCGCATCAGGAACGCTTCGCATAAAAGATTCTGCTGAAGTTTCAAAAAGGAATTTGGAAGCTTTCGTTTATCATATCAGTTATTATACATTACTGAAAGGAAAAAAAAATCCTGATACCTTAAAAAATCATTCGGCATCGCTTGAAATGTTATGGGAACTGGGATTTCGAAGTCCTCAAAAAGAAAAAAGAATTTTTAAAGGAATTGATGCCGTTATTAAATATTGCCAGGACTTTGAACAGAAAAGAGATGATCTTCCTTATGAAATAGACGGGATGGTCATTAAAGTAAACGATTTTGCATTACAGGATAAAATGGGAATGACCACTCACCATCCCCGCTGGGCCATCGCATTTAAATTTAAAGCAAGGCAGGCAACGAGTAAATTATTAAATGTGGAATTCCAGGTGGGCAGAACAGGCTCCATCACGCCGGTTGCAAAAATTCAACCTGTACCGATTGGGGGAGTTACCGTTTCTTCTATTTCACTTTTCAATGAAGATGTAATAAAAGAAAAAGACCTGATGATCGGCGATACCGTATTAGTGGAAAGGGCCGGCGATGTAATTCCATACATTGTCAAATCGCTGAGTGATGCACGAAAAGGAAATGAAAAGAAAATTCATTTCCCTAAGAATTGTCCCGTTTGCAACAGTAAACTTTTCAAAGAAGAGGAAGAAGCTGTTTGGCGTTGTTTGAATATTGATTGCCCGGCACAGGTGATTGAACGTATCATTCACTTCGTAAGTAAAGATGCTATGGATATCCGTGGTTTTGGTGAAGCAAATGTTCGGAAATTTTATGAATTAGGATTACTGAAAGATATTCCGGGTATTTATAAGCTTAATTTTAATAAGATCGGAGAGATAGAAGGTTTTGGAGAAAAATCTATTGACAACCTTAAGAAGGCAATCGAAAATTCCAAATCCCAGCCGTTGAATCGCCTGATCTTTGCTTTAGGAATTCGTTTTGTGGGAGAAACTACTGCTAAAACATTGGCCCGTACAGTAAATCACCTGCTTGATCTTAAAAATTTCTCTGTAGAACATCTTCTGAATTTAGAAGACGTTGGTCCAAAAGTGGCCGGCAGCATTCACCGGTTTTTCAATAACAAGGAAAACATTTCTTTATTAAAACATTTAGAAGAATTGGGGCTGCAACTTAAAAACGAAAAGAAAGAGCTGGCGAAAGATGGCAAACTCACCAATCTCACTTTTTTGTTTACCGGCACATTACCTACCCTGAAACGGAGTGAAGCAGAAACGATGGTGGAAGATCATGGCGGCCAGATTTTGAGCGGAGTCAGTGCCAAGCTGAATTATCTTGTAGTGGGAGAAGATGCGGGAAGCAAACTGGAAAAAGCAAAAAAAATTAATACTGTAAAAATTATTTCAGAAGAAGAGTTTCTGAAAATGCTTCAGAAGAAATAAAATAAAATAAGGCATAATGTTACACTCAGCTACTTTAAAATTCTTAAAATCATTAAAGAAAAATAATAACAAAGCCTGGTTTGATCTGCATCGAAATGACTATGAAAATGCTAAAGCAGATTTTTCAAATTTCATTCAGGTTGTTATTGCCAAGTATGGGAAAAAAGATACCACCATCAGTCACCTGAAAACGAAAGATTGTATGTTCCGGATCAACAGGGATGTTCGTTTTTCAAAAGATAAATCTCCCTACAAAACAAATATGGGGGCTTATATCAACCGGGGAGAAAAGAAATCAATCTTTGGAGGATATTATTTTCATTGTGAACCCGGAAAAAGTTTTACTGGTGGCGGTTTATGGATGCCAATGCCTCCTGAATTAAATAAAGTGAGACAGGAAATTGATTATAATTTAAAAGATTTTAAAAGCATTCTCGGGTCCAAAAAATTCAAATCAGTGTACAATGATCTTTCACGGAGTAAAGAATATATTCTTACCCGTGTACCTAAAGGATATGAACCATCAAATCCGGCAGCGGAATATCTCAAGTTGAAAAGCTTTGTCGCATTGACCAATTTAAAAGATTCAGATCTTGAATCTGAAGATTTGGTGAACAAAACGATCAAAGCATTTGAAGCATTGCAGCCGTTGATTGAATTTGTGAATGAAGCCCTTGAATAATATTGGAAGTTAAAGCCTCATTATAATTCATTTCACCTTTCCCCGGACTTTAGTCCATTCATAAAAGGTTTTTTGCAAGTAAATACTCAGCTATCTGCACAGCATTGGTAGCAGCGCCTTTTCTTAAATTATCGGAAACCACCCACATGTTAAGTGTATTTGGCTGTGATTCATCCCTTCTTAATCTTCCAACAAATACTTCATCCTTTTCATGCGCATCTTTGGGCATGGGGTATAATTGATTGGATGGATCATCAACCACAACAATTCCGCTAGCTTCAGATAAAAGTTTTTTTATTTCTCCAAGATCAAAATCCTTTTCAAATTCAACATTCACCGCCTCGCTGTGTCCGCCCACTACGGGAATACGAACCGTAGTAGCCGTCACCCGGATTGAATCATCTCTCATAATTTTTTTTGTTTCATTCACCATTTTCATTTCCTCTTTAGTATAATGATTATCCAGGAACACATCTATCTGGGGAATTACATTGAGGTCAATCGGGTACTTATATGCTTTTTCTCCATCCACCCCGCTTCTCTCATTGAATAACTGGTTCACAGCTTTCACTCCGGTACCCGTTACGCTTTGGTAGGTGCTGACTACAACTCTTTTTATTTTATATTTTTTATGTAACGGATTTAATGCTACCACCATTTGAATAGTGGAACAATTCGGATTGGCAATCACCTTGTCATCTTTTGTCAATACATCTGCATTTAATTCCGGTACCACTAATTTTTTTGATGGATCCATTCTCCAGGCTGAAGAATTATCTATTACGGTAATGCCTGCGGCCGCAAACTTTGGCGCCCACTCCAATGAAGTACTTCCGCCGGCAGAAAATAATGCTATATCAGGTTTTGTTGCAATAGCATCCGCCAGTCCTACTACTTTATATTTCTTCCCTTTAAATTCCACTTCTTTACCAACTGATTTTTCCGAAGCAACCGGTACTAATTCTGTGACCGGAAAATTTCTTTCTGCTAATACCTGTAACATTTTGGTGCCTACTAATCCTGTGGCGCCTACTACTGCAACTTTCATTTTTCAAATTTTATTCCCCTCTCCCTCATGGGGGTTTGGAGTATGGTTAAAAAAAAGACCTTCATCTCTGAAGGCCTGCAATCTTTTTATGTTTTTACATACAAAATACAACAAGCCTTCCTGTCAGGAATGTTTCTTGGTGTGTTTTGTATATTTAATACCGTTCATAAATCAACGAGGAACAAAAGTACTTACCAACAGGATTACATCCAAAAATTATTTACAATTATTAATAGTTTTTCCTTCTCATTCTTTAATTTGGATTGATGAAGTCTTTTTTACTTCTTCCATTGGTAGTCTGCTTTGCAATGTCAACCTTTTCTCAAAACAGGTATGATGTAGTTATTGACGAAATCATGGCTGACCCGACACCACAGGTTGGATTGCCCAACAATGAATGGATAGAATTGAAAAATACAAGTTCTATTCCGATTAATTTACAAAACTGGCGGATTGGTGATGCTACCAGTCAAAGTGGACCGATGCCAAATTTTACTTTGCAGCCGGATAGTTTTGTCGTGGTTTGTACCGGTTCAGCAGTGGCTGCGCTTTCAGCATTTGGAACCACGATATCAGTTACAAGCTTTCCATCGCTGGACAATGCAGGTGATCAGCTTTTTTTGAAAGCTGCAAACGGATCCATTATTCATGCAGTCAGTTATTCAGATTCATGGTATCAAAATGCGGTGAAAGCCAGTGGCGGTTGGACGCTTGAAATGATAGATACTAAAAGCCCCTGTGCAGGTAGCGATAACTGGAAAGCCAGCATTGATCCGGGTGGCGGCACACCCGGAAGAAAAAATTCTGTTGATGCTGTTAATACAGATCAGGCTCCTCCTTCATTATTGAGAACTTACACTTTAGACAGCATAACTATTATTATCGTTTTTGATGAACCGGTTGACAGTTCTCTTGGCGCAACCGTTTCAAATTATACTATTGATGGGGGATTAAGCATAGCCAACGCTACTACGTTATCACCTCTGTTTGACAAAGTACAGTTGAAGCTGAACAGCAAAATGTCAGTACAAACTGTTTATACAATCAAAGCAACAAATATTTCAGATTGTAAAGGCAATCTCATCGGATCGAATAATCATGTTAAGGCGGGCTTACCGGAAGATGCTGCACCGTTTGACATGGTTGTAAATGAAATACTTTTTAATCCGCAGAGCAATGGGTATGATTATGTAGAGTTTTATAATCGTAGGAATAAAATATTTGACGCTTCAAAAATGTATGTAGCAAACCGAAACAGCAGCAATGCCATCAGCTCTGTGACAGCGTTATCGTCATTGCCTTATTTGATATTTCCGGGAGATTACATTGTAAGTACTCAAAACTCATTAAATCTTCAGGGCAATTATCTGGTAAAAGTTCCTGAAAACGTTTTGGAAGTTTCTTCATTACCCTCTTTTCCCGATGACAAGGGTTTTGTAGTGCTTTTAAATGCACAGGGTGCCGTTGCAGATGAAGTGGATTATAATCATAGCTGGCATTTTAAATTATTAGATAATGAAGATGGGGTTGCATTAGAGCGAATTGATCCCGATGGAACATCGCAAGACCCGAACAACTGGCATTCGGCTGCATCTACCGCAGGTTATGGCACTCCTACTTATAAAAATTCTCAGTACAAACAACCTCCCGGTATAAATGCTACAATTGAAATAACTCCAAAAGTTTTTTCGCCGGACAATGATGGCCGTGATGATATAGCAATCATACAATATAAAGTTGCTGATCCGGGATTTGCTGCTAATATTACCATCTTTGATGCAGCAGGAAGGCCGGTAAGAAGCTTGGTTCAAAATGCAATTTTGGGCGCCAGCGGTTACTGGAACTGGGACGGACTGGATGACAAAGGAAGAAAATTACCTGTTGGCACTTATGTTATTTTCACCGAAATGTTTAACCTGCAGGGAAAGAAAGAAAAGTTTAAAAATACGGTGGTACTTGCGAGGAAGTTGAATTAGAATATTAGTATAAAATGAGTAAATTTTAAAAAATAATTCAGAAATTATTGTCCGGAAATGATCGGAACTTTGAATTTAATGATCTATGCAATTTGCTTGAAACATTAGGGTTTGACAACTGAATTAAAGGGAGCCATCATATAAATTTCAAAGAAGGGATAAATCAAATAATCAATCTGCAACCAATTAATAACAAGGCTAAAGCTTATCAGGTAAAACAAGTTCGGGAATTATTGATAAAATCTAAATTAATATCATTAAAAGATGAATAGCAAGTATGAAATTATACTGTACTGGAGCAATGAAGATGATTCTTTCATAGCTGAAGTACCCGAATTATCCGGCTGTATGGCAGATGGAAAAACATATTCCGAAACGCTTGAAAACGCACAGACTGTTATTAAAGAATGGATTGATACGGCACAATCTCTAGGAAGAACTATTCCAGAGCCAAAGGGTATATTAATGTATGCTTAATTTTAATACCCTTAAATGCTTGCATTCGTCCCTACCCAGCCCAGTCAGTATTTCATTCAATCCAACTCAATATCAAAACTTACCAAATTTTTAAATAGCTGAATTCTACTTTCGATATCCCCCGCATTGATTTCTTTTAATCTTGTAGTGCCGAATTTTTCAACGCAAAAGCTGGCCATAGCCGAACCAACAATAATAGCCCGTTTCATATTATTAAAGGAAAGATCTTTTGTGCGGGCAATATGTCCCATGAACCCCCCGGCAAATGTATCGCCGGCACCGGTGGGATCAAACACTTCTTCCAACGGCAAAGCCGGAGCAAAGAATACTTCATTGGCGTCAAAGAGTAAAGCGCCATGTTCTCCTTTTTTAATTACAAGATATTTCGGACCCATTTTCAAAATCTCTTTTGCTGCTTTCACCAATGAAAACTGGCCGCTCAATTGCCTCGCTTCACTGTCATTAATTATCAGCACGTCAATCTTTGTTAATGTTTTTTCCAGGTCACCCAGTGCAGTTTCCATCCAAAAGTTCATAGTGTCCAGGGCAACCAGTTTTGGACGCTTTTCAATCTGTTTTATTACACTGAGCTGAATATGCGGATTCAGGTTTCCCAGCATTAAAAAATCACAATCCTGGTAATCGTTTGGAACAGTAGGTTCAAAATTTGCCAATACATTCAGTTGTGTTTCCAAAGTATCCCTGGTATTCATATCCAAATGATACTTGCCACTCCAGAAAAACGATTTTTCATTCTCCTTCACCTGCACTCCTTCCAGATTGACTCCCCTTGCTTCCAGTAATTTCAACTCATCTTTAGGGAAATCACCACCTACCACCGAAACCTGTTTGATCGGCCTCGTAAAATTAGAAGCACTCCAGGCTATATAGGTAGCGGCACCACCAACAATCCTGTTACTTTTTCCAAAAGGCGTTTCAATGGCATCAAAAGCCATACTGCCGACAACTACTAAAGACATTTATTTATAAATTAAAAAAATCAAAAATGAAAATTGCGGTGCAAACCTACACGAAATGTGGGAATAAAACGAAGATACATTCAGGAAGCCCTGTTCGTTTGGCTTATATGATCGTATTACTCTTTATCTTTGGTTATGGCAACAACGAGACGCAAAGCCTCCCGCAAATCATTTATTCTGCAAAAAGCTGCGGCTATGTTCCGTGAAAAAGGGTTCAATGCCACCTCCATGCGGGATCTTGCAGAAGCAGTGGGCATCGAAGCAGCCAGCTTATACAATCATATCAAATCAAAAAATGAAATTCTTGAAGCAATTTGTTTTGAAGTGGCTAATCGTTACAATAATAATATGGATGTTATAGAAGCAGGTAATCAAAAACCGATCACTAAAGTGGAGACCTTACTTCGTTTTCATATCCGCCAGATGACAGATAACTATGAAGAAGTGTATGTAAGCGACCGTGAGTGGAAACACCTGCAGGATCCTTACCTGTCCAATTTTCATAACCAACGGCGCACTTATCGCAAACGCTTTGCCTCCATCATTGATGAAGGCATCCGGAGAAATGAAATACGAAAAATAGATTCTCCGACTGCTGTTTTAATAATATTACATGCCATTAGCGGTATTGAATCCTGGCATCGTTCTACGGCTAAAATCAGCGCACAGGAATTGGAAGACAATATGGTGATGATTATGATTGATGGTTTAAGAAAACAGTGAGCAATTATGTCCCTTCATTTTCACCCACTCAAAGTAAAAGAAGTAAAGAAAGAAACGGAGCAGTGTGTTTCGGTGTTATTTGAAATCCCTGCTGAAAAAGCCGGTGCGTTCAACTATAATCAAGGGCAAAGTCTTACCATGCGGATTTTTCTGAATGGTGAAGAAGTTCGTCGTACTTATTCTATCTGTAGCAGCCCTTTAGATAATGAATGGAGGGTGGCCATTAAAAAACAGGAATCAGGCTTGTTTTCCACTTTTGCAAATGAAAAATTAAAACCGGGAGACACACTTGAGGTAATGGAACCTGTGGGGAAATTTTATTCGGAACTAAATCCTGCAAATAAAAAACATTATCTCGCATTTGCTGCCGGAAGCGGCATCACCCCGGTGATCTCTATTATCAAAACAACTTTGAGAACAGAGCCACAAAGCAGTTTTACATTAGTGTATGGAAACCGAATCCGCTCTTCCATTATTTTTTTTGAAGAATTAGAGGGGTTAAAAAACAAGTACATGGATCGGTTTGGTATAATTCATATACTCAGCCGGGAACGGACAGAAACCCCTCTTAATACCGGAAGAATTGACACTGAAAAACTGAAAGAGTTTTCAAAACTGATAGATTATAAATTGATGGATGAAATTTTTATTTGCGGCCCTGAAGAAATGATTTTTTGTGTAAGAGATTTCCTGCTGCAAAAGCAAATCAATGAAAAGAAAATTCATTTTGAACTATTCACTACGGCGGATCAAAAACAGAAGGTAAAAATCAAAAGTCAAAAACCAGAAACTAAACCCGGCACCTCAAGTAAAATCACAATAAAGTTGGATGGTGTAACATTTGATGTTAAGATCCCATTGAATAGTGACACAGCTATTTTAGACGCTGCATTACAACAAGGCGCTGATCTTCCTTATGCCTGCAAAGGAGGTATGTGCTGTACCTGCAAAGCAAAATTATTAGACGGGGAAGTCAGCATGGATGTTCATTGGGGCCTCGAAGATGAGGAAATAGAAAAAGGATACATCCTCACCTGTCAATCTCATCCGAAAACAGAAAAGGTGGTAGTTGATTTTGATATTAAATAATATTCAAAACGAGATTATGAAAAATTCTAAAATTCTTTTTTATCCTGGAGAAAAATGGGTCGTAATTAGGGGTCGTCGCTCTGCTCAGGGAGAAAAATATGCTGTTAGCAATCATGGACGTTTGGTAAAATTCGATGAGACCATTAAAAAAGGCTCATTGCTCAAAGGAAGCTTACAGGAGGGGTATCCTATTTGGAGATACAGGGATCATGGCAAACACAAACATGTGCTGATCCATAAACTGGTTGCAAAATATTTTTTGCCGATACCGAATGCTTCTCAAAAAGTTGTTACTCATTTGAATTTTAAAAAAACCGACAACCATTATAAAAATTTAAAATGGACGTCGTTTGCACAGGCAGCTTCTCTTCATCAAAAAAACCCTGCTGTAATCAAAGCCAGGAAAAAAGCGTTGAAAAATGGTGCCCTGTTACCCAATTCCAAACTGACAGTTAAAAAAGTAAAAGTTATCAAACTATTACTTGGCCAAGGAAAAACACTCAAGGAAATTGCGGGTAAATTTAATATTAGCGATATGCAGGTTCACCGCATAAAAACAGGGGAAAACTGGAAATATGTGAAATAAACCGCCACTCAAAAATTTATAGAAAAATTCTTCAACCCTGGCTTATAAATATTTTCATATTTTGCCAATATATTTAACGGGTTTTATTATTTCCCGGATTGTGATCCTTTACAAACAAAACAATCAAACACCCGTTAGTTTTATTTAAATTTGCAGCTCAAACTCCTGAGCTATGACCGTACAGGATTTAGAAAAGATTTTCCTGCAGAAAATAGAAAATGAAATTAAAATTGAACCGAGGGATTGGATGCCTGATGCCTATCGCAAAACCAATATCCGGCAAATTTCACAACATGCTCACAGTGAAATAGTAGGTATGCTGCCTGAGGGAAATTGGATTACAAGGGCCCCTACTTTAAAAAGAAAAGCCATTCTTCTTGCAAAAGTGCAAGACGAAGCCGGCCACGGTTTGTATTTGTATTCTGCTACAGAAACATTAGGAATTACAAGAGAAGAAACCATCAATGACCTGCACAGCGGCAGGGCAAAATATTCTTCTATTTTTAATTATCCTACTTTGACATGGGCGGATATTGGCGCTATCGGATGGTTGGTAGATGGCGCTGCCATTATGAACCAGGTAATGCTCACCCGGACTTCTTACGGACCTTATGCAAGAGCAATGGTGCGTATTTGCAAGGAAGAAAGTTTTCATCAGCGGCAGGGTTTCGAAATTTTGCTGGTTCTTTCCAGGGGAAGTAAAGAACAAAAAGAAATGTGCCAGGATGCAATAAACAGATGGTGGTGGCCCGCACTGATGATGTTTGGCCCCCACGATAAAGAATCCACACATAGCGATCAAAGTATGAAATGGAAAATCAAAAGAAAAAGCAATGATGAGTTGCGTCAGAATTTCGTGGATATGATTGCGGAACAAATAAAAGTGCTTGGAATGAAATTGCCGGATGAACATTTACAATGGAATGAAGAAAAAAAGCATTATGATTTCGGAGAAATTAACTGGGAAGAATTCTGGAATGTGGTAAAAGGTAACGGCCCCTGCAATAAACAAAGATTGGATGCACGAAGAAAAGCATGGGAAGAGGGAGAATGGGTAAGAGAAGCAGCTGCAACTTATGCGGAAAAAAGAAATAAAAGGCAGGCTGCTGCTTAATTATTTATTATAGATTATTGATTATTGGTTCTTATGTCCATTTATAATCATTTTTACGATTTGCAGGCATATAAAACCTACAGGGCATTCAGAAAGAAAATCTCATTGTTAACAAAAAAATATTTTCCAAAAACAGAGGAGTATCATTTAAAAGCACAGGCCATGAGTTCGGCAAGATCACTAACAGCAAATATTGCAGAAGGCTTTTTGCAGATTCTATTTCCAGGAAATCATCCGGATTTGCAGGCAATCAAGCGATTCATTAAGTGAAACATTAGAACACATGATATGTGCATATGATGAAAGATATATTTCAAAAGACATTTTAAATGAAATAAATACAGATTATAAAGAATGCTTGAGACAAGTAAACGGCTATATCAAATATTTAAAAACTCTAAAGAAGATGCACGCAATAATGAATAATGATTAATTAATAATTTTATGAATATTCAAATCAAAAAATATTTTTATGGTGACATCCCTGATGATAAATCGGGTGGAAATATTATTTCAAAAGAAACAAAAAACGACTGGCCACTCTGGGAAATTTTTATCAGGAGTAAACAGGGACTGGATCATAAGCATGTAGGAAGCCTCCATGCGGCCGATGCACAAATGGCCATTGAAAATGCCAGGGATGTTTACACAAGAAGAATGGAAGGTGTGAGTATCTGGGTGGTGCAGTCAAAATACATCCATGCCACAGCTCCTGAAGAAGCCGGGGAATTATTTGAACCGGCTGAAGATAAAATTTACAGGCATCCCACTTTTTATAAACTTCCTGATGAGGTCAATCAAATGTAATGAATGCCCTTATAAATTATACCTTACATCTTGCTGATAACTCCCTAATCCTGGGTCAACGTAATAGCGAATGGTGCGGGCATGGCCCTGTACTGGAGCAAGACATTGCCATTACCAATATTTCACTCGACCTGATTGGCCAGGCCAGAAATTTTTATCAATATGCCTCTTCCCTTATTAATCAAAGAGGCAAGCCGCTAAACAACCCGGCTTCCGAAGACAGTCTTGCTTATTTACGAACTGAAAGAGAATTCAAAAATTGTTTACTCACAGAACAACCCAATGGCGATTGGGGTCAAACTGTTTTGAGGCAGTTTTTTTTCAGTCAATACCAGTATTTATTATTTCAGCAATTACAAAATTCAAAGGATGAACAAATTGCGGCCATAGCTGTTAAATCATTAAAAGAAGTTTCGTATCATCTCCGCTGGAGCAGTGAATGGGTGATCCGTTTAGGAGACGGAACAGAAGAAAGCCACAGGAGAACGTTGAAAGCAATTGATGAACTTTGGATGTACTCCGGAGAATTATTTCAACCCGCAAGCTATGAATTACTGATACTGAACGAAGGGATAGCTTCAGATTTAGATCTATTAAAACCAAAATGGGAAGAAAAGGTAAAAGAAATTTTTTCTGAAGCAAACCTACCTGTTCCGGAAAACGTTTTTATACAAACCGGCGGAAAAGAGGGAAGGCACACGGAACAGCTCGGTTATATTTTAGCTGAATTACAATTTATGCAAAGAACCTACCCGGGCAATGAATGGTAAATTATGAACAACACAATAGATACATCAGAAAAAAAAATTCGCTCATTACTGGAAAAAGTGACAGATCCCGAAATACCTGTACTTTCAATTTTGGATCTTGGACTGGTAAGAGAAATAAATGTGAGTGATAGCGAAACAGAAGTGATCATCACGCCTACTTACTCCGGTTGCCCGGCCATGGATGTAATCCGTATGAATATTCAAACCACTTTACTTTCTCATGGATATAAAAATATAAAAGTTACCCAGGCACTTTCGCCGGCATGGACAACCGACTGGATGAGCGAAGAAGGAAAAAGAAAACTGAAAGAATATGGTATTGCACCACCAAACCCCCGGCAGCAAGTATGTAATCAGAAATTGTTTGAAGCTGCTGAGGCAGTACAATGCCCCCGTTGCGATTCGTATCATACCCACCGGGTAAGTGAGTTTGGCTCCACATCCTGCAAAGCCCTGTACTTTTGCGACCATTGCAAAGAGCCTTTTGATTATTTCAAAAGCCATTAGAAAGATTGCGAATTTCAGATTTAAGATTTTAGATTTGATATAAAATAAACTATCTGTGTCTTCTGTCCTTTTTGAAATAAAAGACTCCATAGGTTTTATTACGCTCAACCGTCCTGACAGGCTTAATACATTTAACCGTGAGATGGCTTTGCTTTTCCAGGAGAAATTAGATGAAAGTAAAAGCAATGAAGTACGATGTGTGTATATAACCGGCGCCGGAAAAGGTTTTTCTGCAGGGCAGGATTTGTCAGAAGTAGCAGATCCCAATGGGCCGGGAATGAAAAAAATTCTTTCAGAACACTATAATCCGGTTATTAAAAAAATCAGGGGATTAGAAAAACCTGTTGTAGCAGCAGTAAATGGAGTAGCAGCAGGAGCCGGGGCTAATATTGCATTGTGTTGTGATATTGTAGTATCTGCGCAATCCGCTTCTTTCATCCAGGCTTTTTCAAAAATCGGTTTGATACCTGACAGCGGCGGCACTTATTTTTTACCCAGATTGATCGGTTGGCAAAAAGCTTCTGCCATTATGATGTTGGGAGAAAAAATTCCGGCTGCAGATGCGGAAAGAATGGGAATGATCTATAAAGTTTTCTCTGATGAAACATTTTCTGAAAACGCTATCAACATTGCAACCTTTCTTGCCGCAATGCCAACAAAAGGATTGGCTTTCACCAAGCAGATCCTGAGTTTATCATTTACCAATAATCTTGAACAGCAATTGGAACAGGAAGATATTTTTCAGCAAAAAGCAGCGTTGACAGAAGATTACCGTGAAGGAGTGAAAGCATTTTTGGAAAAGAGGAAACCTGGTTTCAAAGGTCTCTGATTTATAAATAATCAACATTAATTTTTAATGAATCAAAATGATCTGCCTGGTTTTGTCGTCACCCACATGATGAAAAACGACTTCTTCAGTCAATGGATGTGTGTGGAAGTGATGGAAGTGCAAGAAGGATACAGTAAAATCAAAATGGTTATCCGGCAAGAAATGGTAAACGGTTTTGGTATTGTTCATGGTGGTTTGCCTTTTTCTTTAGCTGACAGCGCTTTTGCATTTGCCTGTAACAACAGGAATAATTTATCTGTGGCGCTGGATGTTACCATCACTTTTACAAAACCTGCTCATGTTGGTGATGTGCTGACTGCCGAAGCAAAAGAAGTTCATAACGGGAAAAACACAGGAGTGTATTTGATAACAGTGACTAATCAAAAAAATGAAACAGTCGCCTTATTCAAAGGCACTTGCTTCCGAACAGGCAAATCATTACTTCCCGCTTAATTTATTTCATAAAACAAATCACGGTTCTATGATTTATTCTTTCAATGGTTATAAACCTGTCATCCATAAATCTTCTTTTGTTCATCCGCAGGCAGCGGTGACCGGCCATGTGATCATCGGGAAAAATTGTTATATCGGACCCGGCGCAGCATTACGTGGTGACTGGGGCCAGATCATACTTGAAGATGGATGTAATGTGCAGGAAAATTGTACCATCCACATGTTTCCGGGAGTAACGGTATTGCTGAAAGAAGGATCGCATATCGGTCATGGTGCCATTATTCATGGCGCTACTATCGGAAAAAACTGTTTGATCGGCATGAATGCTGTTATAATGGACAATGTTGTATTGGGTGATGAGTGCATAGTAGGAGCTTTAAGTTTTATAAAAGAAGAAGCAGAATTTGATAGTAGAAGTCTTATTGTAGGTATCCCTGCCAAACAAATAAAAAAGGTGAGCGATAAAATGATGGCATGGAAAACAGAAGGAACAAAATTGTATCAACAATTACCTAAACAATGTATTTCTACCTTAAAAACTTGCAGGCCGCCAAGAAAAATATCTAAAAAAACTACTATTCAAATGCCTGTGTACCAATCGTGGAAAAAACAAACTCATCTTTGATACTTTTTTTATTAAAATATCCGGATGCAAATGCTTGTACATTTGAGCATTTGTAATTAGATTTGTGTTCTACTCATTTCTGATAC
Source organism: Bacteroidota bacterium (assembly GCA_018266555.1). Lineage (GTDB taxonomy): Bacteria > Bacteroidota > Bacteroidia > Chitinophagales > Chitinophagaceae > UTBCD1. The sequence goes on along the minus strand of JAFEAF010000010.1, from coordinate 23,094 downwards.
CCTTCTCAAAGACCACAATTCAATTTAAAATTCATTCGATAGTCCTTCAAGGAAACCTCCATTAAATTCCTGTTAATAGCCGTACTCCATCTCCTCAAAAGGCCAATGTTAGAGCATAAGATTCATTTATTCATTTATATTTTAAACCCTTGAAGCATGAAAAAGTTTACATTAACCTCGTTTAAAAAATCATCACGAAGTTTGATGACAGTTCTTTCAGTGTTGTTTTTTTTATTTGCCGCAAACAATTTATTTGCGCAAGTAAATCCTCCGGCACCACCCGCTCCGAAACCAGCTACAAATAATTGTACACCAGAAGTAGCAGCACCGTGTCCGGCGGGGTCATTCTCAGCAAATTTCCAGAATGGAAGTTATTTTTCAGGAAATAATGGAAATCATAATGGAGCAGGAGCCGTTTGGCGCTATACCAATGTAGCTAATATTGGCGGGCAACAAATCAACGCTACCGTCAAAATTGATACTATTTATAATACATCATTGTCAATCTTTGATAATGATAATGCAGTAGATCAGAATAATAATACAAATCCCGGTTGGTTTGCTCCAAGTATAGCGCCTAATTCAAGTTTAGGAAGTACTTCGAGGCGAGGATATGTACAATTTACTTTTACATTCTTTAAAGATGGCGTAGGTGATAACTATACTGACTCCGCCAAACTTCTTGGCATCAACTATACCCATTATGATATTGATGGCACAAGTGGTACGGGTTGGTCGCTCAGGGAAACCGGATTAGTAGAAAGTGTTCCTCAACTTTTATCCGTTGCAGCTAATGCAAACACAGAATTAGTGGCTTATAATTATACCATTGGTACCAAATCCTGGAAAGGTTTTGCAGCTTCTACTACAACCCGTGATGGAACGACCAGTTGCTCCGAAGTATCTGCGAGCTTTAAATATAATTCTGTAAACAATCCTGTATCTTCCATTTCTGTAAGGATGGGATATGAATATGCAAGAACAAGCGGTACCAGTGGTGGATATGGATCAACCGCCCGGTTATATGCCTCAAAATTTGGTTGCTTTAATTTCCCGCAGGAAATTCCTTTGCCGGTAAAATTATTAAGCTTCAGCGGAAGTAATCAAAACAAGACTTCCTTACTGAATTGGCAGGTAGCAGACGAAGTTAACTTTGACCATTATGATATTGAACGCAGCAGTAATGGTTATGATTTTTCTAAAATCGGAACTCAACAGGCCTTAGGTACTGCAAGTGGAACCAGAACATATCAATATTCTGATGATCTTTCTTCAACAACCGGGAATATTTTCTACTACCGGCTGAACATGGTGGACATTGATGGCAAATCAAGATACAGCAATGTGATTATGATTCGTATGGATCAAAAAACAATCAATGGTATCAGCATTGTACCCAATCCGGTAAGCAATGGTATGGCAACGGTCAGATTAAGCGCCTCCAATACAGGAACAGTGGAATTAAGAGTGATTGACCTTACAGGAAAAGTGATTTTGCGTCAACAAAATAAAGTGTATGAAGGCAATAACAGTATATCACTAAACAACCTGAGCCGGCTGATGCCCGGTATTTATACATTACAGTTGATTGATGGCGAGTCAATGACAAACAGTAAATTCTCTTTATTGAAATAAGGTAAACCGGTTTTATGCTCAGGGTTTATTCCTTGAACCCCTCTTGCGAAAGCGGAGGGGTTTCTTTTTTATCGTAAAAGCCCTATCCATTGGTAAAAATTTCTTTTTCCAAATGATGAAAAATTGTAACTTAATATTTGCCTTTCTTATTATCAAAACTAAAATTAAACCATGTGCGTATGAGAAAACATTTACATTCCATTACGCTTGCATTTGGATCAGTTATATTTTTTTCCTCTATTAGCCAAAGCCAAAGCAGCCGCCTGATATATGCCATCACGGATATTCAAAAGCAGGGTTCCAATTGGAATTATCTCAGAAAATTGAACCTTCAGACAAAATCGTATGGAGATATTATGTTGAATGGTGCGAATGCCCATCAAACAGCGTATGATGCCGCCACAAAAAAGCAAATCGAAAATTTCAATACCAACGCTAAATATAATTACCCGGTACAACCGGCATTCAGCTCCGGTGTTGCAGCCCTGGCTTATGATAAAAAAAATAATCGCCTTTATTATACTCCCATGTTCATAGATCAGCTTCGTTACATTGATCTGAAAACAATGAAAGTCTATTATGTCACCGATCAGCAACTAACCGGGATGGCAGTTAAATCTTCTGACCAGGGGAATATAATTACCCGAATGACCATTGCAAACGATGGAGCTGTTTATGCTATGACAAACGATGCAACACATCTATTACGTATCAGTACAGAAAAGGATTTGCTGATAGAAGACCTGGGAACAATAGTTGATGATCAAGCCAACAAAGGTGTTTCCATTCACAATTCCTGCAGCAGCTATGGCGGCGATATGATTGCAGATGATGAAGGGAACCTTTACATCATTACTGCCCGTAATAATGTATTCCGAATTAATTTAGACACAAAAGTAGCCACATATATTGCTGTAATCAGCGGCTTACCGGCTACATTTTCATCTAACGGTGCCGCCGTAGATGATTCTAATGAAATACTTGTTAGCAGTGCAGCCGATTCCAGTAATTCTTATTATATCATAGATCCTCAAACATGGTCTGCAAAATCTTATCATTTCTCAGGTGATGTTTGGCGAAGTTCAGACCTGGCAAGCAGTAATTTGCTGAATGTTAAAAAATCAAATTATTATACTTTAGTGGAACCCGAAAGCCCTATGGATCACAGTAGTAATAATATTCATGTATATCCAAACCCGGTAACAGAAAATCAATTTACGGTTCAGTTTTCTCAATTGCCTGCAGGAACTTACTCACTTATAATCACAGATGTGATGGGAAGACAGGTGGTTCAGAGATTAATCACAATAAATAATGAAGAGCAAACAGAAAATATAAAATTGTATCCTAACACTGCAAAAGGAATTTACCTGATCAAAGTATCAGATAACAGGGGTGTATCTGTCCATACGAAAAAATTTATTGTGCAGTAAAAAAACTCAATTTTATTGATTACATATCTTTTCTATTGAATTTCCTTAGGGACAACCAAAACACAGATACCACCCAACCTGTTAATATTGCAATAGCAATAATAAACCCTGTATTTGTTCCAAAAAAATCCCTGAAAACAGCACCGGTATAACCCATCAAAGCAGAAGTATCCATCTTGAGTAATACCATGATACGGCTGAGATCAATAGGATTAAATGCACTTGCTATAATCATAAACTTTTCCAATGGATAATCCTGGAATTGAAACAATACAAATAAAACCAACCCATCAAATAACAGCGAAAAATACAGCCATAAAAAAATGGAAAGCCCAATACCCTTTGCCTTGTCCCTGGTGAAGACAGCAGCAAACATAGCAATAGCAACAAAAATAACTGTCAGTAATGTTCCCATTAATATCAGTATGTACCCTGTATCTGTTGCTGCATAAATTATTACCGGAATGCCAATTCCGATAAGAAAAGAAAGTGCTAATGAACCCGCCAATCCTATAAAAAGGCTTGACCACAATTGTTTTCGTCTTAATGGCTGGCTTACCAGGAGTTCAATAAATTCAGCGCTGTTATAAATATAAATAGTTGAAAAAATAACAGATACCAACGGAACGATAATCAAAATAATATTCAACAGACTCAATAACCCTTTGGAGGCAGAATCTTCCAGATTGAATAAACTCAGAGAAATCAGCAACAGAAAAATAGTGTACCCGATTATAATTTTGTTTCTGAGTATATCCGTCAGCACATATTTGGTGATTTTTTTCATGTTACTGTTTTTTTGACATTACCGCAGCTATCGCTCTGGACAATTTTTCTTCACCGGTGTCTTTTTGAAGATCGCTGAGTTTTTTATGAAACTGGAGATTGCCTTCCTGCATATAAATCACATGGGTGATCAGTTCATCCAGTTCACTCAGAATATGCGATGTAATCAGAATAAGTTTGCCTTTTTCTTTTTCACTTTTGATCTTTTCTTTTAAAATTTCTGACGCTAAAGGATCCAACCCTGCAGTAGGTTCATCCAGAATAAGCACATCCGGGTCAAATAAAAACGCCAGGGAAGCACTTACTTTTTGCCTTGTTCCACCGGACAAAGTTCTCATTCGTTTTTGCAACAATTGATCCAGCCCGAAATACCGGGTCAATGACTCGTCAACCGGTTTTGAGTTTTCAACGGAACGGATATCTTTCATCATGTTAAAAACCTGGCCGATAGTCATATTATCAGGATATCGTCCAATCTGTGGCATGTATCCGATATGACGACGATACATCCAGTCATGAATGATATTTTTTCCATTAAAAGTTATAAAGCCGCTATCAGGAACCACCATACCGAGAATACTCTTTATGAAGGTTGTTTTTCCGCTACCGTTCGGCCCTATCAATGCAATACATTCACCTTTGTTACAGGTTACTGATACATTGTTCAGTGCAATCAGCTTACCGAATTTTTTTGTAACGTTATTTGCGATAATCATAAATGTAATGGTTTCATGAGCGGATAATTATCTTTCAGGTTTTCCGGGGTAAGTGTGGGTAGGATTTTTTCAGATTTATCAAGCAATGTTGTCATGAAACTCCGGTATAGCATCATAGCAGCAGGATTTTTTTCAACAATCATGGAATAAAGACTAACCGGCCTGTAAGGTATATCTCCAATATTATCCCTGTTCAAATCATATCCTTCATATTTATCCCAATAATTGCGATCAAAACTATTCATGACCAATGTGCCGTTGGTTCCTACATCAAAGGTGTTGCCTTCAAAATTGTTATTTGTAATTACATTATCCATGCAACTGGCCTGTATTTTCATAGCCCACCCGTTATCTTTAAACTCATTTTTTTCCACACGAATCCGGCTGGCGCCTTCCATAAAAATTCCGCTGGTGTTACGTAAAAATTTATTTCCAGAAATATAACTGTCAGAAATTTCTTTCAGGAATATTCCGTAGGCTGCATCACCCCAATTCTCTTCAAAATAATTGTTGAACATTTTAACTCCATGTGTAAACATTACCGACACACCGGCGCCGTTATTACGGAATATATTGGAGATATAGGCATCATTGTTCGAAAACATAAAATGCAACCCATACCGCATATTTTTGTAGGAATCATTTCTCCAAATCACGGAGTTGGTAACAAATTCAAAATAGATACCATCCCGGTGACCTGTGACCGTATTTCCAATGATACGCAAACTATCACTTTTCCAGCAATGAATACCATTACCACTTTGCTGCTCTGTTTTTCCAAATGCAGTCAACCTGTTATTTTCAATAAGGCAATTGACAGAAGATTGGGAATAAATCCCAAAAAAAGTATCGTTAATAATATTATCTGAAATTGTTACCTCCCGGCAACTGTATATTTTGATTGCTGCAATATCATCCAGGCTTGAAACGCCGGAATGTTCAATCCTAAATCCTTTAAGGGTAACATGATCTGCTTTGATAGAAATAATCTGGTATTTATGTTCACCATCCAATACCGGGTAATGCATTCCGAGAAGTGTAATGGATTTATTGATGTCAATATTTTTTTCTTTGTAAATGCCATATTCTACAAGAATTGAATCGCCATTCACTGAAGCAGTTATTGCCTCGCTGATAGTATGAAATTGTTGTTGCTTTCCTACCCGAATGATCCGGGCATCTGTAATGAATCTGACTAGTAATAAACCGGTGAGTATAAAAATTTTCCTGTTCATTAGTGATAAATTTCACTCCAGGTAGTTACGGTCCCGTCAAATTCAGCCTTAACCTTATCCAGGCTGCCTTTGCTGCTGAATGCTGCAATATTTCCACCCATCGGGCTATGCAGCAGATCGCTTTTCAGAAAAAAAGCTTGGTTGGTTTTGATGAGAGAATGATTGTCACTGAAATCTTTAAAATAAATATCTTTTACAGAGTTTTTATCAAATCCATCTTTTGTTAAAAAGGAAAGAATACAATGTGCGTCATCAAATTTGAATACTTTTCCTTTATTGGTTACGACCTCTGCTCCATAACGGTCATCACTTACTGTCATTCCGCAAAAATCACAATGATCTTTGCCAGTTACAATTGGTTCGGGGCCGGAATTACAGGATGAAGTGATCAATATAAAACATGTTGTAGCAACTACTACTGCAGATTTGGTCAATTTCCGGCTTCTTTTTACTGTCACGAATTCCCTGATAGCTAAAACCAGAAGAATAAAACCGACTACAGCAAATATCCAACCGCCAATATGCGGTTGAGAGTAGGCTCCGAAATTGAGTAATTGTTTAAAGCCAATCAAGGGTGGCTGGTAAGCCATGCCGGGTACTTTGATAGCTGCATCAGGATTCAGGTCGTGGCCATAATTATATTCCCATCTCCAGAAATCAATCATAGCGATAATGCCGAAGCAAATGAAAAGAAATGTAGCACTAAAAAAAAGTTTTCGATTGTTAGATATAGCGGTAATCAACAACAGTAAGACGAAGAAAACTATGATATAAGGCAATATGGTGAATTCCAGGAAATCACCGGCATGAAGTATTTTCATGCCGATGTAATGATTCAATCCATTTATAATATCAACATTTCCGCCAAGAGAGTGAGGGTAAATCAACAATTGCAGGCCTTCGGGATATTGCGGTGCAAAGAGATCAATACGCCACATAGGTACAAATAATACCACAATTAAAGCCAATCCGCAAAATGCAACCAGAAACCTTGTAAGTTTTTTTAATTGAACTTTTTCCATATCTCCAGAATTAATGATTACCCTCACCTTTATTTACCATTGTCATACAGAAATAATAAATCCTTCTTTTTCTTTAATTATTTACTACCGATAACCGAAACTGTGTCTTTGGGCATGTTCTTACCGGTATTGAACATCAGTGGTACATTACTATTTGCAGGAGATACTCTGATATAACCCTGCATTTCCTGGTGTAAGGCACTGCAAAAGTCTGTACAGTAAAATGGATAAATACCTGGTTTTTCCGGAATCCATTTCAGCGTTTGTGTTTCACCGGGCATTATCAATAATTCAGCATTTAATGCCCCTTTGACGGCAAATCCATGTGGTACATCCCAATCTTGTTCCAGGTTGGTAACATGCCAATAAACTTCATCACCCATTTTTATACCTTCAATATTATCCGGTGTGAAGTGAGAGCGAATGGCAGTAATATAAATATCCACTCTTTTACCATTCCTTACCACTTTGGTTTCTGCTTCTCCCTTCGCTACATAAGGATTCGCATTTGCATTTATATCAAATATCCGGACAGAGTTGTTTTTGATCAGGTCAGCAGGAACAGCCTGGGCATAATGTGGTTCGCCGATTGTCGGAAAATCAAGAATCAACTGCATTTTATCTCCGGTAATATCAAAAAGCTGGGCACTCTGCGCTAGTTCCGGCCCTGTTGGCAAATACCTGTCTTTGGTGATCTTGTTATAAACAATCACATATTTACCATAGGGTTTTTTGGTATCTCCACCGGGAATGCACAGGTGTCCGGGGGAATAATAAGTTGGCTGACGGTCAATAATTTTTAAATCTTTAATATTCCACTTTACAATTTCAGAAGAAACAAAGAATGTGGTTATTGCATTGCCTTTTCCATCAAACTCGGTATGCAACGGCCCTAATCCCGGCTTTTGAACTTCGCCATACAAAGCTGCTTCATAACGGATCACAGGAATTCCTTCATACTCACCAATAAAATCTTTAGCAGCAATAGCTTTTTGAATTTTATCAAAACTGAAAACGGGTAGCAATGCTGCTAATTTTCCGCTTCCCACAATATATTCCCCGGTGGGGTCCACATCACATCCATGAGGAGATTTTGGGCAAGGAATAAAATAAACAAGATCTTTAAAATCTTTCACATCCAGTACTGTTACTTCATTTTCGATCTTTGAAGTTGCAGTATGATTTTTTTCATCATAAATATTGTGCGCATATCTTACTGATTCTTTCTTGCCCTTGCCCTGCTTTATCAGATCTTCGGCTTTCTTCCAGTTCACAGCCATAATAAAGTCCTTGTCTCTCTGCGATGCATTTACTTCAAGAAGTGTATTAGCCTGCTCGGTGTTATAAGTTGAAAAGAAAAACCAGTCATGTGATTTGCCTTTACCGGCATGACTCAGGTCAAAATTTACTCCGGGAGTTCTGAGCTGAAAACCAATACTCATATTTCCAGAAGTTGGATCAACCTTGATGAAGCTGATACTGCCTTTAAAGTTTTCCCTGTACGTATTGATGGGTACGTCACCATTGGAATTATCCATGGGTACGCTGAAACGGGTACCAGCAACAATATATTCAGTATTCTCTGTTGCAAATGGTGAAGAGTGGTTTCCTGCGCTGTTAGGTAATTCCAAAATCTCAGCAGTACGAAACGTTTTTAGATCCAGTCGGGCAACACGGGGAGTATTGTTCCCATTTCCAAAAACCCAACGGCCATCCGGCGAACCATCTGTCAGCGACATTTCTACGTGATGCAGATCATCCCAGGGTATAAACCCGTGTGATGTATTGAGCATAGGTTTGGTTTCTTCACTGTAGCCGTAGCCAGTTTGCGGATCTATTGAAAATACGGGGATCACCCTGAGCAATCGCCCTGACGGTATCCCATATACACTCATTTGTCCACTAAAACCACCAGAAACAAAATTGTAAAACTCATCATATTTACCCGGTGCTACATACGCTTTTGAGGCAGCGTCGCCGCTTACTGCATTTCCTGCATTTTTAGGCTTGCAGGAATACTGAACTATCAGCAGGCCGAAACCAGCCATTGCCAACATCCATAGATTTTTCTTTCTCATAGATTTTATTATTAGTGATAGAATACTTTTTTCAGATACTTACTACTTCACTCCATCATTTTTCCTCATAAACTCATACACATTACGGGCATCTTCGTCGGATAAGTTTTGGTTAGGCATACGAACTAAACAAATCTCTAACATAGCTTGTGCTTTAGGATCTTTGCTCAGCATTTCATCTGTGTTTGTAGTAAAATTCATAATCCATTCAGGCGTATGCCTGCTGGTAACACCTTTCCATCCCGGGCCTACCAATTTTTCATCTGTCAGCTTATGACAGGCAGCACATTTTACAGAATACACTTTTTCTCCTGCCGCTGCTTTTGTTGCGTCTAAATTGGGGCTTAAATCCACTTTGGTAAACTTTCCTTCACCCCTGTTTGGATCATAAGAAGGATTACCGTTGGCGGTTGTTCCCTGTGTAGAAGATGTAGTGTCTTTGTTTGGGGTTTCACCTGAAGGATTATTGCCACATGCGGCAATACCTAAAACAATAATTGCAATAACAAGAATTTTTTTCATAATGAGTTGTTTTATTGGGGCACAAATTAACACAAAGCTTTTGTTAATCTATAATTTGAACCGCTATCTCTCTAAAATTATCACTTGATAAATCCTATGCCTGCTGTATTTTTTTGTTGGCTTCGGATTGCAAAGTCCGAGAAACTTGCAGCAAAAAATCATGATTATTGTCACCTGTCATAAAGATAATAATCATACCCTCTCCTCTTTTTACTCAGTTGAGTTTGAGGTTTCAGATAAGCTTATAATAATATGAAGGACACCCTGATTTCCTGTTTTTGCAAATCATTCCCAAAAATGCCGGGTTGAGTGTTTCTGATAAATATTTTCTTATTAAAAAAATTGATCTTGGGTTCTGTACATTTGCAAATTATCAGTATGAATACCGGAAATTCATTCAAATTATGATAAAACCTCAAGGATTTTTTGACGAATTTTCCATACCGGGCAGTTACAGCTTTACCATTTCTTATTTTGAAAAGACGAAGTCTGTACATGTGCGAAACCATGAAAAGATAAACCGGAAAATAATTTGGGCAGGCTCTGAATGGTTTTTACTTTTCAGAAAATCAATATTTGAAGCCTTGTGTAATGGCTTCATATTATTAAAAGGATTTTCTTGTTTTAACCAACTACAAAAATTCACCACAATTTTATAAATCCTACAGATGAACCAACCTCTGAAAAAATGGCTGCAGGTTTCACTGTTCAACTTAATTTTAATTGCATTCCTGGGGACGCTTATGAGATATAAAATTGCCTACTCATTTCCTTTTGTGAACCAGGGAAATTTATTGGAAGCTCATGAACATTTTGCTTTTGCCGGATGGATCACGCAGGCTTTGATGAGCCTGCTGGTGCATTACCTGAAAGAAAATGGAGATAACGACGCTTTTACCCGGTACAGGCTGCTATTGTTCACCAATCTTTTTGCAGCTTATGGCCTCCTGCTGACGTTCCCGTTCATGGGTTATTCATTGTTGTCAACTGCTTTTTCAGCAATTATTATTCTTGTCTCTTACTGGTTTGCGGTGAAATATTGGAGGGATTTAAACCATTTTTCACCAAAAAACAGCAGCAGCAGCAGCTCTTTCAAAGCTGCAGTTCTCTTTAATGTACTGTCATCAGTAGGCGCCTTTTTAATAGCTTATATGTTTATCACAAAAAGCATTAAGCCTGAACGGTATCTTGCTACAGTATATTTTTATCTGCATTTTCAATATAATGGCTGGTTCTTTTTTGCCTGCCTGGGGCTGATGTTACATCAACTTAATAAATACGGCGTATCGGATCAACAACTAAAAAAAGTTTTTTTCTTATTTGTAACTGCCTGCGTGCCCGCTTATTTTTTATCTGCTTTATGGTTGCCCATTCCACTTTGGGTATATGCGTCTGTAGTTGTTGCTGTGCTTTTGCAATTGACAGGATGGTGGTTTTTGATCCAGGTATTAAGAAAAGATACCCGTAGAATACAAAAAGATATTTCAAAGCTTTCAAAAATTTTATTTGTTCTTTCGGCTATTGCATTAACGGCAAAACTACTTTTACAATCTGTATCAGTCATTCCCTTGTTAAGCAAACTGGCTTTCGGTTTTCGACCGATTGTAATCGGTTACCTGCACCTCGTATTGCTTGGAGTGATCACTTTGTTCATTTTATCCTATATTACCGGCATGCAACTCATTCCGGTGAATAAAATGACACGGAGAGGCATTATCATATTTACCGCAGGCATTATTATCAATGAATTTCTTTTGTTGGCTCAGGGAATCGCCGATATGAATTACAAAGCCACTCCTATTATCAATCCCCTCCTTTTTGTGGCAGCATTAATATTATTTTCAGGTATAACAATTATTGTTTACAGTCAAAAATTTCCGGGCATTGAAGAAGTAAATATTTCGAGTGAAAAGCAATCGGATCTTTAATATATAAAATTGCGAAAGCGCTGATACTCTCAGCGCTTTGCTTTTTCCAGAACTAAACTTCGCCTTAGACAAGGAAAGTGAAGTTTCTTTATCAATTACTTTATATTAGTATTCTATCAATCAAATTTTCTTCCTTTACTAAATAGAAAATCTCTGTAAGAAAGCCCCAGGGTCAGTTGAAAATAATTTTCACGAATGAGGCCGGCAGCCTCAGTTCCCCGTTGTCCAACATTTAATGATAAATTATATAAAAGGTTTTTGATATTGCCGGCGGCACCAAGGGTAACTCCGTAATCATTGATCTGTTTATTATTCACATATAAATACCCCGAATTGTAATACGCTCCAAACTGAATAGATTTTTCTACCGGTAATCTTCCCAGTTTATTCACCACTCTTGTAATTTCATATCCAGCGGAAATGCGGTTATTGTTTACTGCCTGCCACCCGTTTCCTTTTAGCTCGGTCTGTGCCCAGTTTTCATATACATAATCGGCCGCCAACGTACTTCTCTTATTATGAGTGATAGCAATGCCCCCGCCGGCAGTCATAGGCAAAGAGAAACTATTGGACGAAACATATTGATTATTCACTAAAGTCGTTCCGTTTTGAATGACGGTAAGTGTGCGGTCGGAAGGCATATTTGTTTTTGCCGAAAATTTTCCACCGATTGAAAAATCCCATGTTTTATTTAACGGGGTATAATAAATACCTCCGTATTCAAACCTCAGATGATAATAATAATCTTGTTGAATGGATTGAATAGTTGCAGAAAGGTTCTGGTCGTTGATATTCTCAGTTTGATTAATAGGCCCTGCCATAAAAGATGATTTTACCCCAATCATAAAATGTTTTCCAATGGAAAAGGCATTCGTCCAGTAATAATCATTAATTCCTCCATCGCCTTCATAAGATATGAGATATTGCGAAGTTGATCCTTCTACCTGTTTATTACCACTGAACAAATAATTAATATTACTAAGCTGGCTAAATCCTACACTGCTCGCCCAGAACTTATTTATTTTAGCAGATAAAGAAACTCCTTTGATCCAGAAATCTTTACTGGTGCTATTGCCCGACCCGACAGGAGTACCTGAAAATTGTACCGTTTTCCCGGCGACTGCAGCATTGAATATATAAAAGCTTCGGGTAAGCCCTGCTATGGCTGCAGGATTATTATTGATCAGGTAAGCAGAAGATCGAAGTGCCAACCCTGTACCACCAAGACCAGCAGTCCGGTTATACATTTTGGAATCAATATCACCGATTCCATAGACTGAATATGGACTGTTCGTGTTTTGAGCAAAGCCGGGATATGAGAACAAGGTTGTCATGGCAATACAAAAAAATAGAACATTAAAATATTTTTTTTTCAATTTCATATTCAGTTATTAACAACAGCTACCGTAAGTTGTAACTGGGTTTTAGAATTACTATGAGCATTTCCGATGACCGCCCGGTTCAGTTGTACTGTTGGATCTCCACTTTCCATCAGGAAGAAACCACTTTTCTCTGAGCCTGGTGTAGTTAAAAGGGTGTTGATATATGAAGTGATATTAAATCGATAATAGGTGTTAACGCCATAAATATTATCAATAACCGGTGATACATTTAAAAGGGCCGTCCCTGTGGAATCATTTACCGATGCTCCAATGTTATTAGTAGCATCTGTTTGAGTTAAAATTAAGGAGGGGGGTAATTTCAAAAAATCATCGTATGAATGTGCTTCCGGTTTATAGATCAGTTCTGCATTTAATAATTTTACAATCGCATTAGATTGAAGGATTCCTTTCAAAGTAGGAAAAGTGGTTTTCAATAATACGCCGGCGCCATATTGAGTAAATGCAAGCTGATTGGTATTTTCAGAAGGAAATTCTTTATTTCCCGGTGTTGCTGAATACAAGCTGGTGTTGGTTCTATCCGTGATGATCTGGTTAAATGCATAAGTATTATTCAGGGAAGTGAAATCTGCCACTGCCCTTTGAAAAACAGGAGTGGCGAGATGGTAGTACACCCGCATAATTATCTTTCCAGTTGCAGAATTAAGGCCATACACAACTGAAGTATCATTCGTGTTTACAGAAAGTGAAATCCCTTTAAAATAATTCAAAAACTTATCAATTGATGTGAGTTCATCTGCCGATTGTTGAAGTTTAGTAAATAGTTCCAGCCCCTTTGCATCATTTACCCGTACCAAAAAAGAATCATCAATAGAGGGGCGAATTTTCAATGTACGGCTTCCTAATGGAGTTGGCTTCTCCGGTACATTCGATGTATTATAAAGATTGGTATTGTAAGTATATGATATGGGAAGCGCCAGTTCATTCGCCTGTATCGTCAACGGTTTTGTCGAATCTCCGTAAGAATATTTATTAAGATAAAAGATCATGCAGGTAGAATCATAATGAGCGGTTGCCGGAATGGACGGAAGCGGTGACGGCATGGTTATTTGAAAAAATGGTTTTGTAGAAATAGCTCCCAGGTAAGGATCTTTGATTTTACCAACCAAAAAAGAAATAGGTGAGTTCGTAATAAATGAATCCAACAATACAGTGGATAACCTAGGCTCTACTGTGTCAATATACACCACCTTCGTATAAGTATTGGCGGGAGTGGTGCCAAATTCTATATCATTCCGATAGCAGGAAACACCGGTAATCATCAGCAAGAGCAGAAAAGAAAAGACAATTTTTTTTCTTGAAAATAGCATTCGATTGTTTTAGCAGAATACAAAAAATCGTTGCAATATATTTTTAAGCAGCCTTCTAAAACTGTTATAGTAGATAAACGACTTCAAAATATCTGCAAGTCCTTTATTTGTACCGATGAGCCGGTTCACTCTATTCATTTTTGAAAATCGGACTGCAATAATTGGCGTCATAGATTTAAAAGGCCGGTTCATCTATACTAACTTTCACTCTATCTATTTTATGAAGTCTTTTTCACAGTGCAACAATACTTTTATAAAAAATCATTTATGAGAAAAGTATTCGTGTATGCGTTGGGTTTTAGTTTAATCGTAACATCGGTTTTCCTTTCACAGTCATGTACCAAAAGCACAAGTTCAACTTCAGACTTGATTGGTAATTGGTCCCGGGCTTCTGATTTTGATGGAAATGCCAGAAGTGAAGCCGTATGTTTCACCATTGGTGATTATGCTTATATCTCTACGGGCACTACAGACCTGACCCGGTTTCAGGACCTTTGGGAATATAGCATCGTCAAACAATATTGGTCACAAAAAGCAGATTTACCGGGAGTGGCCAGAACTTCTGCTGTAGCTTTTTCAATCGGAACAAAAGGATATGTTGGTACAGGCTTTGACGGTACTAATAATTTGAATGATTTTTGGGAATATGACCAAGCCTCTAATACATGGACTCAAAAAGATAACTTTAAAGGAACAGCCCGTTATGATGCTGTAGCCTTTTCATTAAATAATAATGGATATGTTTCCTGTGGCTTTGATGGTAATTATTTGAAAGACCTTTGGCAATTTGATCCCACAGCTCCTTCAGGTTCGCAATGGGTGCAAAAAGCAAGTATCGGTGGTACGAAACGATCCGCAGCTATGTCATTCGTAATAAATGGTAATGCCTATGTATGTTCAGGTAACAATAATGGAACCGCATTAAATGATTTGTGGATGTATGACCCCGTAGCAGATACCTGGACAGAAAAAAGACAACTTACTAATGTAAGCACGGACAGCTATGATGATACTTATACTTCGATAATCCGTTATAACGGTGTGGCTTTGGTCATGAATAATCTTGCTTATATTACTACCGGTGAGAATCCTTCCCTGACCAGCACAACCTGGGAGTACAACCCTGTTACAGATTTATGGACACAAAAAACAGGCTTTGAAGGATCCGCAAGAACAGGCGCCGTAGCTTTTACATTGAACAACAGGGGTTTTGTAATGACGGGCCGCAGTGGTTCTCTTTCATTCGATAATTGCTATGAATGGCACCCTAATGATCCGGTAAATGCGAACGATAATTAAAAGCAATGGGTTTATCCTTGCAGTGGCTGTAGTTATATCAGCCTTAATATTTGTTTTGAGAAAAACCAAAAATAAAACAAACGTAACCCATCACTTTTCTTACAAAACGTTTGATCAACAAAGCGGTTGGGGCTATGACATCCTGGTAGATGAAAAAATTTTCATTCACCAGGATTTTATTCCTGTTATTGCTGCGGAAAAAGGGTTCCGCAAAAAAGAATATGCTGAAAAAGCAGCATCTATGATTATACAAAAATTAAATCTTAATCTATTGCCTACTCTAACTGCTATTGATATCCGGCAAATTGGTTTGTTAGATTCGCTTGTATATGAGCAACCCCCGGGCCGATAATTTATTTTACTTTCTATTTGGGTTTGAAAAATCCAAAGGAAAATTTAACCTGGCACTTCTGGTGTTGATACATTTCATGGCCTGGTGTTTTATTTTTTTGCTTCCGTTATTGTTTTATCCATTTAAAATGGAAAGCCGTATTTTCTTCTTCCGTGAAATACTAAGCAAAACCGCTCTTGTCAGTTTATTTTACATTAATTACTATCATCTGCTACCCCGTTATTTTGAAAAAAAGAAATATTTTTTGTTCTTCCTGCAGGGTGTGTTGATCATCCTTCTGATACTTGCCTGGGATATTATTTTATATCATTCTTTTCCTGATTTATCAAATCCATTTAATTCAACAAGATTTCACTCTGAAATGTTTACAGTTGATTCATTAGGCATAAGCCCTGTTAACCAGCCTTTCAGGCTTATGCCTTTTCCTCTTTCCAGTAATACCATTTGGGGGATACCCCAGCATCAATTCATTCCGATTGTAAACAGAGTTCTCAGCTTCGCATTCATTCTTTTACTTTCAGGATCATTAATCCGTTTAGGTGCAAATAATATCAAAAATCAACAGGAAATAAAAGCCTTGGAAAACGCCAACCTTAATGCAGAGATCAATCTTTTGAAATCCCAGATGAATCCGCATTTTCTTTTCAATACGTTGAATGGTATATATTCCTTAGCACATGAAAAATCTCCAAAAACAGAAGTGGCCATTCTAAAACTTTCTGAAATGCTGCGATACATGCTTTATGAATCTCCTGAAGAAAAAGCGGATCTGGCAAAGGAGGTTACCTATATCAGCAACTATATTGAACTGCAACGAATGCGTCTTTCGGATAAAATTAAAATACAATATGAGGTAAACGGGAACCCACAAGGCCTGCATATTGCTCCATTCCTGCTGATCACTTTTATCGAAAACGCATTTAAGCATGGGGTCAGCTACGCCAGACCGGGCAAGATTAACATTCAAATAAGAATTGTTGAAAAAACATTAACGCTGCGTGTAGAAAACCCGTTTTCTGAAACCGATAATTTTACCAACAAAGGATTGGGAATAAAAAATACGGAAAGAAGATTAGAGTTGTTGTATCCTGGAAAGTATTTATTACAAACAGAAAAAAACGGAAACCAGTACCTTGTTAATTTAAAACTTGAACTTAATGATTAATTGCCTGCTGATTGATGATGAACCATTAGCGCTGAAACTTCTCGAAGATTTTCTGGAAAAGATCCCGTTTATGAATCTCATCGCCAGGTATGAAGAACCATTGAAAGCCCTGCCCGTTATTGAATCCGGTTCGGTCGATCTCCTTTTTTTAGATATCCTTATGCCTGATATTTCCGGTATTGATTTTTACAGATCACTTAAAAGGAAACCTGAAGTGATTTATACCACAGCTTATAGTGAATATGCGCTGAAGGGATTTGAATTAAATGCATTGAGTTATTTATTGAAACCGATTTCGTTTGAAAAATTTTTGCAGGCCTGCAACAGGGCAAATGAATTCATTGAAAGAAAAAAAAATAAACCTATGGCGGCAAAAGATTATTTTTTCATAAATGCATCTCATAAACTTTTTAAAATTTTCTACTCGGATATCTTATACCTTGAAGGCTACAAAGATTATACTAAAATCCATTTGAAAAATAACAATACTCCCATGTTGGTATTATATAATCTCAAACATTTTGAAACAATCTTTGATGAAAAGGATTTCGTCCGGGTACATCGTTCGTTTATTATTCCCGTAAGAATGCTCAATTCTGTATCCCGAAAATCCGTTACCATTGGAAATAAAATCATTCCGGTAAGCGATAATTACCGAGAAAATCTTTTCTCTGTAATCAGTGAGATTTCCGCTTAAACCTCCGATCGTTCATCAATCCTATTGCTTGCTTTGAATCACTTACTTTTGCCGGGCAATTTTAATTGGTGGAAAAAAGCAATTTTGTAGATCAAATCCGGATTTTTTGCAGAAGCGGGCATGGTGGTCCCGGCAGCAGGCATTTTATGCGAACCAAGTTCAATGCCTTTGCCGGCCCAGATGGTGGTGATGGCGGCAGAGGGGGTCATATTATTTTAAAAGGCAACAGCAATCTGTGGACACTGCTTCATTTACGTTATTTCAAAAATGTGTTGGCAGAAAATGGTGAAGGCGGCAGCAGCAATAACAAAACAGGAAGATTTGGAAAAGATGTAATCATTGAAGTGCCCCTGGGTACCATCGCAAGAGATGAAGATTGCGGGAAGAAAGAAGCAGAAATTTTAAAAGACGGTGAAGAAATTGTTTGGATACCCGGCGGGCGGGGAGGTTTAGGAAACTCTCATTTTAAATCCGCCACCAACCAGGCTCCGGAATATGCTCAACCCGGCGAACCGGGAGAAGAAGGATGGAAAATTTTAGAACTAAAAGTGCTGGCTGATGTTGGATTGGTTGGTTTTCCTAATGCCGGGAAATCAACTCTACTCTCTGTAATCACTGCTGCTAAACCAAAAATCGCCGATTATGCATTTACAACTCTTACACCTAACCTTGGCATCGTGGAATACCGGGATGGAAAAAGTTTTTGTATTGCCGATCTTCCGGGAATCATCGAAGGTGCGGCAGAAGGAAAAGGTTTGGGGCATCGCTTTCTCCGTCATATTGAGCGTAACCCTGTTTTACTTTTTATGATTCCTGCCGACAGCGCTGATCATAAAAAAGAATTTGAAATCCTGGTACATGAGCTGGAGAAATATAATCCCGAACTGTTGCATAAACAATTTGTGATTGCTATCAGCAAAAGCGATATGCTGGATGAAGAACTGATGAAAGCAATAGAAAAGGATTTACCTAAAAATATCCCTCATATTTTTATTTCTTCTGCAGCACATAAAGGGCTGAATGAATTAAAAGATCTTTTATGGAAGGCTTTGAATGAGCCTTCCCAATAATTTACCCTGTTCCTGATACATTTACCAACCCAAAAAGACGTTTTCATTTATTGAACAGCTATCTGCCGCTGATCCCTTTTGATTTTGGCAGCCCTCACATTTTGTAGTAGGTTTGTCAGCACTAAAAAATATTTCGTATGCGCAAATTATTCCTGACGATTGCCCTTGTTTTCCTGATGGTGTTTAAATCCATTGCCGACGAAGGAATGTGGCTCCCGCTTCTTCTTGGCCAGCAGGTGTATGATCAAATGGTAAAAAGAGGATTGAAACTTACCAAAGAACAACTCTATAGTATCAATAAAGCTTCCATCAAAGATGCCATTATTATTTTCGGTGGTGGGTGCACCGGATCCATTGTAAGTTCGGAAGGTTTAATCTTTACCAACCACCATTGCGGATACGATGTGATTGCTTCGGCAAGTACCTTAGAACATAATTACCTCAAGGATGGATTTTACGCAAGCAATAAAGGAGAAGAAATTCCCGGTGGAAATTTATCCGTACAGTTCCTGCTGCGCATACAAGATGTAACCAATGAAGTGATGGATTCTTTGAAAGGGCTTTCAGGAACAGAAAGAGTGCAGCGGCAAAATGAAGTGCTGGCAGTTATTAATAAACGAATGAGTGATCCTGGGCAATTTATTGAAACAAGAGTCAGCGCATTATTTAAAGGCAACCAGTTTTTGGCATTTGTATATCAACGCTATAATGATGTGAGGTTGGTTGGCGCTCCGCCGGAAAGCGTAGGCAAGTTCGGCGGTGATACTGATAACTGGGAATGGCCACGACATACCGGCGATTATTCTATTTTCCGGGTGTACATGAGTCCCGATGGAAAACCCGCCCGTTATTCTGATAAAAATATTCCTTTGAAACCCAAATGGTTTTTACCGGTTTCCATGAAATCATTAAAAGATGGAGATTATGCCATGATCTATGGCTATCCCGGCGGAACAAACAGGTATGAAACATCTTTTGGCATCAAACAAAAAATTGATATTGATAACCCCACATTGGTGAAGCTGCGTGATATGCGGTTGAAATACATGTTTGCTGAAATGAAAAAAGACCCTGCTGTAAAACTGCAATTGTCTCCCTCTTATTCTAGCATTGCCAACTACTGGAAATTTTTTGATGGCGAGTCGAAACAACTTATCAAATATGATGTTTATGATCAAAAGAAATATTTTGAAGAGAAATTTATAGCCTGGGCAAAAGGAAAACCTGAATATGAAAATATTTTTCCTGATTGGGAAAAGATCTATGCGGCATGGAGGCCTTATTCCATGCATAGAATGTATATGAATGAAGGTATCCTGGGTTCTCCATTGATTGCATTTGCTGCTTCACTGAGACAACTGGAAATTGCGTTAGTAAGCACCAGGTCCAATGCCGGAGATGTAAAAAAAGCAGTTGAATCAGCCAGCGAAATGCGGGATGAATTTCTGAAAGAAGAAAACAAACCCTCCGATCAGAATATTCTCGGCACGGTTACGATGATGTACTATAATGATATTCCTAAAGACCAGCAACCGATAGGATTTTATTCTACTTTAAAAAATCAGTATGGTGCCTTAGATGATGAATCCACGTATAAAAAATTTGCTGCTGATGTATTCAGTAAAACCATGATCCTGGATGATGCCCGCTGGAAAGCATTTGCAGCCAACCCGGATGCCAATAAATTGCAGGATGATCCTGCATACAAATTTGCAAATACTTTTTACACTAATTATTTAGACAAATATGCACCCTACTTTCGCCAATTCAATGCGGGTAATGCAGAGTTAGGAAGGTTGTATTTGAAAGGAATCATGGAAATGGATCCGGCCAAGGCTAAAAAAATGTATCCGGATGCCACGTTTACAATGAGAGTTTCCTACGGCAATGTAAAAAGTTATAATCCGAGGGATGCAGTGCATTATGACTATGTCACCACATCCAGGGGTGTTTTGGAAAAATATATACCGGGAGATTATGAATTTGATCTTCCTGAAAAACAAATTGAGCTTTTCAAAAAAAGAGATTTTGGCCCGTACATTGATAAACAGCGGAACGACCTTGTCATTGATTTCATCACCACCAATGATATTACCGGCGGTAATTCAGGTTCTCCTGTGATCAATGGAAATGGGGAACTGATCGGTTTGGCATTTGACGGCAATTATGAAGCACTGAGCCACAAGATTGCATTTGATAAAGATTTGAACCGGACTATATGCGTTGACATCCGCTATGTGCTTTGGTGTATTGATAAATTAGGTGGTGCTACCAATATCATTAAAGAATTAAAGCTCGCAAAATAAACACTGACCCGTTGAATAGCTAAGCCATCTGCATTCTGCGGATGGCTTTTTGTTTACAGAAAAATTATTTGCTTATCATTGCATAGGATTTATCGCTTTGAAAAAAAATATTTTCATATCGCTGGCAATGATGACAGCTATCATATCCAACTGTCTTGCACAGCAGGCTCGTTTCAGTATAGCCACAGATTTTGATCTCCAGCACAGTTTCAAAAAAGGGCAGCGATACTCGGCAGTAGGGAATACGATGCAGGCGCAATTCAATTTTTCGAAAAAAGATGGCGTATATGCCTGGTTCTCCTATTATACCAAAGGGAAATTTCATAACAACCTCAGCGCTGTGGCTAAAACGTCAACTACTTCGCCGCAGCAAATTCCTTTTGTCAATAATGCATCTATGAATTACAAACAAATATCCACCGGGTGGAAACATTATATTAAAGGTGCTTTTGACAATGAAGACGGATGGAACCTGTATGGATACGCAGGTTTTGGTTTGCTGCTCGGCCGAATAGAAAATTCTTTCTCTACAACTATTGATACGGCTAATTATTCAATCCCGGTAAATAAAGGGAAAGCAAACTTCAAGCGGTTGACTTTCGACCTGAGCCTGGGATGGGAAATAAATTTAGGGTCAGAAATATATTTCTATAATGATGTAAGAGTAGAAATTCCCACAACTGATTATCCAAGCCCCTATTTATTTATTAATAATAATGCGCCTCTTATGGCATCCGTAAATGCCGGAATAAGAATATTTTTTTATTAACAGCTTCAAAAATTTTATATGCCTGAAGAAAAAATCATTATACAACAAATAGAGATATACAAATTACTCATCCCGCTGAAAGAACCTTTTATTACTTCATTGGGTCGTGAAGATTTCGCTGCAAACATTGTTGTTGTTATCAGAACCGATCAGGGCATAACAGGTTTTGGAGAGTGCAGCCCTTATCTTCCCATCAACGGGGAAAGTATTGATACCTGTTTTATAGTAGGACAATATTTTGCGAAAGTTTTCAAAAACAAAAATGCATTAGACATTAAAAACCGTATTGCCGATATGGATAAAATCATTTACGGCAATACCAGTATCAAAAGCGCTTTCGATATAGCGCTATATGATATAGCTGCGCAACATGCCGGCATGCCATTGTATAAATTTATTGGCGGAGAAAATAATAAAACCATTATTACGGATTACACAGTAAGTATTGGCGATCCGGAAAAAATGGCTGCTGATGCTGTGAAAATAAAACATGAAGGATACCCGGCTATCAAAATAAAATTGGGAAGAGATGGAAAAACGGATGTACAAAGAATAAAAGCGATTCGTGAAGCAGTGGGTAATGAAATTCCTCTTCGTATTGATGCCAACCAGGGTTGGAAAGTGAAAGAAGCTATTGAGACATTAAATGCCCTTGCAGCGTTTGATATCCAATATTGTGAAGAGCCGATTGCAAGATGGAAATTCATGAAACTGCCGAAAGTAAAAAAGAACAGCCCGATTCCGATCATGTCGGATGAAAGCTGCGGCGATCATCATGATGCAGAACGATTGATTGAGTTAAAAGCCTGTGATCTTTTTAATATCAAGCTGGGAAAATCAGGAGGTATTTATAATGCATTAAAGATAGCAAGGCTTGCCGAAGCTGCTGATATAGAAATGCAGGTAGGCGCTATGCTGGAATCAAGATTAGGGATGACTGCCTTTGCTCATTTTGCCTTAAGTAGTCCATTGATCCGTCATTTTGATTTTGATACAGCTCTCATGTTTAGGGACGACCCGGTAAGCGGTGGTATTATTTATGAAAAAAACGGGGTGATAAAAATGCCGAAAGCAAATGGTATAGGCGCAACGATTGATGAGAGCTGGCTGAGAAAAATGGAAAAGGTGGTGCTGTGATCTGTGTGCAAATGTTTTTAAACGATTGTACATGGATTTTGATAAGTTGTATTGATGTAATTATAATACAAAATGTATAACACCAAAACCGTGATTATCAATGGGGGGCTTTCTTTGGGTATAGCTTCTTATATCATAAATTTGAGTGATGGACAGAAATGGCAGCCAGCGCGGTCGTTTTGCTTCGCAAGGCTCTCCGATGGCTTGCCACGAAAACCCGTCCGTCATAGATGG